>NZ_JBIVUQ010000013.1:0-227108 GCF_044757265.1 Streptomyces sp. NPDC091292 | reverse complement strand
GCCCGGTTACATTCCGAACCCGGAAGCTAAGCCTCACAGCGCCGATGGTACTGCAGGGGGGACCCTGTGGGAGAGTAGGACACCGCCGAACTATTGTTAGGGGAAAGCCCCCGCACCTCAGGTGCGGGGGCTTTTTCGTTTTGCGGGCCACTCCGGCGTTTTCCCCGTCGTTTATGGTCGAGTCATGCGATACGACCTGGTCATCTTCGACAACGACGGCGTCCTCGTGGACAGTGAGCCGATCTCCAATCGGATCCTCGCCGGCTACCTGACCGAGATCGGGCACCCCACCACGTACGAAGACTCCCTGCGTGACTACATGGGGGGTGCCATGCATCGCGTACACGATCTCGTGAGGGAGCGGACCGGGGAGCGGTTGCCCGAAGGGTTTGACGACAGCTTTCATCAGCGCGTATTCACGGCGTTCGAGCGGGAGTTGGAGCCGGTCGACGGTGTCGTGGATGTTCTGGAGACGCTTCGTACCGACGGAGTCGCCACCTGTGTCGCTTCGTCAGGGAGTCATGAGCGGATTCGGGTCGGGCACCGTAAGACCGGGCTCGACCGGTGGTTCGACGATGCGCGGATCTTCAGTTCCGAGGATGTGGGAAAGGGGAAGCCGGCGCCGGATCTCTTTCTGCACGCGGCCGAGCGGATGGGCGTGGCCCCCGGTCGGTGCGCCGTTGTCGAGGACAGTCCGCTCGGTGTGGAGGCCGCGGTCGCCGCGGGGATGGATGTGTACGGATTCACCGCGATGACGGCCCCGGAACGGCTCGCCGGAGCCACCGGGTTCTTCTCAGACATGAAGCAACTCACCGCCCTGCTCGCGTGAGCAGAACTGCCCCCGGAAAAGTCACTTCCTGATCCATCTACCCACGGGTAGTTGGGGGCCTTACGCTGTGCCGCCATGACAGATGTGCTGCGGCGCGGCCGAGCCTCCTTGGCGTTCAGCTTCTTCGTGCAGGGCGTCGCCTTCGCTCTGCTGGTGACGCGGATTCCCGCGATCCAGGACCGGTACGGGATATCCGACGGGCTGTTGCCCGCCTTTCTCGCCGCAGTGCCGGTGCTCGCCGGGGTCGGCAGTGTCTGTACCGAACACCTGGTGAAGCGGGTGCGGCCCAGCAGGGTCCTTCGATGGTCCCAGCCCGTTGTGCTCCTGGCGCTGCTCGGGGTGGCCGCCGGGGATCGGCTGTGGCAGGTCGCCGTGGCGCTCGGGGTGTTCGGGCTCGCGGTCGGCGCCCTCGACGCCTCCATGAACATGCTCGGGGTGAGCCTGCAACGGGCCTACGGGCGCAGCATCATGCTCGGATTCCACGCCGCGTACAGCCTCGGGGGCATTGTCGGGGCCTCGCTGGCCTGGGTCGGGGCGCATTGGGGCCTGGCGCTGTTCGTGTCGTATCTGCCGGTGGTCGTGGTGCTGTTGCCGGCGGCCTTCGTGGGGAGTCGGTGGTACGTCGACGCGGGTACCGGTGGGGTGGGGGACGGCGCGGAGTCGAAGGGCGGCGAGGCCGGGCCTGTCGTCTTCCGGATGCTGTTGCCGCTGTGTCTGGTGATGACCTTCGCCTATATCGGGGACTCCACCGTGTCGAACTGGAGCGCGAAGTACCTCCAGGACGTGCTGGGCAGCTCGGAGCAGCTCGCGACCGTTCCGTACAACGTCTACATGGTGACGACGCTGGTCGGACGGGCGCTCGGGGACTTCGGAGTGCGGCGGTTCGGGGCGGTTGTCGTGGTGCGGGCCGGGAGTGTGGTGGCCGCGCTGGGGTTCGCGGTGGTCGCCACGGCGCCGGGGCCCTGGGTCGGGATGCTCGGCTTCACCCTGCTGGGCCTCGGGCTCTGCGTGATCGTGCCGCAGACGTTCGCCGCGGCCGGGCGGCTCTTCCCGGGGGCGTCCGATACGGCGATCGCACGGCTCAACATCTTCAACTACGTGGGATTCCTCATCGGTTCACCGCTCGTCGGGGCGCTCGGGGACACGTGGAACTATCGCGGCGCGATGCTCGTTCCCATGGTGTTGGTGCTTGTGACACTGCTGTACGCCCGGTCGTTCGCCCCGCGGCCGGACCGATACGGTGAGAGTCATGAGCGGTCGCGCACAGCTGATGTGGGACGAAGCGGTAACGGGCTATGACTTCGGTCCGGATCACCCGATGGATCCGGTTCGGCTGGCTCTGACCCGGCGGCTCGTGAGCGCCTTCGGGCTGGACAGCAGGCTCGATGTCGTCGCTGCTCAGCGGGCCGGCGATTCGACGCTGCGTCTTGTGCACCGTGAGGACTACATCGAGGCGGTCAAGGCTGTCTCCGCCGATCCCGAGTCGGCGGACGGTTCGTACGGCCTCGGGACCTCGGACGACCCGGCGTTCGCGGGGATGCACGAGGTGTCGGCGCTGATCGCCGGGCAGTCCGTCGGTGCGGCCGAGGCGGTGTGGCACGGCGATGCTCTGCACGCGGTGAACTTCGCGGGTGGGCTGCACCATGCGATGCCGGGGAGCGCGTCGGGGTTCTGCATCTACAACGATGCCTCGCTGGCCATCGCACGGCTCCTGGAGCTGGGTGCCGAGCGGGTCGCCTATGTGGATGTGGACGTGCATCACGGTGACGGGGTGCAGGCCGCGTTCTGGGAGGACCCCCGGGTGCTCACCATCTCGCTGCACGAGCATCCGAGGACGCTGTTCCCCGGGACCGGGTGGCCGGAGGAGACGGGTGCCGAGTCGGCCGAGGGGTCGGCGGTGAATGTGGCGCTGCCCGCCGGGATCGCGGATGCCGGGTGGGTGCGGGCGTTCCATGCGGTGGTGCCGGAGCTGTTGGCCGATTTCCGGCCGCAGGTGCTGGTGACGCAGCACGGTGCGGACACGCACTTCGAGGATCCGCTCGCGCATCTCGCGGTGTCGTTGGACGCGCAGCGGGCGGTGCAGGTGGCGTGTCATGAGCTGGCGCACGCGTACGCGGGTGGGCGGTGGGTCGCGCTCGGGGGCGGGGGCTATGCGGTGGTGGATGTGGTGCCCCGATCGTGGACGCATCTGGTGGGGATCGCGGCGGGGGCTCCGGTGGAGCCGGAGGCGGAGGTTCCCGAGGAGTGGTTGCGGGAGGTGTTCGCGCGGGCTCGTGTCCGGGGCCCTGGGCGGATGACGGATGGGGGGTGGCCGGTGGACTGGAAGGCGTGGGAGTCCGGGTACGACCCGGCCGATCGGCTCGACCAGGCCGTGCTGGCGACGCGGCGGGCTGTCTTTCCGTTGCGGGGGATGTTGCCGTAGCGCCTGCTTCCGGGGCCGGCGCTTGGCGGGCGGCCCTCGGGACTGGAGGGGCGGGGAGGGAGGGCGAGGGGGGAGGGGGAGCCCCCCTCGGTGTGGGTTACGCCAAGGGTGGCGGGTTTTATGGGTTTTGGGGGAGTGGCGGGGTCGGGTGCGTCAGCATCTCAGGGTGTTGAGTGCCGGCGCCTTGCGGGCGCATTTGTTGGCGGCCAGGTTGGCCGGGCCGGTGGCGACTTCGCGGGAGGAGAGTCTGCGGAGTTACCGGCTCTTCGCCGCGCGGGATCCGCGGGTGTTGCTCGGCCTTGATCCCGAGGGGGACTGGGATCAGCGGGACGTGATGGCGCTGATGGCCGACAAGTGCGGGGTGTCGGACGATCCGGGGCTGACGACGGGGCACGATGTGATCGACCCGGAGCGGACGTTGGCGGCGCTGGACGCGTTCGCGGAGCGGCTCGGGGCGGCCGGGGCGCGACGGGAGCCGGTGCTCATTGGTACGGGGCATCCGCATCGACTGCTCGGTTTCTACGCCTCTTTGGCCAGTGCCCTGTCGGCGGCGGGATGCCCTGTTCTCACCTTTGCGAAGGGTAGCTGTGTCGACATAACGACTAGGTTCGGTCTACGTACGTACAACCTTGACTACGTACGGGGAGTCGCGCTGGTGCGGGAACCCGGCGCGCGGGGCGCTGCGAGTGGGACCGGCGCACATACCCACTCTCCGCTCCCGGTTCGTACCGTTCTGGGGGTTGCCGCGGAGGCCGGGGGACCGCTTCCGGGGCTGGTCGTGGGGGACCATGGATGGGTGTGCGGGGCAGGTCAGCTGGGGTTTGACGCCGTGGGGCTGGCCGATACGGATGATCCCGCGCTGTTCGTGGGTGAGGCCGAGGGGCGGGTGTCCGTGGTCGTTCCACTTGATGACGCTGTGCGGTCTGATTACTACCGGCCGCTTACTCGCTATGTACTCAATCGAGCGTGTCTGTCACAGTAGGCGGCCGATGGCTGCTCCTCTTCCCCACTCGCATCACCCGCCCCTAGTCTGGGGAGTGAGCGCACAGCGACGAGGAGTCACCGGAGGGGAAGCCGGTGCCCGTCATGTGTGGAAGGTTCAGGTGTGTGATGGCTGCTGACGAGAGGCCTCTCAGCGAGGTTCAGTTTCTCACTGTGGCGGAAGTCGCCGCGGTGATGCGAGTGTCCAAGATGACCGTGTACCGGTTGGTGCACAGCGGTCATCTGCCCGCGATCAGGGTCGGTAGGTCGTTCCGGGTCCCTGAGAACGCGGTTCACGAGTACCTTCGCGAGTCGTATGTGGGGGTGGACACCGCCTGATCGTCACCCTCGATTACAGCCTCGGCACCCGGGCGGGGTAGGCTAGGCCCCTCGTAGGTCGTGTGGGCCCCATTGCAGCCCCGCACCGAGTGATTGTCCCCGTACGCGGGGGTTGTCCGAGAAGTGAGCGAGGGTTGACGTGGGCTCTGTTATCAAGAAGCGGCGCAAGCGGATGGCGAAGAAGAAGCACCGCAAGCTGCTCAAGCGCACTCGCGTTCAGCGTCGCAACAAGAAGTAAGCGACCGCTGCGACAGCGCGCTCTGTGGCCCCTTCACCGGATGGTGGAGGGGCCACAGCACGTTCCGGCCCCGTCGTGCGGTCCCTTGCCCCGGCCCCGTACTCCCCCTGTCCGCCATCGGTGGCTGTCGTGGCTTCGTGCATCGTGCGGTCATCACAGGGCAACACCGACCCGCTAACGTGGCCGCCAGAGGCCGATGGCAGCCGATGGCGGCGATTATGGCGGCGGCAAGGGCAGAGCGCGGGGACGCGGAAGGTAGGCGCTGATCTTGGGCAAGGTCGTGCTCGTGACCGGGGCGGCCCGGCAGTTGGGGGGCCGATTCGTCCGGCGGATTCTGCGTGATCCCCAGGTCGACCGGGTCGTCGCCGTGGACGCGGTGGCCCCCGGGCACCCTCTGGGCGGCGCCGATTTCGTACGGGCGGACATCCGGCAGCCGACGATCGCGCGGGTTCTCGCCGAGCACTCCGTCGACACGGTCGTGCACCTGGACGTCACGGGCACCCCGTTGGGCAGTGGCGGCCGGGCCACGCTCAAGGAGACCAACGTCATCGGGACGATGCAGCTGCTCGGCGCCTGCCAGAAGTCGCCGACCGTGAAGCGGCTCGTCGTGAAGTCCTCGACCAATGTGTACGGTTCGGCGCCCCGCGACCCCGCCGTGTTCACGGAGACCACACCGCCCAAGTCGCTGCCGAGCGGCGGCTTCGCCAAGGACACCGTCGAGGTCGAGGGCTATGTGCGGGGCTTCGCGCGGCGGCGCCCGGACGTCGCGGTCTGTGTGCTGCGGTTCGCCAACATCCTCGGTCCGGCCGCGGACTCGCCGCTCGCCGAGTACTTCTCGCTGCCGGTGCTGCCGACCGTGTTCGGCTACGACCCGCGGCTCCAGTTCGTGCACGAGGACGATGTCGTCGAGGTGCTGCGGATCGCCTCGCACGATCCCGCGCGCGGGACACTCAACAGCGGCACGTTCAACATCGCCGGGGACGGGGTGCTGCTCCTGTCGCAGTGCGCGCGGCGCCTGGGCCGTCCCACGGTGCCGGTGCTGCTGCCGGCCGTGACCTGGCTGGGGTCGGCGCTGCGCACGCTGGGCATGACGGACTTCTCGCCCGAGCAACTGCGGCTGCTGACGCATGGCCGGATGGTCGCCACGCACCAGATGCGGGAGACGCTGGGCTACGTACCGGAGTTCACGACCGCGGAGACCTTCGCGGAGTTCGCGCGCAGCCGCGGTCCCGGGCTGCTGTCGCCGGAGGCCGTGGCGGAGGCCGTCGACCGGATCGCCGCCCTGCCGGTCCTGCGGGGTGGGCGCCCGGCACCGGACCGGAGTGCGACGGCACCGGTCCCGGGCACGGCGGCAGCACGTACCCCGAAACCGTCGGCCCAGGGCCCGACCATCCCGACCCAGAGCCCCACCTGACAAACCCAGAGCCCCGCGTGACCTCACCCGACCACAGCCCTACCGCAGCAGAGCCCACCCGACGAAGAGCCCACCTGACGCAGAGCGCCAAGCGAGGAGCGCATCAACGATGGCGGACGCCAAGGTCATTCCCTTCGACGACGACCGGTCGCGCGGCGGCGCCCAGCGCCCGCCGCGCCGCCGGACCACGGTGTCCGGCCGGCGGCCCGCGCAGGTACGCGGGGTCCAGCCCCTGCCCGCCCCGCAGATTCCGCAGGATGATGTGCCGGTGGAGCGAGAGGTGCGGGAGCCGGGCGCGGAGGGCGGGGAACAGGGCGGTGGCTGGGAGCGGCGGGTGGCCGGGGGTCTGGCCTTTCTGCGGCGGCGGTTGACGGGGGACTACGAGGTCGACGACTTCGGGTACGACGAGGAGCTGACGGACCAGGTCCTGATGTCGCTGCTGCGGCCGGTGTACGAGAAGTACTTCCGGGTCGAGGTCAAGGGCATCGAGAACATTCCGGCGGACGGTGGCGCGCTGATCGTCGCGAACCACTCCGGGACGCTGCCGCTGGATGGGCTGATGATGCAGGTCGCCGTCCACGACAACCACCCCCACCAGCGCCATCTGCGGCTCCTGGCGGCGGATCTGGTGTTCATGCTGCCGGTGGTCAACGAGCTGGCGCGCAAGGCGGGGCACACGCTTGCCTGCGCCGAGGATGCGGAACGGCTGCTTCAGCGCGGTGAGCTGGTCGGGGTGATGCCGGAGGGCTTCAAGGGCATCGGCAAGCCCTTCAGCGAGCGTTACAAGTTGCAGCGGTTCGGGCGGGGCGGTTTCGTGTCGACGGCGCTGCGGGCGGGGACGCCGATCGTGCCCTGCTCGATCGTCGGGGCCGAGGAGATCTACCCGATGATCGGTAATGCGAAAACGCTCGCGCGGCTCCTGGGGTTCCCGTACTTCCCGCTCACGCCGACGTTTCCGTGGCTCGGTCCGCTGGGCGCCGTACCGCTGCCGACGAAGTGGACGATTCAGTTCGGTGAGCCGATCGAGACGGACGGGTATCCGCCGGAGGCGGCCGAGGACCCGATGCTGATGTTCAACCTGACGGACCAGGTCCGCGAGCAGATCCAGCACTCCCTGTACAAACTGCTGGTGCAGCGCCGGTCGGTGTTCTTCTAGCCCGTACGCACCTACCCGTACGCACGTGTGTGGGGGCGCCCTTCCGGTCGGAGGGCGCCCCCACACACGTAACGAACAACCACTCCTACTGGCCGGCGTCCTCCGCGTCGATGCCCAGGCCCGGCAGGAGGCCGGGGAGCAGGGGTGGCAGGGTGACGTCGGGTTTGCTCGGGAGGGCGTTCTTGCCGGGGAGGCTCGGGCCCGGGGTGTCCTTCGGTGGGTCGAGCAGGCCGCCGGTGTTGCCGCCGAGCAGGCCGTCGCTCTTGCCGCTGTCCGAGGCGGAGGGGTGGGGGCGGGTGTCCTGGTGGCCCTTGCCGGTCTCGGTGGATGCCTTGGACCTGCCGGGCTCCGGTTGGTTCGTACCGGAGGTGCCCGTGGTGTCCTGGCCGCTGCCGGGGACGGTGCTGCCGCCGCCCTTGGCGGGCGGTTGGGGCAGCAGGGAGCGCAGCGGGTCGACCTCTTGGTCTATGGCGTCGAAGACCGAGCTGACCTCCTGGCTGACGTCTCCGAGCTGGACGGGGAGTCGGTCGCGCAGGGCGCTCCAGCTGCCGCGGTGGGACTGCGAGAAGACGGAGAGCGCCTGGATGGGGCCGATGGAGCCGTCCCGTTCGTAGGCGGCGAGGAGGAGGCGGTGGCCTTCCGACGCGTCGTGCTGCATGCCCGAGAGGGCGCGTCGGATCTCGCCGAGGGATTCGTGGTCGAGGTGGCCGCTGCGTCCGCGCTCCATGAGTCTGCGTGCCTCGTTGAGCCGGGTGGACGCCTGGTCCAGATAGATCTGGCCGCGGTCGGTGTCGCCGTCGGCCATGCCCAGTTTGAAGTCCTCCATGCCTCGCTTGAGGCCGTAGAGGGAGTCACCGGGCAGGGCGTCCGTACTGGCAGCGGCGACTCCGCCGAAGGCGCCCGCCGCCACACCCACGGTGAGTCCGCCCGCAGCGAGGCTCTTCGACAGGCGGGAGCGGGGTCGCAGTTTCCGCAGGGGACTGGCCCGGTGGGCGCCCTTGGCCCCCCTGCGGGATCGCTGTTCGGGCACCGAAGGGTCCGTGGCTTCGCCGCCCGGGGCCCTGCCCTCCAGGAGCATGGTCTCCATGGCGGCCACGAGCTGGGCGCGCTGGACGACCTTGACCTCGGGGTCCAGCTCCGGTTTCGGCAGGTCGCCGAGTCCGCCCGCCAGAGCCAGCATGCGGCTCCGCTCGGCCTGGTCGGCGTTGCCCGGCGCGGGGGCGGGGGGCGGGGGCCCTCCGGTCGCCGGCGGATCGGACTGCTCGGCCGCCGGGGCCCGGTCGGACGGTTCCTCCAGGGCCTGGGCGAAGGCGTTCGCCCGCCTGTGCGCCGATACGTTTGCGATCACTGGCGGCACCTCCTCTCGTCAAGACGGTCGACTCCCCAGGGGGTCCTGAGGGTTGCGTCCCCGGTCCGCTCCCACTCGTTCGAGTGAGTGCGGGCAGCCGGGGAGTGACCACAGGGAGCCTGTATCCCGCACAACGAGCGGCGCGGTACTTGGGTTACGGACGAAAGATGATCCGACCGTCGAAGCAACTTGCTTGTACGCAGGGTGAGTTGGGGATCGCTGTCCGTGTCCGGTCTGTGTGCGGGGGTCAGCGGGCGTCGTCCGGGAGCAGGCGGGCCAGGGTGCGGACGGCCCGGTACTGGAGGGTCTTGATCGCGCCCTCGTTCTTGCCCATGACGCGTGCGGTCTCGGCGACGGAGAGGCCCTGGAGGAAGCGCAGGGTCACGCACTCCTGCTGTTGGGGGTTGAGCCGGCGCACGGCGTCGAGCAGGGCGGCGTTGGAGAGGGACTCCAGGACGGAGTCCTCGGGGCTGCGTTCGACCTCGTTGGCGTCGAGCATTTCGCCGGTGGTCACTTCGAGCCGGAAGCGGCTCGATTTGAAGTGGTCGGCGACCAGGTTGCGGGCGATGGTGACCAGCCAGGCGCCGAAGTCGCGGCCCTGCCAGGTGAACGTACCGATTCTGCGCAGGGCGCGCAGGAACGTCTCGCTGGTGAGGTCCTCGGCGGTGGCCTTGCCGCCGACGCGGTAGTAGATGTAGCGGTAGACGGTGTCGCTGTACTGGTCGTAGAGGCGTCCGAAGGCTTCGGCCTCGCCGGACTGGGCGCGCTCGACGAGTTCCATCATGCGGGCGCTGTCGCTGTCGGCGGCGGGACGGCGCGCGGCGGTGGTCGCGGAGCCGGAGCGGCTCCGTCGGCCGACTGCCGCGCTGCCGTCCGCCAGGGCATAGCAGGGGGCGGCCGGGCCGCTTGTGGCAAGGCGCGGCGCGACGAGGGCGGGGACGGCGTACGCGGTGGGGACGAAGCCGCGCAAGTGGTCGAGGACCGTTGCGCGCAGCGTAGCCAGGCCCGAGGCGTCAACCCCGACGTGTGGGTACACGGGACTCCCAGAGGCAGAGCTTCCATCACGTGCAGTGCGGAACCGTTCACCCCTCGTGGTGGCGGGTGGGTACCGGTTTGCGTCTGAGGAGAATAACGCTTCGTACAGGCAGTGCTACACCCAGTTGCTCAAATCATCGATTACGTCGCTTCTGTAACCGATCCTCACCTGTTCAAGTACCCGAGAGTGACCGGTTGTTGATCAGATAAGGTCACGTTCCGTCCGAGTCCGGGGCGTGTTGTGCCCGAGTGGTATCGGCGGGACTGGCGGGGGGATGAGCCGGGTAAGGGGGACCGGATTGCCGGGTGCGCGGTGTGCCGGGGGCTTCAGCGGCGGCGGCGGTGCAGGGCGATGGCCGCCGCGGTGCCGCCCGCGACCGCGCCGACGCCCGCGGCGGCGGGGATGCCGACCTTGGCGGCCTTGCGCCCGGTGCGGTAGTCGCGCAGCCGCCAGTCACGGGCGCGCGCGTGCTTGCGCAGCTTCGCGTCGGGGTTGATGGCGTACGGGTGTCCGACCAGGGACAGCATCGGGATGTCGTTGTGCGAGTCGCTGTAGGCGGCGCAGCGCGTCAGGTCGAGGCCCTCGGCGGTGGCCAGGGCGCGGACCGCCTCGGCCTTCGCGGGGCCGTGCAGGGGCTCGCCGACGAGTTTGCCGGTGTAGACGCCGCCGACGGACTCGGCGACCGTGCCGAGGGCGCCGGTCAGGCCCAGGCGGCGGGCGATGACGGTGGCGATCTCGACGGGGGCCGCGGTGACCAGCCACACCTTCTGGCCGGCCTCCAGGTGGGCCTCGGCGAGGGCGCGGGTGCCGGGCCAGATGCGGTCGGCCATGTACTCGTCGTAGATCTCCTCGCCGATGGACATCAGCTCGGAGACGCGGTGGCCCTTCACGATGGACAGGGCGGAGTCGCGGGCGTCCTGCATGTGCTCGGGGTCCTCGACGCCGGCCAGCCGGAACCATGCCTGCTGCCAGGCGAAGCGGGTCAGGTCGCGGGTGTCGAAGAACTTCCGCTTGTAGAGGCCGCGGCCGAAGTGGAAGAGGGCGGCGCCCTGCATGACGGTGTTGTCGAGGTCGAAGAAGGCGGCGGCGCGGTCGTCTCCGGCGACGGGGAAATCGGGCTCCCGCCCGGCGGAATCCGTCGATTCCGTCTCGGGTGATTCCGTTTCGGAGGTTTTCCGGGTGACCTGGTCCGGGGCGTCGGCGGCGGCCGGTGCCGGTTCCTGGGCGGACGTCAGCTCCTGCGAGGACTTGCGCGCCGCCTCCGCCGAGGCCTCGCCTGCCAACACGCTCCGCGCCGTGGCGGAGCGCCTACGGGGAGTGAGCCATCCGAGAGCGGCCATGCCGTGAGCATAGCCAGTCTGTTCGGAGGTTCCTCAGTCGCGAGGATGCGGTGCTGTGAACTCTCCGCGACCGTCCCGTTAAACAACTCATGCGGTACGGGTGGCGGCGGGTGCGGGGGCCCGGAGCGAGAATGGGCCGTATGAGTCCGATGTTTCGACGTACGCCGAAGAAGCCGCCGCAGGACCGGGTGGTCACCTTGATCGGGAAGCCGGGGTGTCATCTGTGCGACGACGCGCAGATGGTGGTCGAGAAGGTCTGCGGGGAACTGGGGGCCGTATGGGAGAAGAAGGACATCACGCAGGACGCGGAACTGCACCGTAAGTACTGGGAGCAGATTCCGGTGGTGCTGGTGGACGGGGCGCAGCACGATTTCTGGCGGGTGAAGGAAGATCGCTTGCGGCGTGCGCTCACCGAATGACCGAACCTCATGCGGAACCTCGTGTGGAACCGAATGGCGAACCGAATGACCGAATGGGCGTGCCTTTGCCCTTGTAACGGCCCGTGACGACGCGGTTCTTTGCGCCGGAAAGGGTTTACCATCGAGGCGGTTTGGCTTCGGGGGCGAGGGCCTGTTGAGGAGTGTGTACCGCTTTGCCCCCAGAAGGTGAGCGTCGTGTGAGCCCGTGCGCCGGTTCCCGGAGAGTGCGCCGGGGGTGCGTGACCCCGGTCACGTTGGGCGGGCAAATCGGACACCATCTTTGTGCACGCGTTCACAAAGACATAGCCTGCATGCGACGGGGCGGTCCTGGGACGTGTGACCGCCTGCAGCCCCGCTCTACCCGCAGGAGCACCGTGGCAACTGGCCGAACTCACCGACCGGCGACCCGCAGCCGAGGGATTCCCGAGGCCACCGTCGCCAGGCTTCCGCTGTACCTCCGCGCCCTCACCGCACTGTCGGAACGCTCGGTACCCACGGTCTCGTCCGAGGAACTGGCCGCCGCCGCGGGGGTCAACTCCGCGAAGCTGCGCAAGGACTTCTCCTACCTCGGCTCGTACGGAACACGCGGTGTCGGCTACGACGTCGAATATCTCGTCTACCAGATCTCCCGCGAACTCGGCCTCACCCAGGACTGGCCGGTCGTGATCGTCGGGATCGGTAACCTCGGCGCCGCCCTCGCCAATTACGGCGGATTCGCCTCCCGCGGCTTCCGGGTCGCCGCGCTCATCGACGCCGACCCGGCGATGGCCGGGAAACCGGTCGCCGGTATGCCGGTGCAGCACACCGACGAGCTGGAAAAGATCATCAGCGACAACGGGGTGTCGATCGGAGTCATCGCGACCCCGGCCGGCGCCGCCCAGCAGGTCTGCGAGCGGCTGGTCGCCGCCGGTGTGACCTCCATCCTGAACTTCGCGCCGACCGTCCTGACCGTCCCGGACGGTGTCGACGTACGCAAGGTCGATCTCTCCATCGAGCTGCAGATCCTCGCCTTCCACGAGCAGCGCAAGGCCGGTGAGGCCGACGAGCACGCCGCCGCCGAGGCCGCGCGCGCCCTGGAGGCCGCCCAGGCCGCGGACACCGGGAAGGCCGCCGCAGCAGAAGCCGAGGCCGCCACCGGGACCGCCGGGGCTGCCGGGGACACCGCCAAGGGACCCGACGGGGACGTACCCGCCGTGATGCCGGCATGAGTCTCCTCGTCGTCGGACTGAGCCACCGCAGCGCGCCGGTGAGCGTGCTGGAGCGGGCCACGCTGTCCCCGGACAGCCAGGGCAAGCTCCTCCAGGACGCGGTCGCCGCCGAGCCCGCCGCCGAGGCCGCGGTCCTCGCCACCTGCAACCGGATCGAGCTGTACGCGGACGTCGACAAGTTCCACGCGGGCGTCGCCGAACTGTCCACGCTGCTCGCCCAGCACAGCGGCGTCGGCCTGGACGAACTCACTCCGCATCTCTACGTGCACTACGAGGACCGCGCCGTCCACCATCTGTTCTCGGTGGCCTGCGGACTGGACTCGATGGTCGTCGGCGAGGGCCAGATCCTCGGCCAGATCAAGGACGCCCTCGCCACCTCGCAGGACCTGCACACCGCGGGCCGCCTCCTCAACGACCTGTTCCAGCAGTCCCTGCGGGTCGGCAAGCGCGCCCACTCCGAGACCGGGATCGACCGCGCCGGACAGTCCCTCGTCACCTTCGGCCTCCAGCAGCTCGCCGCGGGCGACGCCGTCGACGCCTGGGCCAAGGGCAAGCGCGCCCTGGTCATCGGCGCCGGTTCGATGTCCGCGCTGGCCGCCGCGACACTGGCCCGCGCCGGAGTCGCCGAGGTCACCATCGCCAACCGCACCCTGGAGCGCGCCGAACGGCTCGCCGCGATCCTCAGCGAGCCCGGCGGCACCGGGGTGTCCGCCCGCGCCGTCCCGATCGGCGCGACCGCAAAAGAGCTGACACGTGCCGACATCGCCGTCTCCTGCACCGGCGCGGCCGGCCTCGTCCTGACCGCGCGGGACGTCACCGTCGCCGCCGAGGCCCGCGCCGCCGCCGGCGGGCGCCGCCCGCTCGCGCTGCTCGACCTCGCCATGCCCCGCGACGTCGACGCCGCCGCCCACCACGTCGAGGGCGTCCGGCTCGTCGACATCGAGTCGCTGGCCGACGCGTCCGCCGACGCGCCGATGGCCGCCGACGTCGACCAGGTGCGCGGCATCGTCTCGGACGAGGTCGCCGCGTTCGGCGCCGCGCAGCGCGCCGCGCACATCACGCCGACCGTCGTCGCGCTGCGCACCATGGCCGCCGACCTCGTCGCCGGTGAGATCGCCCGGCTCGACGGGCGGCTCCCCGAACTCGACGCGAAGCAGCGCGCCGAGATCACCCAGACCGTGAAGCGCGTGGTCGACAAGCTGCTGCACGCGCCGACCGTACGGATCAAGCAGCTCGCCGCCGAGCCCGGTGGCGCCGGGTACGCGGACGCGCTGCGGACCCTGTTCGACCTGGACCCGGAGGCCGTCGCCTCCGTGTCGCGGGCGGACCTGAACGATGCCGACGCCCCGCGCGTCACCGGCGTCCCGAACGTCACGAACGGCAAGAACCGAGGGCGGGCATGACTGAGAAGCCACTGAGGCTGGGGACCAGGCGCAGCACGCTCGCCATGGCCCAGTCCGGTCAGATCGCGGACGCCGTCAGGAGAGTGACCGGGCGGGGCGTCGAACTGGTCGAGATCACCACCTACGGCGACACGTCGCGCGAGCACCTCGCGCAGATCGGCGGCACCGGCGTCTTCGTGACCGCGCTGCGCGACGCGCTGCTGCGCGGTGACGTGGACTTCGCCGTGCACTCCCTGAAGGACCTGCCGACCACGCAGTCCGACGACCTCACGCTGGCCGCCGTGCCGCGGCGCGAGGACCCCCGGGACGTGCTGGTCGCCCGCGACGGGCTGACCCTGGCCGAGCTGGGCGCCGCCTCGCACGGCGGGCCCGCCCGCATCGGCACCGGCTCGCCGCGCCGCACGGCCCAGCTGAACGCGTACGCGCGCAGCCACGGCCTCGCCGTCGAGACCGTCCCGATCCGCGGGAACATCGACACGCGTATCGGCTACGTCCGCAGCGGAGAACTCGACGCCGTCGTGCTCGCCGCCGCCGGACTCCATCGCATCGGCAGGATCGGCGAGGTGACCGACTTCCTG
This sequence comes from Streptomyces sp. NPDC091292, assembly GCF_044757265.1. Classification (NCBI taxonomy): domain Bacteria; kingdom Bacillati; phylum Actinomycetota; class Actinomycetes; order Kitasatosporales; family Streptomycetaceae; genus Streptomyces; species Streptomyces sp. NPDC091292. The sequence continues at coordinate 212,397 of NZ_JBIVUQ010000013.1, read as the reverse complement.
TCGGTCGACACCGTCCTGCCCGCCCCCGGTCAGGGGGCGCTGGCGGTCGAGTGCGCCGCGTACCACGCGGACCTCGCCGCCCTGCTCGCCGAACTCGACGACCCGTTCACCCGGGCCGCCGTGACCGCCGAGCGGTCCCTGCTCGCCGCCCTGGAGGCCGGCTGCAGCGCACCCGTGGGTGCGCTGGCCGACCTGCTGAGCGACGGGCAGATTGTCAAGGAAATGCGCCTGCGCGGCGTCGTCGGCACGACCGACGGCTCGACGCTGGTGCAGTTGTCCACCACCGGTCCCGTGCCCGAGACATCCGACCAGGCGCTGGCGCTCGGTCGCGAACTCGCCACCGAGATGCTTGCCAAGGGCGCGGCCGGTCTGATGGGGGAGCGAGCACTTTGAGCCCCACCACCTCGAACCGTTCCGCTGGACCCGCACACGGGCACGTCACCTTCCTGGGTGCCGGACCCGGGGATCCGGGGCTGCTGACACTGCGCGCCGTCGAGGCGTTGAGCAGTGCGGACGTCCTGGTCGCCGAGCCCGACGTGGTCGATGTGATCCGCGCGCACGCCAGGCCGGGTGTGACCGTGATCGACACGGCCGCACCGGGTCTGACCAGTGCTGACACGTCGTCAACTTCCGTCGGTGCCCCTGTGTTGAGGGACGCGGCCAATCTTGTCATGGAGTCCGCACGGGGTGGCAAGCGGGTCGTCCGTGCCGTCTCGGGCGACCCTGGCTTGGACACATATGCCGCCGGCGAGATGCTGGCGTGCGCCGCGGGGGGTGTGCCGTTCGAGGTCGTCCCGGGCATCGCCACCGCCGTCGGCGTACCCGCGTACGCCGGGGTGCCGCTGCGGGACGCGCAGGGCACCGATGTCCGGTTCGTCGACGCGCGTACGGCCCCGGACCGCTGCTGGACCGAGGCGGGCGCGTCCGACGGCACCGTCGTGGTCTCGGCGACCCTGGAGACCGTCGCGGCGGCTGCCGGGGAGCTGGTGGCCGCGGGCCGCAAGCCGGACACCCCGATGACCGTCACGGTCGGCGGTACGACGACGCGGCAGCGGACCTGGTCCGCGACGCTCGGCACCGTCGCGCAGACCCTGAAGCAGGCCAAGGTGCTGCCGTCGCCCGAGGGCGGCAGGCCGGTGATAGCCGTGGTCGGTGAGCGGTCATCGGCCGCGCAGCGCGACCAGCTCTCGTGGTTCGAGTCCAAGCCGCTGTTCGGCTGGCGCGTCCTCGTACCGCGGACCAAGGAGCAGGCGGCCTCGCTCTCCGACCAGCTCCGCTCGTACGGCGCCGTGCCGCACGAGGTACCCACGATCGCCGTCGAACCGCCCCGCACGCCCCAGCAGATGGAGCGCGCGGTCAAGGGCCTGGTGACCGGGCGGTACGAGTGGATCGCCTTCACCTCCGTCAACGCCGTGAAGGCCGTCCGGGAGAAGTTCGAGGAGTACGGGCTCGACGCGCGTGCCTTCGCCGGGATCAAGGTCGCGGCGGTCGGCGAACAGACCGCTCAGGCGCTCGTCTCCTTCGGTGTGAAGCCGGACCTGGTGCCGAGCGGTGAGCAGTCCGCCGCGGGTCTCCTGGAGGACTGGCCGCCGTACGACCCGGTCTTCGACCCGATCGACCGGGTGTTCCTGCCGCGCGCCGACATCGCGACCGAGACGCTGGTCGCGGGCCTCATCGACCTGGGCTGGGAGGTGGACGACGTCACCGCCTACCGGACGGTGCGCGCCTCGCCGCCGCCGGCCGAGACACGGGAGGCGATCAAGGGCGGCGGGTTCGACGCGGTGCTGTTCACCTCGTCGTCGACCGTGCGGAATCTCGTCGGGATCGCCGGGAAGCCGCACAACGTCACCGTGATCGCGTGTATCGGGCCCGCCACGGCCAAGACGGCCGAGGAGCACGGGCTGCGGGTGGATGTGATGGCTCCTGAGCCGTCCGTGCTGACGCTGGCTGCGGCTTTGGCGGAGTTCGGCGCCGGGCGCCGGGCGGCGGCTTTGGAGGCCGGGGATGTGGTTACCCGGCCGAGTGAGCGGCGGCCGGGGTCTCGGCGGAGGCGGACCACTAGCTGAGCGGTTCGCCTTGACCGGGTGGGCGTTGGATTCGGGTGCGGGTTTACCTTGGGTTGTGCCCACCCGTTCCGCCGTGCGGAACGCCTGCCCACAACTGGGAGTACGGGAGTTTTGGCGTGAGTAAGTACGGTTCCTTTCCCTCGGCTCGGCCTCGGCGGTTGCGGGGGTCTGCTGTGATGCGGCGCATGGTGGCCGAGGAGCGGTTGCATCCTGCCGATCTCGTGCTGCCCGCCTTCGTGCGGGAGGGGATTTCGGCGCCCGTCGAGATCGGGTCGATGCCCGGGGTTCTCCAGCACACCCGGGACAGCCTCCGTAAGGCTGCGGTCGACGCCGTGGACGCGGGGGTGTCCGGGATCATGCTGTACGGGGTGCCCGAGGACGCCAAGAAGGACGCCGTCGGGTCGGTCGGTACCGATCCGGACGGGATTCTTCAGGTCGCGTTGCGGGAGGTGCGGGCCGAGGTCGGGGACGAGCTGCTCGTCATGTCCGACCTGTGCCTGGACGAGTTCACCGACCACGGACACTGCGGGGTGCTCGACGCCCAGGGGCGCGTGGACAACGACGCGACGCTGGAGCGGTACGCCGAGATGGCGCAGGTCCAGGCCGACGCCGGCGCCCACGTGGTCGGCGCCAGCGGCATGATGGACGGCCAGATCGGTGTCGTACGGGACGCGCTCGACCAGATCGACCGTGAGGACGTCGCGATCCTCGCGTACACCGCCAAGTACGCCTCCGCGCTCTACGGGCCCTTCCGTGAGGCCGTGGCGTCGTCGCTCCGGGGCGACCGCAAGACATATCAGCAGGACCCCGCGAACGTCCGTGAGTCGCTGCGGGAGCTGGCGCTCGACCTGGCGGAGGGCGCCGACCTGGTCATGGTGAAGCCGGCCGGGCCCTATCTCGACATCCTCGCCCGGGTCGCGGACGCGTCCGACGTGCCCGTGGCCGCGTACCAGATCTCCGGTGAGTACGCGATGATCGAGGCCGCCGCCGAGAAGGGCTGGATCGACCGGGACCGGGCGATCATGGAGAGCCTGCTCGGGATCAAGCGGGCGGGCGCGAGCGTCATCCTCACCTACTGGGCCACCGAGGCCGCGCGCCGGCTCTGAGCCGGGACCGGCCCGTACGGCGGCCGGTTCGGCAGGCGGACCGTGAGGTGCAGGCCGCCGCCGCCGCGCGGATGGGCCGTGACCTCGCCGTCGTGGACCCGCGCGATGGACCGCACGATCGACAGGCCGAGCCCCGCGCCCCGGCCCGGGGCCAGCCGGTCGCCGCCGCCCCTGCGGAACGGTTCGAACAGCGACGGGATCTCGTAGACCGGTACGGCCGGGCCCGTATTGCTGACCTCGACCTCCGTGTGGTCCTCGCGGACGCGGGTGACGACGCGGACCCAGCCGTGGCCGTCGCCCGTGTTGTGGCGGATGCCGTTCTCGACCAGGTTGTGCACCAGCCGCTCCAGGAGCAGCGCGTCCCCGGTCGTCGGGGTCTCGACCGTCTGCTCGTGGACGGTGACCCCCGCCGTACGGGCCTCCGGCGCGGTCTGCGCGACGACGTGCGCGGTGATGTCGGCGAGGTCGACCGGGGCGCGTTCGGCGAGGGTGTTCTCGGACGACGCCAGCATCAGCAGGCCGCTGATCAGGCGTTCGTGGCGGGCGTTGATCTCCAGCAGGTTCTCGCCGAGCCGGTGCACGTCGTCGGACGCCGTCTTCCTGTGCATCGCCACCTCGACCAGCGCGCGGCCCAGGGTGAGCGGGGTGCGCAGCTCGTGCGAGGCGTTGGCGACGAAGCGGCGCTGCCCGTCGAAGGACCGGTCGAGGCGCTCCACCATGGTGTCGAAGGTGTCGGCGAGGTCCTTCACCTCGTCGTCCGGGCCGCGCAGGGCGATCCGTTCGTGCAGCCCCCGGTCGGCCGCCGGGGCGCTCGCGATCCGGCGGGCCGTGTCGGTGACCCGGTGCAGCGGCGCCAGGACCCGGCCCGCGACGAGCCAGCCGAAGCCCGCCGCCGCCGCGCCGACCACCGCGAGCGCGATACCGCCCTGCGTGATCAGCGAGGTCGTGGCGGCCGAGCGCAGCTTCTGGGTCTCCTCGCGCAGCCATCTGGCCGCCGCGTCCCCGGTGAGGACCGTGCCGTCGGCCGTACGGATCTGGGTGTGCGGGCCCTTGCCGGGCGGGGCGGTGCCGGACTCCCCGGCGCCGGGGGTCGGGGCGGGGGAGCCGCCCGCGTCGGGGCGGTGGGAGTCGTCCTTGTACATCCCGGCGATCATCTGGGGCCCGGAGCCGGTGAGCTGCTGCTGGAACAGGGCGTAGGTGACGCCGAGCAGGACGACTCCGGCGACCAGGAACAGGCCGCCGTAGAGGAGGGTGAGGCGGGCGCGGAGGGTGATGCGGCGGGGGCGCTTCGGGCGGGGGGTCGCGGGGGGCGGGTTCGCCGGCTGCGGGTTCCTGAGGTGCGGGTTCGTCGGCTGCGGGTTCCTGAGGTGCGGGTTCATGAGATGCGGTACCCGACGCCCGTCACCGTCTCGACCACCGGTGGCCCGCCGAGTTTGCGGCGGAGTTTGAGGATGGTGAGCCGGACGACCCCGGAGAACGGGTCCGCGTGCTCGTCCCACGCCTTCTCCAGGAGCGCCTCGGCCGACACCGGGGCCCCTTCGGCGCGCAGCAGTTCGGTCAGCACGGCGAACTCCTTCCTCGACAGCGGTACGTACCGTCCCTCGCGGTAGACCTCCCGGCGGGCCGGGTCCAGGGTGATGCCGCCGTGGCGCAGGACGGGCGGCGCGGCCGGGCGGGAGCGGCGGCCCAGCGAGAGCACCCGGGCGGCGAGTTCGGGGAACGCGAACGGTTTCGTCAAGTAGTCGTCGGCGCCCAGCGACAGGCCCGCCACCCGGTCGGCGATCTCGGCGGCGGCCGTCAGCATCAGGACGCGTGGCGCGGCGCCCGACGCCACCAGCTCCCGGCACACGTCGTCGCCGTGCACGGCGGGCAGATCGCGGTCGAGGACGACCACGTCGTAGTCGTTGACCGTCAGCCGCTCCAGGGCCGCGCCGCCGTCGTACGCGATGTCCACCGCGTGCGCCTCGTCGCGCAGCCACTCCGCGATCGCGTCGGCGAGCATCGGCTCGTCCTCCACCACCAGTACGCGCATGCGCCCCCGCCCCTTCCGCCGGACGGTTCATCGTCGCTCCGGGCGTGTTTCGTTTCCGTTAGGGAGCGCGGGAGGGCGCGAGCGGGGGCGGCGAGGTGGTGTCGGCGCGTGGGGGAAACGCCTGGGAAACGCGGTGGGGCGTTCCCTCACTCCAGACGGTCGGCCAGCGGGCCGGTCGCGAGGACGTGACGGCTACGAGGAGACACACGTGACCCACGGGACACGACTGCGGAGGCATGGCGCGCCCGCCGCGCTGCTGGTGGCGCTGGCGCTGGCGCTCACCGGATGCGGGGGCGGCGGCGAGGACGACGGGGTGGCGTCGGCCGGCGGTGACAAGAAGGGCGGCAGCAGCGCCAAGCCGAGCCTCGACCCCGACCAGCAGGGCATCAAGTTCGCCCAGTGTCTGCGCAAGCAGGGCCTCGACGTGGACGACCCGAAGCCCGGCGGCGGCATCGGGATCAAGGGGGGCGGGGAGAACCCGATGAGCAAGGCCGAGATCGACAAGGCCATGGAGGCGTGCAAGGAGTTCGAGCCGCAGCGGACCGCGCCCGACGGCAGCGGCAAGATCCCCGACACCATGCGGAAGTACGCCAAGTGCATGCGCGACGAGGGCGTCGAGGAGTTCCCCGACCCGAAGAGCGGCGGCATCCAGCTCGACGGCTCGATCATGAAGGACCCCGACTTCAAGAAGGCCGAGAAGGCATGCCAGTCCGTCAGGGGCGGCGGCGCGAACCTGCAGTCGGAGAAGGGCTGATGCGGGGCCGGAGGATCGCCCTCGCGGCCGTCGTCCTCCTCGCGGGCGGCGCCGTCACCGCCGCCACGCTCGGGCTCGGCGGCGAGGGCGGATCGGGCGGGGCGGGCGCGAGCGACCTGCCGCCGAAGACCGCCGAGGTGGTCCGGCGGACCCTCCAGGACACCCAGAGCGAGGACGGCCAGCTCGGTTTCGGCGCCACGGCCACCGTCGGCAGCCGCATCGCGGGCACCCTGACCTCCGTACCGCAGGCGGGTGACGAGGTGAAGCGCGGCAAGGCGCTGTTCGAGGTGGACGATCTGCCGGTGACGCTGATGTACGGGTCGCTGCCCGCGTACCGGACGCTGAAGACGGGCGACGAGGGCGCCGACGTACGCCAGTTGGAGAAGAACCTCCATGCGCTCGGGTACACCGGGTTCACCGTCGACGACGAGTTCACCGAGCTGACCGCCGACGCCGTGAAGGAGTGGCAGGAGGACCGGGGCCTGGAGGAGACCGGGGCGGTCGAGCTGGGCCGGGTGGTGTTCGCGCCGGGCGCGATCCGCGTGGACGCCGTGGAGGCGGAGAAGGGTGACGCCCTCGCGCCCGGCGGCAAGGTGCTGACGTACACGGGCACCGCGAAGGCCGTCACCCTCGAACTCGACCCGGCCGATCAGGCGCTGGCGAAGAAGGGCGTGGACGTGGCGGTGGTCCTGCCCGACGACAGCCGGATCAAGGGCCGCGTCGAGGAGGTCGAGACGGTCGTGCAGCCGGCCGCCGACGGCGGCGAGGCGAAGACGAAGGTCGAGGTCGTCGTCGGGCTCGCGGACGCGAAGGCGCGGAAGGCGGCCGACGCGTACGCGCTCGCCGCGGTGGACGTCGAGTTCACGGCGGACACCCGTAAGGACGTACTGACCGTGCCGGTCGCCGCGCTGCTCGCGCTGGCCGAGGGCGGGTTCGGTGTGGAGGTCGTCGAGGGGTCGGAGTCGCGGTACGTGTCCGTGCAGACCGGTCTGTTCGCGGACGGCCGGGTCGAGATCACCGGTGACGGGCTCGCCGAGGGCACCAAGGTGGGGGTGCCGCAGTGATCGTCCTTGAGGACGTGACCCGGACGTACCCCGGGGGTGTCACCGCGCTCGACGCGGTGTCGCTCGCCGTCGCTGCGGGCGAACTCGTCGCGATCGTCGGCCCGTCCGGGTCCGGCAAGTCGACCATGCTCCATGTCCTGGGCACCCTGGATCGGCCGACGTCGGGCCGGGTGCGGATCGACGGGTACGACATCGGGGCGCTGAAGGACGCCGAGCTGTCGGCGCTGCGGGCGCGGCGGATCGGCTTCGTCTTCCAGCACTTCCATCTGGCGCCGGGCACGTCGGCCCTCGACAACGTCGCCGACGGGCTCCTGTACTCCGGGCTGCGCGCCGGTGAGCGGCGGCGGCGCGCGGGCGCCGTCCTGGAGCGGGTCGGGCTCGGCCACCGGCTCGACCACGAGCCGCACGAGCTGTCCGGCGGTGAGCGGCAGCGCGTCGCCATCGCGCGGGCCGTCGCCGGGGACCCGGCGCTGCTCCTCGCCGACGAGCCGACCGGCGCACTCGACTCCGTGTCGGGCGACGGAGTCCTCGCGCTGCTGCGGGAGTTGAACGCGTCCGGCACGACCGTCGTCGTCATCACGCACGACCGGGAGATCGCCGACGCGCTGCCCCGGCAGGTCCGGATGCGCGACGGGCATGTCATCGCCGACGACAGCCGGTACGGGAATCCGGTCGCGGGGGTGGCGCGATGAGCGCCGGAACCCTGCGGCCGGTGGCCGGGCCGGGGACCGTCGAAGTGCTGCGGCCCGCCCGGCTGAGCCCGCGCGATGTCGTCAAGGTCGGTGCCGTGGGCCTGCGTACGCGGCCCCTGCGGGCGTTCCTGTCCGCGCTCGGGATCGCCATCGGGATCGCCGCGATGGTGTCCGTCGTCGGTATCTCGTCGTCGTCGCGCGCCGATCTGGACCGTACGCTCGCCGCGCTCGGCACCAATCTGCTGACCGTGTCGCCCGGTCAGACCTTTTCGGGCGGGCAGGCGTCGCTGCCGCTGGACGCGGAGAAGATGGTCGGCCGGATCGCGCCCGTCGAGTCCGTGTCGGCGGTCGGCGCGGTCGAGGACGCCAAGGTGTACCGGAGCGACCGGATCCCCGAGGTGGAGACCAACGGGCTGGGCGTGTTCGCGGCCCGGACCGATCTGCGGGCCACGATCGGCGCGCGGCTCCGTACCGGGACCTGGCTCAACGCCGTCACCGGCCGCTATCCGGCGGTCGTCCTCGGCTCGGACACCGCGGAACGGCTCGGCATCGGACGGATCGGCACCGACACCCAAGTCCTCATCGGACAGCGCCTGTTCACGGTCGTCGGCGTCCTCGAACCGTCGCCGCTCGCGCCCGAACTGGACTCCGCCGCGCTCATCGGCTGGCAGGCCGCCGAGACGTACCTCGGGTTCGACGGACACGCCACGACCATCTACAGCCGCTCCGCCGAGTCGGCCGTACCCGCCGTGCAGGCGGTGCTCGGCGCCACCGCGAACCCGCAGGCGCCGAACGAGGTCGAGGTGTCCCGGCCGTCCGACGCGCTCGCCGCGCAGCAGGCGGCGGGCAAGGCGTTCACGGGGCTGCTGCTCGGGCTCGGCGCGGTGGCGCTGCTCGTCGGCGGCGTCGGGGTCGCCAACACGATGGTCATCTCGGTCCTCGAACGGCGCGCCGAGATCGGGTTGCGGCGCTCGCTCGGGGCGACCCGGGGGCAGATCCGCGCCCAGTTCCTCACCGAGTCGCTGCTCCTTTCGGCGCTCGGCGGGATCGGTGGCGCGGTCCTCGGTACCGCCGTGACCTCCGGATACGCCTTCTCCCAGGGGTGGCCCACGGTGGTGCCGCCGTGGGCGGTCGCGCTCGGCGTCGCGGCGACCCTCCTCATCGGCGGACTCGCTGGTCTGTATCCGGCCATCCGCGCCTCGCGGTTGGCGCCGACGGAGGCGCTGGCGACCCCCTGACACCCGCCCGACAACCCCGAGACGCCTTGGGAGAGCGTCAGGTTGACAAACGCCAGGTAACAGTTTGACCAGTTCGCATCAAGCCACATAGGTTCAGCGCCCGACCTGATCCATTCGGACAGGTTTTACTGGCCCTTGGGGGACTGCTGTGAACTGGTACCTGGATGTGCTCAAGAAGTACGCGGTGTTCAGCGGGCGTGCGCGCCGGCAGGAGTACTGGATGTTCGTCCTGTTCAACGTGCTCGCCGTGATCGTGTTCTCGATCATCGACGCCGTGATCGGCATGAACCTCTTCGTCATCATCTACTGGCTGGGCGTCCTGATCCCGAGCCTCGCGGTCGCGGTCCGTCGTCTCCACGACACCGACAAGTCGGGCTGGTTCCTCCTCATAGGTCTGATCCCGCTGGTCGGCGGCATCATCCTCCTGGTCTTCATGGCCACCGAGGGCAAGCCCAACGAGAACCAGTACGGCCCGAACCCGAAGCTGACGCCGACCGTCTAGCGGTACCGGTTCACCACCCGACGCGACTTTCCGCGCGCCCTGCTCGGCGCGCGGGGGGGTCGCGTTCGGCATTTCGGACGACCGGTTCCGGCATTTCGGACGACCGGTTCCGGCACTTCAGACGATCGGGGGGCGCCCCAGCCTGGTCATGCGGTACACGGTCCGCCACCTCATCGGCCGCCGCTCTCCCGCGGGTTGCCGCACCCCTTCCACGAACCCGCCCGCCCAGGCCCTCAGTCCGGCCCAGGACCGTGTGCGCGCGAGGGTGAGCACGATCCATACGCCGAGGTGGACGGGGACGAGAGGCCACGGGAGGCGGCGGCGGGTCAGCCAGACGCGGTTGCGGGCGGTCATGCGGTAGTAGACGGCGTGCCGGGCCGGTGACGTCTTCGGGTGCTGGAGCAGCAGCGCCGGTTCGTAGAGGACCTTCCAGCCGGCGTCGAGCGCCCGCCAGGCGAGGTCGGTCTCCTCGTGCGTGAAGAAGAAGTCGGCCGGCCAGTCGCCGATCTCGTCCAGCATCGGCATCGAGAAGGCGTGCCCGCCGCCCAGGAAGGCGGTGACGAGGCCGCGCCGCATGGGGTCATCGGCGCGCAGCCGGGGTACGTGCCGCCGCTGGGTCTCGCCGGTTTCGTCGGCGATACGGAATCCGACGATGCCGAGGGCGGGGTCGGCGGCGAACAGGTCCCGTACGGTGCCGAACACGTCCGGGTCGATCAGCAGGCCGTCGTCGTCCAGTTCCACGACGACGTCCACGCCGCCCAGTTCCCGCAGGCGGGCCAGCGCCACGTTCCGGCCGCCGGGGCAGCCGAGGTTCTCCTCCAGGTCCAACTGGTCGATGCCGTCGCCCAGGTCGGGCAGGCGGGTGCCCTGGCCCACGACGACGATGTGCGCGGGTGCGACGTCCTGTTTGGCGACCGAGTCCAGCAGGGCGGCCAGCTCTTCGGGCCGGTTGCCCATGGTCACGATGCCGACGCCCAGGCGGGGCGGAGGTGCGGGGGTCATAGGAAGGTGAGCGTGTCCTCGGGTGTGCCGGGTGGGGTGTCGGGTGCGGTGTCTTCCAGGGGGGTCAGGGCTATCGGGATCGCTGATTCGTCCGACGGGGTTGACCGGTCGAACCAGACCGTTGCCGGGGTGCCCTGACGTGGGATGCGGGGGCGGGGGACCGTGCCTGACTTGGTGACCCAGCGGGTTACGCCCTCGTGGTCCGTGAACTTGACGACGATTCGTATGTGGGGGCGGTGGCGGATCTCCGCGCCCGTCTCCGTCACGTCCGTGACCACGCCCTGGGTGCGGGTGCCGGTGGCCATGACCTCGCGGGCGCGGGACTCGCGGCGCGTGCGGGCTCGCCGTACGCGGGCGGAGACGGTGATCCGGAGGACGACGTACAGCACGAGGAGGGCGGGGACCCAGTACTGCGAGGTCCAGGACAGCCAGGCGCCCACGCCCCAGGAGCCGCGGTCGTCCGGTGCGGGGATCCAGGAGGAGCGGGCGCCGATCAGCACTCCGGCCGCGAGGGGGAGGTGGGTCATGGCCGACGAGAGCGCGATCTTCGTGAGCGGGCCTGTCCGTTCGGCCAGGGTGGCGCGTACGGACAGGCCGGTGATCAGGCCGCCGAACAGCCCTACGAAGAGCATCCACAGCAGCGGCGGTGTGGCGTTGGGCGGGGCCAGCTCGGACGGCAGATATCCGGTGCCCACCGGATAGGCCGCCGCGTCGGCGAACCCGCGCCCGCACACGTACCAGAAGCCGGCGCACAGCACGACGCCGATGAACGTGCCCACACCGGGCCCCCGCTCACGCGCCGCCCGCTGCTTGCGGCGCCGCTCGGCGACCGGATCGACCGTACTCATCCGTTCCCCCCTGTTCCCCCGCGCGAGTCCCCGCGGACTCTAGTCCCACCAGAACGACCACGTCGGTTGGTCGATGATCCGGTGTTTGGCGTACGCCGACAAGGTCGGGTGCGTGCCCTGCTGGATGTTGTCCGGGCAGAACGCGAAGTGTTCCACCGCCAGTGCCTCCGCCGCCTCCGTCGTGGTCGGCGGGGCCGCCACCGAGACGACGAGCTGGTCGAAGGTGAGCGCCACCACCCGTATCCCGAACCGGTCCTCCCAGGACCGCAGTACCGCCGAGAGCCGGGCCACGTCGTCCTCGAAGTTCAGCGGCCCCGACCAGCCGATCGCGGCCGGGATGTCGGCGCTGCGGCGGGCCGGGACGAGGGCGAGCCGGGGGGTGCCGAGCCAGGAGTCGCCGAGGGTGAGGATGTCCGCCAGCTCGGCCGCCTCGCCGTCCGGGTCGAAGTCGGACGAGCCGGGCGCCGCGAGACCCGGCCAGGGGCCCACGGGCGCGGCGCCGGACGCCGGATCCCCGGAGAGTTCGTCCTGTGCGTACGCCTCCCAGACCTCCGCAAGGACCTCTTCCGCGTCATGGTCCCCGGCGTACGTCGTCCCCTCCGGGTTGAGGTCCCACTCCTCCGGGCGCCCGCCCGTGGGCCCGATGCTGCCGAGCAGCACCGGCTGCAGCCCCGCCGTGCGGCGCGCGGGCAGCAGCCGCCGCCAGTCGCCGGGCACGGCGGGCGCCTCCGCGTACCACAGCAGCGGTTCGTGCCAGGGCTCGTCGATCGTGTCGTCGACCAGCGTCCCGGGCGGCAGGTCCAGGCCCAGGGCGCGGCCCGTGGGGTCGTCCGCGAGGGACGGGAGCGGGTTCGGAAGCATCGCCATGGTCCCGACCATACGGCCGCCCACTGACAACGCCCCCGCCAGGAGCCCCCGTTGCCTCCGCGACGGCGTCACCACTCCAGGGCTGCGGAGAGGTCGCTCTGCCAGTAGGTGACCTGGTTGGAGCTGTCGACGTACACGCCGCCGTTCGGCAGGGTCAGGTTCGCCGGGGAGCCGACCGACCCGTTCATGGCGCGGTTCGAGAAGAGGACGCCGAGCTTCTTCGCGGTGTAGCCGTGGACGCCCTCCGGAGAGGAAATGATGATCCCGGCGTACGCGGACTGGCCCGGGTCCAGCGTGACGACGGCCTGCGGCTTGCTGTCCTCGATGAACTGGACGGCGGCCTGCGCCTGGTCGAAGCGGAGGTAGGGGGCGCCGTACGCGTAGCAGGGCGCCGTGCCGGTGTTGGTGGCGGTCAGCAGCAGGTGGTTGATGGGCCGGGAAACCTTCGTCACCGTCACCCGCATGGTGGCGGAGGTGCAGGTGACCGGCTTGGCCGGCTTGGACGGCTTGCGGGCGGCCGACCCCGATCCCGTCGTCGAGCCCTGCGTGCCGGCCGCGTTCTGCTTGCCGGACGCCTCCGCCGGGACCTCCGGGGCCTCGGGAGCCTTCGGCGCATCCGGCTTCGCTTCCGACGCGGCCGGCTTCTCGTCGCCCGTCGTCACCGCCGAACTCCCGGCGGACGCACCCTCGTCCCGCACGCCCCCACCGTCCTGGCAGGCGGTCAGCGCGAGTGCGGACAGGGCGACGGAGGTGGCGGCGGCGAACAGACGGACACGGGGGCGGGAGGTACGTACGGACATGGCTGGTGCCTTTCGATCGCGGTTCCTGGTCCGGCCGGGGTTCGGCCGGAGCGGAGGTGTCGTGCTTGGATGACCAGAGCTTGCGGCGAGATCTGTCCCAGCCGCCAGGACCGCCGGGCGATCAGGGACAATGGAACGGTTCCACCGGCTCCGACCTGCGGAAACAACCATTGCCTGGAACGCCGGGACGGGACGCGCGGGTGCCTGCGGGACACGCAGGAACACGAAGCGACATGAGGGGGAGCGGTGCCGGGGGAAGCGGGACGGGACGAGACGGCGGCGTTCGCGGAGCGGCTGCGGGACCTCAAGGAGCGGTCCGGGCTGAGCTACGGGACGCTCGCCAAGCGGCTCCACATGAGCACGTCGACGCTGCACAGGTACTGCAACGGCGACGCCGTGCCCACCGAGTACGCGGCCGTGGAACGGTTCGCCCGGCTCTGCAAGGCGTCGCCCGACGAGCTGGTGGAGATCCACCGCGCGTGGGTCGTCGCGGACGCGGTACGGGGGCGGAAGACGGCGGTCGCGGAATCGGTGCCGGAACCGGTAGCGGACGTTCCGCAGGAACCGGGGGAACCGGGGGAACCGGGGCGGCCGAGCGGGCCGGGGGAGCCGCGGCCGTCCCCCCGCGCGCGTAGGCGCGGCCTTTACGTGGCGGCCGGTGCCCTCGCCGTCGTCGGCGCCGTCGTCCTCGGTACGCAACTGCTGCCGCCCGGCCCCGACGCGGCACCCCAGGCGGACGGCGCCCCCGTCGCCGCCGGCACCTCCAAGTCGCCGTCCCCCGGCGCGCCCTCGGCGTCCTCCTCGGCGAAATCGCCCTCCCCGCGCGCGTCCCGCACGACAGACCCGACCCCGACCGGATCCGCGTCCCCGTCGAAGTCCCGTACGGAGAGTTCCGTACCGCCCGTGACGGTCGCCACGCGCCCGTACGCGTGGGAGAACCCGTGCAGTCAGCACTACCTCGTGGACCGGCCGGCAGGGCAGGTCCCGCCGCCGCCCGCCGAGCAGGACGCCCGGGGCTGGGTCAGCGCGCTGGGCGGCGTCGCGGCCGACCAGCAGTACGTGGCGCTGACCGTGCAGGGCACCGGCGGCGAGACCGTGGTCCTGGAGGCCCTGCACGTGCGCGTGGTGAAGTCCGGCGCCCCGCTCGCCTGGAACGACTACGCCATGGGCGTCGGCTGCGGCGGCGGAGTCCAGACCAAGGCCTTCGACATCGCCCTCGACTCGGGCCACCCGTCGGCAGACCCGGTCGGGGGTCAGCGGGACTTCCCCTACAAGGTCAGCGAGAGCGACCCGGAGGTCTTCTACCTCACCGCCCGCGCGCAGGCGCGCGATGTGAGCTGGTTCCTGGAGCTGGACTGGTCGAGCGGCACCCGCCGGGGCACGCTGCGGATCGACGACAACGGTGTCCCCTTCCGCACGAGCGCGGGCAGGGGCACCGGGGACTACGACTACCCGCTGGGCGGATCACGCTGGGAGACGAGGCCCGACCCCGGGCCGCAGACCCCCTGAGACACCGCGCGGCGAGGTGTCCGTATCGCGAAACGATGTTTGTAGACGGCATCCAGGTGCTTAGGCTCCGGGCATCCGCCCGTGCCGTGCCGAAGGAGCCGCAGTGACCGTGACCGGGCCCGCCCGCCACACCCCCGCCGTCCACGCCTTTGCCGCGCCGCCCCCGCTGGCCGCGCGGGCCACCGCGATCGGCGGTTCACCGGTACGGGACATCCTTGCCGTCACCGCACGGCCCGAGGTGATCAACTTCGCGGGCGGACTTCCGGCGCCGGAACTCTTCGACAGCGAGGGCGTCGCCGCCGCGTTCCAGGACGTCCTCGCGCGCACGCCCGCGCGGGCCCTCCAGTACGCCACGACCGAGGGCGAGCCCACCCTCCGTACCGCCCTCGCGGAACGCACCACCGCGCGCGGGCTCACCACCGCGCCCGACGACCTGCTCGTCACCACCGGATCGCAGCAGGGCCTTTCGCTGCTCGCCACGGTGCTCGTCGAGCCCGGCGACACCGTCCTCGTCGAGACGCCCTGCTACCTCGCCGCGCTCCAGGCGTTCGCCTACGCGGGCGCGCGCGTGGTGCCCGTTCCGTGCGACGGCGACGGCATCGACCCCGACGCCCTGGACGCCCTCGTCGCCGCACACCGGCCCAAGCTGCTGTACGCCGTGCCGACGTTCCAGAACCCGACCGGGCGGACCCTGCCCGGCGAACGGCGCGCCGCCATCGCCTCCGTCGCCGCCCGGCGCGGGCTGTGGATCGTGGAGGACGATCCGTACGGGGAGCTGCGGTTCGAGGGGGAACGGGTGCCGTGGATCGCGTCCTACCCCGGCGCGGAGGACCGGACCGTGCTCCTCGGGACCTTCTCCAAGGTGATGGCGCCCGGTCTGCGGCTCGGGTGGCTGCGGGCGCCGGACGCGGTGCGGCGCGCCTGTGTCGTCGCCAAGCAGGCCGCCGATCTGCACACGCCGACCGTGAACCAGCTTGCCGCCGCGCGGTATCTCGCCGACCGGGATCTCGACGCGCATGTGGTGCGGGTGGCTCGGGCGTACGGGGAGCGGCGGGACGCGATGCTGGGGGGTCTGGAGGGCGCGCTGCCTGGTGGGGCCACCTGGAGTCGGCCCTCCGGGGGGATGTTTCTGTGGGCTCGGTTGCCTGAGGGGTACGACAGCGCTGCGCTGCTTGCGTCGGTGGTTGCGCATGATGTGGCGTACGTGCCCGGGGCGCCGTTCTATGCCGGCGCCCCGGACCCGCGCACCCTGCGGTTGTGCTTTGTTACGCATACGCCGGATGAGATTCGGGTGGGGTTGGGTCGGCTTGGGTTGGCGTTGGCTTCGGGGCTGGGGTAGTCCCGGGTTGTGCCCACCCGTTCCGCCGTGCGGAACGCCTGCCCACAACGGTTGCGGGTTGTGGAACGGGTGGGGCGTCTGCCCTCGACGGGGCTGTCGGCTACAGGCGTTCCGGGGTCCTGATTCCCAGTAGTGCTACTCCCTGGTGGAGGGTTTTCGCTGTGATGTCGCAGAGGAACAGGCGGTTTTCCTTCTGGGCCTTCGTATCCGCATTCAGGACATGGCACTTCTCGTAGAACGTCGTGTACAGCGACGCCAACTGGTACAGGTACGACGCCAGCTTGTGCGGGGCGTACTCCGCCGCCGCTTCCGCCACCGTCTCCGCGAACGCGTCCACGTGCAGGCCCAGCGCCCGCTCCGCCTCGGCCAGTTCGAGTTCCGGATGGGCGACCGGACGTGCCTCGCCGGCCCTGCGGAGGATCGACTGGATCCGGGCGTACGCGTACTGGAGGTACACGCTCGTGTCACCGTGCAGCGACACCATCTGGTCCAGGTCGAACTTGTAGTCGCGGCTCGCCGACGTCGACAGGTCCGCGTACTTCACCGCGCCGATACCCACCTGGGTGCCCCGCTCGGCGATCTCCTCCTCCGTCAGGTCGCGCGCCTTCTCGCGGACGACCGCCGACGCGCGCTCGACCGCCTCGTCGAGCAGGTCCTCCAGGCGGACCGTCGCACCGGCACGGGTCTTGAACGGCTTGCCGTCCTTGCCGAGGACCGTGCCGAACGCGAGCTGCTGCGCCTTCACGTCGTCGTTCAGCCAGCCGGCGCGGCGGGCCGTCTCGAAGACCATCCTGAAGTGCAGCGACTGCCGGGCGTCCACCACGTACAGGAGGGTGTTCGCCTTGAGGCGGAAGACGCGGTCCCGGATCGCCGACAGGTCCGTCGCCGCATACCCGTACCCGCCGTCCGACTTGCGCACGATCAGCGGGACCGGCTGGCCGTCGGGGCCCTTCACGTCGTCGAAGAACACGCACAGCGCGCCCTCGGACCGCACCGCGACCCCCGACTCCTCCAGGAGCCTGCACGTCTCGTCCAGCATGTCGTTGTAGCCGGACTCGCCGACCACGTCCTCGTCGTGGATCTCCATGTCGAGCTTGTCGAACACCGAGTAGAAGTACAGCTTCGACTCGTCCACGAACTTCTGCCAGCGCGCCCGCGTCTCCGGGTCGCCCGCCTGGAGGTCCACGACCCGGCGGCGCGCCCGCGTCTTGAACTCCTCGTCCGCGTCGAACTGCGCCCGCGCCGCCTTGTAGAGCCGGTCGAGGTTCGACATGGCGGTCTGGCCGTCCCGGGCGTCGCCTTCGCCGTGGTCCAGCTCGTGCGGGTGCTCGATCAGATGCTGGATGAGCATGCCGAACTGGGTACCCCAGTCGCCGATGTGGTGCCTGCGCACCACCGACTCGCCGGTGAACTCCAGGATCTGCACGACCGCGTCACCGATCACCGCCGACCGCAGATGCCCTACGTGCATCTCCTTCGCGACGTTCGGCTGCGCGTAGTCGATCACCGTCGTACCGGGGTGCTCCGCGCGCGGGACGCCGAGACGTCCCTCGTCGTCCGCCGCGCGCGCGGCCAGGTTCGCGGTGATCGCCCGGTCCGTGACCGTGATGTTCAGGAAGCCGGGTCCGGAGACCTCGACGTCCTGGATCACGTCGTCCGCCGGGAGCGCGTCCACGACCTGCCCGGCCAGCTCGCGCGGGTTCGCCTTCGCCTTCTTCGCGAGGGCGAGGATGCCGTTGGCCTGGAAGTCGGCCCGGTCGCTTCGTCGCAGCAGCGGGTCCGCGGAGCCCGCATCCGGCAGAGCAGCCTGGAGAGCGGTCGCGAGACGCTGGTCGACGGAGGCGGTGAGGGACGTGACCGAGGCCATGAAGGATGCCGTTCTGCTCGGGTTCCTGAGTCGGGTGTAGCTACAAAACTCAAGTATTCCATGCGGGGAAAAGCCATTTTCGCGCTCGCGGCAGGAGCTGGGAGAATGGGCGGACAGCCCCGTGGGACCGTGCGGCGGCTCCCTCAGGAAAGAAGGACGTGCCGATCGTGGCTCAGAGCAGCACCGAGACCACCGACTGGGTCTCCCGTTTCGCGGACGAGGTCATCGCCGAGTCGGATCGCCGCGCCCCCGGCAAGGACGTAGTGGTCGCGTCCGGTCTCAGTCCGTCCGGCCCGATCCACCTCGGCAACCTCCGCGAGGTCATGACCCCGCACCTCGTCGCCGACGAGATCCGCCGCCGGGGCCGCACGGTCCGGCACCTGCTGTCGTGGGACGACTACGACCGGTATCGCAAGGTGCCCGTCGGCATCCCGGGCGTCGACGGTTCCTGGGCCGAGCACATCGGCAAGCCCCTGACCTCCGTCCCCGCCCCCGAGGGCTCCCCCTACGCGAACTGGGCCGAGCACTTCAAGGCCGCCATGGTCGACGCGCTCGCCGCGCTCGGCGTCGCGTACGACGGGATCAGCCAGACCGCCCAGTACACCTCGGGCGTCTACCGCGACCAGGTCCTGCACGCCATGAAGCACCGCGGCGACATCGACGCGATCCTCGGCCAGTACCGGACGAAGAAGGGCCCCGGCAAGAAGTCGCAGAAGCCCGTCGACGAGGCCGAGCTGGAGGCCGCCGAAGGCTCGGGCGCCGCCGCGGAGGACGACGGCAGCGGCTCGACGGGCTACTTCCCGTACAAGCCGTACTGCGGGAGCTGCGAGAAGGACCTCACCACCGTCACGGCGTACGACGACGACACCACCGAGCTGACGTACACCTGTGCCGCCTGCGGCTTCTCGGAGACCGTGCGGCTGAGCGAGTTCAACCGCGGCAAGCTCGTGTGGAAGGTCGACTGGCCCATGCGCTGGGCCTACGAGGGCGTGATCTTCGAGCCGTCCGGCGTCGACCACTCCTCGCCCGGCTCCAGCTTCCAGGTCGGCGGCCAGATCGTCGGGATCTTCGGCGGCGAACAGCCCATCGGCCCGATGTACGCCTTTGTGGGCATCAGCGGCATGGCGAAGATGTCCAGCAGCAAGGGCGGGGTGCCGACCCCGGCCGACGCCCTGGAGATCATGGAGCCCCAGCTCCTGCGCTGGCTCTACGCCCGCCGCCGCCCCAACCAGTCCTTCAAGATCGCCTTCGACCAGGAGATCCAGCGGCTCTACGACGAGTGGGACAAGCTCGCCGCCAAGGTCGCCGACGCGTCGGTGCTGCCCGCCGACGCCGCCGCGTACTCCCGCGCGATCGGCACCGCGGCCGGTGAGCTGCCGCGCACCCCGCGCCCGCTGCCGTACCGCACGCTCGCGTCCGTCGCCGACATCACCGGCGGCCACGAGGACCAGGCGCTGCGCATCCTCGGCGAACTCGACCCCGAGCGGCCCCTCGCCTCCCTGGACGAGGTGCGGCCCCGGTTCGACAAGGCGCAGGCGTGGATCAACACGCAGGTGCCGGCCGAGCAGCGGACCGTCGTACGGGCCGAGCCCGACACCGAACTGCTCGTCTCCCTGGACGACCGTGGCCGTGAGTCGCTGCGGCTGCTGCTCGAAGGGCTCGACAGCCACTGGTCGCTGGACGGGCTCACCACGCTCGTCTACGGCGTACCCAAGACGCTGGAAGGGCTGGACGCCGACGCCGGGCCCACCGCCGAACTGAAGGCCGCACAGCGGTCGTTCTTCGCGCTGCTCTACCGGCTGCTCGTGGGGCGCGACACCGGGCCGCGGCTGCCGACGCTGTTGCTCGCGGTGGGGGTTGAGCGGGTACGGAAGCTGCTGTCGGCGTAGCTCTCGGAGGGAGGCGAGGGGAGGGGGCTGCGTCTCCTCCCCTCACGCCTTTCCCTACGCGATGTGGTCCTCCGCCAGTTCCGCGTTCAGGCGGTTCTCGAAGTTCTTCAGGTAGCGCTTCAGGACGCTGTCCGTGAGGGTGTGGCCGAAAGAGGACTCTATGTCCGCGCCGAACGACGCCGGGGACGGCATGCTGCCCTGGCTCTTCGTCGACTGCCGGAACACCTGGTAGTACGCGTCCTCCTGTGACGCGTCGTCCGCGAACCGCTGTTCCTCGCGCTCCTCGCGCGGGACGTCCACGTCCGGCTGCTCGGGCGTCGGCTGCTGTTCCGCGCGCGGGGAGGGGATGGCGGCGTTGCCGAGGGGGCGGGTGCGGCCGGGGCCCGACGGGACGCGGAACCCCGGCTCCGGGGGTTCCGGCTGGACGTACTCCGGTTCGGCGTACTGCGGGTCCATGTACTGCTGTTGCTGCTCGGCGTATCGCTGCTGCTCGGCGTACTGGGGTTCCGCGTACTCCTCGTACCGCTGCTGTTCCGAGTAGTACTGCGCGTACTGGTCCTCGGGGACGAAGTCCGGGTCGTAGCCGCCCTCGTAGGCGGCCGGCTGCGGTGGGGCGAACCAGGGGTTCAACTCCTCCGGCTCCTCGGGCTGTTGCTGCGGCTGCTGCTGTGTCTGTTGTTGTGTCTGCGGCTCTGTCTTCTGCAGGGTGGGCTGCTGCTGGGTGGGGGCCGGGGGTGCCGGTTCCAGTTCGGCGGCGGCCGGGATCGGGGCCGGGGTCGGGGCGGGGGCCGGGGGCAGCAGGGCCGGTTCGATGCCCGCCGCCGCCAGGCCCGCCGGTGCCGTCTCCGCGAGCGGGACCCCGTACTTGGCCAGGCGCAGCGGCATCAGCGACTCCACCGGCGCCTTGCGGCGCCAGGCGCGCCCGAAGCGGGAGCGCATCCGCGCCTGGTACACGAGCCGCTCCTGCTCCAGCTTGATCACCTGCTCGTACGAGCGCAGCTCCCACAGCTTCATCCGCCGCCACAGCAGGAACGTCGGAATCGGCGACAGCAGCCACCGGGTGATCCGTACGCCCTCCATGTGCTTGTCGGCCGTGATGTCCGCGATCCGTCCGATCGCGTGCCGGGCCGCCTCGACGGAGACCACGAACAGGATCGGGATCACGCCGTGCATGCCCACACCGAGCGGATCCGGCCATGCGGCGGCACCGTTGAACGCGATCGTCGCGGCCGTCAGCAGCCACGCCGTCTGACGCAGCAGCGGGAAGGGGATACGGATCCAGGTGAGCAGCAGGTCCAGGGCGAGGAGTACGCAGATGCCCGCGTCGATGCCGATCGGGAAGACGTAGCTGAAGTTCCCGAACCCCTTCTGGATCGCCAACTCCCGTACGGCCGCGTACGAGCCCGCGAAGCCGATGCCCGCGATGATGACGGCGCCCGTGACGACCAGCGCGATCAGGATCCGGTGCGTACGTGTCAGCTGAAGTGGCCCGGCCACCGTTACTCCCCTCCCTGTGCGGCTTGTTGCGCGGAACAGACTGGCACATGTGTGCGGGGGGTGGGGGGTCGGAGCCGTTTAGCGCCCGCTGTTCAGCTCGCTGCCTTGGGGGACTTGGAGGGCGACGGCGAACCGTTCGACGCGGAGTTCGCGGCGATCACCGCGTTCACCGCCTCCTGCGCGGCCTTCTGCGCCGCCTTCGCCAGCGTGTCCGCGCTCGGCGCCTTGTCGCCCGCGAGACCGGCGCCGTTGTAGTCGACGGTCACCACGACGTTCTCGACCCGCGCCACGACCGTCTGCTGCTTGAAGGACCCTTCCTTCTTCTTCAGGTCGTACCGCACGAGCTGCGCGGCGTCGCCCGTGGACAGCGCCGACGTCTTCACGTTCGCCGCGCCGTCCGTCGCCTGCGCGTCCTTGACCTGCTTCGCCTGGTACTCACCGGCCAGCTTGGCCCCGCTGCCCCGGGCCGCGTCCGACTCGAAGCGCAGCAGCGACACGTTCAGCCAGCGGAACTGGGATCCGTCGACACCCTTGTTCTCCAGGCTGTTCCAGGAGCACGTACCGCGCATCGAGGTGTCGTCGGAGCGGCCCGCGCTGCCCGACTTGGCCTTCGGGACCAGATCGCCGAGCGTCTTCTTCGCCAGCGCTCCACACGGGTCGGGCAGCTTCGCGAACGCGGCCTTCTCCACGGTCGGCGTGCCGTCCGCACCACCGTCGGAGCCACCGGACGAGGACGCCGACGCACCGGAGTCCTTCTTCGCGCCGCTGTCGCCCGAGCCGGAGTCGGACGAGCAGCCGGATGCGGCGAGGAGCACCGGGACGGCGGCTGCGCAGACAAGGATGCGGGTGAGTCGCTTGGCGGGTCGCTGCATGGTTCCTTCACTCGTGTCGCTCTGGTATGACGCTCGCTTGTTCTGACGCTCATACGTTCTGACGGACGGGGCCACCGTACGCCGAACGCGCCCCGCGCCGTTCCGGATCCCGCCGGACCGGGGGCGCCCGGCGGGCGGTGCCGAGGGCGTCAGCCGGCGAAGCGCTCGGCCAGGCGGTGGGCCAACTTCTGCGCCCTGTCCTGCAACTCCTTGCTGTCCGGCTGCACGTCCGGGACCGTCGGCTGCTCGTCGTACGCGATCGTCACGATGACGTTCGACGTGCGGAACACCACAGTCACGGTGCGCTGACGGGTGGCCGAGGCGGAGGTCGAGACCCGGTCGTCGAGGTAGGCGGCGTCGCCCAGTTTGCCGAGGACGCGGGGGAGCAGGTTCTCGGCCGCCGGGCCGCCCGAGCCGGGGTCGGAGGAGTCGGAGGGGCCGGGGGCCGATGTGCTGCCGGAGGGGGTCCCTGAAGAACTGGGATCTCCCTCGCCGCCCTTGCCGCCGCCCTTGGCCCCGGGGGTGCTGCCGCTGCCGGTCGTGCTCGCGGCCGGTTCGGGCAGATCGGCGGCCTTCTGCTTGACCGTGTACACCTCGTCCGCGCGGGTGTCGTCGCTGACCGCGCGGTCATAGGAGACGACACGCTCGAAGTCGACCAGGAGATGGTGCGTGGCGCCCGCCGCCTCGACCTTCCAGCGGCAGCCGACGCGCCGGTCGGTGTCGTACGTCGTCGTGGCCGCGCCCTCGTACGCCTTCGCGCGCTGGTCCTCGTCCGTGAGCTGCCGGATGCCGGGCAGGAGGGAGTCGAGGGTGCCGTGGTCGACGGCGCCGCAGGGCTCGGGGAGGGTGCGGTATTTGCCGGGCGCCGCCGCGGGAACCGTCGCGCTGGGGTCGCCCGGCTTGGCGTCGGTCGCCGGGTCACCCCCGCCCGAACCGCCGGTACACCCGGCGAGCAGGGCCGCGAGGAGCGCCACGACGCCCGGGACGTACGCCTTCCGCTGCACGGTGATGGCTCCTCTCGACGGGGGCCGCCTGGCCCGCCGACCTGATTATTCGTTTGCTGCCGACCTGGGCCCTGTCGCCACAATGTGTATCGCACGCACGGCCGTGGACGCCGGTCCGTCATCCCATTCGACGACCTTGGCTCCGGTATTTGCGCTTACAGACTTTTGAACGATTACGGGGGAATGAGGACGCTATGTCGTATGTAGAGGTTCCGGGTGCGCGGGTACCCATCCGGATGTGGGCGGATCCGGCGTCCGTCGAGGACGGCGCGCTGCGCCAGCTCCAGAACGTGGCGACGCTGCCGTGGATCAAGGGCCTCGCGGTGATGCCGGACGTGCACTTCGGCAAGGGTGCCACGGTCGGTTCGGTGATCGCGATGCGCGACGCGGTGTGCCCGGCGGCGGTCGGCGTGGACATCGGCTGCGGAATGTCGGCGGTACGGACGTCCCTGACGGCGAACGATCTGCCGGGCGACCTGTCCCGCCTCCGCTCGAAGATCGAGCAGACGATTCCGGTGGGCCGAGGCATGCACGACAGCGCGATCGACCCGACCCGCTTCCACGGGTTCGCCACGGCGGGCTGGACGGACTTCTGGTCCCGCTTCGCGGGCGTGGCGGACGCGGTGAAGTTCCGCGAGGGACGGGCTGTGAAGCAGATGGGAACACTGGGATCGGGCAACCACTTCTGGGAGTTTTGTATAGATTCAGTCGACAATGTCTGGATTATGCTGCACTCCGGATCGCGGAACATCGGCAAGGAGCTGGCGGATCACCACATCGGTGTGGCGCAGCAACTGCCGCACAACCAGGGGCTGGTGGACCGGGACCTCGCCGTGTTCGTCGCCCAGACCCCGCAGATGGCCGCCTACCGCAACGACCTGTTCTGGGCCCAGGAGTACGCACGGCACAACCGCGCGATCATGATGGCCCTCTCGCAGGACGTGATTCGCCGGGAGTTCAAGAAGGCCAAGGTGACCTTCGAGCCGGAGATCTCCTGCCACCACAACTATGTGGCGGAGGAGCGGTACGAGGGCATGGACCTGCTGGTCACGCGGAAGGGCGCGATCCGCGCGGGCTCCGGGGAGTACGGAATCATCCCGGGCTCGATGGGCACCGGCTCGTACATCGTGAAGGGCCTCGGCAACGAGAAGGCGTTCAACTCGGCGTCGCACGGCGCGGGCCGGCGGATGAGCCGGGGCGCCGCCAAGCGCCGCTTCTCGACGAAGGACCTGGAGGAGCAGACGCGGGGCGTCGAGTGCCGTAAGGACTCGGGCGTCGTGGACGAGATCCCGGCCGCGTACAAGCCGATCGAGCAGGTGATGGAGCAGCAGAGCGACCTGGTGGAGGTCGTGGCGAAGCTGAAGCAGGTCATCTGCGTGAAGGGCTGACGCCTGCGGGGGTCGTACGGGGGCATACGGCGGTCATCGGGTGCGATGGACCTTGGTGTTGGATGCCTGGGCCCTTGGGCGGACCACCAGGAGGTCGATGTTGACGTGGGCGGGGCGGGTGATCGCCCAGGTGATGGTGTCGGCCACGTCGTCGGCGGTCAGGGGCTCGGCCACGCCCTCGTAGACCTTGGCCGCCCTCTCGACGTCCCCGTGGAACCGGGTCGTCGCGAACTCGTCCGTCTTCACCATGCCCGGGGCCACCTCGATCACCCGGACCGGCTGGCCGACGATCTCCAGGCGCAGGGTCTCGGCGAGTACGTGTTCCGCGTGCTTCGCCGCCACGTATCCGGCGCCGCCCTCGTAGGTCGCGAGGGCCGCCGTCGAGGACAGGATCACCACGGTGCCGTCGCCGCTCGCGGTCAGTGCGGGCAGCAGCGCCTGGGTGACGTGGAGGGTGCCGAGCACATTGGTCTCGTACATCCGCCGCCAGTCCTCCGGGTCGCCGGTCGCCACCGGGTCCGCGCCGAGCGCGCCGCCCGCGTTGTTGACCAGCACCTCGCAGTGGTCGAGGGTCGCCGCGAACGCGTGCACCGCCGCCCGGTCCGTCACGTCGAGCGCGTACGCCGTGGCCCGGTGCCCGGCCGCCGTCAGCTCCGCCGCCAGCGCCTCGACACGGTCCTTGCGGCGGGCGGTGAGGACGACGTGCAGCCCGGTCGCCGCGAGCTGCCGCGCGGTGGCGGCGCCGATTCCGCTGCTCGCGCCGGTGACGACGGCGACGCGGTCGGTGGCGGGCTGGGTCGCGGGCGCGTCCTGCGGGGCGGTCATGCGGGGTTCCTCCGGAGGCGGTGCGTACGGGCGGGCTCGGTTCCGTCAGGATAGGCCGACCCTCACTGGCCGCCCCGGGGCCCGTACATGATCACCGCCACGCCCGCGAGGCAGATCAGCGCGCCCGTGACGTCGTAGCGGTCGGGCCGGTAGCCGTCGGCGACGACGCCCCAGACGAGCGAGCCGGCCACGAACACGCCCCCGTACGCCGCGAGGATCCGCCCGAACTCGGCGTCGGGCTGGAGGGTGGCCGCGAAGCCGTAGATCCCGAGCGCGATGACGCCCGCGCCGATCCACAGCCAGCCACGGTGTTCCCGCACGCCTTGCCAGACCAGCCAGGCACCGCCGATCTCGAACAGGGCGGCGATGACGAAAAGGATCACGGAGCGGGCTACGAGCATGGGCGCAGCCTGCCATGGTCGTCGATTCGCCCGGTTGACCAGGGCCATCCGACGGTCACCTGATGGGCGGTGCCTGCGGAGCGTGATGTGGGGGATACATCGGGTGATGTGAAGATCTCGTGTGTGCGTATGCGTAGGGGTACGGAGTGGGTGGAGTGAGTGGCCATGACGATGCGTGAGTGTGTGCGGCAGCGTGTGCGTGCGTGTGTTGGTGAGTGTGCGGAAGGGGCGGGGCGGCGGGTTCGGGTTCTTCGGGGCGGGGTCGCCGTGGCGGTGGTCGGGCTCCTCGTCGGGGCGGCGGCGCCGATTCCGGTGCCCCGGGTGTCGTCCGGTGCCCAGGCCCCGGCGCCCGGCCCCGCCCCGCTGCCGGCGGGGCCGCCGTCCTCCGTCGACCCGCACGAGGCGGACATCGCCCAGCACGGCACCCTCTCCCTCGCCGACGGCCGTATCACCGTCCGGCTCACGCCCCACAACTACGGCCCGTCCGACGTCGGCGACACCACCCTGCGGCTGGTCTGGTCGGTGCCGCTCGTCGACCGCCAGGAACTTCCCGCGGCCTGTGTGCGGTCGGCGCGTACGACGGTGCTGTGCCGGACGGGTGCGCTCGCCGCGGGCAGCCGGGGCGAGGAGATCGTCGTGCCCGTACGCCTGAAGGGGCTGCGGTCCGAGGTCTCCGTACGTATCGACACCCTTTGGAACGGCGGCGCGAGGGACGTCAACCCGGACAACAACCGACACGAGGTTCTTGTCCTGGACACAGGGGATGTCTACTCCTTCTGAGCCGCCCCCGCGCCCGCCCCCGCCGCCTGAGCCTCCGCGTCGTGCCGCTCCCGTGCCTCGTGCACCTGCTCGATATGGGTCTCCGCCCACTCCTTCACGGCGGACAGCAGGTGGCTCAGGCTGAGGCCGAGCGGGGTGAGCGTGTAGTCGACGCGCACCGGGACGGACGGGGTCACCGCGCGCGTGAGGATGCCGTCGCGCTCCAGCGAACGCAGCGTCTGCGTCAGCATCTTGGGGCTCACCCCGGCGATCGTGCGGTTCAGCTCGCTGTACCGCAGGGGCCCCGGCGCGAGCGCGCTGACGATCAGGCTGACCCACTTGTCGCTGATCCGGTCGAGCAGCTGGTTGGTCGGACAGCTCTTCAGGAACGCGTCGTACTCGACGCGGGCCCGCGCCCGCCGCGCGGCTGCCGTCGTCGTGGCCATGGGCTCACCTCCGGGTGACGTAGGCACCTGGAAGTGCCTACTTACCAGAAGATAGTTGCTCTTCCTAGGGTTGTCACTGCGGATCGGAAAGCGCATCTCTTCAGAAAGCGCACCCGATCTCTTCGTTTCCGTTCCTCAGGGAGAGCTGTCATGAGTGTCACGAGTGCTGTCATGCGCGCCGTCGTCGTGTCGGAATTCGGTGGTCCGGACGCCGTACGGGTCGTGGAGACCCCGGTGCCCGAGCCCGGCCCCGGGCAGATACGGATCAAGGTCGGGGCCTCCGCCCTCAACCCGGTGGACGCCGGGGTGCGGGCAGGCGGCTTCGGGGGTGCGGGCGAGACCGTCGGCCTTGGCTGGGACGTCGCCGGGGTGGTGGACGCGGTGTCGGCCGGTACCGGTTGGGCCGTCGGCGACCGCGTGGTCGCCCTGTCCTACGGCACGGTCCGCCCGCTCGGCGCCCACGCCGAGTACGTGGTCGTGGACGCGTCGGCGGTGGCCGGCGCCCCCACATCCGTGGACACCGTCCACGCGGCCACAGTGCCGCTCAACGCCCTCACCGCCGCCCAGGCCCTGGATCTGCTCGACCTGAAGCCCGGCCAGAGCCTGCTGGTGACGGGCGCGGCGGGCGCGGTCGGCGGTTACGCGGTCCAGCTCGCGTCCCGTCAGGGCGTGACCGTGACAGGGCTGGCGGGCACCGCGGACGCCACGCTCGTCCGGGGCTTCGGGGCGGCGCACTTCGTGTCCCGGGACGCCGCCCGCGCGGACACGTCCGCGCTCCCGGTGGAGCCCGGCAGTGTGGACGCCGTCCTGGACGCCGCCTTCATCGGCGACGCCGCACTGGCCGCGGTGCGCGACGGCGGTGTCCACGTGGGCGTCATCCCGGGTCAGGCGCCCGCGCCGGTACGGGGTGTCCGGTCGACGGCCGTCGCGGTCGCCGCGGACGGGGCGCGGCTGGCCGAGCTGGTGGCACTCGTGGACGAGGGCGCCCTGACGCCCCGCGTGGCCGGAACTTATGCCTTGGACGACGCCGCAAAGGCGCACGCCCGGCTGGCCGAGGGCGGCCTGCGCGGCAAGCTGGTGCTGATCCCCTAGCCGACGTCCCGACGTCCCGACGTCCCGACGTCCACCGGTCAGGGCCGCGTCAGATCCACCCGCCAGTCGTTGACCCGTATCCAGTGCCCCTTCGGGTACTCGAAGTCGCTCGGGCCGATCAGCGTGAAACCGGCCTTGCGGCAGACGCCGTTGGACGCGGGGTGGTCCTGGGACGGGAAGGCGTGCAGAGTGCGGCGGCGGCCGTTCTCACGGGCGCGCGCCACGACGAGCCGGGCCGCAGCCGCCGCGATGCCCCGGCCCTGGAACTCGGACAGGACGCCCCAGCCCGTCTCCCACGCGGGCTGCCCGGCCCACTCCCGCTCCCAGTAACCGATCGCGCCGACGGCGTCCGCCGTGCCGGCCCGGCCGCCCTCGGTGTCCGCCGCGCCGAGGGCTATCCGGTACATCAGGCCGCCCGCGCCGTCCATGGCCAGATAGCGGCGGTGCCGGTCGGCCACCTGCTCCTCGGTCTCGGGGCCGCCCAGATGCTCGGTCATCTCCGGCGCGTTGTTCCGCACGAGCAGGTCGAAGTCGGCCTCCGACCAGGGCTCCAGCCGCACCGGGAGAGTCGTGTCGCTGTCCATCCCCCCACGGTAGGCGGCACCACTGACAACGGCCCCGGACCCGGTTCCGGTCAGCGCCGGTTCGCCCCCGGTGCGTACGCCGTCGGCGGCACCCCCACCGTCGCCGTGAAGTCCCGTACGAGATGGGCCTGGTCGGCATAGCCGAGGTCGGCGGCGAGGCCGGCCCAGTCGACGTCGGACCGGGTCTCGGCGCGCTCCAGTGCCTCGTGGATCCGGCGCCGCAGGATGATCCACTTCGGCCCCACCCCGACGTACTCGGCGAAGAGCCGCTGCATCGCGCGCACGGACATCCCCTCGGCCTCCGCGAACTCGCTCACGCGCCGGATCGCCGGGTCCGTGCGGATGCGGTCGGCCAGGGTCATCGCGAGGTCGGCCTGCTGATCGGGTTCGGGTCCCCGGCCGTGCGGTCCGAGGGTGAGCAGGAAGGCGTCGAGCGCCGCCACGCGCGCGTCCTCGTCGTCCGGACCGAGGACCAGGCCGACGGCCGCGGCCATCGCGTCCGCCCGGTCGGGGAACGCCTCGCCGAGGGGTACGTACCGCCCGGTCCACTCCGCCACCGCCCGGCCCGGCGCGAACGGGCGGAAGCCGCCCGCGCGGAAGGTGATCCCGCAGACCCGCCCCCGGTGCTCCAGCTTCTTCGTGAACAGGTGCGGGTCGATGCCGGCCACCTCACCGAAGGGCGCGGTGCCCGTGTACCGCTGGAAGACCAGGTTCACGGAGGGGTGCGGCACGACGTTCGACGCGTAGGGCTCGGTCAGGTCCCAGTCGATCAGCCAGTAGTGCTCCAGGTACGGGCGCAGCGCCTCGGCGGGTTCACGGCGGCGGAAGTCCACGCGCGCGAACAGCTCGCGTGCGTCGACGATGCCCTTGGTGTCCCGGCGTGGCGGTGCCATGAGCCGATCGTAAATCGGGCCACTGACATCGGGACCGCCGACATCGCGCCGGCACGGGCCGTGTGCCGGATCAGGGGCGCTGCCAGTGCGGGTCGCGGCCCGTGGTGCCGAGCAGCAGGTCGAAGGCGGAGGCGTCGGCCGCCACGGGCACCGGGTCGGCGAACATACCCATCGCGCGCGCGGTCGGCGCGAGCCCGGCGACCGCGCCGGTGAGGGTGTCGACCACGCCGGTGTCCTGCGGGTCGGGCCGGTACTCGGTACCCGTCGCGCGCGCGAGGTCCCACACATGCACTGTGAGGTCGAGCAGGACCATGCAGCCCACGGTCCGCGCGGGCATGTCCATCGCCCCGGTGGTGCCCTCCTCGGCGCCGGGCGCGGACCAGGCGTCCACCAGAGTGTCGACGGCGGTGGCGAACCGTTCGCGCCAGTCGTCGCCGCCGTCTCCGTCCTCGCCCTGGGCCACGTAGTCCGGAGTGACCGTGAAGTCGGACTGCCCCTTCCGGGCCAGCTCGGTGAACTGCGTGACCACATGGAAGAGGTGGTTCACCAGGGACCGTACGTCGTAGTCGGCGCAGGGCGTCGGGTCGCTCAGCCCGTCGTCCCGCAGCGCACGGACCAGGGGCACCGCCTGCGCGCCGGATGCCCGCAGAAGGTCCCCCAGGGGCGGTGCGCCAGGGGCGGACGGGGTGGTGGCCCGGAGATCGTCGAGGTCGCTCATACGGCGACGGTAGGGGGGCACCCGCGCGCGGGGCTTGAAGAAACGCGACACCCCCCCACGCGCGCGAGCACGTCCCACCCCGCGCACCCCCCGGCAGCCCCCCGCGCCCCCCGACCACTCGCGGGAATACCCCACCCCGGGGTACCGTTCCCCCATGTAATTGAAGCGTCAACAAAAACCTCGGAGGATGAGCGGCATGCAGTTCGGGATCTTCAGCGTCGGGGACGTCACGGCCGATCCGACGACCGGGCGTGTCCCGACCGAGCACGAGCGGATCAAGGCCATGGTCGCGATCGCGGAGAAGGCCGAGGAGGTCGGTCTCGACGTCTTCGCGACGGGCGAGCACCACAACCCGCCCTTCGTGCCCTCCTCGCCGACGACGATGCTCGGCTGGATCGCCGCCCGTACCGAGAAGCTGGTGCTGTCCACCTCCACCACCCTGATCACGACGAACGACCCGGTGAAGATCGCCGAGGACTTCGCGATGCTCCAGCACCTCGCGAACGGCCGCGTCGACGTGATGATGGGCCGCGGCAACACCGGCCCGGTCTACCCCTGGTTCGGCAAGGACATCCGCCAGGGCATCGCGCTCGCCGTCGAGAACTACGCGCTGCTGCACCGCCTGTGGCGCGAGGACGTCGTCACCTGGGACGGCAAGTTCCGTACGCCGCTCCAGTCGTTCACGTCGACCCCGCGCCCCCTGGACGGGCTGCCGCCGTTCGTCTGGCACGGCTCCATCCGCTCCCCGGAGATCGCCGAACAGGCCGCGTACTACGGCGACGGCTTCTTTCACAACAACATCTTCTGGCCGAAGGACCACACTCGGAAGATGGTCGAGCTGTACCGCGAGCGGTACGCGCACTACGGCCACGGCGCCCCCGAGCAGGCCGTTGTCGGCCTCGGCGGCCAGGTGTTCATGCGCCGCAACTCGCAGGACGCGGTACGGGAGTTCCGCCCGTACTTCGACAACGCGCCGGTCTACGGGCACGGCCCGTCCCTGGAGGAGTTCAGCCGCCAGACCCCGCTGACCGTGGGCTCGCCGCAGGAGGTCGTCGAGAAGACGCTGTCGTTCCGCGAGTACGCCGGTGACTACCAGCGCCAGTTGTTCCTCGTGGACCACGCGGGACTGCCGCTGAAGTCGGTCCTTGAGCAGATCGACCTGCTCGGCGAGGAGGTCGTGCCGGTGCTGCGCGAGGAGTTCGCCAAGAACCGCCCGGCCGGTGTGCCGGACGCCCCGACCCACGCGTCCCGCCTCGCCGCCCGCGACACGGAAGCCCGGACCGCAGAAGGCCGGCAGGACCGGCAGGAGGTGACCACCGCATGAAGCTCGTCGTCGTGTCGGCGGGGCTGAGCGTCCCCTCGTCCACCCGTCTGCTCGCCGACCGTCTCACCGAGGCGGTCGTGCGGCAGGCCCCCGGCACCGAAGTGCGCGTGGTCGAACTGCGTGACCTCGCCGTCGAGATCGCGCACCACCTCGTCACCGGATTCCCCGGGCCCGCGCTGAGCGATGTGCTGGACGAGGTCACAGGCGCGGACGCCCTGATCGCCGTGACACCGGTGTTCTCGGCCTCGTACAGCGGGCTGTTCAAGTCGTTCTTCGACGTGATCGACAAGGACGCGCTGACCGGGAAGCCGGTCCTCGCCGCCGCCACCGGCGGCACCGGCCGTCACTCGCTGGTCCTGGAGCACGCGCTGCGCCCGCTGTTCGCGTATCTGCGGGCGGTCGTCGTGCCGACGGCCGTGTACGCGGCGTCCGAGGACTGGGGCGCCGAAGGCCTCGCCGAGCGGATCGACCGCGCCGCGCGCGAACTGGTGACCCTCACCGCACCCGCCACCGCACCCGCCACCACGACGCCCGAACCGGCGACCGGGACAGCCCCCACGGCACCCCCAACCGCCTCAGCGGCCCCCACAGCCCCGAAAACCCCCGGACTGACCGTCATCCCCTTCGAGCAGCAACTAGCCGCTCTACGCGCTCTCTAGGACCCCTGGAGCCCCCTCCGGCGCACCCTGCCGCGCACCGCCCGACTACCTGCCCGCCGCCCGCCACGCCGTCAACCCCCCACTGCCCGGCAGCGGATACGGCGTCCAGTCGCGCGCGTACGACGGAGGCCGTTCGCCGCCGACCGTGAGAACCGCGGTCGGCTGCCGGGGGATCATGCGCAGCAACTCGGCCCGGGTCACGGAGACGTTGTTGCCGCTGATCTGCGCCGACGCGCACCCCGCGTGGTACGCCACCGGCAGGGCGCGGTCCCCGGTGACCAGGCAGGGCGGGGTCAGACCCAGGGCGCGCAGACCGTCGGCCGCCGCACGGTACCGCTGGTCGACAGCCGCCGTGCGCGGCGCGAGCCGGTCCGTGACGGCCGCCTGCGAGGCCAGTTGGGCGACCACGAACAGCAGCACCATCAGACCCGCGGGCCGCCCGTACCGCCGTACGCCCCGGACCGCGAGCGCCGCGACCGGCGGTGCGGCCAAGGCGTACACCGGCAGCAGGAAGCGGGGCGCCGCGTAACCGATCAGGAGCACATAGGGCACCGCCATGCTCGCGGCGCAGGCCAGCGGGAGCAGTGTCACCCCCGCGCGCGTGCCGTCACCTTTCCGGCCGGTCCGGCCGGTCCGGCGGTGGTCGCGCAGCGTCAGGCCGACCGCGAGGGCCGCGAGGACCGGCAGGCTCAGCCACCACAGGGAGACGCCGACCGGCGGAAACGGCTCCCCGGTGCAGGGGCGGCAGAGCATGGGCCCGTCCAGCGCGCGCCAGGCGTTGCCCACGTTGAGGTGCGGCCCCATGCCGCCCTCGGTGGCGCCGGCCACCCGCAGTCGCTCCGGGATCGAGCCCCAGCGCGCGTAGGCCTCGACAACCCAGGGCACCGCGCCGATCGCGAGGCCGCCGATCAGATACGGCAGGGCCCGGCGCCGGGCGCGGACGAGGGCCGCCGTCAGCAACAGGGGCAGGCCCAGCCAGGCCGCGTCATGGATCCGGAACAGGGCCACCACCGCGAGCGACCCGGCAAGCCACCACCCCGCGCGCGGGTGACCCGGCAGCCGCAGGAACCAGCCGACCGCGGCCACCGACGCCAGGGCCACCCACACATTGGGCATCGCCTGGGGCCCGTACAACTGCGTCGTCCACAGGCCCGCGAAGAGCAGCGCCGCGAGCGCCGCGGTGCCCGGTCCGATCAGCCGCCGCCAGACCCGGAACGCGCCGTACAGCGCCGCCGCCGCGCCGAGCGCGAGCGCGATCCGCAGGGCCGTGACGGACGGGGTCGCCGTGACGAGGGGCGTGACCAGGAAGCTGGTGCCCCGGGAGCGCGGTGCGCTGAACCAGGCGGCGGGGTGGCGGGGGTCGACCTGCGAGACGTACACGCTCTCGTCCCAGCCGAGCGCCCCGGTGAGCCGCGGTACGACGAGCACGAGCTGGAGCAGCGCGTACGCGCAGGCCACGAGCCCGAGCCAGGGGACGCGGTCGGGGCGCCAGGGGTTTGCGCGGTCGGGGCCCGCGAAGGGTGCCGCGCGCCCCAGGACGGCGGTTCCGGCAGCCGTGGACCCGGGGGGAGCGGACCCGCCGGGAGCGGACCCGCTGTCGGCTTCGGTGGAGCGGGGGGCGGGTCGCCACCGTCTGCTCAAGTCGGCCCGCCCCCTTTCCACGCCGGTGCCTGCCGGCCGGACCGGAGCCGAGGAGGACCTGCGGCCGGCCGGCAGGGACCGGGTGCCCGGGTACGGGGCTCCCGGGCGGCCCGTACGGGGGGCCCGCCATCCGTCAGGCGGTTCTCCGTACGGGACGTCTGCGCTCATGCCCGTCGGGTGGTGCTCCGACGGGCGGTGGTCGGGGTTTCGGGACGGGGGCGGCGCAGCGCGCGGGCGGCGCGGAGGAGCGCGCGCCGACGGCGGCGCAGCGAGGCCGAGTACCGGTGGCTGGTCCGCAGCCAGGAGCGGCGCAGCCGGGTCGACCGCAGCTCGTCGAAGAGGAGTTCGTAGCGGCCGACGATCGGGTCCGGGTCGTAGCGGCGGGCGCTCTCCAGGGCCGCCGCGCCCATCGCGCGCCGGTTGCCGCCGTCGTCGATCAGTTCGAGCATCGCCTCGGCGAGCGCCTGGGCGTCCCCGACCGGTACGAGCCGTCCGTCGACCCCGTCGCGGATGATCTCGGCGGGTCCGAGCGGGCAGTCCGTGCTGATCACGGGCACCCCGCAGCGCATCGCCTCGACCAGGGTCATCCCGAACGACTCGGCGTCGGACGCGCTCACCACGAGCGACGCCTGCGCGAACTGCGGCTCGATGGGGGAGTGCGCGCCCATGAGGGTCGCGTGCGCGTCGAGGCCGAGGCCGTCGATGAGGCTCTGGAGCCGGTCGCGGTCCTCACCGCCGCCGTAGATCCGCAGCCGCCAGTCGGGCTGCTTCGCGGCGACCGCCGAGAACGCCTCGATCAGCAGGTCGAAACGCTTCCCACGGACCAGCCGGCCCGCCGCCGCGATCACCGGCGCCGAGCCGTCGGACGGCGGGCAGTCGCGGGGCGCGGGCACGATGTTCGGTACGGACTGCACTGGGACGCCCGGCAGCGGCATCCGCGCGCGGTACACCTCCGCGTCCGCGCCCGTCATGGTGACGACGGCGTCCAGGGTGCGGTAGTGCCGGGCGAGCACCGCGCGGAGCTGCTTGCTGTGGGCGTCGTGCCGCAGGTGCTCCTGGGCGACGCGCAGGGCGCGGCGGGGGCCGAAGAGCGCCAGGTAGACGTTGACGCCGGGGCGCGTCCCGATGACGACGTCTGCGTCGCAACGCTCCAGGTACTCGCGGACGCGGATGTCGATGAGCCGGTTGTACTGGCGGTGGCGCTTGTCCTCCTCGGGGAAGTCGCGGGCCGGCTCGGCGAACGCCCCGTACCGCGAGTCCTGGCTGCCCACCCGGGTGTCGACCAGCGGAACGAGTCCCACGCGCGCGTCGACGCCGAAACGGGGGTCCTCGCGGTGCCGCATCATCGAGACGATCTCGACCTCGTGGCGCTCGGCGAAGGCGGCGGCGAGGTTGAGGGTCGTCCGCACGGTCCCGCCGATCGCGTACGCGTTGTGGAGCAGGAACACGATCTTCATGCGGGGTCCTCGGTGGGCTCGGTCGACTGGGTGTGGTCGGGGTCGTCCTGCCCGCGTCCCTGCACGTCCTCCGGCGGTTTCACGCGATGTCCTCCCGGGGCTTCCGCGTCTCGTCATACGGCCTGTGTGTGGCAGGCCCCCGCGGAACCCCCCGGCGTATGTACGGGCTCAGACTGGCCGGGCGAGGTAAGCCGACCATCCGGCCCGGGTGAGAGCCGGGTAAGAAGACCACCGCTGGGGCGCCGGCCAGGTCGTGCGACGCGCGTGGGTAGGCACACTGGGGGAGTGCCCCACACTGTGCTGCTCGCCGAGGACGACCGTGCCATCCGCCATTCCCTGGAACGCGCGCTGACGCTGGAGGGTTACGAGGTGACCGCGGTGGCCGACGGGATCGCGGCCCTCGCGCGCGCCCACACGCACGGTGCCGACGTCCTCGTCCTGGACGTGATGATGCCCGGGATCGACGGGCTCCAGGTGTGCCGTGTCCTGCGCGCGGAGGGGGACCGCACGCCGATTCTGATGCTCACCGCGCGCGTGGAGACCGCCGACCGGATCGCGGGTCTGGACGCGGGAGCGGATGACTACGTAGTAAAACCGTTCGACATCGAAGAGGTGTTCGCCCGGCTCCGGGCGCTGCTGCGGCGGACGGGCGACGGCGGAGGCTTCGGGGGCGGTACGGGGTCCGGTGGGGAGGGTCCGGGGCCGGGCACCATCAGTACTGCGTCCGGTACGGGTTCCTCCGCGCTCGGTGCCGGTCAGGGAGCGGGTCAGGGAGCCGGTGGTCCGTCGGGTGATCCGGGCGGGGGGCACGGCGGCCCGGCGGCCGGGCAGGTGACGGCCGCCGATCTGCTGATCGACCCGCAGGCCCGCCGCGTCTGGCGGGGCGACCGCGAGCTGGAGCTGACCCGCACCGAGTTCGACCTCCTGGAACTCCTCGTACGCAACGAGGGCATCGTCCTCGACCA
This sequence comes from Streptomyces sp. NPDC091292, assembly GCF_044757265.1. NCBI lineage: Bacteria > Bacillati > Actinomycetota > Actinomycetes > Kitasatosporales > Streptomycetaceae > Streptomyces > Streptomyces sp. NPDC091292. The sequence goes on along the minus strand of NZ_JBIVUQ010000013.1, from coordinate 176,297 downwards.
CGCCACCATCTACGACCGCATCTGGGGCTACGACTTCGGCCCCGGCTCCAAGAACCTCGCGGTGTACGTGGGCTATCTGCGCCGCAAGGTCGACGAGCCGGAGCGGCCTGCCCTGATCCACACGGTGCGGGGCGTCGGCTACGTCCTGCGCGAGAGCTGACGCCGTGTTCCGCGGGCGTCTGAGCGCCGTTCTCGCGCGATTCCGGGTCCGCCGGTGGCTGCGGCTGCCTCCGGCGTCGCTGCGGACGACCTTCGCGGTGTCGTTCGCGGCGGTCGCCGCCGCCGTGACGCTGCTCGTCGGGTTCCTCAGCTACGACGCGGCGGCCCGGCTGGTCCGGGTCGACCAGCAGACCGTGTTCGACGGTGTGGTGCAGGATCTGCGCCAGCAGGTGGTGCAGAACTCGCTCAACTCGCAGGACTTCACCACGACCGACCCGGACCACGACGGCCCGCGCGACGAGCTGTTCCGGCCCGCCCGCACCGATGTCCAGATCCTCGGCCCGGCCGGCCGGGTCGCCGACAAGGGCAACCCCGAGCTGCCGGTCGGGGAGCGGGAGCGCTCCGTGGCGAACGCGCGCGAGGCGGGCGTGACGGTGCGCGGGAACGCGGAGGCCGGGGACGGCCAGTACCGGTTGGCGACCGTGTCGCTCGGCGACGGGCGGGGCGCGGTGCAGGTCGCGCAGGAGCTGAGCGACACCGAGGACCTGCTCCAGACCCTCCAGCAGCGCACCTTGCTGTTCGCCCTGGCGGTCGTCCTCGCCGCCGGGATCGTCGGCTGGTGGCTCGCGCGCCGCATCACCGAGCGCCTGGTGCGGCTCACCGGCGTCGCCGAGGACGTGGCCCGTACCGGCATCCTGGACGCGCGCGTGCCGGTCGCCGGGCGGGACGAGGTGGGGCGCCTGGGGCGCTCCTTCGACCGGATGCTGGGCCGCCTCGCCCGCTCCGAGGAGGACCAGCGGCGCCTGGTCCAGGACGCGGGCCATGAACTCCGTACCCCGCTGACCTCGCTGCGGACGAACATCTCGCTGCTGCGCCGTATCGAGGAGCTGCCCCCGGCGGCCCGGGACGAACTGGTCGCGGACCTGGCCCAGGAGTCCCTGGAACTGACCGACCTGGTCAACGAGTTGGTCGACCTCGCGGCGGGCCAGCAGGACGACGAGCCGCCCGAGGAGGTCGCGCTCGGGGACATCGCGCAGGACGTCGCGGCCCTGGCGCGGCGCCGCACGGGCCGCACGGTGACCGTCTCGGCGGGCCCGTCCGGCGGCCCGGTCGTCTTCGGCCGCCCGGCCGCGCTCCAGCGCGCGCTGTCGAACCTGGTGGAGAACGCGGCCAAATTCGACCGGGACGGCACCGCGCCGATCGAGATCGTGGTCACGGCCGACGCCCGTGGAGGGGGCCGCGTCGAGGTACGGGACCGGGGGCCCGGCATAGCCGATTCCGACCTCGCCCATGTCTTCGACCGCTTCTACCGCGCCGCCGACGCCCGCAGCCTGCCCGGCTCGGGCCTGGGTCTGTCGATCGTCCAGGACGTGGCCACGGCCCACGGAGGCAGGGCCTTCGCGTCCCCCCGGGAGGGCGGCGGAGCCACGATCGGCTTCACGGTCCCGCCACCGGACGCCTCGCGGGACTGAACCGGCCGACCCGGGAACTCAGGGCCGGACAAGGCAATCGGGAACTCAGGGCCAGACCAGGCAGTAAGGCTGGTGGCCCGCCTCGTGCAGGCGGTGGCTGAAATCCTGCCACTCGTGCAGGAGCTGGTAGACGTTGAACGCGTCGCGGGGGCCGCCGCGGTCCGGGACCGTGGACCAGATGAACGCCGCCGCGCCCACGGCCTCCTCGCCGATGCCGCGCAGCGGGTCGACGACGGTCATGGGGAGCCTCACCACCGCGTAGTCCGGGTGGAGCACGACCAGTTCGAGCGGGGGGACCTCGTACAGGGGTATGCCCTCGATGCCCGTGAGGACCATCGCGGCCATCGTCTCCGGCTTGATCTTGGTGAACATGCCGCCCATGCCGAGTTCGTCGCCGCCCAGCTCCTCGGGGCGCATCGAGATCGGCACGCGTGCCGCTGTGGCGCCGTCCGGGGCACCGAAATATTTGTACGTCACCCCCACCCGCCCACTCCTGCTTCCCGCGTGTGCCCGCTCCGCCTCGCCCCGTGCCGACGGGACATGTGCTCCCGCCGCTCCCGCCGCCTCCGCTTCGCGCCGGTGCCTTCCCCGCCGGGCACGCCCGGGACCCAGGTCGTCGGTCCCCTCGCCCAGTCCGCCACCGCGATGCATATCTCCACCCGACTGCTTTTCTAAGGCGCGCGGCCCCGGCCGCGCAACCCGATCATCGTGTCAGTGACCTCCCCCACGTCCGCGCGGTGAAACGTGCGGTGAAACACCTGTCCGCAGGATGACGGAAGCCTCCGACGCCATGGCTTGTGCGAGCTGTCCGTACGAAGCCGCAGCTACGAGGCCCCAGTTTCGCAGACGCGAGCGTGCTGAGGCCCGGTCGTGGCGCGACGCGGGCGTTCGTACGCCGTTCGGTGGCCGAGATCTTCCGTTCCTCTTCCGCCGCGCCGCCCCCGCTTCCCCCGCGCTTCCTCCCCCCTTCGCCCCACCCTTCGCCCCGCGCTTCCTTCCGCTCCTCCTCCCACTCCTCGGTCACCGCTCTTCCGCTCGTGGCCGTGTCGGAGCACTGACCTACCCTGGGGAGGTCACCCGCCCCCGGAGTCGGAGAAGTCGCAGGTCATGACCGAACTGCCCTATCGATATGAAGCCCCTGCCTCACAGACGCTGTTCGACCGCGCGGCCCTAGTGACGCCCGGCGGCGTGAACTCTCCCGTGCGCGCGTTCCGCGCCGTGGGCGGTACGCCCCGTTTCATGGTGTCCGGCACGGGCCCGTATCTGACCGACGCCGACGGCCGGGAGTACGTGGACCTGGTGTGTTCCTGGGGTCCGATGATCCTCGGCCACGCCAGGCCCGAGGTGATCGCCGCCGTCCAGGAGGCCGTCGCCCGCGGCACGTCGTTCGGTACGCCCGGTGAGGGTGAGGTCGCGCTCGCCGAGGAGATCGTGGCCCGGGTGTCGCCGGTCGCCCAGGTCCGGCTGGTGTCCAGCGGCACCGAGGCGACGATGTCCGCCATCCGCCTCGCGCGCGGGTTCACCGGCCGCGCCAAGGTGATCAAGTTCGCCGGGTGCTACCACGGTCACGTCGACGCGCTGCTCGCCGCCGCCGGATCCGGCGTCGCGACCTTCGCGCTCCCGGACACGCCCGGGGTCACCGGTGCGCAGGCCGGCGACACCGTTGTCCTCCCGTACAACGACCTCGACGCGGTCCGTGCCGCCTTCGCCGCGCACCCCGGTGAGATCGCCTGCGTCATCACGGAGGCGTCGCCCGGCAACATGGGCGTCGTGCCGCCGGGCGAGGGGTTCAACGCCGGGCTGAAGCAGCTCTGCCGTGACCATGGCGCGCTGTACATCTCCGACGAGGTGATGACCGGATTCCGTACGTCGAGGGCGGGCTGGTTCGGGGTCGACGGGGTCGAGCCGGACCTCATGACCTTCGGCAAGGTGATGGGCGGCGGATTCCCGGCCGCCGCGTTCGGCGGGCGCGCCGACGTGATGGCCGCGCTCGCCCCGGTCGGCCCGGTCTACCAGGCGGGCACCCTCTCCGGGAACCCGGTCGCGACCGCCGCCGGCCTCGCCCAGCTCCGCCTCCTCGACGAGGCCGCGTACGCCACGGTCGACGCCGTCTCGGACCGGCTCCGCGGGCTCGTCGGGGACGCGCTCACCAAGGAGGGCGTCGCGCACCAGGTGCAGAACGCCTCCAACATGTTCTCGGTGTTCTTCACGGAGAGCCCGGTACGGAACTACGAGGACGCCAAGCGGCAGGAGTCGTTCCGGTTCACCGCGTTCTTCCACTCGATGCTCGCGCAGGGCGTCTATCTGCCGCCCTCCGCCTTCGAGTCGTGGTTCGTGTCGACGGCGCACGACGAGCGGGCGATCGAGCGCATCGCCGCGGCCCTCCCGGCCGCCGCCCGCGCCGCCGCGGAGGCCACGGAGGCCACGGAGGTCGCCGGATGAGCGACGACAGGGCGAGCAACGACAGGGCCAGAACCGGGCGCGGGGCCGAGCGCACCGTCGTGCACGTCATGCGCCACGGCGAGGTGCACAACCCGGACGGGGTGCTCTACGGGCGGCTGCCCGACTACCACCTCTCCGAGCTGGGGCGGCAGATGGCCGACCGGGTCGCCGAACACCTCGCGACCCGCGACATCACCCATGTCGTCGCCTCGCCGCTGGAGCGCGCGCAGGAGACGGCGTCCCCGATCGCCAAGGCGCACGGCCTCGACGTGGCGAGCGACGAGCGGCTGATCGAGGCGGGCAACGTCTTCCAGGGCAAGACCTTCGGCGTCGGCGACGGCGCCCTGCGCAGCCCGGGGAACTGGAAGCACCTGGTCAACCCGTTCCGGCCGTCCTGGGGCGAGCCCTATGTCGAGCAGGTCGCCCGGATGACGGCGGCCCTGGAGTCGGCGCGTGACGCGGCGCGGGGGCACGAAGCGGTGTGCGTGAGCCACCAGTTGCCCATCTGGATCGTGCGCAGCGCCATGGAGGGGCGCAGGCTGTGGCACGACCCGCGCCGCCGCCAGTGCACCCTCGCGTCACTGACGTCCTTCACCTACGAGGGCGACCACCTCGTCTCGGTCGGCTACACGGAACCGGCGAGGGACCTCGTCCCGTCCCATCTCCTGGCGGGCGCCAAGCCGGTCAAGGGCAAGGACAAAGCATTCGGAGCGTAGGTATTGCCTTGCGGTGAGTTATATCTCCGCAAAATCCCCGGCATATGTTCCCGTGTTCGGAACCCGCGGGTTCTGCGCGCCCTCTGACAAGTCGTTCATCAGGAATGGACGGACCACGACGGGGCGCGACGAAAAAGGGGACGGACGGAATGCGGGACATCGACCGCGGGGGAGACCGGAGCCGTAGGGGAAGCGGTGGCGGCAGCGGACAAGGTGGTGCCGGACAGGGCGGCGCCCGGCGGCGGGGGCTCAGCCGCCGGGGCGCGCTCGGGATCGGCGCGGGGGCCGCCGCCGCGCTCGGCCTCGCCGCATGCACCAGCGACGGTTCCGGTTCCGGTACGGGGGCCGGGCACGGGGGCGGCGACCGGCCGGGCGGTGGCGGTGGCGGGGGCAGGCCCAGCCCCACGGGTCACCCGGTGAAGCCGCTCGGGGACGGCTCGACCGCGTACACCGGAAAGCAGCCGAAGCAGCCCGCGAAGCCCGTTCCGCTCGAACCCGGTGAAACTCCACCGCAGTTCGTGGTCTTTTCCTGGGACGGGGCCGGTGAAGTCGGAAATGGTCTCTTCCCGCGTTTCCTCCAGCTCGCCGAGGATCACGAAGCGCACATGACCTTCTTTCTCTCCGGGATCTATCTGCTGCCCGAGTCGAAGAAGCGGCTCTATCGCCCGCCGAACAACCCGGTGGGTGCCTCGGATATCGGGTACCTCACCGATGCCCATATCAAGGACACCCTGAAGAACGTCCGGCGCGCCTGGCTCGACGGCCATGAGATCGGCACGCATTTCAACGGGCACTTCTGCGGAGGCAGCGGTTCCGTCGGCAACTGGACCTCGGCGCAGTGGCGCGACGAGATCGACCAGGCCAAGTCCTTCGTCAAGAACTGGCGTACCAACTCGGGCTGGACCGATCTGCCCGCGCTGCCCTTCGACTACGACAAGGAACTCGTCGGCGGCCGTACGCCCTGTCTGCTCGGCCAGGACAAGCTGCTGCCCACGGCCCGCGCGCTGGGCTGGCGGTACGACGCGTCATCGCCGGGCGGCCGGCAGCAGTGGCCGCAGAAGAAGGGCGGTGTGTGGGATCTGCCACTCCAGGGCATCCCGTTCCCCGGCCACACGTTCGAGGTCCTGTCGATGGACTACAACATCCTCGCCAACCAGTCCCAGAGTTCGACCAAGGCACCCCCGGCGAACTACCCGCGCTGGCGCGAGCAGGCGACCAAGGCGTACATCGCGGGGTTCCGCCGCGCGTACGAGAGCAACCGGGCGCCCTTCTTCATAGGCAACCACTTCGAGGAGTGGAACGGCGGTATCTATATGGATGCCGTCGAGGGAGCGCTCAAGCACATGGCGGGCAAGAAGGATGTACGGCTGGTCTCCTTCCGGCAGTTCGTGGACTGGCTGGACGTCCAGCGCCCCGAGGTCCTTGCCAAGCTCCGCACGCTCGACGTGGGGCAGGAGCCGGCGGGCGGCTGGAACGCCTTCCTCAAGGAGACCCCGGCGAGCGGATCGAGCACGGGCACCAGCACGTCCCCGGACACCGGAAGTGCCACCTGATAGGGGGTTTTTCTCCCCCGAGGGGGGTGCGGAAGATCCCCGAAACGGGCATGCGAAACTTTTCACATGAGTGCCGCCCGCCGCACCCCCCAGAGCCGTCACACCCGTAGTGGCCGCGCCGCCCTGCTCTCCGCCGGCGCCGCGACCGCCGCGCTCGCCCTGACCGCGTGCGCCTCGGGCGGCACCTCCGGGGGCTCGGGGAACACCAACTACGTCACCGGGGCCGACGGCATCGCCACCGTCAAGGCGGCCGACCGCAAGAGCGGTCCGCAGCTCGACGGCGAGACCCTGGAGGGCAAGCAGCTCGACGTCACGGACCTCAGAGGGAAGATCGTCGTCCTCAATGTCTGGGGCTCGTGGTGCCCGCCCTGCCGCGCGGAGGCGCCCGGCTTCGCCAAGGTCTCCAAGGAGACCAAGGCGCAGGGCGTCGAGTTCGTCGGCCTCAACACCCGTGACACCGACAGGGCCCCGGCCAAGGAGTTCGAGAAGAACTTCGGCGTCACCTACCCGAGCCTCTACGACCCCATGGGGAAGCTGATGCTCCGCTTCCCGAAGGGCACGCTCAACCCGCAGTCGATCCCCTCCACCGTCGTACTCGACCGCGAGGGCAGGATCGCCGTCCGGTCGCTGTCGGCGCTCAGCGAGGAGAAGCTGCGCTCCATCCTCAAGCCGCTGATCGCGGAGAAGTGATCGGTGTGAGCGCACTCGCCGCGGCCGGCGACCCGAACCAGACCGTCCTGAACGGGGCCCTGCTGCTCGCCCTGCCCATCGCGGTGCTCGGCGGCCTCGTCTCCTTCTTCTCGCCCTGCGTCCTGCCCCTCGTCCCCGGCTACCTCTCCTACGTCACCGGGGTCTCCGGCACCGACCTGGCGGAGGCCCGGCGCGGGCGGATGGCGGCGGGCGCCGGACTGTTCGTGCTCGGCTTCACCGTCGTGTTCGTCTCCGGCGGCGCCCTGTTCGGCTTCTTCGGCGAGACGCTCCAGGAGCACCAGCGGACCCTGTCGAAGGTGCTCGGCGTGCTGATGGTGCTGCTCGGGGTGTTCTTCCTGGGCCTGATGCCCTGGCTGACCCAGCGTGAGTTCCGCTTCCACAAGCGGCCGGCCGCGGGGCTCGCGGGCGCCCCGGTGCTCGGCGCCCTCTTCGGCATCGGCTGGGCCCCCTGCGTGGGCCCGACCCTCGCCTCCGTGAACGCGCTCGCGATGGACCAGGCGAGCGCGGGCCGCGGGGCCCTACTGACGGTCGCGTACTGCCTCGGCCTCGGCCTCCCCTTCGTCCTCGCGGCGATCGCCTTCCGCAAGGCGCTCGGCGCCTTCGGCTGGGTCAAGCGGCACTACGTGTGGGTGATGCGGATCGGCGGCGGCATGATGATCGCGACCGGGCTGCTGCTGCTGACCGGCGCGTGGGACAGCATCGTCCAGGAGATGCAGGTCTGGTCCAACGGCTTCACGGTGGGGATCTGATCCATGAGCGACATCAGGACGACGGACGACGAGCGCGCCGGTTCCGCGACGGACCGCGACCGGGCAGCCGCCGACGACCGCGATCTCGGCGCCGCCGCCTCGCAGTTGTCCACCGCCCCCGTCGAGGAGTCGGGCCCCGGCCTCCCCAACCTCCCCGCGCTCGGCGTCATCGGCTGGTGCCGCTGGTTCTGGCGGCAGCTCACCTCGATGCGGGTCGCCCTGATCCTGCTGCTGCTCCTGTCCCTCGCCGCGATCCCCGGCTCCCTCATCCCGCAGAGCGGCACCGACGACTTCCGGGTCGACGAATTCCGTAAGAACCACGACATACTCGGCCCGCTCTACGACAAGGTCGGCCTCTTCCACGTCTACGGCTCGGTGTGGTTCTCGGCGATCTACATCCTGCTGTTCATCTCGCTCATCGGCTGCATCGTGCCCCGCACCTGGCAGTTCGTCGGCCAGCTCCGCGGCCGTCCGCCGGGCGCCCCCCGCCGGCTGACCCGGCTGCCCGCCTACGCGACCTGGCGCACCGACGCCGAACCCGAGCGGGTACGCGAGGCCGCGCTCGCCCTGCTGAAGCGGCGCCGCTTCCGCGCGCACCTCGCCGGGGACGCCGTCGCCGCCGAGAAGGGCTACCTCCGCGAGGCCGGGAACCTGATCTTCCATATCGCGCTGATCGTGATGCTGATCGCCTTCGCCGCAGGCCAGCTCCTCAAGTCCGAGGGCAACAAGCTGATCCTGGAGGGCGACGGCTTCTCCAACACGCTCACCCAGTACGACGACTTCAAGTCCGGCAACCTCTTCACACCGGACGAGCTGGAACCGTTCAGCTTCCGCCTCGACAAGTTCGACGGCACCTACGAGCCCAGCGGCCCCAACAAGGGCACCCCGCGCACTTACCAGGCGGACGTCACGTACAGCAAGGGCGTCGACGGCGCCGAGCAGAAGCGGCGGATCAAGGTCAACGAGCCGCTGGAGATCAACGGTTCCAAGGTCTACCTCGTCAGCCACGGGTACGCGCCCGTCGTCACCGTCCGCGACGGCCGCGGCAAGGTCGTCTTCAGCCAGGCCGTGCCGCTGCTGCCGCTGGACTCCAACGTCACCTCGTCCGGCGCCGTCAAGGTGCTCGACGGCTACCGCGACAAGAACGGCAAGAAGGAACAGCTCGGCTTCAACGCCTTCTTCGTGCCGACCTTCGCGGGCTTCGGCCAGGGCCAGATGCTCTCCCAGTTCCCGGCGCTCGACTACCCCGTCCTCGCGCTCTCCGCGTACCACGGCTCCCTCGGCGTCGACGCGGGCCTGCCGCAGAACGTGTACCAGCTCGACAAGACCAAACTGAAGGAGTTCAAGGACTCCAAGGGCGAACTGCTGAAGACGCGGCTGCGGCCCGGCGAGACCATGAAGCTGCCGAACGGCGCCGGCTCGATCACCTTCGAGAAGGACATCCGGGAGTGGGCCGGCTTCCAGATCACCCGTCAGCCCGGCAGCGGCTGGGCGCTCGGCGGTGCGCTCGCCGCCATCGCCGGACTCGCCGGGTCCCTGTTCATCCAGCGCCGCCGCGTGTGGGTGCGGGCCACCACCGGAGCCGACGGGGTCACCGTCGTCGAGATGGCCGGGCTCGGCCGCAGCGAGTCCGCGAAGGTGCCCGAGGAACTCTCCGAACTCGCCGGTGCCCTGCACGACACGGCACCCACGGCACCCACCTCGACCGGGGGCAGCCCGCCCACGGCCTCAGACCCCGACACCCCAGTCGTACCTGTCGAAGGGGCAGAGAAGTGACTCTCGCCGCCGCAACCAACGAAAACCTGGCGCAGATCAGCAATGTGCTGATCTACTCCGCGATGGCCGTCTACCTGCTGGCGTTCTTCGCGCACATGGCCGAGTGGCTCTTCGGCAGCCGCAGCAAGGTCGGCCGTACGGCCGCCGCGCTGACCGCGGCCTCCGGTGCCTCCGCCGCCGGTGCCAAGGCGGCCGGTGCCAAGGCGGCCGGTGCCGGTGCCGGGCCCGCCGTGACCGTGAAGTCCGCGGGCGGTACGACCGTTCTGGAGCGGCCCCAGGTCGTCACCCGGTCCGCCGCGGGCGCCCGTGACGTGCCGGACGGCCCCGGCGCGTCGGGCGGTGACGCGCAGGGCGACCTCTACGGCCGGATCGCCGTCTCGCTCACCACGCTCGGATTCCTCGTCGAGGCGGGCGGTGTCGTCACCCGCGCCCTGTCGGTGCAGCGCGCGCCGTGGGGCAACATGTACGAGTTCAACATCACCTTCACCACGGTCGCCGTCGGCGTCTACCTCAGCCTGCTCCTGCTGAAGAAGAACGTCCGCTGGATCGGGCTCCCGCTGATCACCACGGTCCTGCTCGATCTCGGACTCGCCGTCACCGTCCTCTACACCTCCAGCGACCAGCTCGTGCCCGCGCTGCACTCGTACTGGCTGTGGATCCACGTCTCGACGGCCATCTTCTGCGGCGCGGTCTTCTACGTCGGCGCCGTCAGCACGGTCCTCTACCTGTTCCGCGACTCGTACGAGAACAAGCTCGTGAGCGGCGGGAAGCCCGGGAAGTTCGCCACGTCGGTCCTGGAGCGGCTGCCCGCGGCGGCGACCCTCGACAAGTTCTCGTACCGCGTGAACGCCGCCGTGTTCCCGCTGTGGACCTTCACGATCATCGCGGGCGCGATCTGGGCGGGCGACGCGTGGGGCCGCTACTGGGGCTGGGACCCCAAGGAGACCTGGTCCTTCATCACCTGGGTCGCCTACGCGGGCTACCTCCACGCCCGAGCCACAGCGGGCTGGAAGGGCCGCAAGGCCGCCTACCTCGCCCTGATCGCCTTCGCCTGCTGGCTGTTCAACTACTACGGAGTCAACATCTTCGTGACGGGCAAGCACTCTTACGCAGGCGTATAAACCGGTACTGCGGGGGCGGCCCCCACGCCGCCGGACCCCCCCGGATCACTACGACTTGGGGTCGTCCTCCGGTTCCGGGGTGTCCGACTTGCGGCGCAGGTCGTCCTCGCGGCGGCGGAGGTCCGCCTCCCAGTCCTTGAGCAGGGCCTCGTCCTTCCTGTTCTCCTCCTTGAGGGAGTTCAGGAAGTCCGGGTTGTCGTCGGGGGCGACGAACTCCGTGCGGTGGTTGCGGTGCCACTCCGAAGGCGTCGCACCGCCGGCGGGGGCCTTGCGGACCTTGCCCGTGACCAGCCAGGCGATCGGGCCGATCAGCACCGTGCCGAAGAGCAGCACGATGATCACCCACACCACCTTCGGAAGGTGCTTGACCTCTTCCTCCGGTGTGTTCAGGCAGTCGATGAACGCGTAGATCCACAGCGCCAGTACCAGCAGAGTGGGCAGCAGCCTGAGCATGGTGGTCCGAACCCCCGGAATGTGACGGTGGGCCGCAGCGCGGCCCCGGTGACGGGGCCAGGGTAACCGGTACCGGATACTGGACCGCATGGCTTACGACGATCTTCGGTCCCTGCTCCGCGCACTGGAACGCGAGGGCGATCTCAAGCGAGTCAAGGTCGAAGTCGACCCGCACCTGGAGGTCGGGGAGATCGTCGACCGGGTCAACAAGGCCCAGGGCCCCGCGCTCCTCTTCGAGAACGTCAAGGGATCCTCGATGCCCCTGGCGATGAACGTCTTCGGAACCGACCGCCGCCTCCTCAAGGCCCTCGGCCTGAAGTCGTACGCGGAGATCAGCGACCGGATCGGCGGCCTCCTCAAGCCGGAGCTGCCGCACGGCTTCACCGGCGTCCGCGAGGCCTTCGGCAAGCTCGGCGCCATGACCCACGTACCGCCGAAGAAGGTCAAGGACGGACCCGTGCAGGAGGTGGTGCTGCGCGGTGACGACGTCGACCTGAACGCGCTGCCCGCCCTGTTCACCTGGCCGCAGGACGGCGGCTCCTTCTTCAATCTGGGCCTCACCCACACCAAGGACCCGGACACCGGCATCCGCAACCTCGGGCTCTACCGGCTCCAGCGCCACGACCGCCGCACCATCGGCATGCACTGGCAGATCCACAAGGACAGCCGCAACCACTACCAGGTCGCCGCCCGCCGGGGCGAGAAGCTGCCCGTCGCCATCGCCTTCGGCTGCCCGCCCGCCGTGACCTACGCCTCCACCGCCCCCCTCCCCGGCGACATCGACGAATACCTCTTCGCCGGTTTCATCCAGGGCAAGCGCATCGAGATGGTCGACTGCAAGACCGTGCCGCTCCAGGTCCCCGCCCAGGCCGAGGTCGTCCTGGAAGGCTGGCTCGAACCCGGCGAGACGCTCCCCGAAGGCCCCTTCGGCGACCACACCGGCTTCTACACCCCGCAGGAACCCTTCCCCGCGCTCACCATCGACTGCGTCACCATGCGCGAGCGCCCGCTCCTCCAGTCGACCGTCGTCGGCCGCCCCCCGCTGGAGGACGGCCCCCTGGGCCGCGCCACCGAACGGTTCTTCCTCCCCCTCCTCAAGATCGTCGTGCCGGACATCGTGGACTACCACCTCCCCGAGGCCGGCGGCTTCCACAACTGCGCGATCGTCTCGATCGACAAGAAGTACCCGAAGCACGCCCAGAAGGTCATGCACGCCATCTGGGGCGCCCACATGATGTCCCTGACCAAGCTGATCGTCGTCGTGGACTCCGACTGCGACGTGCACGATCTGTTCGAGGTCGCCTGGCGCGCCCTCGGCAATGTCGACTACGCCCGCGACCTGTCCGTCGTCGAAGGCCCCGTCGACCACCTCGACCACTCCTCCTACCAGCAGTTCTGGGGCGGCAAGGCCGGAATCGACGCCACCAGGAAGCTGCCCGAGGAGGGCTACACGCGTGACGGCGGCTGGCCGGACATGGTCCTGCCGGACCCGGAGACGGCGGCCACGGTCGACCGGCGCTGGAAGGAGTACGGCCTGTGAGTTCCGCCGCCGAAGGGCTCATCGGAGGATCGGGATCCGCCGCACCGGACAGCAGGGTCAAGGCGTTCCTGCGGCTCGTCATGATCGAGCACTCCGTGTTCGCGCTGCCCTTCGCCTATATCGCCGCCCTCACCGCCATGTTCCAGTGGGACCGGAACATCCACTGGGGCCGGCTCCTGCTCGTCACCCTCGCCATGGTCGGGCTGCGGACCTTCGCGATGGCCTGCAACCGGATCATCGACCGCGAGATCGACGCCCGCAACCCCCGCACCGCCGGCCGCGAAATCGTCACCGGCGCCGTCTCCGTACGCTCCGCGTGGACCGGTGCCCTCGTCGCCGTCGTCCTCTTCCTCGGCGCCGCCGCCCTGCTCAACCCCCTCTGTCTCGCCCTCGCGCCCATCGCGGTCGTCCCGATGGTCGTCTACCCCTACGGCAAGCGGTTCACGAACTTCCCGCACGCCATCCTCGGCATCGCCCAGGCCATGGGCCCGGTCGGCGCCTGGCTCGCGATCACCGGTTCCTGGGACTGGGACGCGGTGATCCTCGGACTCGCCGTCGGCATCTGGATCGGCGGCTTCGACCTGATCTTCGGAAGCCAGGACGTCCAGGCCGACCGCGCGCACGGGGTGAAGTCGGTCCCGGCCCGCTTCGGTATTCCGGCCGCGCTGTACGGCGCCCGGGTGTGCCATGTGATCACCATGGCGCTGTTCGTCTGGTACGCGCTGGCGACCGGTGCCGGGTTCTTCTTCTGGCTCGGTCTCGTGATCGTCGCGGTGGCGTTCCTCTACGAGCACTCCATCGTCCGCCCGCACGACCTCTCCCGCCTGAACCGCGCCTTCTTCACCACGAACGGCTTCATCGGGATCGCCCTGTTCGTGTGCGCGCTGCTCGACCTGCTGGTGCGCGGTCTGACGGTCTGACGGTCTGAGAGTCCGAGGGTCCGAGGGTCCGGTGGCCCGTTCGGCCGGTCAGGTTATGTACGGAGGTGCCGTGCGCGGTGCCGCCGGGATCTCCCGGGGCCGTCGGAACACGAAGGCCGCGAGGACGCCGCCGATCAGCCCGAACAGATGGCCCTGCCAGCTGATACCGGAGTCCGTCGGCAGTACGCCCCACAGGATCGAGCCGTAGATCGCGGCGACGATCACACCCACCACGATGTCCAGCGGTCTGCGGTCCACGAAGCCGCGCACCAGGAGATAGCCGAAGAGGCCGAAGACCACACCGGACGCGCCCAGCGTCACCGTGTTCGGCGGCGCCGTCAGCCAGACGCCGAGGCCGCTGACCACGATGACCGTGGCGACGACGGCGGCGAATCTCCGTATCCCCGCGAGGGCGGCGATGAAGCCGAGGACCAGCAGGGGCACGCTGTTGGACGCCACATGGTCCCAGCTGCCGTGCAGGAACGCCGCGGGGACGATGTCCCGCAGCTCGGTGAAGCGGCGCGGTGTGATGCCGTAGGTGTCGAGGGCGTGGTTCGTCGCCGTGTCGACGCCCTCCAGGATCCACAGCAGCGCCACCCAGGCCACCATCACCTTGCCGGCCGTCATCGCCCGCGCACCGCGCAGGCTCCCGCCGGTCCCGCCGCTCCCGCCACGGAACCGCCCGCCGCCCGGCCGCTCGCCCGGGGTGCCGTACGGCCCGTACGGCCTCGGTGTGTCGTATGCCATCGGTGTCCTCCCCGTTCCCCTCGCCCGTTCCGCCCGCGCTCTTCGACCGGCTCCCCGCCCCGCTTCTTCCGTCCCTGTCCTCCTCAACGCCCGGCTCTCCGCCGTGGTTCCAGCCGGTTCCGTCCGGTTCCGTCCGGTGCCGCGTACGGGATGCAGGCCCCGGCGGCTGCGGGCATGCTGGTGCCGTCCGGTACGGAACGCGTTCCTCCCGTAATGACCGGAATGAGTGACCGGAATGACCGACGTGCCGGAACGAAGACCGGGAGGATCCACCGTGCCGACCTCGGAACCCGTTCCGCAGGACGTCCTCGGCCCGCTGACCAGGGCCGCACACTTTCTCGTCCTCACCGTCGACCCGGGCGGCGAGGACGCCGTACGCGATCTGTTCGCCGATCTCTCCGGGCTGGTGCGCGCCCTTGGATTCGGACGGCCCGACGACGGGCTGAGCTGTGTGGCCGGGGTGGGATCCGCAGCGTGGGACCGGCTGTTCGACGGCCCGCGCCCGGCCGAGCTGCACCCCTTCACCGAGCTGACGGGCGCCCGCCACCACGCCCCGGCCACCCCGGGTGACCTGCTCTTCCACATCCGGGCCACCGGACAGGACCTCTGTTTCGGTCTGGCCGCGCAGATCATGCGGCGGCTGCGGGGCTCGGTCACCGTCCGGGACGAGGTCACGGGCTTCGCGTACTACGACTTCCGCGATCTGCTCGGCTTCGTGGACGGCACCGAGAACCCGACCGGGCCGGTGGCGGACGACGCCGCGCTCGTCGGCGCCGAGGACGCGGACTTCGCGGGCGGCTCGTACGTCGTCGTGCAGAAGTACGTGCACGATCTCGACGGCTGGAACGGGCTTCCGGTCGAGGCGCAGGAGCAGATCATCGGGCGGACGAAGCTCACCAATGTCGAGCTGGACGCGCCCGGTTCGCATGTCGACCTCACCACGATCACCGAGCCCGACGGCACCGAGCGGAAGATCCTGCGCGACAACATGCCGTTCGGCAGCCCGGGGCAGGGCGAGTTCGGCACGTACTTCATCGGGTACGCGCGGACTCCGGAGGTGACCGAGGAGATGCTGCGGAACATGTTCCTGGGGCGTGAGCCGTCCACGCACGACCGCATCCTGGACTTCTCGACCGCCGTCACCGGCACCCTGTTCTACGCGCCGACCGCCGACTTCCTCGACGACCCGCCCCCCGCACCCGGCGCGTCCGCCGCACAGGAAGCCACCACCGAGCCCGCCTTCGAGCCGGCCCCCGTCTCCGAGCCCGCCCCCGTCTCCGCCACTCCCGCCATCCCCGTCCCCGCCGACGACTCCCTCGGAATCGGCGACCTGAAGAGGAGCGCGCTGTCATGAACAATCTGCACCGCGAACTCGCCCCGATCTCCGCCGCCGCCTGGGCCGATCTGGAGAACGAGGCGCGGCGCACGTTCAAGCGCCATGTCGCCGCGCGCCGCATCGTGGACGTGCCGGACGCGGCGGGGCCCGAGCTGGCCGCCGTCGGCACGGGGCACCGTACGCCCGTCGCACCGCCCGCCGAGGACGTCGTCGCGCACACCCGGATCGCCCATCCGATGGTGGAGCTGCGGGTTCCGTTCACCGTGCACCGGCAGCAGGTGGACGACGTGGAGCGGGGTGCGCAGGACGCGGACTGGCAGCCGGTCAAGGAGGCGGCCCGGCGGATCGCGTTCGCCGAGGACCGCGCGATCTTCGAGGGGTACTCGGCGGCGGGCATCACCGGGATCCGCGCCAGCTCGTCCAACCCGCCGCTGGTGCTCCCCGGGGACGCCCGCGCCTACCCGGACGCGGTCAGCCAGGCCGTGTCGGAGCTGCGGCTCGCCGGGGTCGGCGGCCCGTACACGCTCGCGCTGAGCGCCGACGCGTACACCGCCGTCAGCGAGACATCGGACCACGGGTACCCGATCCACGAGCATCTGGCCCGGCTGCTCGACGGCGAGATCGTGTGGGCGCCCGCGATCGACGGCGCGTTCCTGCTCTCGGCGCGCGGCGGCGACTTCGAACTGCGCCTCGGCCAGGACCTGTCCATCGGCTACCTGTCCCACGACGCGACCAGCATCACCCTGTACTTCCAGGAGTCCCTGACCTTCCTGGTCCACACCAGCGAGGCGATCGTGCCCCTGTCCCCGGCCGCACCCCCGAATCCGGAGTAACCGAGTCCGGAGTAACCGAGTCCGTCGACCATCAGGGCACCGCCCCCTCGGCCCCCGATCCCCTCCCCCGGGACGCCGGATAGGCTCGGACCTGTGGAGCAGCAGGAGACGGAGCACGAGACGGAGACAGGGGAGCGGCGCGGGCCGGGCGAGCGGCGGCCCTGGGTCGTGGGGGTGTCGGGCGCCTCGGGGACCCCGTACGCCGCGTCCGTACTGCGGGCCCTGCTCGCCGCGGGCGAGAGCGTGGACCTGATCGTGTCGCGCGCGTCGCGGCTGACCCTCCTCGACGAGACGGGCATCGCGTTCCGTGACGCGCACTGGCGGGACGATCTGCGCGAGTGGCTGACGCGCGGCGCGGACGGCAAGCCGGGCACCTTCCCGGCACCGGATCTGGACGCCGTACGCCACTGGGCCGCCGGTGATCTCGCGGCCGGTCCGTCGTCGGGCTCGTACCCGACGCGCGGCATGCTGATCGTGCCCGCGTCCACGGCGTGTGTGGCCGGGGTCGCGCTGGGCCTGTCGAAGGACCTGTTGCAGCGCACGGCGAGCGTGACGCTGAAGGAGGGGCGGCGGCTGGTCGTCGCCGTCCGGGAGACCCCGCTGAACGGGCAGACGCTGCGGCATCTCGTGACGCTGGACGAGGCGGGCGCGGTCGTGCTGCCCGCCTCACCGGCGTTCTACGCGGGGGCGACGCACATCCAGGATCTGGTGGACTTCGTCGCCGGGCGGGCGCTGGACGCGGCCGGGGTGCCGCACCGGCTGTACCGCCGCTGGGTGGGAGAACTGGGCCGTGGCACACGGCCGGAATGACGTACTCCCGCAGGTGCCACCCGGCCGGGCTCGCCCCGGATCAAGGGCTAGCGCTTCTTCGCGGACGGCTTCTTACCCGCGCGGCGCGCCGTGGTGGGCCGGTGGGCACGCGAGCGGTCGGCCAGCTCCTGAAGCTCACGCATACGGGCGTAGGCCATCTCGATCGTGTACACGGGGACGCTCACTCCAAACAGGTGTCTACGGCGATGCGGCGAAGCTTCGCCGGGTGATGATTCGCGGGAAAATCTCGCGAATCTTGAGAGATTCGCAGGGTTTCACCCCTGCATGCCTTAGATTCTACACGTAAACTTGCGGGACGGCTGAACAATGAAAGGCATCGGACCTATGGACGCCGTGGACAGGCAGCTCATCCAGGCCCTGCGGGAGAACGGCAGGGCCTCCTACGCCGAACTCGGCCGCCTCGTCGGCCTCTCCGGCCCCAGCGTCACCGACCGGATCAACCGTCTGGAGGCGGCCGGCGTCATCACCGGCTACCGCGCGACCGTCGACTCCGCGTCGCTCGGCCTCGGGGTCACCGCCCTCATCGGCATCTCCCTGTCGGACGCCGCCGACCACGAGGACGTGGCGCGGCGCATGCGGGACCTGGGCGAGATCGAGGACTGCTGGTTCATCGCGGGCGACGACTCGTACATGCTCAAGGTGCGCGCGAGCGACGTCGACGGACTGGAGAAGACGATCCGCCGGCTGTCCGGCACCAAGGGCGTGTCCCGTACACGGACCACGATCGTGCTCTCCACGAAGTGGGAGAACCGGGTCGGGGAGCTGCCCGAAGAGGTCTGAGCGTACGGTGGTGCAGGTCGCTCACAGGAAGAGGTAGGACGTGAAGGGCATGGACGCGGGGCTCAAGCGGGAGCTGGAGGCGAAGGTCGCGGCCGGCGAGCGGCTGAGCCGTGAGGACGGGATCGCGCTCTACGAGTCCGACGACCTGGCGTGGCTCGGTGGCCTCGCGCACGAGGTGCGGACCCGTAAGAACGGTGACGTGGTGCACTTCAACGTCAACCGGCACCTCAACATGACGAATGTGTGCACCGCCTCGTGCGCGTACTGCTCCTTCCAGCGCAAGCCGGGCGAGAAGGACGCGTACACGATGCGGATCGAGGAGGCCGTCCGCCTGGCGAAGGCCATGGAGAACGAGAACCTCACCGAGCTGCACATCGTCAACGGCCTGCACCCGACGCTGCCCTGGCGCTACTACCCGCGCTCGCTGAAGGCCCTCAAGGAGGCCCTGCCGAACGTCGGGCTCAAGGCGTTCACGGCCACCGAGATCCACCACTTCGAGACCATCTCGGGGCTGAGCGCGTCGGAGATCCTGGACGAGCTGATCGACGCCGGTCTGGAGTCGCTGACCGGCGGCGGCGCGGAGATCTTCGACTGGGAGGTCCGCCAGCACATCGTGGACCACCGCACCCACTGGGAGGACTGGTCGCGGATCCACCGCCTGGCGCACGAGAAGGGTCTGAAGACCCCCTCGACCATGCTGTACGGGCACATCGAGGAGCCCCGCCACCGCGTCGACCACGTCCTGCGGCTGCGCGAACTCCAGGACGAGACCGGCGGGTTCCAGGTCTTCATCCCGCTGCGCTATCAGCACGACTTCGTGGACATGAAGGACGGCAAGGTCCGCAACCGCCTCCAGGCCCGCACCAGCATGGCGACCGGCGCCGAGGCCCTGAAGATCTTCGCGGTCTCGCGGCTCCTCTTCGACAACGTCCCGCACGTCAAATGCTTCTGGGTGATGCACGGCATCCACACCACCCAGCTCGCCCTCCAGCACGGCGCCGACGACATGGACGGCTCGGTGGTCGAGTACAAGATCACGCACGACGCCGACAACTTCGGTACGCCGAACAAGCTGACCCGCGAGGACCTGCTCGACCTCATCCGGGACGCGGGCTTCCGCCCGGTCGAGCGCAACACGCGGTACGAGATCATCCGCGAGTACGACGGTCCGGACCCGGATCGTCGTGAGACCCCGCAGGCCATGCGGGTCTGACGGCAAGAGAGACCGAGTACCTGTCCCATGACGCTCCATTTCGAACTGGACCCGCCCGCGGCGCCCGAACTCCGGGACGGCGTGCTCGCCCTGTGGGCGGCCGTGTCGAACGCGGGCGGCGCCGTCGGCTTCGTCCCGCCCGTCACCACCGACGACATCCGGCCCGAGTGGCTGCGTCACCTCACGTCGATGGCCGAGGGGCGCACCCGGCTGCTCGTCGGCCGGGACGACACCGGCGCCGTCGCCGCGACCGCGTTCCTCGCGCACAACAGCCACCGGCTGATGCGGCACTGGGTGTGGCTGTACACGGTGATGGTGCATCCACGGCACCAGGGCAAGGGGTACGGGCGCGACCTGATGGCCGCCGTCGAGCGGGCGGCGCGCGGCCTGGACGGCGTCGACGCGATACGGCTCGGCTGCCGCGGCGGCCACGGGCTCGAACGCTTCTACGGCTCGTGCGGCTACAAGGAGGTCGGCCGGGTGCCCGGCGGGATCAGGGTGGCGCCGGGCGACGACCGCGACGACATCACCATGCTGCTGACCCTGGCCTGACCCGAGTCCCGCTCGCCAAAGGCCCCGTGCTTCACTGGGAAGGCGCCCATTTTCTGAACGGAAGAGTGGATTGACATGCTCCGCTACACGCTGATGCGCCTCGGAGTCTTCGCGGGCTCCTTCGTGGTGGTCTGGGGCCTGGTCTACGCCGGCGTACTCCCGCGTGGCCTCGGCGGCTCCAACCTCCTGTGGGTCCTCCTGCTCGCCATGGTGATCTCGGCGCCCCTGAGCTTCGTCCTCCTGCGGGGACAGCGCGACCGCGCGTCCGAGCAGGTCGTCGGCCGGATCGACCGGGCGAAGGCGAGCATGGAGGCGAACCGCACCCAGGAGGACCTGGCGGACGACGCGGCCCGCGCCACCGCCGCGCAGAACCGCACCACCGGCAGCGGCACCAGCGCCAGCACCGGCCGCACCGCTCAGGCCGGCTGACACCCGCTCTTCCGTACGGCGCCCCGGAATCCGGGGCGCCGTTCTCGTCCCAGGCGTTCGGTTTCAGCCCTCCAACGGCCGTGCCTCGCCCCGCACATGGAGCCGCCCGCCGCCCTCACCGCTCCGCAGGTCGAACGCCGGTCCGCGCGCCCCGTACGTCACCGTCCCCGGCAGCAGCACCGGCGCCCTGAAGTCGGCCCGCACCTGTACGGGACCGTCCGTGCCGTGGGCCGCGAGGCAGCGGGCCACCGTCCACATGCCGTGCGCGATGGCCCTCGGGAAGCCGAAGAGGCGGGCGCTCAGCGGGTGCAGATGGATCGGGTTGCGGTCCCCTGACGCGGCGCCGTAACGCCGACCGAGATCCCCGGCGAGCCGCCACTCCGCGCGAACCGGCAGCGCTTCGAAGCCGGTACCGGCGGTAGCCACGACGTCCGCCGCCCGAGTCCTGTGCCGCGCCAGATACGTACTGCGCGACTCCCACACCCCCGCACCCCCCACCCGCACCCCGGTCACCAAAGTCGCCTCCGTACCCTTCCGATGCGCCGCCAACCCCTCCGCGTACACGGTGAGTTCGAGTGGTTCGGACGGGCCGATCGCCCGCCGCTGGGTGATCTCGATCGATGTGTGGACCAGGCCGAGCAGCGGCAGCGGGAAGTCGCGTGCGGACATCAGCCGCATGGCGAGCGGGAACCCGAGGACGTGCGGATACGTCACCGGCAGCGCGTCCCGCCCGGTCGCGAACCCGCAGACACGCTCGTAGGCGGCGAGCCGTCCGGTGTCGGCGCGGAGGGCGGACAGCGTGATGCGGCCGGACGGTAACGGGGCGTCGGGGCGCGGCCGTTTGAACGGTGAGCGGGACGCGCCGCGTATGAAGGACGGAAGTAGTGACGGGGTTTCTGTGGGGAAACGGTCCGCTGTTGTGCCCGTGACGCGCAGATGACCCTTGGCCATTGTCCAACTCACCCCTCGGCCCTAAATTTACTTCTGAGTAAGGTTACTCAGGGGTCAGGAGCTGGTCGAGACGAGTCTCATGCCCCGGCACGACAAGGAGCCGCCCGTGTCACGCCACCAGGTCCCCGACGACTCCCACCGCCACATCTCCGACGACGCCTACCAGCAAGTCCCCGACCGAGTCCCCGACCTGGCCCGCCGCCCGGTCCGCAGCACCGCACCCGAACTCAAACGGCTCGACGGTCAGGTCCGCGAGGCGTATGTCCCGCCGCTCGTCGCCCCCGTGACCCATGGCTCGCTCGCCGACATCCCCTTCGACAACGCCCGTGACGCCCCGCACGACGTCGTCCTCAGCCGCAAGGGACCCACCGGGGCGTGGGCCGATGTCACGGCCGCCGAGTTCGCCGGGCAGGTGCTCGCCGTCGCCAAGGGCCTGATCGCCGAAGGGCTGCGGCCCGGCGACCGGGTGGCGATCATGTCCCGTACGACCTATGAGTGGACGCTGCTCGACTTCGCCGCGTGGGCCGCCGGGCTGGTCACCGTGCCGGTCTATCCGACCTCGTCCGCCTTCCAGCTCCGCTGGATCCTCCAGGACTCGGGCGCCGTCGCCCTGGCCGTCGAGTCCCCCGAACAGGCGTCCGCGCTCGGGCCCGAGCGCGACCGGCTGCCCGACCTGCGGCACCTGTGGGTCTTCGACAAGGACCACCTCGGCCAACTCGCCGAGCGCGGCGGGGACCTGCCGGACGCGGAGGTCTCCGTACGGCGGGGCGTGCTCGGCCCCGACACCCTCGCCACCCTCGTCTACACCTCCGGGACCACCGGCCGCCCCAAGGGCTGCGCGCTCACCCACGGCAACTTCTTCGCCGAGGTCGACAACGCGATCGAACTCCTGCACCCCGTCTTCAAGTCCCTCACCGACGAGCCCGCGTCGACCCTGCTCTTCCTGCCGCTCGCCCATGTGTTCGGGCGGATGGTCGCCGTCGGCTGTCTGCGCGCCCGGGTCCGGCTCGGCCACGCGCCCGCCATCGCCACGGACGAACTGCTCCCCGATCTCGCCGGTTTCCGCCCGACCTTCCTGCTGGCCATCCCGTACGTCCTGGAGAAGGTGTTCAACACCGGCCGGGCCACCGCCGAGAAAATGGGCAGGGCCGCGTCCTTCGACCGCGCGGCGGCCGTCGCGCAGCAGTACGGGGAGGCCGTCGAGCGGCAGCGGCACGGCACAGGACCCGGCCCCACGACCCGCCTCCGGCTCGCCCGCGCCTTCTACGATCCGCTGGTCTACCGCCGTATCCGCGCCGCGCTCGGCGGCAAGGTGCGGTACGCGATCTGCGGCGGCTCCCCGCTGGGCCACCGGCTCGCCTCCTTCTACGCGGGCGCCGGAATCGAGATCTTCGAGGGGTACGGGCTCACCGAGACGACGGCAGCCGCGACGGTAACGCCGCCTCTGAAACCCCGTATGGGCACGGTGGGTTGGCCACTTCCCGGTACGCGGGTGCGGATCGCGCGGGACGGTGAGGTGCTGCTCAGCGGCGGCCAGGTCTTCCGGGGGTACTGGAACCCGGGGGCCGGCGGCGTCACACCGGCGAGCCCCGACGGATGGCTGCGCACGGGGGACCTGGGCGCGCTCGACGCCGACGGATACCTCACCATCACCGGCCGCAAGAAGGACCTGCTCATCACCACCGGCGGCAAGAACGTGGCCCCGGCGCCCCTGGAGGACTGGCTGCGCGCGCATCCGCTGGTCGGACAGTGCCTGGTCGTCGGCGACAACCGCCCCTACATCACCGCGCTGATCACCCTCGAAGCGGAGGGGATCGCGCACTGGCAGCGGATGAGACGCAAGACCGCCACGGCCGATGAACTGACCCGGGATCCGGAACTCCTCGACATCCTCCAGCGCGCCGTGGACGACGCCAACAAACAGGTGTCCCGCCCCGAGTCGATCCGCCGCTTCGCGGTCCTCCCGGTCGACTTCACGGAGGAGTCGGGGCATCTGACACCGTCGCTGAAGGTGAAGCGGGGCGCGATCGAGCGGGACTTCGCGGGGGTGATCGAGGGGTTGTACCGGCGGTGAGGGCTCCGCTCACTCACTGTCGTGTGATCACGGAGAGTGAGTGAACAGGCGCCCCGCCGGACCCGCCCCTACCCTGATGCCCAGGGGCACCTTTCAGGAGGTCGCCATGCGTGCACGCTCCGTGGTCGCCGCTGCCGCCGTCCTGACCCTGACGGCGGCGGGTTCCGCGGTCACGGGGTCCCCGTCGGCGGCGGCGGTCGGCGCAGGACCCGATCTGACCCGCTTCTACGGCCAGAGGATCACTTGGGGCCCCTGCGAAGGGCTGCCGGACAACCCGGAGGACATGCGCTGCGGCACGGTCACCGTCCCCCTCGACTACGCGGACCCGGGCAAGGGCACGGTCGGCATAGCCCTCGCCAAGATCGCGGCCGGCACCCCGCACCCGAAGGGGTCGCTGCTTCTGAACTTCGGCGGACCCGGCGGTGAGGGCATCAGCGCCCTCGCGGACTTCGGCCGCACCTTCAACGACTTCACCGACGCCTACGACGTCGTCACCTTCGACCCGCGCGGAGTAGGCCGCAGCTCCCCGGTGACCTGCGGGAGCGCCCAGCGCCCCGACATCGCGGGGATGGCCCCCGACGCCCTGCTCAAGGCGGCCACCGCGTACTACGACGCGTGCCGCAAGGCGTCGGGACCGGTGTTCCCGTACGTCGGCACGATGAACGTCTCACGCGACATGGACGTCATGCGCCAGGCACTCGGCGACGGCAGACTCAACTTCCTCGGCTTCTCGTACGGGACCCGGCTCGGCGCGGTGTACGCGGCGCAGTTCCCGCACAAGGTCGGGCGGATGGTCCTCGACGGCGTCGACACGCTCACCGAACCGCTCACCGAGCAGGGCCTCGTGGGCGCCCAGGGCCAGCAGACCGCCCTGAACGACTTCGCGGCCTGGTGCGCGGCGCGCAAGGACTGCGCGCTCGGCTCCAACTCCCGCGATGCGCGGGAGAAGATCGTGGCGCTCGTACGGGACCTGGACGCGCACCCGATCCCACTCGGCGACGGCTTCGAGTTCGCGGGCCCCGACCTCGTGAACACGCTCGGCGCCGCCCTCTACGAACAGGCCAACTGGCCCTACCTGTCCCGAGGACTGAACGACCTGATCGACAACGGCGACCCCTCGGGCCTGATGTTCGGCGGCGCCCCTGCATCGGTGTCGCGCGCCCCGGAACCCACCGTCCCCTCGGACAACCCGGAGACCGCCCTCACCGCGATCAACTGCGCGGACGACCCCGACCGGATGACGGCGGCCGACCTCGGCGACGAGACCAAGTACGCCCGGCTGCTCCAGCAGTACGAGGACGTGTCACCGGTGTTCGGCGCGGCGCAGTTCAGCCGGATACTCCAGTGCGTGGGTCAACCCAAGGGCACCGATTTCATCCGGACGATACGGAACGTCCCCACACCGAAGCTCCTCCTGGTCGGCACCCGGGGCGACCCGGCGACCCCGTACCGCTGGACGGTCGAGACGGCGAAGCGGCTCGGTGATGCGGCGGTGGTCCTGGACAACCGGGGCGAGGGGCACGGAGCGTACCTGTCATCGAAGTGCGTCAGGAACAAGGTCGACACCTTCTTCCTCACAGGCGACCTCCCCCCGACAGGCTCATCCTGCTCCGCCCCACCGGAGACACCCGACGACCTGACGCCCCGGTGACGGGACAGCCGCCCGGTGCGGCGGACGTACCTCCGCGCATAGCCCCCGGAGCCCCCGGAGGGAAAGGCAGGAGCCCCGCTGCCTTCCGCCTGGGCGGGAGGTGCAGGGCTCCTTGGGTACAGCATCCGTTCCGGATCAGATCCCGAGTGGCCTCGGGACCCCGAGTTACATCGGGGTGACGTTCTCCGCCTGCGGACCCTTCGGGCCCTGCGTGACGTCGAAGCTCACGGCCTGGTTCTCCTCAAGGGAGCGGAAGCCGTTAGCGTTGATCGCGGAGTAGTGGACGAAGACGTCGGGGCCCCCGCCTTCCTGGGCGATGAAGCCAAAGCCCTTTTCGGCGTTGAACCACTTCACGGTTCCGGTAGCCATAAGCCCTCCTTGGGCCAAAGGGTTGCCCTGCTCCAGAACCTGCTGTTGAGACAACTGCAAAAGTCTGAAAACGACAAAAGCCTGCGGGTTACATGCTCCGCAGGCTTTGTACTGCAAGGGAAACCAAACTGCAACTTGCGGCGAGCCTAGCACGGTGGCTCCCGAAAGCGATAGAGGCCAAGATCACGTCACCCGGATGTTTGAGTGACCCCGATCGGGTTGACGTTCGAAGCCCCGCCGGACCCCACCGGCACCCTGGGCCGTGCACCGTATCCCCTGGGGGCTAGCCTCCCGATGTGGACAATTCTCCCGCGGAATCTCTCAGCGGCCCGGACACCACCCCCCGTCCGGGCCCTCGCCGTACCAGGCCGCGCGTCGGCCACATCCAGTTCCTGAACTGTCTGCCCCTCTACTGGGGCCTCGCGCGGACCGGCACCCTCCTCGACCTGGAGCTGTCGAAGGACACCCCGGAGAAGCTCAGCGAGCGGCTGATCAGGGGCGACCTCGACATCGGCCCGGTCACCCTGGTGGAGTTCCTGAAACACGCCGACCAGCTCGTCGCCCTGCCCGACATCGCCGTCGGCTGCGACGGCCCGGTCATGTCCTGCGTGATCGTGTCGCAGGTCCCCCTCGACCGGCTCGACGGCGCCCGGGTCGCCCTCGGCTCCACGTCCCGTACCTCCGTCCGGCTCGCCCAGCTGCTGCTCGCGGAGCGCCACGGGGTCCGGCCCGACTACTACACGTGCCCGCCCGACCTCGGCCTGATGATGCAGGAGGCGGAGGCCGCCGTCCTCATCGGCGACGCCGCGCTGCGCGCGAACCTGCACTACGCGCCCCGTCTCGGCCTCGACGTGCACGACCTCGGCACCATGTGGAAGGAGTGGACGGGCCTGCCGTTCGTCTTCGCCGTGTGGGCGGCCCGCCGCGACTACGTGGAGCGCGAGCCCGTCGTCGTACGGCAGGTGCACGAGGCGTTTCTCGCCTCGCGGGACGTCTCCCTCGAAGAGGTCGCCAAGGTCGCCGAGCAGGCCGCCCGCTGGGAGACATTCGACGAGGAGACCCTGGAGCGGTACTTCACGACGCTCGACTTCCGATTCGCCGCGCCGCAGCTCGCCGCCGTCTCCGAGTTCGCCCGCCGGGTGGGGCCGACGACCGGGTTCCCGGCGGATGTGAAGGTGCGACTGCTGGAGCCGTAGCCGGGCCGTGGCGGGGGTCGCGGCCGAATTCGCCGGTGCGTAATCCCCGTATCCCCGTTTGTTTTTCCTTCGGCAGGCTTTCGGGGATTGCCGTCGTGGTATTTGCGCGGCAACTCGCCTTTGGCGGTGCGGAGTTACGGGGTGGTAGGGGGAGAGGCGCGGCGGGCCGCGGGCCAGGTCTTCGCGCGGGGCGGTCCGCACTACGCTGGCCGCTGTGCGCGCGGACCCGGCTCCGGGCGCGGATCCGTGCTTCTGGGGGAGGCCACCACCGTGCAGCCGAGCACCGTGCAACCGCTGGATCCCGGCGAGCCCACGACCGTCGGGCCCTACCGGCTGCTCGGCCGGCTCGGCGCGGGCGGCATGGGACGGGTCTATCTGGGCCGCAGCGCCGGCGGCCGAACCGTCGCCGTCAAGGTCGTCCACCCTCACTTCGCGCTGGACGAGGAGTTCCGCGCCCGCTTCCAGCGGGAGGTCGACGCGGCCCGGCGGGTCGGCGGCGACTGGACGGCGCCCGTACTCGACGCGGATCCCGAAGCGTCCGTCCCCTGGGTGGCCACGGGTTATGTCGCGGGGCCCTCGCTGTCCCGCGCGGTCAACGGCCCGGAAGGCCCCGTTCCGCTGCCCGAGCACACCGTACGGGTGCTCGGCGCCGGACTCGCCGAGGCGCTGGCGCGGGTACACGCGCTCGGGCTCGTCCACCGCGACGTGAAGCCGTCCAATGTGCTGCTCGCCCTGGACGGCCCCCGCCTCATCGACTTCGGCATCGCCCGCGCCACGGACGGCACCGCCTCGCTCACCTCGACCGGCGTCTCCCTCGGGTCCCCGGGCTACATGGCCCCCGAACAGATCCTCGGCAAGGGCACCACCGGCGCGTCCGACGTCTTCTCACTCGGCGCGGTCCTCGTCTACGCGGCCACGGGCGCGCCCCCCTTCCCCGGTGACTCGTCGGCCTCACTGCTGTACAAGGTGGTCCACGAGGAGCCCGAACTCGGCGCGGTACGGGGTGCGTTGCGCGACACCGTGGCCGCCTGTCTCAGCAAGGACCCGGCGGCCCGGCCGACCCCCGCCGACCTCGCCCACCGGCTGACCCCCGAGGGACCGGCCCGCCTGATCTCGACGGGCTGGCTCCCCGGCCCGCTGGTCGAACAGGTGAGCAGGTCGGCGGTGGGGCTGCTGGACCTGGAGGCGACCGGGGATGTGCCGCCGGGTGGGGGTGCGGGTGCGGGTGCGGTTGGGGGCGGGGGCTTTGCGTATGGGGGTGACAAGGTTTCCGGGCACTCCGGGCCCGTGTCGTTCAGCGGGGTGTCGGTCAGTGGGGTGCCGGCGGGCGGGGTGTTCGGGCCACCGGACCCCTCGTACGGGCAGGGGGCCGGGCCGTATACGAACGGTGGGGTGAGTGGGGCTGGTGGGGCCGGTGAGGCGGCCGGTGAGGTGGCCCGGGGTGGGGTGCCCTCGCCGCGAATCGCCGGTGCGCAGGAGTGGGTGGGGGCTGGCGCCGGGCCGGGTCCGGGGTCCGGACCGGATTCCGGTTCCGGTGGGCTGTCCTTCACCCTCGCCGCGTCCCGAGGGCCGAACGGCCGGGGCCGCAGGGTCAGTTGTACGGTCGCCCTCGCGGTGGCCGGAGCGCTCGCCGCCGTCACCGTCGGATCGGTGTTCGTCTTCGATCTGCTGCCGGGGCGGGACAGCGACAGCAGCAACGACACCGGCAGCGGGCCACCGGCGGCCACGGGCGCACCCCAGCCCACCAGCAGCAGCCCCGACGGAGCCGCCACCTCCGTACCGGCGTCCTTCCTCGGCACCTGGGAGGGTCCCGGTGTCGCGCTGGACGGGTCGCTGCCGATGGGTACCTTCCGGGTGACCGTCCGCCAGGGCGTGGTCGGCAAGGAGTTCGGCACCTTCCGGCAGACCGACCCGATCGGCGGGGTCTGCGACGCCGTACTCATCCTGAAGAAGGCCACCGCCGACGGCATCGTCGCCACCGGCCGCGCCGCCGACTCCAACGGCTCCCAATGCACGACCGGCGACCACGAGGTCCGCCTCACACCCAAGGGCGACCAGCTCACGTACCGGACGGACAATCCGGAGGCCGGGGATCCGGAGGCCCGGATGGACAAGGTCGAATAGGGGGTTCCCCTCCCCCCTCCCCCTCCCCCCTGCCCACCCCCGCCCCACCCCGCCACCCTCCACCCGCCGCCTGCCGTCCCTGCCCCCCCGTCACATAGGCGTCGTCACCGTGAGCGGTTCGCCGTCGCCCAGGTGCAGCAGGCCCTTGCCGGGGGCTATGGGGCCGCCGACCATGCTGCGGGTCGTACGGATACCGATCAGCTCGCCCGCGCCCGAGTCCTGCGGCGAGAGCAGCAGGCCCCGGCGGCCCTTCTTCATCTCGACCTGCCAGCCGGAGAAGCCGCCGCAGACCTCTTCCTCGTCGCCCGCGATGACAAGGGCGAGGCCCCGCTCACCGCCGCGCTGCACCAGCCGCTTCAACTCGCGCTCGCAGTCGGCGTCCTCCAGGATCTCGCCGTCGTCCACGAGGACCACGATCGGCTCGTCCGGCGTCGCCGACTCGGTCGCCTCGTTGAAGTCGTCGCTCTCGATGTCGTCGTCCGTGAACACCTTCAGGACGCCTTCCCTGCCGTCCAGTTCACGCAGCGGCGACGGCCGGGGCGCCGCGATCACCAGCCGTACCCCCTGCTCCAGATAGGAGCGGGCCATGTTCATGAGGGTCGTACTGCGGCCGGACTTCGCCGGGCCTGCCACCACGAACGTCGGCACCCCCTGCGAGAGGTCCGGGCCGAAGCCCATGATGTCGTCGCCGCCGATACCGACCAGGCTCCACAGCTTCGAACGGGACGCCTCCGGGTCCCGCATCTCCCACGCCTCCGTGAACCCCACGCGTGTGGGCAGCACATCCACCCGGAACGGCCGCCGCGCGCGCGGGACATCGGTGTCCCGCTGCGCCGCCGCCTCGCCGATCGCGCCGAGCGCCGCCGCCTGGCCCTGGCCCGTGGTGTCCTCGGCGAGGAGCGCGAACTGTGTCTCCGTACCCGCCTCGTTCTTGTAGCCGCGGCCCGGCGGGATCTCTTCGGGGACCTTGCGGGCGTTGATGCCGAGCATCGTGAAGTCGGAGCGGTCCGCGAGCCGCAGGCCGTACTTGTCCTCCGTCAGGGACGCCATGCGGCCCAGGAGGATCTGCCGGTCGCCGGTGATGACCGCGTGGATGCCGACGCTGGCGCCCTCGCGCATCATCGTCTGCAACTCGTCCGTCAGCTCACCGTGGTTGTACTCGCCGAGCGTCGGCAGCCAGCCCTCCCAGCGGTCCAGGAGGATCACCAGGTGCGGCAGCCGGTCCTCCTCGGCCGCCGCCGCCCGCTGCTCACCGATGTCCGCGTACCCCTGGTCCGCCAACAGGTCCTGGCGGCGGGTCAGTTCGGCCTTGAGGCGGGTGATCAGCCGGACCGCCCGCTCCGTCTGGTTACGGGCGACGACCGCGCCGCAGTGCGGGAGCCGGGTGAGGGCGTTCAGCGCGCCGTTGCCGCAGTCGATGCCGTACAGATGGACGTCGGCCGTGGAGTTGGTGCGGGCGAGGGAGCCCGCGATGGTCCGCAGGATCTGCGAGCGGCCACTGCGCGGGGCGCCGCCGATGAGGAGGTGCCCGAAGCTGGCGAAGTCCACGACGACCGGCCTGCGGGCCTGGTCGGCGGGCAGGTCCTCGATGCCGAACGCGGCGGGCGTCAGCGCGGACGGCGTGGCCGGGGCCGCGGGCTGCGGGACGTCGTCCAGGAGCAGGGTCTCAGAGAGCGCCGGCAGCCAGGGGCTGTGCTGCGGGGGGATGCCCAGCGTGGCGTTCGCGTCGTTCACCGCGTCGACCAGGACCTTGAGGTCGGTGATCTCCTCCTCCTCGCGGGCCTCCGCCTTCGGCTTCACCAGCGTGGCCCGGCCCAGGTCCTCCCAGCTCAGCGCGGACGCCCAGGGGGCGAGGAGCTGCGGATCGGCGGCGCCGGGGCGGCGGCCACCGACACGGCCCGACTGGAACGGCACGAGGGAGGCGTGCCCGAGGCGGACATACGCGCGCCCCGGGGTGCTCTTGGAGATGTGCCCGGCCTCCGGCGAGTCGATGACGTCGCTGGACTCACCGCCGTCCGTCACGCGCAGCGCGATCCGCAGGTTGGTGTTGGCGCGGATCTCCGGCGAGACCACACCGCTCGGCCGCTGCGTCGCGAGGAGCAGGTGGATTCCGAGGGAGCGGCCTCGCTGGGCGATGTTCACCAGGCCGGTGACGAAGTCGGGCAGGTCACGCACCATCGACGCGAACTCGTCGATGACGATGAGGAGCCGGGGCACCGGCGCGTGCGACGGGTCGCGGCGCGCCAGGTCCTGGTAGTCCTCGATGTCCTTGGCGTCCGCGGCGGCCAGGATGTGCTCGCGCCGCTTCAGCTCCGCGCCCAGGGACTCCAGGGCGCGCTCCACGAGATGGGCGTCGAGGTCGGTGACCATGCCGACGGTGTGCGGCAGCTTCACACAGTCCTTGAACGCCGATCCGCCCTTGTAGTCGACGAGGACGAACGTCATGTTCTCCGGGGTGTTCGCCACCGCGAGCGCGGCGACGATGGTCTGGAGCAGCTCCGACTTACCGGAACCGGTCGTACCGGCGATGAGGCCGTGCGGTCCGTCCCGGCGGATGTCGATGCCGAACGGACCGTCGTACGACTCACCGACCACGGCCATCGTGGACTGGCCGCCCATGCGCCAGCGCGCGGTGATCGCGTCGCCCGTCGGCGGCTCCAACTGCAGGACGTCCAGGAGGCGGCTGGAGCCGGGCAGCGCCGAGTCCTCGGTCTCGCCGCTGATGTCCCGCAGCGGGGACAGCGACCGGGAGAGCCGGGCGCACCAGGCCGCCGACACGAAGTCGGGGCGGACCTTGCGGACGCGCGCGGTGCCGGTCTGTTCGACGCGCAGCCGCAGTTCGAGCGGCTTGTCCGAACCCGTGCCGCTGTCGTCGGCATCGGCCGCGTGCCAGGCATGGAAGGACGGGAAGCCGCCGGGGGGCGCGGGCGCGGGCGTCGCGGGCGTGCCGGCGGGGGACGGGTCGGAGTCCAGGTCGGGCCGGGGCTCGGCGACCACGACGGCCTGGCACTCGCCGGGCAGGAACCGCTCCTCGGCGTCCAGACAGACCGCGTACATCGCGACGGACGGGCCCTCGCGCAGCAGCCGCACCACACCGGGCATCGAGCGGAGGCGGCGCGAACCGTCCCAGACGACCACGATGTCCGGGTCGCTGAACATCTGCTGTCGGCCGTTGTCCTTCGAGGCCTTCTGGCGGGCGTCGAGGAGTTGGGTCAGCTCGCCGATGCGGGCGGCGACCGTCTCGGCGTCGGTGCCGATCAGGATGTTCGCGTCCTGGCCGCCCGAGGGGCGGGAGTGCGGGAGCCAGCGGACCCAGTCCCAGGTGGTCTCGGCGCTGTTCTCCGTCAGGACGTAGAACTGGACGTCCAGCGGGCTGTGCAGCACCGCGGACTGGGCGATGATCCAGCGGCCGATGGCCTGCGGGGCGTCGCCGGGGCCCGCGACGCCGATCACTCCGCGGTCGCCGAGCGCGATGGCGACCGGGGCGTCCTCGATGGTCCAGGTGACCTCGCGCTTGTGGTCGTCCTGCTCCGGGTCGTCGAGCACGACCTCGGACGGGAGCTGTCCGGTGCCCACGCGCAGCAGCAGATGGTCGGGGTCGGTGCGGCGGCGCTCCCAGAGGCGGGTGCGGGGGCCTGTGCTCATCGACAGGACGCTCGCCGGGTCGGGCACCGCCTGGCGCCGGTCGACGCGCTCGGTGACCAGGGCGTCCTGTGCGTCCTTCTCGATGCGCGCCTTGTGCTCCTTGTACTCCTTGACCTGCTTCGCATGGGACTTCCGGCCGTGCTTCTTGTCCATGAAGTAGTTGCCGAAGAGGATCAGGGGGCTGAGCAGCGCCATGATCATGTAGTACCAGCGGCCGAAGATCATTACCGCGACGCAGGCGCCGACCAGCGGCGTCAGCGCCATCAGCCAGGGCAGGGGGCGCGCCTCGAAGTCGCGCGGGGGAGCGGGCAGTTTGAACCGGGTCTGCCGCTCGGGCGGCGAGAGGCGCGGCGGGCGGTTGTAGTCCAGGCCCGCGCCGTCCTCGGACCACTTCAGCGCGGCGTTCGGCGGCTGATAGCGGTCCAGTTCGAGGAGGGTGTTGCCGACGGCGACCTGCGCGCCCAGCGGCCAGGTGCCGCCCTTGGCGCCGTTCTTCGAGCCGTCGAAGTCCGCGGAGTTCTCCAGGTCCTCGATCTTCTCGCCGTCGAGGGTGGTGCCGTCCTTGTCCCCATGTACGGCGACTTGGCAGGTTCCATCGGTTGCAACTGACAACGTGAGTGCCCGCTGGGGCAGTTCCGGGTCGTCGATCCGCAGATACGAGGCGGGGCCGCTGCCGATGTCGTACCGCCCGATGCCGAGGCGGTGGACCGACCCCGCGGCGGGGCCGCTCGCCACCCGCAGTTCGACCAGGCCGGTCGGCTCTCCCGGCAGACAGCCCGCCGGGTCGTGCAGGCTGACGACGGCTCCCTCACGCAGCGGCGACGTACCGATCGTGGCCGTCGGATCGACCGGGAAACCGTCGACGTACGCGACCGGCGCACCCCCACCGGCCGCCTGGTGCTGGCCGATCGGGATGATCTGCGCTCCACCGGCATAGCCGACATGGGCCGCCAGTTCCTTCGCGATGTCCCCCACCGGGGACTCCGGATCGGCGTCGAGCACGACGTCGGCTTGCGCGCCGCCGAGCGGATCGACGACGGTCAGAGTCAGGCGCACGATCGTCCTCCCGAGGCCCCCGTGACCGCTTCCGACACGCGGTCCACCTATGTCCTTGACCTTAGCCGCTCGGTGCGACACGGGGGCAGCGGCCTGTGGATAACTGTTCCTGGGCTGTTGCAGGCGCGGGGTGTGCTCGTGCAAGCGTCGTGCGTAAGCTGACGGCTCAGCGGACGATCGCATCATCTCCGCGACCGGAGCCACGGGGGTTGGCCCTGGGGCAAGTTGAGAGGGAGGACGCCACATGGCCGGCGGCAAAGACGCGGATATCACATATGACGAGATGGAGAAGGCGGCCGGGAAGCTGACGGACGCCAAGGACAAGATCGACGAGAAGCTGGACGCGCTGGAGCGCTACATCCAGGGTCTCGTCAAGGACGGTTACACCACCCGCAAGGGTTCGCAGGCCTTCGAGGACTCCTTCACCGAGTTCAAGAAGGGCGCCAAGGACACCATCGACGGCCTCACGGGCATGGCCAAGTTCCTGACGAACGCCGCCAAGGCGTACGAGGACCTGGACAACGAGCTGGCCAAGGGCGTCAAGGGCTGACCCTGCGGGGCAGTTGGAACATCCCGGTGCGACGGGCACGCCATCGAAGGCGACCCGTCGCACCGGGTTTTTCTCGAAGCGGCTTTCAAGAACGCGATGGAGAGCAGTGCCCCTGTGGCTGACGACTACGAGTGCCGTTTCAGCTTTCAGGACGGATGGGTCGGCCTGACCTTGGAAGGCGGCACAAGGGCCGAGGCCATGGGACTCGCGGGCGCTGTGATGAGAGAGTTCGACCCCTCCGGGTTGTCGGTCGACAGCCGCACACTCTTCGACGACCTGGTCGACCGGGCGATGGGCCTCAACAGTGACGACCCGATCATGACCGCGGCCTACTACACGCCCGGAGTGGTCGCGCTGGCCGATCTCAGGGTCGACTCGTACGGCGAGGACGGTGTGCCGAGGCCCTCGCCCAGCGAGGTCACGCCTCTCCTCCTGGACTGGTCCAACGCGACCATTGCGGGTGATCCGGAAGTCACGTACCTCGATCACGCTGCGGGGCAGGCGGTTCGCGTGCACGCGTTGGTGCGAGTCAAGGGCATGTTCGGTCAACGTCGTCCGCTCGGTGAGTTCGTCAAATACGCCGTTTTTCCCTCGGGGTTCGACTCCATCGTCGTGGTCACCGTCAGTTGGCAGCGAGTGCACGAACACGACGAGCTGATTCGGATCACCGACGATCTGGTGGCCGGTATGCAAGTCGTCCCGGTGGAAGCCGAATCGAGGGGAACCGAGGACTGAGGCGGGCCGTTGGAGGAGGCGGGGGGTGAGTAGTGATGACTGATGGGGTGCGTGGGGGAAATCGAGGGCGGGACGGGGTCGCGCTGCTCGGCATTGTGTTCGGGGTCGTCGTCGTGGTCGGCGGGGTCGTCGTGGTTGTCGGGGGGTGGAAGGCGGTGGCCCGCGGGGTCGCGCCTGTCCTGTTGGAGGTGCCCGGCGGGGGATGGGCCGTGGGGGCGCTCTGCGGGCTCGTGACGCTGGGTGGTGCCGTCGCCGGGTGGCGCGTTCAGGGTGAGGGGTTCGCCGGACGGGTCGTCAGAGGGTTGGGTTGGGGGCTCGGCTTTGCCGCGTTTCTGTTCGTCCTGGGTTCGCTGCCCGGGAAGAACTGCCCCTCCTACCGCGAGGGCTGCGCCTACATACCTGGCTCCGGCACCGCACTCCTCGCCTACGTCCTCATGCTCGCCGTGCTCGGCGGAGCCGCCGTCCTCGTCCGGGGCCGCCGGGCCCAGGCCGCGTCGCTGGCCGAGCGGGAGCGGATACGGAGACTCCGGAAGAAGGGCAAGGGCAGGAGCCGCACGGCCAGGAACCGGTGAGCGGTCGCCTCGTAACAGCCTCTCCACAGTCCGGTCCCTGTCCACTGGAACGCCTTGTCCCGTCATGTACCTGCCGTGCCATCATCGGTGGGTACGCCCACGACCGGCCTCCGAGCGGGCCGCCGGCCACGCCACTCGACCACCGTGACGACCAATCCTGGGGGAAGACAACGATGCTGACCACGCGAGGTCGGGCCGCGACGGTCGCGGCCGGGCTGTTCACCGCGGCGGCGCTGACGCTGACGGCCTGCGGCGGCGATTCCGGTGGCGGTTCCGGCGGTTCGGGGAACGACAAGATAGAGGGGGCGGAGTCCGGCGGCGAGTCGTCGCCGTCGCCCTCCACTTCGGCCACGGTGGAAAAGGATGCGCCGACCTTCGACCTGCCGTCGGACCTCAAGGTCGACGTCACGGCCAAGCCCACGCAGGACGCCGCCAAGGACGCCCTCGTCCGGGACATCGGCTATGCGGTACGGGCGCTCAACGAGGGCTTCGCCAAGGGCGACGGCAAGACGCCCAACATGAACCGGTACTTCGCGATGCCCGCCCTCTCCTACTGGGGCGAGCAGATCGACCGGCTGAAGAAGGACGGGCTCACGGCCACCGGCACGTACGCGTACTACGACTTCGAGGTGACCGACCTCCAGGGGAAGTCCGCGGCCGTGCGCTACTGCGAGGACCAGCGCGAAGGGTTCGACAAGGAGATCAAGAGCGGGAAGATCCACCGGACCGAACCGAGCAAGGACGACTTCATCTTGAACACCCTGGAGGCCGCGCAGGGCCCCAAGGGTGACTGGCAAGTGCGTTCGGTGAGCTGGAAGAAGGGGGTCGAGGCATGCGTACGGGGATGAGGGCACGGGGGACGGGGCGCCGCCGGGTGGCAGTGGGCATCGGGACCGCCGTGTGCCTGAGCGTGGTACTGGGCGGCGCGATACCCGCGTACGCCGGCAGTGGCCGCACTGAGGGCGACAGCGGCGGGACGAAGCCGCCGAACCGGGGCGGCAATTCCGGCAACGGCACCATCGGGGCGCACATCAACCTCGACCGGCACACCCCCGGCGGCGGGGGTAAGACCACGCCGGTGCGGCCGGTCAACACCAACTGGAAGCCGCCGGTCTGCTGGTACGAGCCCGAGTACACGCCCGAGGAGTACGAGGAGTTCATCAAGAGCGCGTACAACGGCGCCCAGGAGCCCGCGGCGACGTACGCCAAGAAGCGGGACGAGGAGAAGTACCACAAGGGTGACGACGGCCTGTGGTGGAAGGTCGCCTTCCGGGACGACACGTACCAGGAGGCGTGTCCGATCACCACGGACAACTGGGAGATCTGGGTTCCGCCCGCCGATCCGCAGCCGGACCCGAACAAGATCACACCGGAGAAGCTGTCCCAGCTCGCGTACAACGCCACCGAACTCCCCGCTCCGCCGGTCCAGTTGAAGCCCACCGCGGACCGGCTCGTAGTCAACCTCGGTACGCGCGTGGCCTTCGAGGGCGACTTCGACCGGGTCTGGACGACGGCCAGCATCAACTACAAGGGCGTCCAGATGGCCGCGACCACCGTCGCGACACCCGTGGCTCTCAGGGTGGAGGCCGGTACGGACGACGCCGACCCGCAGACCTGCACCTACGACCTCGCCAAGGGCAAGGGCGGCTATCAGGTCGACAGCGGGGACGCCGGGTGCAATGTCACTTACCGGCGGTCGTCGGGCAGCGGTACGTACCCCTTCAAGGCGTCCATCACCTGGAAGGTGACGTGGACCGATTCGGCCGACCCGGACGGGCCCGCTCAGGAGCCGCCGCTGCCGGACGGGCTGTCGACGTACGAGCAGGACGTCACCGTCAAGGAGATCCAGTCGGTCAACCGGTGACGAGGCCGAGGGCGCGGCGTACGCGCCGGACGAGATCGCCGTCGCCGTAGCCCTCGTTGTCGTCGCCCGTGGTGAGAGGGGAGCCGTAGCCGGTCGCGGCCCACACGCTGTGGTCGGCCGGGACGTCGAAGTACGGGACCGTGCGCCCGTCGGGACCCTCGTCGGCGAGGATGTCGGGCGCGCGCCGGGCGCGCACGGCCGCGTGGCACGCCGTACAGACCGCGATACGGGAGCCGTCGCGGGTGGTGCGGTGGGGCGCGCGGCCGTGCAGGGGGTTGAAGTGGCAGAGCGGGTGGCCGGGTTCGGGGGGTCCGCTCCGGGGCCGGGGCGCGAGGGCGTCGCGACCGGCTGCCGCCAGGGCGAGCGCGCCGGCGAGATCGGCCGCGCCCCGGGCGCCGTGCAGGACGATACGGGCGGCCTCGTAGGCGTCCAGCGCGCGGGGGGCGGGCGGGTTCGCCGCGTGCGCCCTCCGGCCCAGGGCGTCGACCTCGGCTTCGGCTCGGCGTCGGAGTTCGCCGATTCGGGTACCGGTGTCGTCGGTGGGGGCCAGCGAGAAGAGTTGACCGTGCTGGCTGTGCTGAGGAAAACGATGTCGGCGCGCGTAGTAGAGGGCGCAGCCGGCGAGGAGGGCGGCCGTGAGGGTGACCGGTGCCCAGGGGATACCGGGGTCGTCGTCCCGCGAGAGGTCGGCGGTCGCCTGCGCGTAGACGGTGTCGCCGTCGCCTCCGGCCACCAACTCCACGGCCTTGGCGACGCGGTCGGCGAGACCGGCGTTCCGGGTGTCGCCGAGCAGGGCGACGGCGTCGACCGCGTGCTGAGCCTGGTACTTGCCGTCGGGCCACTCCTTGCCGCCCAGCCAGTCACCGTCGCCGACGGTGATGAGGACGAGGTCGTCGCTCTTGCCCCCGATCCGGTCGTGCAGCACCTGGGCGAGGACGCCCGGATCCCCGTCGAAGGCGTCACCCTTCGCGAGCGGGACGAGTGCCACCTTGATCGGAAGGTGCGTGGTCCGGATCTGCGCGACAAGACGGAGCCGCCGGGCGTCCGGAACGGCTTCGGCGTACGCCGGATCCACGTACACGGGCGACACCCGCAACGCATCGGCGATCTTCTGCCCCACTCCGAGCGACCCCCCAGGAGTGGGCCGCCGCCCCGCATCGGCAAAAGCGACCCCGCCGAACAAACCCCCCAGAGCGATTCCCCCCACAACGACCACAACCACAACCACCCCGACAACAACCCGAACCCCCACCCGAACCAAGCCGAACGGGCCACTGAACACGGGGCTGACTCCCTTACCGGAAAAGCGAGTTGAAAGCTCCCTCACGGATGGGGAGGGCAGGCGTGAGGACTGTACCGGGAGCCGTCCCGCGCAGCGATCCCGGGCGGCGGATGTCAGGCACGCCGCCTCTGCTTCGCGCGGTGAGCCCGTCGACGGTTGCCCTTGGCCGACTCCGGTGCGTGGGCAAGGGCGACCGTCGGGTCGGGTGTTGGGTCAGCGGTTGATGGATTGGATTTCTTCGACTGTGATGGCTTGTTCTGTGCCGAAGGTGCCGGCGGGGAGGTTCGTGGCGTTCGGGTTGCCTGTGCCTGTCCAGCTGATGTCCCACGTGACCGTGGCCTTCAACTGGTAGGCGTCCGCGCCCGACGACCTCAGATACGTGAGGCCGCACGGGGGTGTTTTGCCCGCGTCGCCCCTCTGGTACGGGGTGCCGATGCTGCCGTCCGCGCCGAATCCGCATTCTCCCGAGCCGGGGTGCAGTTTCGCGTCGCTCGTGCCCGGTTCCAGTTTCAGTGAGCGGGGTGTCGCGGTGGTCGTCGCCTCGATGTTCAGGCCGCCGATGGCCAGCCGCGCGGTGACGGAAACCGGCTTGAATTTCGCCTTGTCGAGCCAGGCCCAGGTCGGGAGATTCACCTTTGTGACATTCTCCGGTGCCAATGTCACTTCGGTGTTCGGGAGTTCGATCTGGTTGTAGGCGAGGGCGGCCAGGATTTCGGGGGTTACGGCGTTCGGAACGTTCGGCGGATCGCCGTTCTCGACCCAGAACGGCAGCCTGTTGCAGGCCTGGGCCTCCGGATCTGTCCACCTGTCCGGGTCGCGTACCGGGACCCAGAAATTGCCCTCGTCGGCTATGTCGAGGTTGTAGTTCTTGTACGTTCCGTCCTTGTAGTCTTCACGGAACTCACCGACCGCCCTCTTGGCGTAACTGTGCTGGCCCGGAGTGTTGATTGTCTCCTCGTAGCCGGCCTCCGTGGACTGGGAGAACTGCTGCGCCGTACGGGGTTCGTACCAGCAGGCGGGAGGTGTCCAGTCGCTCACCGGGGTCACAGGGCGGGAGGACTTACCGCTTCCTCTGGTCTGTCCGCTGTAGGTGATCTGCGAGCTGATGTCGTTGCCGGATCTGTTGCCCGTCGGTGTCGCCTCGCCGCCGCGTGAATTGCCGTCGCCCTTGTCCGCGAGAGCCGTTCCTGAACTCGCGAGCAGCGCCGCAGCAGTCACGCCGACGAGTATCCATCGTCCACGCGGGGTTACGGAGTGCACTTCGCGTTGCCCCTTTCGGACTGGAGGCTCGTGGTCTGCCAGACGCCCTTGTCGTTCTTCTCCAGGCGGGTGCTGTACGTGACGTACGATTTATCGGTCACCGCGGTCTTCTTGACCTTTCCGGTCTTACGGTTCTTGTCGAACGCCTTGCTCTCATCCGAGCAGTAGGCGAGCCCTGCCGTGTCCTTGTCGAAGATCTCCAGCTCGGGTTTGAAATATCGCGTAGTCCCAGTGAAGGTGTTGCCACCATCCACGTACCCCTTGACCCAATCCGCCGCGCCAACGAGAGCGTCACCGTCGAGGTAGAAGCCGAGCGCCGCCGAGTCGGGGTCGGCGGCGGCGATAGCCGCGTCCGTGGCATTGATCTGCTGTGAGGCATCGGACAACACGGCATCCTCGACCGGCTTCCCGGCCTTCCAATTCTCGAAGACGTTCTTCATGTCGTTCGGGAGGATGATCTCGGGGCGCTGTACAGAGTCGGAGGGGCTCGCGCTGGGCGTTGGGGTCGGGTCGGCGCTCTTCTCAGCACCGGCGATCTTGTCCTTATCGGCGGACTCGTCACCATCACCCCCGCATGCCGTCAGCAGCAAGGCTGCGGTCGCGGTGAGCGCGGTGGCGGCGGGCAGGGTGCGGCGTTTCACGGTCGACTCCCGGTGGGGCGAGGGCGTGGTCAAGGAGTCACGACGTTAACCGCGGGGCTCGCGGTTTCGCCACCGTGAACTTCGCCGTGCGGACGCCGTACGGATTCGGCCCCGCCCTCCCCACGCCCCGCCCGCCCTTGCGAGAATCGGGGCGCACGCCGAGCCGCCGACACGCACACGACCGATCGACCGAAACGGGGAACCCCAGACCATGGCCCGCTACATGGAGACCCTCACCGTCGAGCGCGGTGGGTTCCGGATCAAGGTGCCCGAGACCTGGTGGGAGTTCGACGTGCGGCCCGAGTCGCGGGACGACTCCATTCGCAGCATGGTCAACGAACGCGTCCGGCAGCACCCGGAGTTGGCCCCGTATCGGGATGTCTACACCGGTTTCCTTCAGAAGTCGGCCCGTGAGGCCTGGCAGTCCGGCGCTCTCTACTGCGGCTGCATGGCGGAGAGTTTCGGTGGTGACACCCCCATCACCGGGTCCGTCACCGTCTCCCTGGTCGGCGGACGCAAGCAGTCCGGTGAGCCCCTGTCCACGGACCCGCAGACCATCGCCGGCCAACTCGCCGTACGCGAGGCCAAGCGTGAGGGCGACGCCTGGCGGAAGGTGACCACCGTCGACATACCCGGCGTGGGCGCCGCCGCCCGTACGTACGGCATCGAGGACGTCCCCGTACCCAACGACACCCGCACCATCCGGGCCGTACTCATGCAGACCTTCATCCCCGTGCCGGGCCAGGAAGGCAAGGTCGCGCTCGTCGCCGGGAGCAGCCAAGTCCTTGACCTCGCCGAGTCCTTCTTCGATGTGTTCGACGCCGTCACCTCCACCTTCCGGTTCGTGGAGTAGCCCAGACCAGTCCGCCTCGCCCCCTCACCCCCTGTGGCGATCGCGTGGTGAAGGTGTGGTGAATGTGCGCGGCGTGCAAAGGAATTGAGTTCGCGGGAGCATATTTCCGCCCCCGGCCGCGCGCTCGGAAAGGTCCCCTCGCACCCCTCCCGCACCCCTCCCCAACCCCCGGGAACCGACCGCCCCCGATTGCGCGTGAGTAACGATGCGGGGTGCGGACTCAGCGACCCCCGACGCGCCTTGAGGGCCTTATGTGCTGCTGATACGGTGCGATGACTTGACAGTAGACCTGGGGCCGGATTAACGGCCCCAGACATGTGAAGTGTGTCAATTGACCGAATTCTTCTTGGGTGTACGGGGAGCAGTTGCGTGAAGATCCAAGAGCGTGCGGGGGCGGGCAGTCACCGGTCACCCGCGCCGGTTCAGCCCCCGGTCGGTGAGCGTCTTCCCTCGCCGCCTCGCGAGCGCAAACCGGCACTGGCCGCTCTGGCCGTACTGCTCATCCTGGTCGGCGCGCTCGGCGCCACCGTCCTCGTCCTGCGGGCCGGCGACCGTATCGAGGTCGTCAAGGCCACCGAGGACATCGAGGCCGGTGAACTCGTCACCAAGGCCAAGCTGACCTCCGTGATGGTCGCCGACGACGGCGAC
The DNA here is from genome assembly GCF_044757265.1 of Streptomyces sp. NPDC091292. Taxonomy (NCBI): domain Bacteria; kingdom Bacillati; phylum Actinomycetota; class Actinomycetes; order Kitasatosporales; family Streptomycetaceae; genus Streptomyces; species Streptomyces sp. NPDC091292. Next base: position 134,493 of record NZ_JBIVUQ010000013.1, on the reverse strand, counting down.
GTCAACTACGTCAAGTGGTCCCAGGTGGACACGCTGGTCAAGCTGTACGCCAGGTCCAAGGTCTACAAGGGCACCGTCGTCATCGGCGACATGTTCAACGTGAAGAACGAACTGCCCGCCGGCAAGTCCAACGTGGGGCTCTCCCTCAAGGAGGGCCAGTACCCGAGCGGTCTGAAGCCCGGTGACATCGTCACCGCCTACCAGGTCGGGGACAGCAGCGGCGGCGACAGCAAGGACGGCACCTCCGGTTCCACCGGGACGAGCGCCACGCCCCTCGTCGCCGACGCCGTCGTCGCCTCCGTCAAGGTCACCAGCGACGGCACCATCAGCAGCACAAACCTGCCAGTCACCGTCACTGTGGACTCCGCCGACGTGCCCGCCCTCGCACGGGCCGCCGCCGCGGGTGACGTCGCCATCGTCCGCGTACCGTCCAGCGGCTCCGCCGGCTAGGCGCGCGGCAGAGATGGCACTCATCGCTCTGGCCGCCGACAAGGGATCCCCCGGGGTCACCACCGCGGCCGTCGCGCTCGCCGCCGTCTGGCCGCGGCGGGCGCTGCTCGCCGAGACCGACCCGGCGGGCGGCGACCTCGTGTACCGCAGCGCCGCCGCGCACGGCGGGCAGCTCAACCCCAACACGGGGATGCTGTCCATCGCCGCGACCGCGCGCCGCGGACTCGTACCCGACCAACTCTGGGACCACGTACAGCCGTTGAGCGGCGGGCTCGAAGTGCTCGTCGGGCTCGGGGTCGCCGAGCAGGCCGCCGGGCTCGCCGGGCTGTGGCCCACGCTCGGCCGCGCCTTCTCGCAGCTCGCCGACTCGCCGCACGCGCCCGCCGACGTCATCGCCGACTGCGGCCGGATCAGCGGCGAGACCCCGGTCACCGAACTGTTCCCGCAGGCCGCGCTCGTGCTGCTGATATCCCGTACCGAACCCGAGGCCATCGCCCGCGTACGGGACCGGGCGGCGGCGCTCTCCGCCAAGCTGCACGGCGGCACCCGCGGGGTCGCGTCCCTCGGCACCCCGCTCATCGGCGTCATCCTCATAGCCGACCCCGGCGAGTCCGCGAAGATCGTCCACCAGGTCAACGACATGCTCGTCGCCGCCCAGTCCGGCGCCCGCGTGGTCGGCACCCTGGCCCACGACCCGGCGGGCGCCGAGCAGTTGGCGGGCCGCAGGCGCGGCCGGCTCGACAAGTCGCTGCTCATCCGCTCGGCCCGCAAGGTCACCGTCGACCTCTACCAGCAGTTCGGCGCCGCCTGGGCCGTGCCCGCGGGCGGACCCGCGTCGGGAGCCGGTCGATGAGTGCCGTCGACCACCAGTTGGTCAAGCGGTTCCGGCAGGAGGCCGGCGACCGTATCGCCGAGCAGCGCCGCCTCGACCAGGTCTCGGGCGTCACGCCGATGTCCAGCGAGGACGAACGCCAGTACGCACGCGCGGTGATAGCCCAGATCCTGGAGGACTACGCCCGTACGGAGATCAACGCCGGGCGCACCCCGCTGGACGCGGAGACCGAGGAGCAGTACGCGGCGGCCGTGCACGCCGCGCTGTTCGGCGTCGGACGGCTCCAGCCGCTCCTCGACGACCCCGAGGTCGAGAACATCGACATCAACGGCTTCGACCAGGTCTTCGTCGGCTACGCCAACGGCCAGGAGGTGAAGGGCGAGCCGGTCGCCGAGAGCGACGAGGAGCTGATCGAGCTGATCCAGATCCTCGGCGCCTACTCCGGTCTGTCCTCGCGACCCTTCGACTCCGCGAACCCGCAACTCGACCTGCGGCTGCCCGACGGCTCCCGCCTCTCGGCCGTCATGGACGTCACCCGGCGGCCCGCGCTGTCCATCCGGCGCGCCCGCATGGGCAAGGTGTTCATGGCCGACCTCGTCGGCAACGGCACCATCAGCCCCGAGGTCGCGCACTTCCTCGCCTGCGCCGTACGGGCCCGTAAGAACATCATGATCGCGGGCGCCACCAACGCCGGGAAGACGACGCTGCTGCGCGCGCTCGCCAACGAGATCCCGCCGCACGAGCGGCTGATCACCGTCGAACGCGCCCTGGAGCTGGGGCTCGACACCTTCCAGGACCTGCATCCGAACGTCGTCGCGTTCGAGGAGCGGCTGCCCAACTCCGAGGGCCAGGGCACCATTTCGATGGCGGAGCTGGTCCGCAGGTCACTGCGTATGAACCCGTCGCGCGTCATCGTCGGTGAGGTCCTGGGCGACGAGATCGTCACCATGCTCAACGCGATGTCGCAGGGCAACGACGGCTCGCTGTCCACGATCCACGCCAACAGCTCCAGCGAGGTGTTCAACCGCATCTCGACCTACGCGCTCCAGGCCAACGAGCGGCTGCCCATCGAGGCCAGCCAGATGCTCGTCGCGGGCGCCGTCAACTTCGTCGTGTTCATCCAGCGGCGCAACAACTTCGAGAGCGGCGGCAGGCTGCAGCGCATGGTGACCTCGGTCCGAGAAGTCAACGGCGTCGACGGACGCGTCCTGTCCAGCGAGGTGTTCGCCGAGGCGTCGGACGGCCGGATCGTGCCGCACGCACCGATCTCCTGCATCGACGACCTCGCCGTCTACGGCTACCGGCCGTCCGGAAGCTGGGGGTGAGCACCGGCATGAGCACCGCCATCAACACGCATACGCTCGCCGCGCTGGGCTCGCTCGGCTCGATGGGCGGCCTGTTCTCGGCCCCCGTCCTGTACGGCCTCGGCTGCGGTGTCGCCGTCGGTGGTGGACTCGCGCTGCTCGTGGTCGCCGTACGCGGACTGCCCGTCAAGCCCGAGCACGAGAAGCAGAAGGCGAGCGAGCGGGCCAGTGAACTGATCCGGTTCGCGGGGCAGCGCGGCTCCCTCGCGGTCGGCGTCGGCCTCGCCGTCCTGCTGCTCACCCGGTGGGCCGTCGCCGGTATCGCGTCGGGCGTCCTCGTCTTCTTCTGGGACAAGCTGTTCGGCGGCGCGTCCGAGGAGAAGGCCGCGATGAAGCGCGTCGAGGCCCTTGCCTCCTGGACCGAGTCGCTGCGCGACACCATCGCCGGAGCCGTCGGCCTGGAGCAGGCCATTCCGGCATCCGCGCGCGCCGCCGCACCCGTCCTGCGCCCCCATCTGGACGCGCTGGTCGACCGGTTGCGCTCCCGCACCCCGCTGCCGGACGCGCTCCAGCAGCTCGCCGACGAGATCGACGACGCGTCCGCCGACATCATCGTCGCCGCGCTCATCCTCAACGCCCGGCTGCGCGGCCCCGGTCTGCGCCAGGTGCTCGGCGCGCTCGCCAAGTCGGCGCGCGAGGAGGTCGACATGCGGCAGCGGGTCATGGCCCAGCGCGCCTCGACCCGGCGCTCCGTACAGATCGTCGTCGCCGTCTCGGTCGCCTTCGTGCTCGGTCTGTCGATCTTCAACCGTGACTTCGTGGAGCCCTACGGCACCGCGGTCGGACAGCTCGTCCTCGTCTGTGTCTGCGGCCTGTTCGCGCTCGGCTTCTGGTGGCTGCGGAAGCTGTCCACCATCGAGACGCCCGAACGGTTCCTGGTGCACGACGAGTCGGCGGTCCAGTTCGTCCGGCCGCGCTCACCGCACGCGGCGCAAGGCCCGCAGGGCCCGCAAGGCCCGCAAGGTCCGCCGACCGGTCCCGCCGGTCCCTCCGAGAGCGAAGGGGCGGTACGCCGATGAGCCTGACCATGCCGATCGTCATAGGCGCCGTCCTCGGCCTGGGCGTCTTCGCGCTGATCCGCGCCCTGATGCCGTCGAAGCGCAGCGCGGTCGCCACGGTGGCCCGTATCGACGCGATGCGGGCGCGCGGAGCGGCGTACGAGTCGTCGCACCGCACCGCCGACCAGGACTCCGGGCGGTTGGCGGGCGTACGGTCCCAGGTGGGCAACCGGGTCGCCGAGTTCTACCTCCAGCAGGGCTGGGAACAGCGGTCGCTCCGGGCCGACCTGGCCGTCCTGGACCGGAGCTGGGAACGCTTCCTCGCGACGAAGGTGCTCCTCGCCGCCGCCGGACTGTTCTTCGGCCCCTTCCTGTTCGCGGTCGTGTGGACGCTCGGCTTCGGCAGCAGCCCGGTCATCCCGGTGTGGCTGGCCCTCGTCTTCGCGCTCCTCTTCTTCTTCCTGCCCGACCTCGAAGTACGGCGCGACGCGGCCGACAAGCGGCGCGATCTGCGCCGGGTCATCGGCGCCTATCTGGACCTGGTGTCGATGAGCCTGGCCGGCGGGCGCGGGCTGCCCGAGGCGCTGATGGCGGCGGCCGAGGTGTCCGACGGCTGGGCGACGCACCGGATCCGCAACGCGCTCGCCGACGCGCGGATCACGGGCATCAGCCAGTGGCAGGCGCTCGGCTCGCTCGGTGAGGAACTGGGCGTCGAGGAACTGAAGGACCTGTCCGCGTCGCTGGCGCTGGTCGCGGACGACGGAGCGAAGGTACGTGAGTCGCTGGCCTCGCGTGCGGAGACGATGCGGCATCGCGAACTCTCCGAGATCGAGGGCAGCGCGGGCGAGAAGTCCCAGTCGATGCTGGTGGCGCAGCTCCTGCTGTGCGCCGGCTTCCTGGTCTTCCTGATCTTTCCGGCGGCGGTGCGCGTGTTCCAGGTGTGAGGCCGCGTGGGTGTTCCGGGTATGCAGGGGGGATGTCCGGCACGCGGTCCCCGGTCGGCCCGTACGGACCGTTCCGTACGATCCGGGCCGACCCGTCCGATCCGATCCGTTCCGATGCGATGCGATCCGGCGCCGGCCGGCGAGAACTGTCCGATCCGAGTGAACCGTGCCCCCATCCCCCCGTCTTCTTCTCGAATTCTTGAAAGGACTGAGCAATGAACGGACGGCGCTTCAGCCACCCGACTGTGGACTTCCTGATCACTTTTCTCCAGGGCCGAGTGCGGCGGGCCCGCTCCGGCGAACTCGACCGCGGCGCGTCCGCCGTCGAGTGGGTCATCATCTCGGCGGTCGTGGTCGCGATCGTCGGCGTGGTCGCCGCGATCATCAACGCCGCGCTGAGCGACGGCGCCAACAAGGTCGGCGACTGCATCAAGGGCGCCAACCAGAGCGGTACTTGCTGAGACCGGAGGCGAAAGGGACCGTGGTGCGGCGCGTGCGGACGTGGGTACGCCGCCGGGTGGAGGCAGCCTCCACCCGGGGCGAATCCGGCATGACCGCGATCGAGTTCGTGCTGCTCACCCCCGTCCTCTTCTTCATGATCTTCGCGACGGTGCAGTTCGGTCTGTACTTCTTCGCCGACCACGTCGCGCAGGCGGCGGCCCAGGCGGGCGCCCGCAAGGCGCGGGCCACGGCGGACGAGAACCCCGGCGCGTGGCGCGGCCAGGCGCGGGACGTGGTCGACAGCTATATCCAGCAGCTCGGCCCGCAGTTGGTCCTCTCGCCCCGCGTGACGACGCTCCAGCCGGAGCCGAACACGGTCGGCGTGGAGATCACGGCACGGGTGCCCACGGTGTTCCCCGGCCTGGATCTGACGGTGCACGCGCAGTCGTCGGGGCCGGTGGAGCGGTTCGTGGAAGAGGGGGGTGGGTGATGCGGGACCGTATCGCCAAGGGGGCGCCGGGAGACTGGGCCCGCCGGAGATTTTCCAGGGACGGCGACCGGGGGATCTCGACCATCGAGGTGGTGATCCTCGCCCCGGTGATGATCCTCTTCATCCTGGTCCTGGTCGCCTTCGGCCAACTCGTCGACGGACGCGGCGCGATCGACGGCGCGGCCAGGGACGCGGCACGGGCCGGCTCGATCCAGAAGGACCACGCGACGGCGATGGCGGAGGCGAAGAAGGCGGCGAACGCCGACCTGGAGGACGTCTGCTCCGGCCCGGTGAATGTGGAGCAGACCAGTTCCGGCTTCGCCCCCGACACCCTCTTCACCGTCGAGGTCAGCTGTGAGGTACGGGGCTTGGCGATGCTGGGCCTGGACATCCCGACCACGCTGAGCGCGAGTTTCAGCTCGCCGCTGGACCCGTACCGGAGGTCGGCGTGAGACCCGTAGTACGGGGGAGGCGGGCAGGCGCGTTCGGTACGTGGCTCGCGGCGCGCAAGGACCGTCTTGACGACCGAGGTTCGGGCGCCGGCGCGGTCATCATCTTCGCCCTGGTCTTCCTCTCCCTGTCGGCGTTCGTGATCGACGGCGGTCTGTCCATCTCCAAGCGGGAACGCGCCGCGGACATCGCCGAGCAGGCCGCGCGGTACGCGGCACAGGACGTCGACACCGCGGGTCTGTACGAGGGGGCCGAGGGCGCGCCGATCAACTACCAGAACTGCGGGGCGCGCGTGCAGGCGTTCGCCCGGGAGATGGGGATGACCGGCGCGGACATCGCGGCGAGCCACTGCGTGGCGGCCGGCGCCCAGCAGGTCGAGGTGGAGATCCAACTCACGTACGACCCGGTGTTCACAGGGGTGTTCTACGGCGGGTCGGTCGTGGTGCGGGGCCGCGCGGTCGCGGAGAACCAGGTGGGATGACGGAGTCGGCCCCCGCCCCCGGCTGACCGGCACTCACCCCCGGCTCCCCGGCCCTCACTTCTCCTCCGTCTTCACGCCCTCCGACACATCCTTGGCGAGCTGGTCGTCCAGCTTCTTGAACTCGCGTACCACGGCGTCCGACATGTCGGCGAGCGCGGTGAGTTGCTGCGAGATGTCCTCGCGGCCGTCCTCCCAGCCGGACTCGAAGTCGTCCAACGCGTCGTACACCCCTTTGTCCCCGAGGTCGTCCTCGTACGACTGGAAGAGCTTCTTCGTGCCGTTCAACCGGGTCTTGATCGACCTCAGCCGTCCCCCGTAGTCCTCCAAGTCGCTGAGCGGCAGCGCGAGATCCGGCTTCCCCATGTCAGGTCCCCCTCCTGGCGTCGGCGGGCGGTCAGCCCCTTCGTGAAGGGTACGACCCGGCACCGACAGCGGGCGAGAGCGCCGGGCGGCCGAGGGGAGTGGCCGAGGAGAGTGGCCGAGGGGGAGTGGGAACCGTGCCGGAGCCCCCTGGCGTGGTTGGGGATGAATCGTGAAAGGGGGGCCGGAAATGCGGACCGGGAATCCGGAGCAAGCTGGCAAAAGGGCACTTGTCGCAGGTCGGTGGGGTGTCTGGTCTTCGACACCGTCCGTACCATCTCAGTAGTCTCGCCCGAACGTCTCGCGGCACCCCCGCACCCCGTACCCCCGCACCCCGTACCCCCTTACGTCTCGCCCCCCAGAGGACACCAGGAACCCGCCATGGCGCGCAGCACCTCCAGCTCGACGGGATCGAACAGCCGGCGCACTCCGCAGCCGCTGCCGCGGCAGCGGTCGGCCGGGGACTTCGTGAAGGCGTTCTTCGCGTTCGTCGCGCTGCTCGGTCTGGTCGTCGCGGTGCCCGTGGCGCTCGCGACGCTGCTGGATTCGCCGCTGCCCAGCGGTGCGCCGTCCATGGACTGGCTCCAGCAGGAGATCACGGTCGACACCTTCATCAAGGTGCTCACCGCCGTCGTGTGGCTGGCCTGGGCGCAGTTCACGGCGTGTGTGCTGGTCGAGGTGAAGGCGGCGGTCTCCGGGGTCGGGGTGCCCGGCCGGGTACCGGGCTCCGGCCCCAGCCAGTTGCTCGCCCGGCAACTCATCGCCGCGCTCCTCCTGGTGACCGCGACCGCCGCGAGCTTCGCGCCCGGCCTCTCGCAGCTCGGGCAGTCGCTCGAAGGCAACCAGAAGGCGCCGTCGGCCGCCGCGCAGCAGACGCCGGGCGGCCTCTTCGGGCAGGAGCAGCAGTCCGCGGCCCAGACCGCGAGCGCCATCGCCGAGCAGGCGGAGAACGCCTCCGCGCAGGCCGAGGCGGCGGGCGGCAGCACCGCCAAGGACGGCGACACCAAGTACTACCGGATCCAGCCGCCCGAGGGCCGCCACCACGACTCGCTCTGGGAGATCGCCGAGCGCCACCTCGGCGACGGCCGCCGGTACAAGGAGATCTACCAGCTCAACAAGGACCGGGTGCAGCCCGACGGTTCGCGGCTCTCCGAGGCCAGTCTGATCCGGCCGGGCTGGATCATGGAGATGCCCGCCGACGCCCGTGGCGGCGACCTCGTGGAGATGCCCGACGAGGCGCCGAAGGTCTCCGAAGAGGTGCAGCGGCAGATATCCGACTACGCCAAGTCCGGCGACCACCAGCAGGGCGCGGGGCAGCAGGGCGGCGGTCAGCAGGGTGGCGGGCAGAAGGGCGGCGGGTCCGTCGACCGGGACACCGCGCACATCTCCATACCCGCGCAGCGCCCGGCGGACCGCGACGGACAGGGTCAGCAGGGCGACCAGCAGGCGCCGCCCGCGCAGGCGACCCCGGCCGCCGAGAGCGACGGCTTCTCGTTCGGTCTGCCCGAGGCCCTGATCGGCGCCCCGCTGCTCGCGGCGGGGCTCCTCGGCGCCCTGGGGCGCAGGCGCCGGGCCGCGCTCTGGCAGTCCGCGATGGGCGCGATAGGCGGGCGGCGCGGCATGGAGCCGCCCACGCCGACCGGCGCCGCCGCCGACGCGCAGGACGCGCTCCTCATCGGCGCCGACCCCGAGGGCGTACGCCTCCTCGACCGCTCGCTGCGCGGCCTCGCCGCCGCGCTCGGCGAGCAGTCACGGCCGCTGCCGACCGTGTACGCGGCGTGGCTCAGCAACGGCGATCTGCACCTCCAGCTCGCCCAGCCCGCCGGAAAGCCGCCGACGCCGTGGCAGCTCGGGCAGGACCAGACGTTCTGGATGCTGGCCCGCGCCGACGGCGAGCAGTACGAGGACGTCGACACCGCGGCGCCCTACCCGGGCCTCGTCAGCCTCGGCACCCTGGACGACTCGCGGCTCCTGATGAACCTGGAGTCGGTGCCCGGCATCGTCTCGCTGAGCGGCACCGAGCAGGACCGCGCCGCCGTCTTCGCCTCCGTCGCCGCCGAGTTGGCGACCAACGGCTGGTCGGACCGGATGACCATCACGCTCGTCGGCTTCGGCCAGGACCTCACCCCGCTCGCGCCCAACCGGCTGCGCCACCTCGACGACATCGAGGCCCTGATCGAGACGATGGAGGCCGAGACCCGGCAGCGGCGCGGCGCGCTCGGCGCCGCCGGACACGACTCGGTCCTCACCGGCCGTACGGGCCCCGCGCAGCACACGCGCTGGGCCCCGCACCTGGTGCTCCTGGCCGCCGAGCCCGACGCCGACGACGCGATCAAGCTCGCCGAACTCGCCGCCGACGCAAGCCGCCTCGGCATCGGCTACCTCGTCGGCACCGAGAGCGGCGATCTGCCGGGCGCCGCCTGGCAGATGGAGATCACCACCGAGGGCAAGCTCCTCGCCCCGCTCCTCGGCCTCGAACTCGACGCGCAGCGGCTGCCGATGGAGCAGCAGCGGGCCGTGGTCGACCTGTTCTCGGACGCCGACCCGGAGCCCTCGTCGGCGGGCGGCCCGGCCACCCGGCCGCCGTTCCTCGTGGACGTCAGCGAACAGGGCAGGCCCGCCGTGTACGCGCGGCTGGTCGGCCCGTACGAGATCATCGGCCTGGAGGCGCCCGACGGGGACCGCAGCCCGCTGATGCACGAGGCGCTGGCGCTGCTCCTGCTGCACCGCGAGGGCGTCCACCCGCGCGTGCTCGCGTCGGCGCTCTGGCCGCGCGGGGTCACCGAGGACGTACGGGACGCGCTGGTCGAACGCCTGCGGACCTGGCTCGGCACCGACCCGGACGGCACCGCCCGCCTCGGCACGGACGACACCGGCCGGCTCACCCTCGCCAGGACCGTCGTGTCCGACCTGGACGTCCTGCGGTCGCTGTACCACGAGGCGACGCAGGGCCGCGGGGCCGGCAGCAGGCAGGTACGCGGACGGCTGCTCACGGACGCGCTCGTCCTCGTACGGGGGCCGCTGCTCGCCGACCGGGCGGCCGGGCGGTACGGCTGGCTCACGCACGAGATCATCGACGCACAACTGCCGCTGCTCGTGGCGGACATCGGGCTCGCGCTCTCCGCCTTCCACCTGGAGCGGGACCGGGCCGAGAAGGCGATCGAGGCCCTGACCGCGGCGCTCGGCTCCGCGCCGGGCGACGAACGCCTGTGGAACGAGCTGCTGAGGGCGACGCACGCGACGGGCGACGACGAGCAGTTGAAGCGGGTCGCGGCGGACCTGGTGGCGAGGAGCGGCGCCCGGGGCGTGCCCCCCAGAACGGAAGCCCTGCTCGACGAACTCCTCCCGACATGGCGCTCAGCAGTGACAGCCGTGAGCTGACGCCTTGTGGATCTCGATGCCTGGTTGATCGTCTGCTCGGCTCTATGGGGCCTGTGCGCAGGGACGCTCGTGCCCAGAGCCGCGTACCGCCTCTCCGTGCCGCCCGAGGAGGACTGGCGTACCACCTGCCCGGAAGGGCACCCGCTGGGGAGCTGGCTGGGCCGCGCCCGGTGTGCATCGGGCGACCGGTTCGGCCCCGGCACGACAGGGGTGGCCCTGGCCACCGCCCTCGTCACCGCCACCCTCGCCGCCGCGACCGGCGCCCGCCCCGAACTCCCCGTCTGGCTGCTCCTCGCCCCCGTCGGCGTCCTCCTCGCCGTGGTCGACTTCTCCGTCCAGCGCCTCCCCGACGTCCTCACCCTCCCCCTCGCCGCCGCCGCGCTCACCCTCCTCGGCGCCGCCGCCCTGCTCCCCGAACACGCCGGCACCTGGCTCACCGCCCTCTACGGCGCCCTCGCCCTCGGCGCCGGCTACTTCGTCCTGTTCCTCATCAACCCGAACGGCATGGGCTTCGGCGACGTCAAACTCGCCGTCGCGCTCGGCGCCGTACTCGGCTGGTACGGCTGGCCGGTCCTGCTGCTCGGCACCTTCGCCGGATTCCTGTTCGGCGCGCTGTACGGGATGGGGCTCGTGGTGGTGCGGCGGGCGGGGCGCAAGACGTCGATGCCGTTCGGCCCGTTCCTGCTCGGCGGCGCCTTCGTGGGGCTGGTACTCGGCGCGTACGGGGCCTGACGACCGCGCCGATGACGCCTGGCGTCGGGGTGCGGGAGAGGCTGGCGTACGCTGGATCGGTCCGTCCGCACCCTTAGGAAAGGGACCTCCCGGTGACCGAGAAGGCCGACCTTCAGTCCGTCCTCGACCGTGCCGCCGCCGGTGGGCGGATCACCCCCGAAGAGGCCCTCGACCTCTACCGCGACGCCCCGCTGCACGCCCTGGGCGCGGCGGCCGACGCGGTACGCCGCCGCCGGTACGCGGGCACCGAGCACATCGCCACGTACATCATCGAGCGGAACATCAACTACACGAACGTCTGCGTGACGGCGTGCAAGTTCTGCGCCTTCTACGCCGCTCCGAAGGACACCGCCAAGGGCTGGACCCGCGACCTCGACGACATCCTGCGCCGCTGCGCGGAGACCGTGGAGCTGGGCGGGACGCAGATCATGTTCCAGGGCGGGCACCACCCGGACTACGGCGTCGAGTACTACGAGAAGCACTTCGCGGCGATCAAGAAGGACTTCCCGGACCTCGTCATCCACTCGCTCGGCGCGTCCGAGGTCGAGCACATGGCCCGGATCTCCGGTGTCTCCGTCGAGGAGGCCATCACCCGCATCCACGCCGCCGGACTCGACTCCTTCGCGGGCGCGGGCGCCGAACTGCTGCCCGCGCGCCCGCGCAAGGCCATCGCCCCGCTCAAGGAGTCCGGCGAGCGCTGGCTGGAGATCATGGAGACGGCGCACGGCCTGGGCGTCGAGTCCACGTCCACGATGCTGATGGGCACCGGCGAGACCAACGCCGAGCGCATCGAGCACCTGCGGATGATCCGTGACGTACAGGACCGGACGGGTGGCTTCCGGGCCTTCATCCCGTACACCTACCAGCCCGAGAACAACCACCTGAAGGGCCGCACCCAGGCGACGCTCTTCGAGTATCTGCGGATGATCGCCATCGCGCGGCTCTTCTTCGACAACGTCGCCCACATCCAGGGCTCCTGGCTCACCACCGGCAAGGAGGTCGGCCAGCTCTCGCTGCACTACGGCGCGGACGACCTCGGGTCGATCATGCTGGAGGAGAACGTCGTCTCGTCGGCCGGCGCCAAGCACCGGTCGAACCGGATGGAGATCATCGACCTCATCCGCAAGGCGGGGCGGGTACCGGCGCAGCGGGCCACGACGTACGAACACCTCGTCGTGCACGACGACCCGGCGAACGACCCCGTGGACGACCGGGTGCAGTCCCACATCTCGTCCACCGCCATCGCGGGCGGCACCGCGCACCCCGAGCTGAAGCTGCTCGCCTCCAACTGACGCGACCGAGCTGACGGGCGGCCTTGTCGTGCTGACGATTCACACCGCCGACGCCGTACGGGTCGCCTGGGACGCGGAGCCTCTGGCCGGGGCCGCCGTGGCCGTACGGGGTGACCGGATCGCCGGGATCGGGGCGCTCGGCGCGCTGCGGGAGCGGTTTCCGGGGGCGCGGGTGCGGGAGTGGGGCGGGGTGCTCGGACCCGGGCGGGTGCACGTGGGGGCGCTGCCGGACGCGCCGACGCCTCGGGAGCGGGTGCATCTTCTTTTGCGGGCGGGGGTGGTGGGGGTGGTCGGTGAGTACGTGGAGTCGGCGGCCGTGAGGTCTGCGGTCGAGCGGGGCGGGTTGCTGGTGCTCGGGCCGTCGGAACCCGGGCCGGTTCTTGCCGAGGGCGGGCGGGCCGATCTGGCCGTTCTTGATGAGGGTGGAGGGTGCGTGGCGACGGTGTGCGCGGGGCGACTCGTGCACCGGCTTCGCTAGCCGGAGAGGTCAACCGGCGAGGTCAGCCGGAGAGGGCTCGGGCGAAGGCGCCCCGCTCCTGCAACACCCCGCTGCACGTCGTCGAGGAGCGGGTCGCTGCTCCGTTGGTGCACTGGTGGTCTCTGAAGGTGGACCAGGAGGAGAGCCAGGCCAAGTTCTTCTGCTTGGCGAAAGCGCGGAAACGGGTCGCGTCCGTGAGGGTGAACGTCTCGCCCTGTACGTCGTTGACGCCGAGCATGACCGTCACCGCGAGCCGCTGCCACGCGTCCGGGTCCGACAGGCCGAAGACGGAACCGATCTGGGCCTGGGCCGCGGTCGCCGCGGTGATCGCGTAGTCGCCCATGTCGCCGGTGTAGGACGTGCCGTAGTTCATCGCCAGGACGTTGACCGCCGCGATGTCCACGCCGTGGTCGTCGGCGGATTCGAGGAGCGCGACCCCGTCCGGTTCCAGGCCGGTCGGCAGCGCGGGCAGGCTGAACGACACCTTCAGATCGCGCCGCTCCTGCAACTGCGCGATGGCCTCCAGACGGCGCGTGACCGAGACCGGGTCGGAGAGGTTCGCGCCCTTGACGGCGAAGTCGGCCTCCGTGGCGTCGGCGTTGTCCAGCGCGCGTGCGTAGGCGTCGGCGAGCGCGGACGGGCTCTCGCAGGCCAGCGCCAGTTCGGTGCCGTCCGCGCCGCCGAAGGAGACCCGTACGGCACGGCCCGGCGCGGTCAGTTCGCGGATACGGGCCGACACCGCCGGATCGTCCACGGCGGCGCTCCCGCCCCACTGGGGCGTGCAACTGGCCCGGTCCGCCACGACGAAGGCCAGGTTGTACGCGGCGGGGGAGCCCGCGGTGTCCGTGTCGGCGGCGGTCGTGGCGCTGACGTACGGGGTGTACGGCGGTCCCGTGGGCCTCGCGGACGCGCCGATTCCGGGGGTGCGGGTCGGGTTCGCGGTGCGGGCGCCGACCGGGCCCGGCGGCCAGGGCGACGAGCATCCCGTCAGGGTCAGCGCACCGGCGCAGACGAGTCCGGCGGCCGATTTCAGAAGAGTCCGCAGAGTCCGCACCGTGCTGACATCCGTTCCTGAGTCGTCCGTTTTCTGGCTCTTTTCTGGCCTTTTCCGGCCATGGAACGGAATGTCTCACATTCGGCACGCCTCGGGTCGCCTACGAACCGCCTCCGGGTCGCCTCCGGACGGGCGCCGGGAGGCCCTGCGCGGCCGGTCCGGTGCCCCCTGCCACAATGGGCGGGTGACCCGCGCATCCCTGGACAAGCAGCCGCACGAAGTCGCCTCGATGTTCGACGACGTGGCCGAGAAGTACGACCTGACCAACGACGTGCTGTCGCTCGGCCAGGACCGGGTCTGGCGGAAGGCGGTCGCGAAGGCCGTCGACGCCCGGCCCGCGCAGAAGGTCCTCGACCTCGCCGCCGGGACCGCCACCTCGTCGCTGCCCTTCGCGCAGACCGGCGCCTATGTCGTGCCGTGCGACTTCTCCCTCGGCATGCTCCAGGTCGGCAAACGGCGGCACCCCTGGATGCCGTTCACGGCGGGCGACGCGACCAGGCTGCCGTTCAAGGACGACACCTTCGACGCCGTGACCATCTCCTTCGGGCTGCGCAACGTCCAGGACACGGACACCGCGCTGCGCGAGCTGTACCGGGTGACGCGGCCCGGCGGACGGGTCGTGATCTGCGAGTTCTCGCATCCGACCTGGGCCCCCTTCCGTACCGTCTACACCGAGTACCTGATGCGCGCCCTGCCCCCGACGGCCCGCGCGGTCTCCTCCAACCCCGACGCGTACGTCTATCTCGCCGAGTCCATCCGCGCCTGGCCCGACCAGCCCGCGCTCGCCGCGCGGCTGGTGGAGGCGGGCTGGTCGAAGGTGGCGTACCGGAATCTGACCGGCGGGATCGTGGCGCTGCACCGGGGGTTCAAGCCGGCGGAGTGACGCGGGCGGCCGTACGTGGATGAGTTCTCCACGGAACTTCCTTGAACGGAACCCTGTTTGACGGGAACCGGTCACGTGGATGCGGTGTCCGAGGGTTACGTGACGTCGTACTGCCCGCACTGCGGGTCACCCTCGCCGGACGAAGCCCGTTTCTGTATGCGGTGCGGTCGTGAGCGGGTGCCGACGGTGCCGAAGGTGCCGGAGGTGCCGGAGGGCGCTCCTCCGGTGCCGGGTGTCCCGCCGCCTCCCGCCCACATCCCCGGTCCCGCCCGGCCCTCGCCCGTCGGGGCCTTCCTCGGGCGGGCGGTTCGCGGGGACTGGGCCGGGGCCGCGCGGGCCGCGCTCTGGCCCGTGGGGCTGCTGGTGCTCGCGGCCCTCGCGCTCGCCGTCCCGTCGTACGGGCAGGGCGACCACGTCCTCGTCGGATTCGCCGACCGGACACGGATCGCGCTCGCGCTGCTGCTCCAGGGGCTCGGCGGCGGGTTGTCGATCCGGGAGAGCCGGGTCTTCGGGGAGTCGCCGGGCAGCCCCTACGGGCCCGGTTACGGCGATGGCCTCGGGCACGGAGGCGGTGGGGGACCCGCGGAGGGCGGCTCCTTCTCGGTGATTCCGCTGACTGTGACGGCGCTGTGGCTGCTCGCGCTGTACATCGGCGTACGCGTGCTGCGGAACCGGAATCTCGCGCGCCGCTCCTTCGGTGTCCCGGGTCACCCGGGCGTCCCAGGGCGTACGGAAGGGCTCGAAGCCGCCGTCCGGGTAACCGTGACGGTGACCGTCGCCGTCCTGGCCCTCGCCCTGTTCGCGCAGCCCTCGGTCGCCGGCGTGGACATCTCGTCCGCACCCTTGCTCGCCACGCTCGGCGCCCTGCTCCTGTCCCTGGTCGTCGCCTGTGCCGTCCTGTGCGGCGCCGATCTCGCCCCCTGGCTCGCCGCCCGGCCCGGCGTCCACGCGCTGGTCCGCGCCACCGGTACGGGGCTGCGGGCGCTCGGCGCGGTCCTGGTGCTCTGCTCGGTCGTCGCGTTCGTGGTCCTCGCCCAGGACGACGAATGGTCGAGCGCGTCCGACTTCGACGGCAGCGGGGTCTCGCCGCTCGTCGTCGCGCTCCTCGTCCTGCCGAACCTGGCCGTCGGCCTGCTCGGAATCTCCTGGGGCGCCCCCGTGGAGGCCGAAGTGCGCGGTGCCTCGGCGTACGGCGAGCGCGGCTACGAGCACGAGTCGTTCGGGCTCTCCGCGCTCGGCGACGCCTGGGGCGCGTGGGCCGTCGTGGGCGCGCTGGCGCTCGGCGCGATCTGCGTGCTCACGCTCGGCGCCCTGGCCGCGCGCCGCTCGGCCGACCTGCGGGAGCGGTTTCTCGCCGGAGGCGTGTTCCTGGGCGTGTTCCTGCTGCTCGCCGGGGTCGGCGGGCTCGGGACCGAGACCAGCGATGCGACCGGTCTGATCGGTGTCGGCGGCACGGTCGACGTGGGCACGAGCGTGTCGGACGCGCTGCTGTTCGGGCTGGCGTGGGTCGGGGGCGGGGTGCTGCTGGGGCGGTTCGTGGTGTTGGGGCGGTTCGTGGCGCCGCTCGGGTCTCCGGTGCCGCCGACCGGGCCCGTGCCGCCCGGGACTCCCGTACCTGACGCTTCCGTACCGCCCGACGCCTACGTACCAACCGTCACTCACCTACCACCCGCCACCCACACTCCACCCGTCACTCACACACCACCCGTCACTCCTGCCCCGTACACCCTCGACCCCGTCCACCTGAGCACCGGACCTCAGAGCCCCGGGCCGTCCCGGCCTGCTCGTACCGGTGTGTGGGCCGCCACCGTCGCCGGGGCGCTCCTCGTCGGAGGCGGTGCCGCTGCCGGGGTGCTGGTGTGGCAGGACCGGGGCGGCGACGACCCCAGGCCCCGGACCGAGGAGTCCCACAGCGCCGATGTGTCGCGGGATCCGACCGGTACCGAGCGTCTGCCGGTCGACCCCACCGGGGAGTTGACCGCCGGCACGGATGCCGCCGGCCCCTCCGAGTCCGCCGACGCGGCGGATGCCGCCGCGCCCGAGGGGTACCGACGGGTCACCGACCCCTTCGGTTTCTCCTTCGCCGTCCCGGACGTCTGGACCCGCCAGGGCGTGAAGTACGGCAGCCAGGTCACCTACGCCGGGTCGACAGGGCTGGAGAGTTTCACCGTCGGCGTCATCCCGGACGCGGGCTACTCCTCGTACGACAACTTCCTGAAGATGGAGGCGCTCGCGAAGAAGAACAAGAGCGACTACCGGCGTCTGGGGCTGTCGAAGAACAGCTTCCAGGGGCGTGCGGGCGCCGTCTGGGAGTACACCTACACCGACGAGGCCGGGCAGAGCGTCCACTGCAAGGACCAGGGGTATGTCGCCGCGGACGGTACCGAGTACGCCGTCCTCCTCACCGGCCACGACGACCTGTGGGACAGCGACCTGGCCGCCACCTTCCGTACCGCCCTGGACTCCTGGCGGCTCACGGACCCGTCGTGAGCGGCTGGAACTCACCGGGAGTCGTACCGCGCTCACCGGTCTCGTCGATCTCGCGGCGCACTCCGCCCGGCGGCGGGATCGGGACGCGCGGCTCGCGGACGCCCGCGCCGCCGTCGCCCTCGTCGGGGCCGAGGTCGAACCACACGGTCACCACCGCGCCGCGCGGCACCTCGGTATCGGGCGGCGGGTACTGGCGTACGACGTAGTCGACGACGACGCGTGCGAAGTTCGGGCGGTCGGGCGCGGCGAGCAGCACGCCGCGCGCCGCGGCGGTCTCCCGGGCGTCCATCGCCATCAGGCCGACGAACCGCGGTACCCGCACTTCCGGTGTCTTGGGTGTAAAGCGCACGGATTCACCCCCAGCAATACCGGCAAGGGTAGCCCTCCGCACCGGTCCGCCGGAACTGTCGCGACGTCCGGTGCGCGGGCCACCACGCCCCGTACCTGAACGGTTCAACGGTTCACCCGGCTCGGGCGGTCACCGGTCCGGTCACAGGTCCAGCCGGTAGCAGTGGCCGGTCCGCTCCGACTGCGGTGCCGTGAACGTCTCCGCCAGCTCCATGCCCAGCCGCCGCGTCACCGCGATGGACCGTTCGTTGCGCGCGTCGACCATCGCCACGACACTGCGGACACCCGCCGCCCGTACCCGCTCCAGGGTCGCGTGCGCCGCCGCCGTCACATACCCCTGCCCCCAGTACGCGCGCCCCAGCCGCCAGCCGATCTCGATCTCGCCCGCGGGACCCCAGGCGTGCGGCCACGGCTGCGCGCCGGTGAATCCGATGATCTCCCCACCGTTCCCTCCGCCGTTTTCTCCGCTGCTCTCCCCGTCCGCCGCCCCGCTCGGGCCCCTCGCGCCGAGCATCGTCCACAGGCAGAAGCCGTGTTCGGCGTCGTGCCGGCGCTGGCGTGCCGTCAACTCCTCGTAGACCGAAAGCTCCGCGGACCTGCCGCCGTGGAACTCCATGACGTCGGGGTCGTCGAAGACGCGGTGCCAGGCGAAAGCGTCCTCGTCGGTGGGGACACGCAGCTGTACGGCGGGGAGTGCTCGGCTCACAGGGCAGCCCTTCAGCTAGCTGATCAGTACCGCCTCATAGACTGCACACGTCCCGTGCCGTCGGCACGCTGATTACGAGTCTTGGGGAGAACCCGCCGTGACCGAGCCCCTCTCCGCACCCCGCTCCTCCGAACCCCTTGCCTCGGAACATCGGGCGGATGTGATCGTCGTCGGGGCCGGGCCGGCCGGATCGACGACGGCGTACTACCTCGCCAAGGCCGGCCTGGACGTCCTGCTGCTGGAGAAGACCGCCTTCCCGCGCGAGAAGGTGTGCGGGGACGGCCTCACGCCGCGCGCCACCAAACAGCTGGTCGCGATGGGTATCGACATCTCCGAAGAGGCCGGCTGGCTGCGTAACAAGGGTCTGCGGATCATCGGCGGCGGTGTCCGCCTCCAGCTCGACTGGCCGGATCTCGCCTCCTTCCCTGACTACGGACTCGTCCGCAAGCGCGACGACTTCGACGAGCAACTCGCCCGCCAGGCCCAGAAGGCGGGCGCGCGCCTGTACGAGCGGTGCAATGTCGGCGCCCCGATCACCGACGAGCGCACCGGCCGTATCACGGGTGTCCACGCCAAGCTCGGCGAGGAGAAGAAGCCCGCCACTTTCCACGCCCCGCTGGTCGTCGCCGCCGACGGCAACTCCACGCGCCTGTCCCTCCAGATGGGCCTGCACCGCCGCGAGGACCGCCCGATGGGCGTCGCGGTCCGCACGTACTTCACCTCGCCCCGGCACGACGACGACTACCTGGAGTCCTGGCTGGAGCTGTGGGACCGGCGCGGCCCGCAGGACCGGCTGCTGCCCGGGTACGGCTGGATCTTCGGCATGGGCGACGGCACGTCCAACGTCGGGCTCGGCGTCCTCAACACCTCCGCCGCGTTCAAGGAACTCGACTGGCGCGAGGTGCTCAAGGCGTGGTGCGCCTCGATGCCGGAGGAGTGGGGGTACACCGAGGAGAACATGACGGGGCCGATCCGCGGCGCCGCGCTCCCCATGGCCTTCAACCGCCAGCCGCACTACACGAAGGGCCTGCTCCTCGTCGGTGACGCGGGCGGCCTGGTGAACCCGTTCAACGGTGAGGGCATCGCGTACGCCATGGAGTCGGGGCAGATCGCCGCCGACGTCATCGTGCAGGCCCACGCCCGTGCGACCCCCGCGCAGCGCGAACTCGCCCTGCACCGCTACCCGAAGGTCCTCAAGGACACCTACGGCGGCTACTACACGCTGGGCCGCGCCTTCGTGAAGCTCATCGGCAACCCGAAGATCATGAAGCTCGCCGCGGAGCGCGGTCTGACCCACCCGATGCTGATGCGCTTCACGCTCAAGATGCTGGCCAACCTGACGGACCCGACGCACGGCGACGTCAGCGACCGGATCATCAACGTGCTGAGCAAGGTGGCTCCGAAGGCGTGATCGTTCGAGGCCGGGTCGCGCGGCACAAGGCCGAGCGGCCCGGCGTACACGGTTGCACGCTCAGACGTTGACGATCTTCACGTGCGGCGAGCCCGGAAGTTCCTCGGCAGCCTTGCAGAGGGCCGGGATGTGCGACTTGTCGGATGTGACGAGCAGCACCGGGGGTGTGCAGAGCGCGGCCGTGGCCACCACGAGTGCGTCCACGAGGCATTCGTGTCCGTCAAGGCCCGAGGTGTCCAGCAGTTGTGCCGCGGCGTCCATCACCGCGTCGCTGACCGGTTTCACGTCGAAGCGTGACAGTAGGTACTGCAGCCGCTTGGCGGCCTCTCCGCTTCGGCGGACTTCCAGGGGTGTCAGGGCGGACAGCGCCACTCGTCGGCCACTGCGCTGAGCGACCTCGACGCGCGCCCGCATCCCCTCGTCGCCGTCGACGTGCAGCGAGAGCCCTTGGGCGTCCAGGACGAGCGTGCCCTCGCTCTTGGCCTTGATCTTGAGGCGCTTGCTCACCACTCCTGTTCCGCCTGCCGCCGCGCTTCGGCGGAGACAGGGCCGAACGCCTTGCGGTCGGCGGCCACGACCTCGCGGAGCTTTTGCGCGGCGAGCCACTCCTCCAGGGCTTCGGCCACAACGGAGGAAAAGCCGTTCTTGCCGGTGCGCTCTTCGACTTCCTTGATCAACGATTGCGCCAGCGACACGGATCTCTTACCGGCCCGCTCGGCGGCCTGATGGGCTGCGTGGCTGCTCATATCCAAAACGTAACACCACTGGTAGGAAATTTCTTGGCCGATGGCGGCTCGCGCGGGCTGAGCTTCCCCGACTCGTACAGCAACTGCTCCTACGAGACGGTGTCGGACGGCTCCCTGCTGCGCCAGGGCACGACCGCCATCTGCACCTTCCCCGGCACCTTCAAGGCGGGCGCCGCCTATGAGGTCACGGAGCCCGTCCGGGCGAAGAGCGCCGATTTCGCCCTGTTCGACATCTTCAACTACGGTTTCTCGGCGGTCTCGCCGCAGCAGGCCAAGGCCCTGCGGTCCGCCAAGGACTACCGGCCCGGCACCGGACCCGTCCTCGGTCTGAAGGAGGTCCAGGGCACCGAGCCCGGCGACTACACCCGGTACGCCGAAATGGACTTCCCCACCAACAACACCTACGACCTGGCGGTGACCGGCGCCTCGGGCAAGGGTGACGTGGGGGACACCGTCCCGGTGACGGTCGGTTTCCGCAACAAGGGGGCCGCCTGGATCAGCACGCTGCGCTCCGGCGGTGAGCCGATCGCCTTCACCATCAAGGTTCCCCAGGGCGCGAAGGCCACCAAGAGCCCCGACCGGTGCACGTACACCACGTTGAACGACGGTGAGCGGGGCTACCTCTGCTGGGTCGACACCCCGCTCCTGGAGGACGCGTCGCTGACCTTCCCCTTCGAGTTCCGTATCGACAAGGTCGTGAAGAACGCCAAGGGCAAGGTCGGGCTCCCCGGCTGGGAGGACCCCCGGGAGACCGACAAGTCCAACAACACCGCGTGGATCGTCCTCAACCCGACGGACGACGGAACGGGCACCGGGGGCGGCGACACGTCCGGGGGTGCGACGGACGGCGGGACGACCGGCGGCTCAACGGGCGGCGGCGACGAGGGTGGCTCTGCCTCCGGTGGTACTTCGGGTTCCGGTTCCACTTCCGGTTCCGGCGCGGGTACGGACTCGGGCGGCGGTCTCGCGCTCACCGGCGCCGGTGGCGTCCTGCTGATCGGCGCGGGTGCGCTGCTCGCGGCGGGTGTGGGCACGGCCTTGTTCGCCGTGAACCGCCGCCGGGCCGGCACGGGGACCCCGGCCGCCTGATCCTTCGCACGATCACCGAGGGCCGTCCTTCCCGCTGGGGAAGGACGGCCCTCGGTGTCTGTTCTGTTCTGTGATCAGAGGACGCGGATGGCGCCGCTCGCCGGGTAGCCCGACAGATCCTGCACGACCACGCCCTTGGCAGGGTTGGCCGCGTCGAGGTACTGGCCGTTACCGATGTACACACCCGTGTGGTACGCGGAACCGGCGCCGCCCCAGTAGAGGATGTCGCCGACCTGGAGGTTGGACGTACCGACCTGCGTACCCGCCGTCGACTGCTGCTGCGAGGTGCGCGGCAGGCTCACGCCGGCCTGCTGGAACGCGGCCTGGACTAGGCCGGAGCAGTCCCAGGAGTTCGGTCCGGTGCCGCCCATGACGTACGCGTCACCGAGCTGCGCCTTCAGGAAGCTGATGACGGCCGCGACGCTGCCGCTGGAGGGCACGGAGACCTGGCTGCCCTTGGCGGCGGCGGACGGGGCCGCGGGGGCGCTCAGCGTGGTGCGCTCGGCGGTGCGCGACGCGCGCTCCTCCGCGGCCCTGCGCTCCGCCTCGGCCTTGGCCTTCTTCTTGGCCTCCGCCTTGCGTTCGGCGTCCGCCTGGTCCTTCTTGGCCTGCTTCGCGGCTTTCGCGGTGGCCGCGTCCTGCTCGGCCTGGAGTTCGTAGGAGACCGCGGCGAGCTGGGTGGCGCTCGCGGAGTGGGCGACCTGGACGGCCAGATCGGCGGTGAGCGTGGGCAGTTCGATGGTCTCGGTCACGGGCTCGGCGGCGTTCGCCGGCCCGGCCGCACCGGCCACTGCCAGGGTGCTGAGGACGCCACCGGCAACTCCGGCGCGCAGTGCGAGCTTCGAGCCACTGCGGCGGGGCTTCCGGTGGCTGGGTATGTGAGCGGTGTGGGACATGGGACAACCGGTATCAGGGGGTCGCCGTTACCTTCAAGAAACGTGTGCTGCGCCACAGTTGGCTCACAGGTTGGTTGAATCCCGGGCGTGTCGCTCTTTATTGACGCCGTAACGGGCAATGCGGACATGGGTGATCATGCCTGTGATCATGGGCTTTCTGATTTACGTCCGAATTGCCCTGCACTTACCACCCGTTGACACAGATGGCCAAGCCCCGCATTCCCGGATCTTCACAGGTGTGGCACAGGTCACGGAACGGTCTCACGATGTGCTGCGTCCTTGTTGGGTTCCGCGGTGCGGGTGACCCTGGTGGCGCGCGGGGGTGGCGCGACGGGTCCGTTCGGGTGTCGTCGGGGTGGCTTCCCGGGTGTCGGCAGGTGTCGATCGGAGTCGTCGGGTGTCGTCGGATGCCGTCGGCTGCCGCCGGGTCTCGTCGCGCGCGGCGGATCGCTCGTGAATGTGTGCACACGCGCAAGTCGTCCACACCTGTCCCCCCGGCTCCCCCCGAGGTGTGAACGGACTCCTCTATCAGGGCCACGCGTCCAGCGCCAATTTGCCTCCGACTCTCGCCCCTTGATAGTGCGAAACGTCATCTACCAGGGGTAATGAGGGAAGTTGTCGCGTCTGGTGACCGCTCGGGCGCTTCGCGTACGAAGGCCGTCGGCCCGCCGAGCCCATGATCCGAGGCCGGGTGGTGGAGATCACAAGGACGATCAAGGACCCCGTGTCGCAGATCACAGACCCTCAGGCATAGGATGCACGGCAGTTGGGCTTGTGACCTGCTTCACATGAGCACGATCTTCAGAGCCGCGATGATCTACGAGATGGTCGGGGCCCGTGGGATCCATGGGATGTGTGGGGCGGGTGAGTTCAACCCGCCGTAGCAGTCAGTGCCGACTGAGAGGAGCGAGGAGCGGTGAACGCGTATGCGCCCATCCTCGTACTGGGAGCCCTCGGGGCAGGCTTTGCGATCTTCTCCGTGGTCATGGCCACGCTAATCGGTCCAAAGCGGTACAACCGGGCAAAGCTAGAGGCGTACGAGTGCGGTATCGAGCCGACGCCGACACCGGCCGGCGGTGGACGATTCCCGATCAAGTACTACCTGACGGCGATGCTCTTCATCATCTTCGACATCGAGATCGTCTTTCTGTACCCCTGGGCCGTCACCTTCGACGCCCTGGGGCTTTTCGGGCTCGTGGAGATGTTGCTCTTCGTGCTCACCGTCTTTGTCGCATACGCGTATGTATGGCGGCGCGGCGGCCTGGAATGGGACTGAGAACCCGCGAGGGATAGAGGGGTCTAGGGGCCACCAATGGGACTCGAAGAGAAGCTGCCGAGCGGTTTTCTGCTGACCACCGTCGAACAGGCCGCGGGCTGGGTGCGCAAGTCATCCGTCTTCCCGGCCACCTTCGGCCTGGCCTGCTGTGCCATCGAGATGATGACGACCGGCGCGGGTCGCTACGACCTCGCCCGGTTCGGCATGGAGGTCTTCCGCGGCTCACCGCGCCAGGCCGACCTGATGATCGTGGCCGGCCGTGTCAGCCAGAAGATGGCGCCCGTGCTGCGGCAGGTGTACGACCAGATGCCGAACCCGAAGTGGGTCATCTCCATGGGCGTCTGCGCCTCGTCGGGCGGCATGTTCAACAACTACGCGATCGTCCAGGGCGTCGACCACATCGTCCCCGTCGACATCTACCTCCCGGGCTGCCCGCCACGCCCCGAGATGCTGATCGACGCGATCCTCAAGCTGCACCAGAAGATCCAGACCTCGAAGCTCGGGGTGAACGCCGAGGAGGCGGCCCGCGAGGCGGAGGAAGCGGCGCTCAAGGCCCTTCCGACCATCGAGATGAAGGGGCTGCTGCGGTGAGTGAGCAGAACGGTGTGAACCCCGACAAGGACATCAACGCCGAGAACCTCCCCGGTCAGCGGGGCGACCACGGCGAGGAGATCCGCGTCCAGCGCGGCATGTTCGGCGCCGACAACGGCGGCGACACCTCCGGCTACGGCGGACTCGTCCGCTCCATCCGGCTCCCCGGCGCCGCCTCCCGCCCCTACGGCGGCTGGTTCGACGAGGTCGCCGACGAGCTGGAGGGCGCCCTGGAGGAACAGGGCCTCGTCCCCGAGAACGCCCTCGCCAAGACGGTCGTCGACCGCGACGAGATCACCTTCCACGTGGAGCGTGAGTACCTCGTCCGCGTCGCCCAGACCCTCCGTGACGACCCGGCGCTCCGCTTCGAGCTGTGCACCGGCGTCAGCGGTGTGCACTACCCCGGCGACAAGGGCCGCGAGCTGCACGCCGTCTACCACCTGCGCTCGATCACCCACAACCGGCTGATCCGCCTGGAGGTCTCCGCCCCCGACGCCGACCCGCACGTCCCCTCACTGGTCCCCGTCTACCCGACGAACGACTGGCACGAGCGCGAGACGTACGACTTCTTCGGCATCGTCTTCGACGGCCACCCCGCGCTGACCCGGATCATGATGCCGGACGACTGGCAGGGCTTCCCGCAGCGCAAGGACTACCCCCTCGGCGGCATCCCCGTCGAATACAAGGGCGCCCAGATCCCGGCTCCGGACCAGCGGAGGTCGTACTCCTGATGACCACTCCATCTGCATCGCCCCGCGAGACGACCGAGGGGACCGTCTACACGGTCACCGGCGGGGACTGGGACGAGGTCGTCCAGTCCGCCGCCAAGGCCGACGACGAGCGCATCGTCGTCAACATGGGCCCCCAGCACCCCTCCACCCACGGAGTGCTCCGCCTCATCCTGGAGATCGACGGCGAAACGGTCACCGAGGCCCGCTGCGGCATCGGCTATCTGCACACCGGCATCGAGAAGAACCTCGAATACCGTACGTGGACACAAGGCACCACCTTTGTGACGCGCATGGACTACCTGACGCCGTTCTTCAACGAGACCGCCTACTGTCTCGCCGTCGAGAAACTTCTCGGCATCGAGGACGAGATCCCCGACCGCGCGACCATCATCCGGGTGCTCCTCATGGAGCTGAACCGGATGTCCTCGCACCTCGTGGCCATCGCCACCGGCGGTATGGAACTCGGCGCCACCACGATCATGATCTACGGCTTCCGTGATCGTGAACTCATTCTCGACATCTACGAACTCATCACCGGCCTGCGCATGAACCACGCGTACATCCGGCCCGGCGGGATCGCCCAGGACCTGCCGCCCGGCGCGGTGGACCAGATCCGCGAGTTCATCAAGCAGATGGGCAAGAACCTTCCCGAGTACGACAAGCTCGCCACCGGGAACCCCATCTTCAAGGCCCGTATGCAGGACATCGGCTATCTCGACCTGGCCGGCTGCATGGCCCTCGGCGCCACCGGACCCATCCTGCGCTCCGCCGGCCTCCCGCACGACCTGCGCAAGTCCCAGCCGTACTGCGGCTACGAGACCTACGACTTCGACATCCCCACCGCGGACACCTGCGACTCCTACGGCCGCTTCCTGATCCGCCTGGAGGAGATGCGGCAGTCGCTGCGCATCGTCGAGCAGTGCCTGGACCGCCTGGAGCCGGGCCCGGTCATGGTCGCCGACAAGAAGATCGCCTGGCCCGCCCAGCTCGCCCTGGGCCCGGACGGGCTCGGCAACTCCCTCGACCACATCAAGAAGATCATGGGCACCTCGATGGAGGCCCTGATCCACCACTTCAAGCTGGTCACCGAGGGCTTCCGGGTCCCCGCCGGACAGGTGTACACCGCCGTCGAGTCCCCCAAGGGCGAACTCGGTGTGCACGCCGTGTCCGACGGCGGCACCCGCCCCTTCCGGGTCCACTTCCGCGACCCGTCCTTCACCAACCTTCAGGCCATGGCGGCGATGTGCGAGGGCGGCCAGGTCGCCGACGTCATCGTCGCCGTGGCGTCCATCGACCCCGTGATGGGAGGCGTCGACCGGTGACAGCCACACCTGCTCATGAGGTGAGCCTGGGCATGCCCCAGCTGCCCGCACCCGACTACCCGGCCGATGTCCACGCCCGGCTCACGGCGGACGCCAAGGAAGTCATCGCCCGCTACCCGGACTCCCGGTCCGCGCTGCTGCCGCTGCTCCACCTCGTCCAGGCCGAAGAGGGCCATGTCACGCGCACCGGCATGAAGTTCTGCGCGGACATCCTCGACCTGACCACCGCCGAGGTCACCGCGGTCGTCACCTTCTACACCATGTACCGGCGCAAGCCGAGCGGTGACTACCAGGTCGGCGTCTGCACCAACACGCTCTGCGCGGTGATGGGCGGCGACGCCATCTTCGCCACCCTCCAGGAGCACCTCGGCGTCGGCAACGGCGAGACCACCGACGACGGCAAGGTCACCCTCGAACACATCGAGTGCAACGCGGCCTGCGACTTCGCGCCCGTCGTGATGGTCAACTGGGAGTTCTTCGACAACCAGACCCCCGACTCCGCGAAGCGCCTCGTCGACGACCTGCGCGCGGGAGAGACCGTCCGGCCCACGCGCGGCGCGCCCCTGTGCACCTTCAAGGAGACCGCCCGGATCCTGGCCGGCTTCCCCGACGAGCGCCCCGGAGCCGTCGAGGCGACCGGCGGCGCGGGCCCCGCCTCGCTCGTCGGACTCCGCCTGGCCAAGGGCGAGGACGCCGCCCCGCGCGTGGTCCACCCCCGCGCCGGCGCCCCCGAGGACCGCGCACCCCAGGACCGCGCACCCGAAGACCGGCAGCAGCCCGGGTCCGAGCACCGCAGCTCGCACGACGCACCGCAGAACACCTCGGCGTCCGACCCGTCCCACCCCGCGGGTCCGGTGTCCGAGGAGGGGGAGTGATGACTGTGACAGCCGAGCTGAACGACACGGACCCGGAGAAGGTGCTCGCACCCGTACTCTCCGCCTTCTGGGACGAGGACAAGTCCTGGACGATGGACGTCTACCGGCGCCACGACGGGTACCAGGGCCTGCGCAAGGCCCTGGCCATGTCGCCGGACGACCTCATCGCCTACGTGAAGGAATCGGGCCTGCGCGGGCGCGGCGGCGCGGGATTCCCCACGGGCATGAAGTGGCAGTTCATCCCGCAGGGAGACGGCAAGCCTCACTATCTAGTTGTCAACGCCGACGAATCGGAGCCCGGGACCTGCAAGGACATCCCGCTCCTCTTCGCGAACCCGCACAGCCTCATCGAGGGCATCGTGATCGCCTGTTACGCGATCCGTTCGGAACACGCGTTCATCTATCTGCGCGGTGAGGTCGTCCCCGTGCTGCGCAGGGTGCACGAGGCCGTACGCGAGGCGTATGAAGCGGGCTACCTCGGCAAGAACATCCTGGGCAGCGGACTCGATCTGGAACTCACCGTGCACGCGGGCGCGGGCGCGTACATCTGTGGTGAGGAGACCGCGCTGCTCGACTCGCTCGAAGGCCGCCGTGGTCAGCCGCGACTCCGTCCCCCTTTCCCTGCCGTCGCCGGCCTCTACGCCTGCCCCACTGTTGTCAACAACGTGGAGTCCATCGCGTCGGTTCCCGCGATTCTGCACAAGGGCAAAGAGTGGTTCAGGTCCATGGGCAGCGAGAAGTCCCCGGGCTTCACGCTGTACTCGCTCAGCGGCCATGTCACGAGCCCCGGCCAGTACGAGGGACCGCTCGGCATCACGCTGCGCCAACTCCTCGACATGAGCGGCGGGATGCGCGCCGGGCACCGGCTGAAGTTCTGGACCCCGGGCGGCTCGTCCACCCCGATGTTCACCGACGAACACCTTGACGTCCCGCTGGACTACGAGGGCGTGGGCGCCGCCGGTTCCATGCTCGGCACCAAGGCGCTCCAGTGCTTCGACGAGACGACCTGCGTCGTACGGGCCGTCACCCGGTGGACGGAGTTCTACGCCCACGAGTCCTGCGGCAAGTGCACCCCCTGCCGTGAAGGCACGTACTGGCTCGTCCAGTTGCTGCGGGACATCGAGGCAGGCAAGGGCACCATGAGCGACCTCGACAAGCTGAACGACATCGCCGACAACATCAACGGCAAGTCGTTCTGCGCGCTCGGTGACGGAGCCGCGTCCCCGATCTTCTCCTCGCTGAAGTACTTCCGTGACGAGTACGAGCAGCACATCACCGGCCGGGCGTGCCCCTTCGACCCCGCACGGTCGACCGCCTGGGCCGACGGCCCCATCGACACCACGGAGGTGAACGCATGACGGTCACCACTAGCGCTCCCTCCGGGGGCGGCGAGGCGGCGCCCCCGCCCGAGGACCTCGTGGCCCTGACGATCGACGGCATCGAGATCAGCGTGCCCAAGGGCACCCTGGTCATCCGGGCCGCCGAACTGCTGGGCATCGAGATCCCCCGGTTCTGCGACCACCCGCTCCTCGACCCGGCCGGCGCCTGCCGCCAGTGCATCGTCGAGGTCGAGGGCCAGCGCAAGCCGATGGCGTCCTGCACGATCACGTGCACGGACGGCATGGTCGTCAAGACCCAGATCACCTCGCCCGTCGCCGAGAAGGCGCAGCGCGGTGTGATGGAGCTGCTGCTGATCAACCACCCGCTGGACTGCCCGGTCTGCGACAAGGGCGGCGAGTGCCCGCTCCAGAACCAGGCCATGTCGGTCGGCTCCCCGGACTCCCGCTTCGACGGCAAGAAGCGGACGTACGAGAAGCCCGTGGCGATCTCCACACAGGTGCTCCTCGACCGTGAGCGGTGTGTGCTGTGCGCCCGCTGTACCCGGTTCAGCAACCAGATCGCGGGCGACCCGATGATCGAGCTGATCGAGCGGGGCGCGCTCCAGCAGGTCGGTACCGGCGAGGGCGACCCCTTCGAGTCGTACTTCTCCGGGAACACCATCCAGATCTGTCCGGTCGGCGCGCTCACGTCGGCGGCCTACCGGTTCCGTTCACGCCCCTTCGACCTGGTGTCGTCGCCCAGTGTGTGCGAGCACTGCTCCGGCGGCTGCGCGTCCCGCACCGACCACCGGCGCGGCAAGGTCATGCGCCGCCTGGCGGCCGACGACCCGCAGGTCAACGAGGAGTGGATGTGCGACAAGGGCCGCTTCGGCTTCCGGTACGCACAACTGCCCGACCGTCTCACCCAGCCCCTGGTGCGCAACAAGGACACCGGTGAGCTGGAGCCCGCGAGCTGGCCCGAGGCGCTGGACGTGGCGGCCCGCGGTCTCGCCGCGGCGAAGGGCCGTGCCGGTGTCCTGACCGGCGGCCGGCTCACCGTCGAGGACGCCTACGCGTACAGCAAGTTCGCGCGCGTGGCGCTCGACACCAACGACATCGACTTCCGCGCGCGCGTGCACAGCAGCGAGGAAGCCGACTTCCTGGCCGCCCGCGTGGCCGGCCGGGGCCACTCCCTCGACGGCACGGGCATCACGTACGACAAGCTGGAGGGCGCGTCCGCCGTCCTGCTCGTCGGCCTGGAGGCCGAGGAGGAGGCGCCCGGCGTCTTCCTGCGGCTGCGCAAGGCGTGGCGTGCGCACGGACAGCGCACGTTCTCGCTGGCGACCCACACCACCCGCGGTCTGGAGAAGGCCGGCGGCACCCTGCTGCCCGCCGCGCCCGGCACCGAGACGGAGTGGCTGGACGCCCTCGCGAGCGGTGTCGGACTCGACGGGGACGGCGCGCGGGCCGCCGAGGCGCTGCGCGCCGACGGCGCCGTCATCGTCGTCGGTGAGCGCCTGGCCGCCGTGCCGGGCGGGTTCACCGCCGCCGTACGGGCCGCCACCGCGACCGGTGCCCGGCTGGTGTGGATCCCGCGCCGCGCCGGTGACCGGGGAGCCGTCGAGGCGGGCGCCCTGCCGTCGCTGCTGCCCGGCGGACGCCCGGCGACCGACCCGCGCGCGCGGGTAGAGACCGCCGCCGCCTGGGGCATCGCCGAACTCCCGCTCCGCTACGGCCGCGACACCGGCCAGATCGTCGAGGCCGCCGCGACCGGTGAACTCGGTGCCCTGGTCGTCGCCGGCGTCGAGGTCGCCGACCTGCCGGATCCGGCACGCGCGCGGGGAGCACTCGAAGCGGTCGGCTTCCTCGTCTCGCTCGAACTGCGGCCCAGTGAGGTCACCCGGCGCGCCGACGTGGTCCTCCCGGTCGCCGCGGTCGCCGAGAAGGCGGGCACCTTCCTCAACTGGGAAGGCCGCGCCCGCACCTTCGAGGCCGCGCTCAAGCCGGAACAGATGGTCCGCCGGCTGGCGCCCACCGACGCGCGCGTGCTCCAGATGATCGCCGACGCCATGGACGTACATCTGGGCCTGCCCGACCTGCGTACCCTGCGCGGCGAACTGGATCGGCTCGGCGCCTGGGACGGCTCTGTGGCCACCGACCCGCTGGAGACCTCGGCCCAGCCGCCGCGCCCGGCAGCGGGCGAGGCCGTGCTCGCCGGACACCGGCTGCTGCTCGACCAGGGCCTGCTTCAGCAGGGCGACACCGCGCTCGCCGGGACCCGGCACGCGGCCGTCGCCCGACTGTCGGCCACCACGGCGGCCGAAGTCGGCGTCAAAAGCGGTGACGTTCTCGCCGTCTCCGGGCCCGCGGGCGGCACGGAACTGCCGCTGCTGGTGACGGAGATGCCCGACCGTGTGGTCTGGCTCCCGCTGAACTCCACCGGGGGCGGCGTCGCCGCCGACACGGGCGCGCGCCCCGGTGAACTCGTCCGTATCGGACCGGCGGTGGCGCCGGTGTCACAGGAGGTCACGGAGGTGACGTCATGACGCCGGACACGGTGACTTCGCTCGCCCTGGAGAACCTGTCGATGTTCGGCCGCGACCCCTGGTGGCTCGTGGTCGTCAAGGCGGTGTTCTGCTTCGCCTTCCTGATGGTGACCGTGCTGTTCTCGATCGTGTGGGAACGCAAGGTCGTCGCCTGGATGCAGCTGCGCATCGGCCCCAACCGGCACGGCCCCTGGGGCATGCTCCAGTCGCTCGCCGACGGCATCAAGCTGATGCTCAAGGAAGACCTGATCGTCAAGCGCGCCGACAAGGCCGTCTACGTCCTCGCCCCCGTGGTCGCCGCGATCCCCGCCTTCATGGCGATCGCCGTGATCCCGTTCGGGCCCGCCGACAACCAGGTCTCGATCTTCGGCCAGCGCACCACGATGCAGCTCACCGACCTGCCGATCGCGATGCTCTACATCCTCGCGGTCGCCTCCGTCGGCATCTACGGCATCGTCCTCGCCGGCTGGAGCTCCGGATCCACGTATCCGCTGCTCGGCGGGTTGCGCTCGGCCGCGCAGATGATCTCGTACGAGATCGCGATGGGCGCCGCCTTCGCGTCGGTGTTCCTGTACTCCGGTTCGATGTCGACGTCGACGATCGTGGAGGCGCAGGCGGACCGCTGGTACGTGCTCCTGCTGCCGGTGTCGTTCGTGATCTACATCGTGACGATGGTCGGCGAGACCAACCGCGCGCCGTTCGACATGCCGGAGTCCGAGGGCGACCTCGTCGGCGGCTTCAACACCGAGTACTCCTCGATCAAGTTCGCGATGTTCATGCTCGCCGAGTACGTGAACATGGTGACGGTGTCGGCGGTGTCGGTGACCCTCTTCCTGGGCGGCTGGCGGGCCCCATGGCCGATCAGCACCTTCTGGGAGGGCGCCAACGTCGGCTGGTGGCCGATGCTCTGGTTCGTTCTCAAGGTGCAACTGCTGCTGTTCTTCTTCATCTGGCTGCGCGGCACCCTGCCCCGCGTCCGCTACGACCAGTTGATGAAGCTGGGTTGGAAGGTCCTCATCCCGGTGTCGGTCGTCTGGCTGATGCTGGTGGCGACCGTGCGGACCCTGCGGAACGAGAACTACGACTTCGCCGAGATCGCGCTCTACGTCGGCGGCGGAATCCTTGCCCTGCTGCTGCTCTCGTTCGTCGTGGACATCTTCCGCGACAAGGGCCGCGGCCAGGCGGCGTCCGGTGCCGAACCGGTCGACGAACCCGTCGGCTTCGACCCGATGGCGGGCGGATTCCCCGTGCCACCCCTGCCTGGTCAGACCCTTCCCCCGGTGCCGCGGCGACGCCCGCGCCGGGAGCGGGAGCTGATTGTCAGTGGTGGGTCGGATACTGCGAGTGACGGTGTTGAAGGAAAGGAGGCGTCCGATGACTGAGCGATCCAGGGAGCCCAGCGAGTCAAGCGAGTCCAGGGATACCGCACAGGGGTTCCAGAATCCCGTGGCCGGCTTCGGCGTGACCTTCAAGGCCATGTTCAAGAAGCGGCTGACCGAGCAGTATCCGGAGCAGCAGAAGACGACCGCGCCGCGATTCCATGGCCGGCACCAGCTCAACCGGCATCCGGACGGCCTGGAGAAGTGCGTCGGCTGCGAGCTGTGCGCCTGGGCCTGCCCCGCCGACGCCATCTATGTGGAGGGCGCCGACAACACCGACGAGGAGCGCTACTCGCCGGGCGAGCGGTACGGCCGGGTGTACCAGATCAACTACGCGCGCTGCATCCTCTGCGGCCTGTGCATCGAAGCGTGCCCCACGCGCGCGCTGACGATGACGAACGAGTTCGAACTCGCCGACAGCAGCCGCGAGAACCTGATCTACACCAAGGAGCAGCTGCTCGCGGGGCTCGAAGAGGGCATGGTCGACACCCCGCACGCGATCTACCCGGGCACCGACGAGCAGGACTACTACAACCTGCTGGTCACGCACGCCGCCCCGGGCACCACCCAGCAGGTCGCCGTCTCCAAGGGCGAGCGGCCGGGCGCGGACACAGCGGCCGACGCGGGGAGTTCGGGGGCCTCCGGTGCTTCCGGTGGCTCTGGTGCTTCCGGTGCTTCCGAGAAGGGGGCGCAGGCATGAGCCAGCTCGCCGCCTACTCCACATCGACCGGCGAGGCGTTCCAGTTCTGGATCCTCGGCTCGGTCGCCCTGATCGGCGCGCTGTGCACGGTGTTCATGAAGCGGGCCGTGCACAGCGCCCTCTGTCTCGCCGCGACGATGATCGTTCTGGCGATCTTCTACCTCGCCAACGGCGCCTACTTCCTGGGCATCGTCCAGATCGTCGTCTACACCGGCGCGATCATGATGCTGTTCCTCTTCGTCGTCATGCTCGTCGGTGTCTCCGCCGCGGACTCGCTGAAAGAGACCATCAAGGGACAGCGCTGGCTGGCCCTGGTGTGCGGACTCGGCTTCGGGATCCTCCTGATCGCCGGCATCGGCAACGCCTCGATCACCCAGTTCACGGGCCTGACGACGGCGAACGCCAACGGCAATGTGGAGGGCCTCGCGGCCCTCATCTTCACCAAGTACGTCTTCGCCTTCGAAATCACCGGCGCCCTGCTCATCACGGCGGCGGTCGGCGCGATGGTGCTCACGCACCGCGAGCGCACCGAGCGCGCGAAGACCCAGCGCGAGCTGGCCGAGGAGCGCGTACGCGAGGGCAAGCACCTGCCGCCGCTGCCCGCCCCGGGTGTCTACGCCCGGCACAACGCCGTCGACATCGCCGGTCTCCTCCCGGACGGCACCCCGTCCGAGCTGACCGTCAACCAGACGCTGCGCGCGCGGGGCCAGATCCGCGATGTGTCGGCCGAGGCCATCGACGACCTGAAGGCGCTCGAACAACGCTCCGAGGATCGTCTGGAGCGGACGCGTCCCGAGGAGGCGTCGAAGTGAATCCGGTCAACTACCTCTATCTCGCCGCCCTGTTGTTCACGATCGGTGCCACCGGCGTGCTCATCAGGCGGAACGCGATCGTGGTGTTCATGTGCATCGAGCTGATGCTCAATGCCTGCAATCTCGCGTTCGTCGCCTTCTCGCGCATGCACGGCAATCTCGACGGCCAGATCATCGCGTTCTTCACGATGGTCGTCGCCGCCGCGGAGGTCGTGGTCGGGCTCGCGATCATCGTGTCGCTGTTCCGTTCCCGCCACTCGGCCTCGGTCGACGACGCCGACCTGATGAAGCTGTAAGGGGTCGCTGAATCGTGGAGAACCTGATCGCGCTGCTGGTAGCGGCGCCCCTGCTCGGAGCTGCCGTCCTGCTGTGCGGCGGCCGGCGCCTGGACCGTATCGGCCACTGGCTCGGTACGGCGCTCGCCGCCGCCTCGTTCGTCGTCGGTGTCGTCCTGTTCGCCGACATGCTCGGCAAGAGCGCCGACGACCGCACCCTGCACCAGCACCTGTACAGCTGGATCCCCGTCGAACGCTTCCAGGCGGACGTCGCGTTCCAGCTCGACCAGCTGTCGATGACGTTCGTGCTGCTGATCACCGGTGTGGGCACCCTGATCCACATCTACTCGGTCGGCTACATGGAGCACGACGAGCGCCGCCGCCGCTTCTTCGGCTATCTGAACCTGTTCCTCGCGGCGATGCTGCTCCTGGTCGTCGCCGACAACTACCTGCTGCTCTACGTCGGCTGGGAGGGCGTCGGCCTCGCCTCGTACCTGCTGATCGGCTTCTGGCAGCACAAGCCCAGCGCGGCCACCGCCGCGAAGAAGGCGTTCCTGGTCAACCGGGTCGGCGACATGGGTCTGTCGATCGCCATCATGCTGATGTTCACGACCTTCGGGACCTTCGCCTTCGGGCCGGTCCTGGGCTCGGTGGGCGACACGTCCGAGGGCAAGCTGACGGCGATCGGTCTGATGCTGCTGCTCGCCGCGTGCGGCAAGTCGGCCCAGGTACCGCTGCAGTCCTGGCTCGGCGACGCGATGGAGGGCCCGACTCCGGTCTCGGCCCTCATCCACGCCGCGACCATGGTGACCGCCGGTGTGTATCTCATCGTCCGCTCGGGCGCGATCTTCAACGGCGCGCCCGACGCCCAGCTCGCCGTCGCCGTCGTCGGAGCGGTCACGCTCCTGTTCGGTGCGATCGTCGGTTGCGCGAAGGACGACATCAAGAAGGCGCTGGCCGGCTCGACCATGTCGCAGATCGGGTACATGGTCCTGGCCGCCGGACTCGGCCCCATCGGCTATGTCTTCGCGATCATGCACCTGGTGACGCACGGCTTCTTCAAGGCGGGTCTCTTCCTCGGCGCGGGTTCCGTGATGCACGGGATGAACGACGAGGTCGACATGCGCAAGTACGGCGGCCTGCGGAAGTACATGCCGATCACGTTCGTCACGTTCGGCCTCGGCTATCTGGCGATCATCGGCTTCCCCGGCCTGTCCGGCTTCTTCTCCAAGGACAAGATCATCGAGGCGGCGTTCGCCAAGGGCGGCACCGAGGGCTGGATCCTCGGTGGCGTGGCCCTGCTCGGCGCCGCGATCACCGCGTACTACATGACGCGCGTGATGCTCATGACCTTCTTCGGCGAGAAGCGCTGGCAACCGGACGCTGATGGCCATGAGCCGCACCCGCACGAGTCCCCGAAGTCCATGACGATCCCGATGATCGTCCTCGCCTTCGGTTCGGTCTTCGCGGGCGGCTTCTTCAGCATCGGCGACCGCTTCCTGAACTGGCTGGAGCCCGTCACCGGCCACACGCACGGGCACTCGCCGCTCAGCGCCCTCACGGTCACCCTGTCCACCATGGTGGTCCTGGTCGTCGGCGCCGCCGTCGCGTACGCGCAGTACGGCCGGCGGCCCGTCCCGGTCACAGCCCCGCGCGGCTCGCTGCTCACCCGCGCCGCCCGGCGCGACCTCCTCCAGGACGACTTCAACCATGTGGTCCTGGTCCGTGGCGGCGAGCACCTGACGCGCTCCCTGGTGTACGTCGACCACACCCTGGTCGACGGCGTGGTCAACGGCACGGCGGCCTCGGTCGGCGGCCTCTCCGGGCGTCTGCGCAAGCTCCAGAACGGCTACGCACGCTCGTACGCCGTCTCGATGTTCGGCGGTGCGGCCATCCTCATCGCCGCCACCCTGCTGATGAGGGCGGTCTGATACCGATGTCCTTTCCTCTGCTGACAGCGACGGCGGCGCTTCCGGCGGTCGGTGCGATCGCCACCGCCGCCGTGCCCGCCGCCCGGCGCACCGCGGCCAAATGGCTCGCGCTGCTCGTCTCGCTCGCCACCCTGGTGCTCGCGGCGGTCGTCCTCGTCCGCTTCGAGCCCGGCGGCGCCCGATACCAGCTCACCGAATCCCACGCCTGGATCCCGGACTTCGGGGTGCGGTACGAGTTGGGGGTCGACGGCATCGCGGTCGCCCTGATCGCGCTCACCGCCCTGCTGATCCCGTTCATCATCCTGGCCGGATGGCATGACGCGGACCCGCTGGAGACGAAGAGTTCCCGGTGGCGGCCGACGCAGGGCTTCTTCGCCCTGATCCTGGCCGTCGAGGCGATGGTGATCATCTCCTTCGAGGCCACCGACGTCTTCCTGTTCTACATCTTCTTCGAAGCCATGCTCATCCCGATGTACTTCCTCATCGGCGGCTTCGGGGACCGGGCGCACGAGCACGGCGACGAGACGGCCGCGACCCAGCGGTCGTACGCGGCCGTGAAGTTCCTGCTGTACAACCTCGTCGGCGGCCTCATCATGCTGGCCGCCGTCATCGGCCTGTACGTGGTCGCGGGGAACTTCTCGCTCCAGGAGATCGCGCAGGCGCGGGCCGCCGGCACGCTCGACATGGCGACCAACACCGAGCGGCTGCTGTTCCTCGGCTTCTTCTTCGCGTTCGCCGTGAAAGCGCCTTTGTGGCCGTTGCACACCTGGCTGCCCAACGCCATGGGTGAGTCGACCGCGCCCGTCGCCGTACTGATCACGGCCGTCGTCGACAAGGTCGGCACCTTCGCGATGCTCCGCTTCTGCCTCGGCCTCTTCCCGGAGGCGTCGAAGTGGGCGACTCCGGTGATCGTGGTCCTGGCCCTCATCAGCATCATCTACGGCGCGCTGCTCGCGGTCGGTCAGCGCGACATCAAACGCCTGGTGGCGTACGCGTCGATCTCGCACTTCGGGTTCATCGTCCTGGGCATCTTCGCGATGACCTCGCAGGGCCAGAGCGGCGCCACGCTGTACATGGTCAACCACGGCATCTCGACGGCCGCGCTGATGCTGGTCGCGGGCTTCCTGATCTCCCGGCGCGGCTCGCGGCTCATCGCGGACTACGGGGGGGTGCAGAAGGTCGCCCCGGTGCTCGCCGGCACCTTCCTGATCGGCGGTCTGGCGACCCTGTCACTGCCGGGACTCGCGCCCTTCGTGAGCGAGTTCCTGGTGCTGGTCGGCACCTTCGAGCGCTATCCGGCGGCGGGCATCATCGCGACCTTCGGCATCGTCCTGGCCGCGCTCTACACCCTCGTCCTGTACCAGCGGACGATGACGGGCCCGGTCAAGGCCGAGGTCGCCAAGATGCCCGATCTGCGGGTGCGTGAACTCGCTGTGATCGCCCCGCTGATCGCGGTGCTGATCTTCCTCGGTGTCTATCCGAAGCCGCTCACCGAGATCGTCAACCCGGCGGTGCGGCACACCATGTCCGACGTCCAGCAGAAGGACCCCAAGCCCGAGGTGGAGGCGGCCAAGTGAGCGCATCAGCCGTCCACAGCCTGTGGACAACGGCGGCCGATCCGATCTCCAAGATCGAGGCGCCCAAGATCGAGTATGCCCAGCTGTCGCCCACGCTGATCGTCATCGGCGCGGCCGTCCTCGGGATCCTCGTCGAGGCTTTTGTCCCGCGTAAGTCCCGTTACTACGCACAGTTGTTCCTCTCTGTCGTCGCCCTGGCCGCCGCGTTCGCCGCGGTGATCGCCCTGGCGGCCGGCGGGTACGGCACGACAAAGGCGCACATCGCCGCCATGGGGGCCATCGCGGTCGACGGCCCCGCCCTGTTCCTCCAGGGCACGATCCTGCTGGTCGGGCTGCTCTCGGTGTTCACCTTCGCCGAGCGGCACCTCGACCCGGCGGTGCACGGCAACCGCGTCGACTCGTTCGCCGCCGAAGCCGCCGCCGTGCCCGGCAGCGACAGTGAGAAGGCGGCGGTCAAGGCCGGGTTCACCACCACCGAGGTGTTCCCGCTGGCGATGTTCGCCATCGGCGGCATGCTGGTCTTCCCCTCGGCGAACGACCTGCTGACGCTCTTCATCGCCCTGGAAGTCTTCTCGCTCCCGCTCTACCTCCTGTGCGCGGTGGCCCGCCGCAAGCGGCTCATGTCGCAGGAGGCGGCGGTCAAGTACTTCCTCCTCGGAGCGTTCGCCTCCGCGTTCACCCTCTTCGGCATCGCCCTGCTGTACGGGTACGCGGGCTCCGTCTCGTACGCCACGATCGCGCAGGTCGTCGAGGGCACCGTCGCCGACGTCAACCCGGCGCTCGCCGACACCATGGGCAATGACGCGCTGCTGCTCGTCGGGTCCGCCATGGTCGTCATGGGCCTGCTGTTCAAGGTCGGCGCGGTCCCGTTCCACATGTGGACCCCGGACGTGTACCAGGGCGCCCCGACGCCCGTCACGGGCTTCATGGCCGCCGCCACCAAGGTCGCCGCGTTCGGCGCCCTGCTGCGCCTGCTGTACGTGGTGCTGCCGGGTCTGCGCTGGGACTGGCGGCCGGTCATGTGGGCCGTCGCGATCATCACCATGCTGGGCGGCGCGATCG
Organism: Streptomyces sp. NPDC091292; assembly: GCF_044757265.1. NCBI lineage: Bacteria > Bacillati > Actinomycetota > Actinomycetes > Kitasatosporales > Streptomycetaceae > Streptomyces > Streptomyces sp. NPDC091292. The sequence goes on along the minus strand of NZ_JBIVUQ010000013.1, from coordinate 95,781 downwards.
TCGCGATCACCCAGACCGACATCAAACGCCTGCTCGCGTACTCGTCCATCGCGCACGCGGGGTTCATCCTCGCGGGTGTCATCGCCACCTCGCCCGACGGCGTCTCCTCGGTGCTCTTCTACCTGGGCGCGTACTCCTTCGTGACGATCGGCGCGTTCGCCGTCGTGACGCTGGTACGGGACGCGGGCGGCGAGGCCACGCATCTGTCGAAGTGGGCGGGGCTCGGCCGGAGGTCGCCGCTGGTGGCGGCCGTGTTCGCGGTGTTCCTGCTCGCCTTCGCGGGCATTCCGCTGACCTCCGGTTTCGCCGGGAAGTTCGCCGTCTTCAAGGCGGCGGCCGAGGGCGGCGCGGGTGTGCTGGTCGTGATCGGTGTGATCTCGTCGGCCATCGCCGCTTTCTTCTACATCCGGGTGATCGTGCTGATGTTCTTCAGCGAGCCGCGGCCCGAGGGTCCGACGGTCGCCGTGCCGTCGCCGCTGACGATGACCGCGATCGGGGTGGGGGTGGCGGTCACGGTGGTGCTGGGTGTGGCGCCGCAGTACTTCCTTGATCTGGCGGGTCAGGCGGGGGTGTTCGTCCGGTAACAGGCCGTGTGCGGTGCCTGTGCCGGTGTGAACCGGTTCTGTGGCCCGGTGCCCCTTGGGGGTGCCGGGCCACAGGCGTGTGGTGGCGGGGTGCGGGGGCGCGCGGGCGGATCGTGCGCTCCGTGGGCCTGTGGATAACTCCTTGTGTGTCGGTGCGGGCGCCTATCGTGGCTGTGGTGGCGGAAGTACGGAGCACGGGGGCAGGGCGATGACCGGGATGGGTGGGATCGGCGGAATGACCGAGGCGAGTGGGGCGGCAGGGGAGGCGGAAGTGTCTGCGGTGGGCGGCGTCGACGGAGGCGCGCGGAGTGAGGCGCTGGAGACCCTTCAGCGGGTCTTCGGGTACGACGCGTTCCGGGGCGAGCAGGAAGCCGTCATCGAGCACGTGGTCGCGGGTGGCGACGCGGTGGTGCTGATGCCGACCGGTGGCGGCAAGTCGCTGTGCTACCAGATCCCGGCCCTGGTCAGGCCCGGCACCGGTGTGGTGGTCTCCCCGCTGATCGCTCTCATGCAGGACCAGGTGGACGCGTTGCGGGCGCTCGGTGTGCGGGCCGGGTTCATCAACTCCACGCAGGACTTCGACGAACGGCGCGTGGTCGAGGCGGAGTTCATGGCGGGCGAGCTGGATCTGCTCTACATGGCGCCGGAGCGGCTGCGCCTCGACTCCAGCCTGGACCTCCTCTCGCGCGGCAAGGTATCGGTCTTCGCGATCGACGAGGCGCACTGTGTGGCGCAGTGGGGCCATGACTTCCGGCCCGACTATCTGGCGCTTTCGGTGCTCGGCGAGCGCTGGCCCGACGTGCCCCGGATCGCCCTGACCGCGACAGCCACGCGCGCGACGCACCAGGAGATCACCCAGCGGCTCGGCATGCCCGGCGCGCGGCACTTCGAAGCGAGCTTCGACCGGCCGAACATCCAGTACCGGATCGTGTCCAAGGCCGACCCGAAGAAGCAGCTCCTGACCTTCCTGCGCGAGGAGCACCCGGGCGACGCGGGGATCGTGTACTGCCTCTCGCGCGCGTCGGTCGAGAAGACCGCCGAGTTCCTCACGCGGGGCGGCATCGAGACCGTGCCGTACCACGCGGGTCTGGACGCCGGGACGCGCGCCGCCCATCAGTCGCGTTTCCTGCGCGAGGACGGCCTAGTCGTCGCCGCGACCATCGCGTTCGGCATGGGCATCGACAAGCCGGACGTACGGTTCGTGGCCCATCTCGATCTGCCCAAGTCGGTCGAGGGGTACTACCAGGAGACGGGTCGCGCGGGGCGCGACGGGCTGCCGTCCACGGCCTGGATGGCGTACGGCCTCCAGGACGTCGTGCAGCAGCGCAAGATGATCCAGTCCAGCGAGGGCGACGAGGCGTTCCGACGCCGGGCCGCCGGCCATCTCGACGCGATGCTCGCCCTGTGCGAGACCGTCCAGTGCCGGCGCGCGCAGCTCCTGACCTACTTCGGCCAGGACCCGTCCACGCCGACCTGCGGCAACTGCGACTCCTGCCTGACCCCGCCGGAGACCTGGGACGGCACGGTGGCGGCGCAGAAGGTGCTGTCGACGGTGGTGCGGTTGCAGCGGGAGCGCGGGCAGAAGTTCGGCGCGGGACAGATCGTCGACATCCTGATGGGCCGTAAGACGGCCAAGATCATTCAGTTCGACCACGACCAACTGTCCGTCTTCGGCATCGGCGAGGATCTGGCGGAGGCCGAATGGCGGGGCGTGGTACGGCAGTTGCTCGCCCAGGGGCTCCTCGCGGTCGAGGGTGAGTACGGCACTCTCGTGCTGACCGAGGCGAGCGGGACGGTGCTGCGGCGCGAGCGGGACGTACCGCTGCGCAAGGAGCCCAAGCGGGCCACGGCCTCCCGGTCGGGCGGGAGCGGGGGGAGCAAGGGGGAGCGCAAGGCGAAGACGGCCGCCGTCGAACTGCCCGAAGAGCTGCTTCCGGTCTTCGAGGCCCTGCGGGCCTGGCGCGCCGAACAGGCCAGGGAGCAGGGCGTTCCGGCGTATGTCATCTTCCATGACGCGACCCTGCGAGAGATCATCACGGCGGCGCCGAGATCCATCGGGGAGCTGGGTGGGATCAGCGGGGTCGGCGAGAAGAAGCTGATGACGTACGGGGAGGGTGTGCTCGGGGTTCTGGCGGCGCAGGGATCGGGTGGCGGCGGGGTGGCGGCCGTCGCGGGTCGTTCGGGGGCCGACGAGGGGGACTCCGGGTGGGAGCGGGAGCCCGAACCGGAGGAGCCGGAGGACGACTTGGGCTGGTAGCGGCGGCCCGTTCCGGTTCGCTCCCGGCTCGCTCCGGCTCTCCTGGTTCGGTTTCGGGTCGGTCCCGCGTCGGGGCTACCGCGCCGGTGCGATCCGCCCTCGTACCTCGCCGAGTGCGACCCGGGTGCCGTCCGGGCCCGGGGCCCAGGCGGTGAGGGTCACCTCGTCGCCGTCCTCCAGGAACGTGCGCTTGCCGTCGGGCAGTTCAAGGGGGTCGCGGCCGTTCCAGGTGAGTTCCAGGAGGGAGCCGCGTTCGGCTTCGGTGGGGCCGCTGACGGTGCCGGAGCCGTAGAGGTCGCCGGTGCGCAGGGACGCGCCGTTGACCGTCATATGGGCGAGCTGCTGGGCGGCGGTCCAGTACATGGTGGCGAAGGGGGGTTCCGAGACGGTGTGGCCGTTGATGGCGACGGTGATGCGGATGTCGTAGCCGCCGGGTTCGTCGACGGCCTCCGTGGAGTCGTCCAGGTAGGGCAGCAGGTCGTGGGTGCGTGCGGGCGGGGCGGTCCGGGCGTCGTCCAGGGCGTCCAGCGGTGTGATCCACGCGGAGACGGAGGTGCTGAAGGACTTGCCGAGGAACGGGCCGAGGGGCACGTACTCCCAGGCCTGGACGTCCCGTGCGGACCAGTCGTTGAGCAGGCACAGCCCGAACACGTGCTCGCGGAAGTCGCGCAGGGCCACCGGGGCGCCGAGTGCGGTGGGGACGCCGACGACGAAGCCGACCTCGGCCTCGATGTCGAGCCGTACCGAAGGGCCGAAGACGGGGGCCGGGTCGGCGGGCGACTTGCGCTGGCCGTGCGGCCGGACGACGTCCGTGCCGGAGACGACGACCGTGCCGGAGCGGCCGTGGTAACCGATCGGCAGATGCTTCCAGTTGGGGGTCAGCGAGTCCTCGGCGTCGGGGCGGAAGATCTGGCCGACATTGCGGGCGTGGTTCTCGGATGCGTAGAAGTCGACGTAGTCCGCGACCTCGAACGGCAGATGCAGGGTCACATCGGACAGGGGGTGCAGCAGGGGCCGTAGCGTGTCGCGGTGGGCGGGGACCGTCACCCAGGCGGTGATCGCGCGCCGTACGTCGCTCCAGGCCGTCCGCCCGGCCGCCAGGAGGGCGTTCAGCGTGGGCTGGGCGAGCAGGGACACGTACGGGGAGCCGAGGGCCGCCGCCGCCGCTCCGGCGTCCAGGACGTAGGAGCCGAGGCGCACGCCCACGCGCGGGGTCTGCTCCGGGTCCTCGGCGGATCCGCGGGAGAACACGCCGTACGGAAGGTTGTGCGGGCCGAAGGGGTCACCCGCCGGAAGCCCGAACGGGTCGCTCCCGGGACGGCCGGACGGGGCACCCTCGGGAAGGTCGAGCGGGGTCTGCTCGTGCTGCTCGGGCATCGGCTGCTGCCTCGCTTTCCGTGTGGTTGTGGCACACGTTACGTGGGAGTTCCCTCCAAGGGCAGCGGCTAAAGAGTTCGCAATGTCCGATTGATGAGCCTTGCTGGATTGTTCTGTTCCGCCCTGGCGTTCTTGGGGGATGCGGACGCGGTGAGTGCGTTCGTCTGGCCGACCACCGGCACCGAGGAGCCGCGGTGGCTCGTCGAGGGGCGGGCGCGGACGGCCGTGCACGGCACTACGCGGATAGCGGACCGTCGCCGCGACGGCCGGTACGAACCGCTCGACTTCAACCCCCGGACGGGCGCGCGGTTCCGGCTCTTCGGGAGCGGGTCCGGGATCGATGTCGTCCGGGCCCTGCACCTGGATCTGACCGGTCGCGGTGTTCCCGAGGGGGAGCTGCGCGCCGGCCACCGGTATGTCGTGGAGAACATCGACCCGCCCGCCCTCGTCGCGTACCGCCGCAGCCGGGTACACGACGCCGCACGCCCCCGCGCGCGCCACCGGCACCGAGTTGGCGTGGCTCGCCTCCGACGATCTGAAGCCGTTCGCCACCTCTGTACCAGCGGTGGCGCGGCGGGCGGCGCGGGAGCGGCCCCACCACGGCGTAGGCGTGCGCCGGACGGTTGGGTCGGCTCGGTCGGTTCAGCCGGTTCAGCAGGTTCTGTCTGTCAGTTCGTCATCCTGGGGGAGGGACTTCGTGGTGCGACCCGTCGCGGTGATCGGGGCCGGACCGTTCGGCCTTTCGACCGCCGCCCACCCGAGGTGTTCGAGGTGTTCGAGGTGGGACTCGACTCGGGGGAGCAGTTCACGGCGCGGGCGGTCGTCGTCATTACGGGGCAGTCCGCCCTGGAGACGGCGGCGCTCGCGGCGGAGGCGGGCGCACGGGTGTGTGTGGTGGCGCGCGGGCGGGGCGCCGTCGCCTTCGGTGCGCCCCCGTGGGAACAGCCAGGGTGGCGCCCGGAGTCGCCGTTCGGCCGGGCCTGGTCGCTGTACGCGATCAGCCACTACCCCCACCCCTATCGGTTTCTGCCCCCGCAGGCCCGCCACTACCTGGTCCGCCGGTTGCTCGGGCCGCCCGGCGCCGGTCAGGGCCGGGGAAGGGTCCACGCGGGCGAGTCGGTCGGGGGCGGCGGTCGTACCTCAAGGGCGGACTCGGCGATGTCCTCGTCCGCGCCCGCGTCGCCGGAGGGCAACCGTCCCCGGGCATCGGGCCGGTAGTACAGCCCGTACGCCCAGAACTCCGGCATCTCGTGCCCCATGAGGTCGGGAAAGGGGCTGATCTCGATCTCCCCGTAGCGCTCGTTGATCCGTGCGACGGCCTCCGCGCGGGAGATCCCGAACCGCTCGGTCATCTCCTGCGCGATATCGCGGAAGTACGCGAGCATGCCCTCGTCGAGGTGCGTCAGGAATTCTTCGGTCATGACGTCGATTGCCCTCACTCGTCTGTGGATGGAACGGGTGAGGTCTCGTGCGAGGGCGCGCGGGGGCCGGGCCGCGCGCCCTGCCCCTACCCCGTGGCGCCTCTCCGCGCAACCGCCATCCCGCTGACCCCCGAAGGGTCCGTATTCTCTCGGATCATGGCCGCACTCGCATATGCCCTCATCGCCACTGACCTCGACGGGACCCTTCTGCGGGACGACGACTCGCTGTCGTCCCGTACCCGTTCCGCTCTCTCCCACGCGCGCGTGGCCGGGGCGCTGCATCTCGTGGCGACGGGACGGCCCGTACCGCAGGTCGTCCCCGTCCTGCGGGCCCTCGGGCACCGGGGGCTCGCGGTGTGCGGGCAGGGCGCGCAGTTGTACGACGCCGGCGCGGACCGCATCGTGTGGTCCGTGACGCTGGACCGTGAGGTCGCCGAGGTCGCGCTCGGCAAGATCGAGGCCGAGGTCGGCCCGGTCTGCGCGGCGGTCAACCAGGACGGCACCGACGGCCTGATGCTGATGGAGCCGGGCTTCACGGTGACGCATCCGACGCTCTCCGGGGAGCGGGCCCGGGGCCGCGACGACCTGTGGGTCCGGCCGCTGACCAAGGTGCTGATCCACCACCCCGGCCTCGCCGAGGACGCCCTCGCGGAGGTGGCCCGCGCGGTCGCCGGGCATCTCGTCACGGTCACGACGGCGGGCCCCGGCGCGGTGGAGCTCCAGCCCTACGGCATCACCAAGGCGACAGCGCTCGCCCTCGCCGCCGAGCGCCTGGGTACGTCCCCCGAGGCCACCATCGCCTTTGGTGACATGCCCAACGACATCCCTATGTTCCTGTGGGCGGGACACGGCGTCGCGATGGCGAACGCGCACGACGACCTGAAGGCGGTGGCCGACGACGTGACCCTGTCGAACGAGCAGGACGGCGTGGCCGCGTACCTGGAGCGCCTGTTCCCGGCCGCCACAGGACCGGCCGAGCCCACGCAGCGGCTGTTGCCCACGCGCGCGTAGAGGCCGTTCCCCCCCCGCGCGCGTAGGTGACGTTTTCCCGCCGTGCCGTCGTTCACCCCGCCGTGCGCGGGATGCGTTTCTGCCAGGTCCGGTGGAACACCACCTCGTTGCCGCTCCGGCACACCACCTCGTTCGCGGTGACGAAATCCGTGGCGTCGCAGGTGATCGACGACGTGGTGTGCACGGAGGTGTCCCAGGCCAGGTCGGGGCGGTGCAGGCGGATCGACCAGGTCGCGTCGGTGCGGGCGGAGAGCGGGTCGGCCGCGTCGATCGTGTACGTCTCCAGGGCGTCCTCGGTGAATTCGAGGCCGTCGGGGTAGATGCGGGTGCCGCCGTAGCGCGGGTCGACCTCCAGGCGCCAGGTGCCCTGGGCGACGTCCCGGACGATCAGCCGTTCCGGGCGCTGTTCGTCCAGCGTCCTCGGCGAGACGACGCCCAGGGGCGGCGCCTGCTCGGGGGCCTCGAAGGCGATCCGCCGCTCACCACCCCCGGCGGCCCGCCCCTCACCACCCCCGGCGCCCCCGTGGGACGACTCCCGCGCGCGTACGGGCAGTTCCAGGGCGCTGCCCTCCGGATGCAGTGTGAAGCCCGCCTCCGAACCGGGCTGCGGCCAGATCCACGGCCAGTACGCCGAGGAGACGGCCAGCCGGATGCGGTGCCCCGCCGGGAACGCGTACCCGATGCCGTTCAGGTCGAACTCGACGGTCTCCGTGGCGCCCGGCGGCCACTCGGCCACCCGGTCCCGGCCGTGGCGCGCGGACAGATTCAGCACCCCGCGCGTGACGAGCGTCGACGCCCCGTCCGGCGCCACATCGCACAGCCGCGCGACGACCTGCCCGCGCTCCACGGGACACGTCAGCCGCAGCCGGACCCGGGGTCGGCCCAGAACCCACACGTCGTCCGGTACCTCGAACTCGAAGCACGCCGACTTCGCGTCCTCGTCGCGCTGGTCCGGCGGCAGATCGGCGTCGTTGCCGAACGGGAAGAAGCGGCCCGCCTCCAGACCGGTGTGCTGGGGTGACCGTACGATCACGGGCGCGCCGTCGAGCGCGTACGGCACAGAGGCGACGTGCGGCGACGGCCAGGACGGCTCGCCGACCCAGCGGCCCGGCAGCTCCGCGTACACCGTGGCGGGCGGATGCGCGTCGGTGACGTACGAGCGCAGCGCGGGCTCCGCCATGATCCCGGTGTCCTTGCCCTTCAGATGCTGGTCCCACCAGCGCAGCGTCTCCTGGAGGAACCCGATCGCGGGCCCCGGCGGCAGCCCCCGGTCGGGGTACTGGTGCGACCACGGCCCGATCAGACCCCGTACCGGACCGGGCAGATGTTCGACCAGGCGCAGGACGGTGTCGCGGTACGGGTCGTGCCAGCCGCCGACCGCGAGGACCGGTGCCTTGATCGCCGCGTAGTCCTCGCAGACGCTGCCGTGCCGCCAGTACGCGTCCCGGGTCTGGTGGCCGAGCCAGGTGTGCACGAACGGGTCCACGGCCTCCAGGCGCCGTACCCACAGGTCGCGCCACGCGTCCCCGACGTACACCGGGTCGGGCGGCCGGGACACGAACGCGAGCATCGTCGCCGCCCATGCGTGCATGTCCACCGCCAGGAGGGAACCACCCATGTAGTGCACGTCGTTGTCATAGCGGTCGTCCGTGGAGCAGACGGTGACGACCGCCTTGAGCGGCTCGGGCGCGAGGGCCGCGATCTGGAGGGAGTTGAAGCCGCCCCAGGAGATGCCGAACATGCCCACCGAGCCGTCGCACCAGGGCTGCGCGGCGAGCCAGTCGACGACCTCCACCCCGTCGGCCAGCTCCGTCGCGGAGTACTCGTCGCCCGGCAGCCCCTCGGAGTTGCCGTGCCCCCGGATGTCGACGCGGACGGAGGCGTAGCCGTGGCCCGCGTACCAGGGGTGGCGCTGCCAGTCGCGGGGCGCGGTCCAGTCGGTCAGCCGGTAGGGCAGGTATTCGAGCAGCGCGGGCACGGGCTCGCCGGTGACCGGGCGCCAGACCCGCGCGCACAGCGTGGTGCCGTCCGGCAGCGGGATCCGGATGTCCTCGCGGGTCGTTTCGTACGGGAAGGAAGTGCGGATGTGCATGAGCGGTGACCTCGATCGGACGGGGCGTCGGTGATCTCCGTGAGCGGGCTGTTCCCGGCGGTCTCAGTGGACGGGGTACATGGTGCGGCGCAGCCAGGGCGCGGCGGCGATCACGGCGAGGCCCGCGGCGACCGCGATGGCGCCGTTGACGCCGAAGTACGCCGGGTGCGAGACCTGGTCGTAGAGCTTCACGACCTGGGCCTGGATGCCGTTGGCGAGGGCGAGCGAGAGGAACCAGAGCGCCATCGTCTGGCTGGCGAAGGCGGCAGGGGCGAGCTTCGTCGTGGCCGACATGCCGGAGGTCTCCAGGAGGATGTCGCCGAGCCCGAGCAGCAGATAGGAGCCGACGATCCACCAGGCGGCCATCTTGTACGTGTCACCGCTGTGACCGGACGTCGGCACCACCATCAGCAGGAAGGACAGACCACCGAGGATGACGCCAAAGGCGATCTTGTTGGAGGCGTGCGGCTGGCGCGGCCCCATGCGGGCCCACACGGCGGCGACGACGGGCGCGAGGGCGACCTCGAAGGCCCCGAGGGCGGACGCGTACCAACTGGCGGGGAAGGTGTAGCCCAGGATCTCGGTACGCGCGTTGGTGGACGCCAGAAGCATCATCGTCGAGTACGCCTGGAAGAGGATGAAGTTGAACACCACGGACGCGAGGAAGAGCACCACGTACGGCCGCAGCCTGCGGCGTTCGTCGGGGGTGACCCGGGGGCTGCGGAACATCACCACGAAGTAGACGACGGGCGCGACCACCGAGAGCGCGGTGAGGACGTCGACGAAGCGGGCGATGGTGAGCCGGCCCGCCAGCGCGAGCACGGTGGCCAGCGCGGCGGTCACGATCAGCACGCCGGTGATACGGGTCAAGGTGGCGCGCAGTGTCTCGCGCGGGAGGGCGAATTCCGCCGCGTCCTTGCGTCCGGCCAGGTGACGCCGTCCGGCGACGTACTGGATGATGCCGAAGGTCATGCCGACGGCGGCGGCCGAGAAGCCCCAGTGCCAGCCCTTGTGCTCGCCGAGCCAGCCCGTGACCAGCGGGCCCGCGAAGGCGCCGATGTTGATGGCCATGTAGTAGAGGGCGAAACCGGCGTCGCGGCGCTCGTCGTCGGTGCGGTAGAGCTTGCCCACCATGGACGCCACGTTCGGCTTCAGCAGCCCGGTGCCCGCGCTGATCAGGCCGAGCCCCACCCAGGTCATCGCGGCCGTCGGCACGGCCATCGCGTAGTGCCCGCAGGCGATGAGGATCCCGCCCCAGAGGACCGCCCGGTAGGAGCCGAGGACGCGGTCCGCGAGCCAGCCGCCGGCCACCGACACCAGATAGACCAGCGTGCCGTACGCCGCCGAGACGGACGCGGCCGTACCGGGGGACATGCCCATGCCGCCGTGTGCGACCGTGTCCGCGAAGAACAGGACCAGGATGGCCTGCATCCCGAGGAACGAGAAACGCTCCCAGACCTCAAGGCCGGAGAGCGTGAGCAGCCCTTTCGGGTGCCCGAAGAAGGCGTGGTCGTCCCCGGGCGGCGGCCCGGATTCCGGATCGCGGTCGGGCTCGGGATACGGATCGGTCTCGACGGTGCGGTGGGACAAAGGGGCGGTATCCGATCGTCGCGGTCGTCAGGGCCGTTGTTTCGCGGGACTTCAGCGGGTTTCCTCCGGCTGTCGGGTGAAATCCGATGAGCTGATCAAAAACATACCGGTGCCGATCGCGCGCCGCCCCCTCTGGCCGGGCAGGCGACCATGGTGATCGAAAGGCGACCGGATACGCTGACTTGAGTGACAGCAGCGACACATCGACAAACCACGTCATCGACCATGTGATCGTCAGCAGACAGGAGAACCCCTCGTGACCGTCGTCGGGCCGTTCGGGCTGAGCGTGCGGGACCAGGCTCTCGAAGCCGATGTCCAGGCCGGATTGGCTGCTGTCGAGGAGGGCCTCCTGGAGGCCACCAAGAGCGAGGTCCCCTTCATCACGGAGGCCGCCCAGCACCTGGTCCGCGCGGGAGGCAAGCGTTTCCGGCCGCTGCTCGTGATGCTGGCCGCCCAGTTCGGCGACCCCTACGCGCCCGGTGTCGTGCCCTCGGCCGTCGTTGTCGAACTGACCCATCTGGCCACGCTGTACCACGACGACGTGATGGACGAGGCGGAGGTCCGCCGGGGCGTCGACAGCGCCAACAGCCGCTGGGACAACTCGGTCGCCGTACTGACCGGAGACTTTCTCTTCGCGCGCGCGTCCCACATACTGGCCGACCTCGGGCCCGAGGCGGTCCGCATCCAGGCCGAGGCGTTCGAACGCCTGGTCACCGGCCAGATCCTGGAGACCGCAGGGCCGCGCGACGGCCGTGATCCGGTCGAGCACTACCTCGATGTCATCGGCGGCAAGACCGGCTCCCTGATCGCGGTGTCCGGTCGCTTCGGCGCGATGATGTCCGGCGCCGACGAGACCGTCGTGGACGTGCTCACGCAGTACGGCGAACGGCTCGGTGTCGCCTTCCAGCTCGCCGACGACGTCCTGGACATCGCGTCGGACTCCCGCGAGTCCGGCAAGACGCCCGGCACGGATCTGCGGGAGGGCGTTCCCACGCTGCCCGTACTGCGGCTGCGCGAGCGGGTCGCCCGGCTGGGCCTGGCCGAGGACATCGCCCTGTGCGAACTGCTCGACTCGGACCTCAGCGACGACGCCCGGCACCGGGAGGCGCTGGAGCGGCTGCGTGCGCACCCGGCCCTCGACCAGGCCCGCCGCGACACCGTGCGGTACGCCCAGGAGGCCCGCGGCACTCTCGCACCGCTGCCCGAGTGCGACGCGAAGGCGGCGCTGGTGGAGCTGTGCGACGCGGTGGTGCATCGGGCGGGTTGATCCGTCCACCGGGGCGGATCGGGGCGGGTTGGCCCGTCCCGTTCCCGTTCCGCTTTCCGTTCCCCGCCTCCGGGTTCCGCGCCCAGTTCCCCGTCCAGTCCCCTGCCCGGTTCCCCGTCCAGTTCCGCGCCCCGCGAGCGGGGGTACCCCCTACCGGAGTATGTGTCCGAGGGGGCGACCCCTACGGGTGGGGCAGGGCGAGCGGCCCTGGATGTCATACCGGGGCAGTACGTGGAGTTGGCCCCGGGGGTTGACGCCTCCTCCCCGCCGATTTGGTCTCATGGATAACACCACTCCAGAGCAATTCGGGTGAGAATGGCGGCGAGGAGTGGACGACGCAGGACGACGGAAGGCCGCCGCCGAACCACGGAGGTAGGGCAACAGATGGCACCGTACGAATCCGGCAAGACGTCCGACGAGGGCGCCGCGGAAGCCGCGGACCTGCGCGCGGCGCGCCGCCGCAAAGCGGCGCGTTACGTGGTCCCGGTGACAGTGATGGGGGTGGCGGCGGCGACCATCGGGCTCGTGCCCGCGCTCGCCACCTCCGGCGACCCCGACCTGCCGAAGATCAGCGCACAGCAGCTCATAGAGAAGATCGCCAAGTCGGACACCCAGCAGTTCTCCGGCACCGTGAAGATCAGCACCGACCTCGGTCTGCCGGACGTCGGCGGCGCCCTGAGTTCCTTCGCGCCCGGCGGCAAGGGCGGCGAGGGCGCGACGGCGGACCCGCAGGCCAAGCTCGCGGAGTTGGCGACCGGCACGCACACGCTGCGCGTCGCGGGCGACGGCCCGGACCGCCAGAAGCTGTCCATCCTGGACAACGCCGCGGAGTACAGCCTCATCCACAACGGCGACCAGGTCTGGGCGTACGACAGCAAGTCGAACTCCGTCTACCACGCCAAGGACACCGGGGCCACCGAGCGCGGCGCCAAGGGCGACAAGAGCGACAAGGCCAACGAGACCGACAAGGCGCTGCCGAAGGACCTCCCCTCCACGCCGAAGGAGTTCGCCGACGAGGTACTGAAGGCATCCGCCGACACCACGTCCGTGACGGTCGACGGCACCGCGAAGGTCGCGGGCCGCGACGCCTACAAGCTGCTGATCAAGCCGAAGCAGTCCGGCTCGACGGTCGGCGCGATCACCATCGCGGTGGACGCGCAGAACGGTACGCCGCTGAAGTTCACGCTGACCCCGGCGAGCGGTGGCAGCGCGGTGATCGACGCCGGTTTCACCAGTGTCGACTTCTCCAAGCCCGCCGCGTCGACCTTCGACTTCACGCCGCCGAAGGGCGCCAAGGTCACCGAGAGCGGCGACCTCAAGGACGGGCACAAGGCCGACGGCTCCCTGAAGGACCAAGGGAAGCCTTCCGCCGGCGAGGGTCTGAACAGCACGGATGTCCTCGGTGAGGGCTGGAGCTCCATCGCCGTGATCTCCACCCCGGGCGGCCAGGGCATACCGTCCGGCGGTGAGGCCGGCGGTTCTCCCGACGCGCAGAAGTTCCTGGACTCGCTGGGCGACCAGGTGTCCGGCAAGTTCGGCAAGGGCACCGTCTTCTCGACCCGCCTGATCAACGCCCTGGTCACGGACGACGGGAAGGTCTACGTGGGTGCGGTCACCAAGGACGCCCTGGTGAAGGCGGCCGACGCGGCACACTAGGGTCTTTCGTTTGGGTCAGGCCGGATCAGGGAGCGGGGTCTGGTGCCGTGCATCGCAAGGCGGAGGAGGGAGTCAGGGCGGCGCCCTGGCGACCGACGACAACGCGGCGAGGTGCGGTGCCAGGGCCCGCGAGCCCGGCCTGACCCAAACGGGAGGCCCTAGGAGACGGAGCACGGCCGGAGCAGGGGCGCTCGGCCATCGGAACAGGCTGGGGGAAGCCCATGGAGGAACTGTCCGCCGCGGGGCGGGACACGGTGATCACCACGCGTGCCCTGACCAAGCGCTACCGCGGCGGACAGCTCGCCGTCGACGGGCTCGACCTGACTGTTCCGGAGGGCAGCGTCTTCGGCTTCCTCGGGCCGAACGGCTCCGGCAAGACCACCACCATCCGGATGCTGATGGGCCTGATCGACCCGACCTCGGGCTCCGCCGAGGTCCTGGGGCGGCCGATGCCACGCTCGTCGCGCGTGGTGCTGCCGCAGGTCGGGGCGTTGATCGAGGGCCCCGCGTTGTACGGGTTCCTGTCCGGCCGGGACAACCTCCTGCGGTACGACTCGGCCGATCCGACCGCCGACCCGCGTACCCGCCGCGCGCGGGTCGGCACCGCACTCGACCGGGTCGGACTGACCGCGGCGGGCGGCAAGAAGGCGCGGGCGTACTCCCTCGGGATGAAGCAGCGGCTCGCTCTCGCCGCCGCGCTGCTCCAGCCCCGCAGACTCCTCGTACTCGACGAGCCTACGAACGGTCTGGATCCGCAGGGCATGCGGGAGATACGGGCGCTGGTCCGGGAGCTGGCGTCGGACGGCACCACCGTCTTCCTCTCCTCGCATCTCCTGGACGAGATCGAGCAGGTGTGCACCCATGCGGCCGTGATGGCGCGGGGCCGGCTGATCGTGCAGGGCCCGGTCGCCGAACTGGCGGCCCATGCCCGGGGCAGGCTCGTGGTGGTGACGCCGGACCCGGCCGACGCGGTCCGGGTCCTGAAGGAGCAGGGGTTGACGGATGTCGTCGCGGCCGACGACCGGGTGACCGCCGAGCCTCCGGACGGGGAGCTGTCCGAGCTGACGGTGGCGCTGGTCACGGCGGGGGTGCGGGTGCGGGGGTTCACGGTGGAACGGGCCTCACTGGAGGACGCGTTCGTGAAGTTGACGGGGGAGGGCTTCGATGTCGCGGGCTGAGGCGACGGCTTCCGGGAGCGGGAGCGGGGTGGGCTCGGGGGTGCGGTGGGTGTGGACGTTCGGGCTGTTGCGTTCCGAGGTGAGTACGACCTTTCGGCGCTGGCGGACGCTGGCGCTGCTCGGGGTGCTCGCGGCGGTCCCTGTGCTGGTGGGTATCGCCATCAAGATCGAGACCTCCGACGGCGGGGGTATGGGCGGCGGGCCCGCGGGTGACGGCACCGGGGGGCCGGCGTTCATCGCGCAGGTCACCAACAACGGCCTGTTCCTTGTCTTCACGGCACTCGCGGCGACCCTGCCGTTCTTCCTGCCGATGGCGATCGGGGTGATCGCCGGGGACGCCGTCGCGGGCGAGGCCGGGTCCGGCACGCTGCGCTATCTGCTGGTGGCACCGGCGGGCCGTACCCGGCTGCTGTTGGTGAAGTACGCGACGACGCTGACGTTCTGCCTGGTCGCGACGCTCGTCGTGGCGGCGTCGGCGCTCGCCGTCGGGGCGCTGTTGTTCCCGTTGGGGGAGGTCACGACGATCTCGGGTACGCGTATCAGCTTCGGGGACGGACTGCTGCGGGCGCTGTTCATCGCGGTGGCGGTGGCCGTGTCACTGATCGGCGTTGCCGCGCTCGGCCTGTTCGTCTCGACGCTGACGAACAGCGGTATCGCCGCGATGGCGACGACCGTCGGCCTGCTGATCACCGTGCAGATCCTCGACCAGATCCCCCAACTGCACGCGATACAGCCGTACTTCTTCTCTCACTACTGGCTGTCCTTCGCGGACCTGATGAGGGACCCGATCTACTGGGACGACCTCGTCAAGAACGTGGAGATACAGGCCCTGTACGCGGCGGTGTTCGGTTCGGCGGCGTGGGCGAGGTTCACGGCGAAGGACATCACGGCATAGCCGCCAGGGTCACGGAGTGGCCAGGGTCACGCAGTGGCCGTCGCGTACGGGAAGCGGGCGAGCGGTGCGTCCTGGGAGAAGAAGGTCTTGGCGTCGGTGAGCGCCTCGGTGTCGTGGAGTACGTCACCGGGCTTGCTGCCGCTGCCGACCAGGACCCCGCCGAAGCGCATGTCCATATAGGCGGCGCTGTGGTTGAGCGTGTCGATGAGTGGGCCCGCGAGGACCTTCTCCTCGTCCGCCAGGACGGAGACGCCCCACAGGGTGCGTCCGGCGAGGGTGGCCTTGAAGTCGATGCCGGGGGTGCGCAGCCAGCCGGACCAGTGGTCGAGGTAGTGCTTGGTGGCCGTGGACAGGGTGTACCAGTACACGGGTGAGGCGATGACGATGTCCGTGGCGTCGAGGGTGGCGTCGAGGAGCAGCGCGGCGTTGCCGTCGGCGGGGCGGATGTGGTCGTTGTCGTGCCGCAGGTCCTGGAACTCGGGCAGCGGGTGGTCGGTGAGCCGGATCCAGCGCTGTTCGACGTCGGGGGACAACTGCTCGGCGGCCTTGCGGGCGAGCATCTCGGTGTTGCTTTCGTTCCGGCTGCTGCCCAGCAGGAACAGGAAGCGGCGGCCCATGGGGGTCTCCTCGGACTCGGCGGTCAGGCGTACGGCAACAGGTACCTGCGCCAGCAAGTACTTGCGCATGCAGTATATGCACACGCAAGTACTTGTGTCAGGGCCGCTGCCCGACCATGGCCGCCGCCGCTATGACGACAGGGTCCACACCGCGTGCGCGAGGGCGTCGCTGTTGCGGTCGAGGGCCGTGGCGGAGATGTTCGCCGTGGTGTCGCAGGAGGAGTGGTAGCAGCGGTCGAAGGGCTGACCGGCGGTGCCGCCCCACTTGGCGGCCTGTGCGGAGGTCTTGATGTAGTCGGCGCCGCTGAACAGGCCGCCGACGGGGATGCCCGCGTTCTTGAACGGGGCGTGGTCGGAGCGCCCGTCGCCCTCGGTCTCTATCTCGGTGGAGACGTTGATCCCGGCGAAGTAGTCCTTGAAGACCTTCTCGATGGTGGGGTCGTCGTCGTAGACGAAGTAGCCCGGGTTGGGGGAGCCGATCATGTCGAAGTTCAGATACCCGCTGATCTTGGCCCGGTTGGCGGTCGAGAGGCTGTTGACGTAGGTGCGGGAGCCGACCAGGCCCAACTCTTCGGCGCCCCACCAGGCGAACCGCAGATGCTTCGTCGGCTGGAGTTGGGCGCGGGAGACGGCGAGCGCGGTCTCCAGGACGGCGGAGGAGCCGGAGCCGTTGTCGTTGATGCCGGCGCCGGACGTGACGCTGTCGAGGTGCGAGCCGGCCATCACGATCTGGTTGGGGTCGCCGCCCGGCCAGTCGGCGATCAGGTTGTAGCCGGTCCGGCCGCCCGAGGTGAACTGCTGGGTGGAGGTGGTGAATCCGGCAGCGTCCAGCTTGCCCTTCACATAGTTGAGGGAGGCCTGGTAACCGGTGCGGCCGTGCGCGCGGTTGCCACCGTTGGCGGTGGCTATGGACTGGAGTTGGGAGAGGTGGGCCTGGACATTGGCCACCGGTATGTCGGGCGCCGCCGCAGGGAGGGGCGCCGTGACCGATGACCGGGCGGGCGCTGCGCCGGCCATGGGACCGGTGGCGAGCAGCGTCGTGACGACCGTGACGCCCGCGACGACGGCAGCCGTCGAGAGGCGCCCGGGAGCGGAGAGCTTCATGTGGGGGGCTCCGGATTCCGTGGGGGGAATGTGGTGCCCGATGGTCAGCGGAATCTTAAATTCCGTCAAGAGCGCTATTTGGACACGGGTGTTCGACTATCGGGCATCGCGGCCCCGAGTCGACGTGGTGCGCGTGTCGCCGGTCCTGGGTCCTGTCTAGTGCACGCAGAACTCATTCCGCTCGGGATCTGTCATGACCACCCACTCGCCGCCCGGTTCCTTGACCTCGCGCAGTACGGACGCGCCCAGCGCGGTGAGCCTGGCGACCTCCGCCGCGCGCTCGCCGGCGCCCGTGTGGACGTCCAGATGCAGCCGGTTCTTGCCGGTCTTCGGCTCCGCGACGCGGTTGAAGAGGATGCGGCGGCCCAGTCCCGTACCGCTGTCCTCGGCGTACGGGTCGTCGGGGTGCCGTACGGCCGCGGCCCCACGCCAGGCGCGGCGGCCCTCGTACTCGATCGTGTCGGCGTCCGTGATCACGCCGAGGTCGAGCAGGTGTGCGATGAGGGCGCTGTGGTCCTCCAGCGTGTAACCCAGCGTTTCGGCCCAGAAGGACGCCTGGTGGTGCGGGTCGGTGGCGTCGACGACGACTTTCCAGTGCAGGGGCTGCGTACGAGTCATGTAACTAGTTATAGTGGTTTCATGGCGGAGGCGGCAAGGGAACAGGCGGCGACGGGGCGTGCGGCGGCGGACCCGGCGGGGAGCGAGGCGATGGGCAGGGTGAAGGGGAGGGCGAAGGGTGAGGCGGGGGGCGGGGCGGAGCCGGAACCCGGTCTGACCTTGCGTTCCCGTACCGGCCGTCCCTACCGCTTCGACCCCGGCGCCCTCTGCATGGAACTGCTCGTGACCGGTGGGCCCGGAG
Organism: Streptomyces sp. NPDC091292; assembly: GCF_044757265.1. Lineage (NCBI taxonomy): Bacteria > Bacillati > Actinomycetota > Actinomycetes > Kitasatosporales > Streptomycetaceae > Streptomyces > Streptomyces sp. NPDC091292. Next base: position 77,873 of record NZ_JBIVUQ010000013.1, on the reverse strand, counting down.
CCCTCGCGCGCTTCGAGGTGCTGTTCGCGCCGGCCGACCTCGCGCGCTGGGTCGAACAGAGCCGACTGGCCCCCGGGCTCGAACTGACGCTCACGGACGACGATGTGGCCGCGCTGCGGAACCTCCGGGACGCCCTCCACTCGATCGCGTCCGACCGGGCCCACGGTCGCCCCCTCGACCCCGTACACCTGGCCGTCGTCAACGCTGCGGCGGCCGGCGCTCCCCTGGCCGCCCGCATCACACCGGAGGGCGGGCGCGCGTGGGCCCCCGGCGGTACCGGGCGGCAGCTGCTGGCGACCGTGGCGCGCGACGCGGTCGATCTGCTGACCGGGCCGTACGCCGATCGCATCCGCGAATGCGGTTCCGACAACTGCCAGTTGCTGTTCGTCGACACCTCGCGCCCCGGGCGGCGCCGGTGGTGCGCGATGGAGCACTGCGGGAACTTGCACAAGGTGCGCAGCCACCGGGCCCAGCGTGCCCATCGGGCCAACCAGGCCGACCAGGCCGACTGAGCCGGTTCCGCCGGCGAAGGTTCCGTAAGCGAAGGTTCCGTAAGTGAAGACGGAGACCTCGGTGGGTGACTCCCGGCCTGATCCAAACGAGAGGCCCTAGGGCGCCTTCTCGGACGCCGTCCGCTCGTCGTAGGCCGCCCGTGCCGCCGCGATCTCGTTCTGGTGCTCCTCCGTCCAGGTCACCAGCGCCTGGATCGTGTCGTGCAAGGTGCAGCCCAGCGCCGTGAGTTCGTACTCGACGCGCGGGGGTACCACGGGGTACACGGTGCGCAGGACCAGGCCGTCGCGTTCCAGTTGGCGGAGTGTGACGGTCAGCATGCGCTGGCTGACGCCGTCGATCTCCCGGCGCAGCTCTGTGAACCGCAGCTTCCGCCGTTCGAGCAGTGCGATCACGAGCAGGGACCACTTGTCGGCGACCCGGTCGAGGATCTGCCGTACCTCGCAGTCCTCGCGGGCGTCCCATTGGAAGGGATCGGCGAAGGATTCGGCGTCGCAATCCGCCAGGCCCGCCGCCCCCGGCGCCGTGCTCGGAGCGTCCACCGTGCCCACAGAACCCACGGTGCCTTCCAGGTAACCGGGTGACTTCGAAGTGCCTTCTTCCATACCTGCCGATGGTGCCGCAGGCTTCCCATGGTTACAAGAGGGAACCGACCGTCATTCCCGTAACCACAACCATCCCCGCACCCCCGTATCCCTTTCACCACCACACCCCTCGGGAGCCACCATGGGCGCACGCGCCTGGGCACTGCTGCTCGTCCTCTGCGGGACGATCTTCCTGGAGGGCATCGACGTCGCGATGCTCGCCGTCGCGATCCCGTCGATCAGGGCCGATCTGGGCCTGGCGACCGACACGGCGGCCTGGGTGATGAGCGCGTACGTCCTCGGGTACGCCGGTTTCACCCTGCTCGGCGGACGCGCGGCCGATCTGCTCGGCCGCCGCCGGATGTTCCTGCTCTGGCTGACGATCTTCCTGCTCTTCTCGGGTCTCGGCGGCTTCGCCACGGACGGCTGGACGCTGATCGTGGCGCGCTTCGTCACGGGTGTCTCGGCCGCGTTCATGACACCGGCCGCGCTGTCGCTGATCACCACTTCGTACGAGGAGGGCCCCCGGCGGAACAAGGCGCTCCTCATCTTCGCGGGCACCGGGGCCGGCGGCTTCTCGCTGGGCCTGGTCATCGGCGGCCTGCTCACCCAACTCGGCTGGCGCTGGGTCTTCTTCGCGCCGGTCCTGCTCGCCGCCGCGCTGCTGATCGCGGCCGTCCGGCTGATCCCGGCGCAGCCGGCGCCCCCGCGCGCGAAGGGCGGCTTCGACGCGCTGGGCGCGATCACCGCCGCAGGCGCGATGCTGCTGACCGCGTACGGGATCGTGCGGCTCGAACACGGGTTTGTTGGCTGGCCGTTGACGGCGGGTGCGGTGCTGGCTGGGCTGCTGCTCGTCGGCACGTTCGTCGTGATCGAACGCCGCAGCGCCGCCCCACTCGTCCGCCTGGGCATCTTCCGTATGGGTTCGGTGGTACGGGCCGATCTGGGGGCGCTGCTGTTCGTGGGGGCGTTCTTCGGATTCCAGTTCGTGGTGACGCTGTACCTCCAGGAGCTGCGCGGCTGGTCGTCGCTCCAGACGGCCGTCGCCCTGGTGGCCATGGGTTGCGACGCGGTCCTCGCGCCCACGCTCACACCGAAACTCGTCGAGCGTTTCGGCAACGCCCGCGTGATCGTCGGCGGTTTCGTCCTGGCGGTGGTGGCGTACGCGCTCTTCCTGCCGGTCGGCATGGACTGGACGTACGCGGCGATGTTCCCGACCCTGATCCTCGCCGGAGTGGCCTTCGCACTGGCGTACGGGCCGCTCACGATCGCGGCGACCGACGGCGTGGCCGCGCACGAACAGGGGCTGGCGAGCGGGCTGTTGCACACCGCGACCCAGTTCGGCTCGGCGATCGGCATCTCGGCGGTGACGGCCGTTTATGGTCTGGCCGGGCCCGATGGCGGAACGGGCACGGGCACGGACACGGGGGCGGAGGCGGCTCTGACGGCGTTCCGTGCGGCCCTGGTGGTGCCGGTGGTGATGGTGGCGGTGGGGCTGGTGCTGTCGGGGGTGGGGGTTTGGGGGAGTCGGGGCCGGGGGAAGCGGGGCGGGGTGTATGTGGCGCCGTCCGCCGGGGCGACCGGGACGAGCGGGGCGACCGGGACGAGTGGGGCGACCGGGACGAGCGGGTCGACCGTGGGCTCACACCAGTAGCGCTCAATAGTCCTTGGCGGATAAATCGTTGGCCGACCGGAGCGGGGGCCGGTTACTCTCGCCGCGATGACGACTTACTCCACTCTCGGATTGGGGGTCCCGTCCGCGCAAGGTGAGTGCTGATGCTCACTTCGACCGCGAACGAGGAGTCCCGCGAGGATTCCCCTGGGGCATTCCCGGGGGAATCCCGCCTTTCCTACTGGCTGCGCGTGCGCGAGTTCGCCGTGCCGTCGTCCATGATCGAGACCGCGACCGCGCGCCGCCGTGCCGGGGACTGGGCGGGGGCGTGTGCCGCCGCGGGCATCGACGTGGATCTCTCACTGCGGGCCCTGGCCCGCACCCATGGCACGGAGTTCGCGGCCCGACTCCGCGCCGATCTCCGCCATCTGGCCCCTGACCTGCTGCGTTGGCACATGCCGAGGGTCGCTCCGTACGGGTTGCTGCGACCGGGGCTCACGGTCGCGCTGGCTCGGTACGAAGATTCGGGGCGGGGTGGTGCGCGGGCGGTGTATCTGGTGGTGCGGACTCCGCCTGCCTGGGCGGCTGCCGGTCAGCGGATGAGCCTGGCGCTGTGGGACGGGTCCCATCGGTCCGGGTCCGGGGCGCACGCCGCCCATCGCTCTCCGCACCCGCACCCTCACCCGAACCGGCGGTTCCGACTCGACCTGCACCGACATCTCTGGGACGTACGCCGGGCCGATGAGCTGAGGGTCCGGTGCGGGGCGGGCGATCGGGCGGTCGGTGAAGGCCGACCCTCGCTGAATCAGGAGCTGTTGGCGGCGGTGCCCGAGGGGTACCAGTGTGCCGTCGACCGGTGGGCGGCGGAGGCGGTGATCCTGCTCCGGGCCGAGGGGCGACTCGGCATGGGTACCGGCACCGATGCCCGTACTGATCCCCGTACCGAAACCGTTACCGAGACCCGTACCAATCCCCGTACCGTCACCGTGCGCCTCGGCACCCGGCACCGCCTGCACCTGGACCTGGACCGTGGCCTGATCCCGGACAGTGACGGTCTCGGACCCTTCCCCGTCCTGCCCGACGCGGCGACCTGGGCGCTTCCCGACCTGGACCTGCTCCGCGCCGGTGCGATCGACCCTGGCCGGCTGCACCCGCTGGTCGCCTCGGCGCTGGTACCAGGTCACACGCCATCCGGTCACGGTCCGTCCCATCCGTCCCGTCCGTCTCCTGCTGCCGACCCGGCAGGACAGGCGCACGTCGTGGAGTGCCGGGGAGCCGCGCACCGGATCGGTCTGGTCGGCGGCGTACTGGCTCCGCTGGACCACGATCCGGCAGAGATCCGCCGGGAGGAGCTGCTGGCCGAGCTGGGCGGCACCCCGCTGCCCTGCCTCCACGCGATCGACCGGGCACACCGTCAGCCGGACTGCATCGCCGGCGTACGCGAACGCCTGCACCACGGCGACATCGCCGGCGCGCTCGCCGTCGTGGAGGGCCTTCTCGGGCCCGGGGCCGTGCTGCGCGACGGCGCGCTGCGGGACGAACTGGAGCGGGCCGCGGCCGGGCGGATCGCGTACGGGCTGTTCAGGGCGGGGCTGGCCGGACCTGGACCCGGGCCCGTACGCGGACCCGTACCCCGACCCGTATCCCTGCTCGGTGGCGGCGTCGTACGCGCCCACCCGGATCGTCACCGCCCGCCGGACCGTCTCCCCGGCCGCCCCCTCGACCGTCGCGAGCACCCGCGCCTCGCCACCCACTTCTGATCCTTCTTTCGCACCTTCCTCCGCACCTCCGCACCTCCGCACCTCCGCACCTCCGCACCTCCGCACCTGGGAACCGCGTCCCTCGCCGCATCCCTCATCGCTTCTCACAAACCCAAAGGTGATCAAACATGCCCATAGCCACCCCGCCCCTCAGCCCCGCACCCCAACTCGACACAGCCGGTGCCCTGTTGTCCCTCCTGCGGGACACCACCACGGAACCCCGCCCTGACATCCAGTTGGAGGCCCTGACCCTGGCCGTCGCCGCCGATCTGCCCGTCCTGCTGTGGGGTGAGCCGGGGATCGGCAAGACCGCGGCCCTGACCCAGCTCGCCGCCTCCCTCGAACTGCCGCTCACCACCGTCATCGCCAGCGTCCACGAACCGTCCGACTTCTCGGGGCTGCCCGTCATCGGGGACGACCCGGCGGAACAAGGTGTTCCGATGGCCCCGCCGGACTGGGCGGTCCGGCTGGTACGGGCCGGCCGGGGGCTGCTGTTCCTGGACGAACTGTCGACCGCGCCACCGGCGGTCCAGGCGGCGCTCCTCCGTCTCGTACTGGAGCGTCGGATCGGCGCGTTGCGGCTGCCGCCGGGCGTGCGGATCGTGGCCGCCGCGAATCCGCGGTCGTCGGCGGCCGACGGCTGGGAGCTGAGCCCGCCGCTGGCCAACCGTTTCGTCCATCTGCAGTGGACCCACGACCACGAGGTCGTCGTACGCGGACTCGGCGGGACCTGGCCCCGGGCGACCCTGCCCCGGCTCGACCCCGAGCGGCTGCCGGAGGCGGTGGACTTCGCGCGCCGCGCGGTGTGCGGGCTGCTCGCTGCCCGCCCCACCCTCGTGCACCGGCTGCCCAGCGGTGAGACCCGCCGCGGTGGCGCCTGGCCCTCGCCGCGCAGTTGGGAGATGACGCTGTCCCTGATCGCCTTCGCGACGGCGGCCGGTTCCTCGCGGGACGTGCTGTCCTTGCTGGTCAGGGGTGCGGTGGGGGACGGTCCCGGGCTGGAGTTGCTGGCCTCGCTCGACCGGATGGACCTCCCGGACCCGGAGGCGCTGCTCGCCGATCCGGCGGGTGCCGAGCTGCCCGAGCGGGGGGATCTGCGGCAGGCCGTGCTCGACGGGGTGGTGGCGGCGGTGCGTGAGCGTCCGGACAGGTCGCGTTGGGACGCGGCGTGGGCGCTGCTGGTACGGGCGCTGGAGACCGGCGCCCCGGACCTGGTGGTCGTCCCGGCGACGACGCTGGCGTCGCTGCGGCGGGCGGACTGGGATGTTCCGGCGTCGATCGAACGGCTTGCCGGGGTGGTGTCGCTGTCGCGGCGGGCGGATCGGGTGGGGGATCGGATGGGGGACAGGGCGGGGGATCGGGCGGCGGGGCGGGGCGGGGTCGGCGCGAGGGCGGGCCGATGACCTCCGGCGCACCGGGAACTCCGGGAACTCCGGGAACTCCGGGAACCCCGGAAGCCCCGGAAACTCCGAGCCCCCTCGACCTCGACGGCGACAAACTCTTCGCCGCCCGACTGCACGCCGTCCGCGCCCGCCCCTACCTGGCCACGGCCCTGTTCGCCCTGCACGTGGTCGAGTCCCGATACGTGCCGACGATGGCCGTCGACCGGTACTGGCGCTGCTATGTCTCACCCGCCTTCGTGGACCGCACCCCGGAGGAGGAGCTGGCCGGGGTCTGGGTGCACGAGGTGTCCCACCTGCTCCGCGACCACCACGGACGCAGCGACCGGTACGCCCGTACGCACGGCCTGACCGGCACCGGCACCGGCACCGGCGCCGACAATGGCGCCGGCAATGGCACCGGCACCGCCACCGGCGAACGGCTCCGGATGAACATCGCCGCCGACTGCGAGATCAACGACGACGTGTTCGGCGACGGTCTGACCCGGCCCGAAGGCGTCGTCACCCCGGCGCTTCTCGCGCTCCCCGAGGGCGAGTTGATGGAGGACTATCTGCGGCAGTTCCGGCTCGGGCCGCGTACCCAGGACTTCGCCTGGCTGGACTGCGGCAGCGGTGCCGACGGTCTGGAACGGGAGTGGGAGCTGGGTCCGGACGGCGCGTACGGCCTCAGCGCGCAGGAACGGGACGCGGTCCGGTTCCGGGTGGCGCAGGGCATCACCGGGCGGCCCGGGAGGGTGTCGAAGGGGTGGCGGCGGTGGGCCGAGGAGGCGTTCCATCCGCCGCTGCCGTGGCGGGAGTTGCTGGGGGCGGCGGTCCGCTCGGCGGCCTCGGGGCCCGGCGCGGGCGAGGACTACACGTACGGCCGCCCGGCCCGGCGCTCGGCCGCCGTGCGCGGCGCCGTCCTGCCGAGCCTGCGGCGACGGCCGCCCCGGGTCTGTGTGGTCATCGACACCTCGGGCTCCGTCAGCGACGCCGAACTGGGCAGCGCGCTCCACGAGGTCGCCGCGATCGCCCGTGCCGTGGGCGGCCGGCGCGACCTGGTCACCGTACTGCCGTGCGACGCGGCGGCCCGGATCGCGCACCCGCTGTGCCGCGCCGAGGGGATTCCGCTGCTGGGCGGGGGCGGTACGGATCTGCGCACGGGTTTCGCCAGGGCGCTGCGGGCGCCGGTCCGGCCCGATGTCATCGTCGTCCTGACCGATGGACAGACCCCCTGGCCGAGCGCGCCGCCGCCGTGCCGGACGGTGGTGGGGCTCTTTCCCCGGCCGCGGACGGACACCTCATGGGACGAGGACGACCCTTACTACGTGCCGGATGCGCCGCCGGAGTGGGCGCGCGTGGTGGAGATCGGGGCGGGGGGCTGACCGGGACCGGATTCGGCGGCTCCGAGGGTCCCGGTGGCGGCCGTCGTGCCGGCCGCCCGTACCTCCTCCCGCGCCAGCCGCGCGGTCCGTATCGCGCTCCACGTCAGCAGGGTGAGCGCCAGCCACACCAGTGCGAAGCCCGCCCACCGCTCGGCGGGCATCGCCTCGTGGAAGTGCAGGACGCCCAGCAGGAACTGGAACACGGGTGCGAGGTACTGCAACAGCCCCAGCGTCGACAGGGGCACCCGTATCGCCGCCGCCCCGAAACAGACCAGCGGCACCGCGGTCACCAGCCCGGTCGCCGCGAGCAGCGCGGCATGCCCCACGCCCTCACCCCCGAAGGTGGACTCGCCCTGGAATCCGAGCCACAGCACATACCCGAGCGCGGGCAGGAACAGGATCGCGGTCTCGGCGGCGAGGGATTCGATGCCCCCGAGGTTGACCTTCTTCTTCGCGAGTCCGTACGTGGCGAAGGAGAAGGCCAGGCAGAGCGAGATCCATGGCGGATGCCCGTATCCGACGGTGAGGACGACGACCGCGAGGAAGGCGATGCCGACCGCCGCCCACTGCACGGGCCGCAGCCGTTCCTTCAGCAGCAGGACGCCCATCGCGATGGTGACGAGGGGGTTGATGAAGTAGCCGAGGGACGCCTCGACGACATGGCCGGCGTTGACGGCCCAGATGTAGACGCCCCAGTTGACGGTGATCGTGGCCGACGCGACCGCGATCAGGGCCAGCTTGCGGGGCTGCCGTATCAGCTCTCCGGCCCAGGCCCAGCGCCGCAGCACGAGGAGCGCGACGCCGACGACGGCCAGCGACCAGACCATGCGGTGGGCGAGGATCTCACCGGCGCTCGCGGGTTTGAGCAGGGGCCAGAAGAGCGGGACGAGACCCCACATGCCGTACGCGGCGAAGCCGTTCAGCAGCCCCGTCCGCCGCTCGCCCCTCGACGACCCCACAGACCCTCCTCCACCATGAATGCCACGTGATGCCGCCTGCATTCCGCCTGCATTTCGCCTGCATGCCGTGACGAAGGTAGCGCCGCGTCGGTCCCGGTGTCATATGCGTATCGTCATACGGTCATGACACGGGGAGCGGGCATGTGAAGGGTGCGCCGGCGTCCGGGGGTCAGCTCCGCAGCGCCGCCGTGATCGCCTCGCTCACCGGAGTCGTCGGCCGCCCGATGAGCCGCGACAGATCGCCGCTGGTCCCGGCGAGCCGCCCCCGCTCGATTGCCGCGTCGACGTCCACGAGGATCGCGGCCATCGGCTCTGGCACCCCGGCGCCGGTGAGGATCGCGAGGTGCTGCTCGGCGGGTACGCGCGCGTACCCGATGTCCTTGCCGGACTGCCGGGCGATCTCGGCCGCGTACTCGTCCAGGGACCACGCCGTGTCGCCGCTCAGCTCGTACGCCTTGCCCTCGTGCCCCTCGCCCGTCAGCACGGCGACCGCCGCACCGGCGTAGTCCGCGCGCGACGCCGAGGCGATCCGGCCGTCACCCGCCGAGCCGACGACGGCGCCGTGCTCCAGGACCGGCGCGAGGTTCTCGGTGTAGTTCTCGTGGTACCAGCCGTTGCGCAGGAACACATACGGCAGCCCCGAGTCGAGGACCGCCTGCTCGGTGGCCTTGTGCTCGTCGGCCAGATCGAAGTCGGCGTCCGGGCCGCCCAGGATCCCGGTGTACGCGAGCAGCGCGACGCCCGCCTCGCGCGCGGCACCGATCACGGCGGTGTGCTGCGCCACGCGCCGGCCGACCTCGCTGCCCGAGATCAGCAGCACCCGGTCGCCGGCGGCGAAGGCGCCCTTCAGCGTCTCGGGCGCGCTGTAGTCGGCGACCCGTACCTCCACGCCGCGCGCCGCGAAATCGGCGGCCTTCGCCTCGTCGCGCACGACGACGGCGATCTGCCCGGCGGGCACCTGGGCGGTCAGCAGCCCTTCGACGACAAGACGGCCGAGATGGCCGGTGGCTCCGGTGACGACGATGCTCATGAGGGAAAACTCCAGTTCACAGGGTCGGTACGGTCCGGCCCGCACTGCTGGACCGGCTCTGGTACTCACCCTAGGACCGGCACTAACTTCACGAAAGTACCCACTTCAAAGTAAGGTACCGACATGACAGTAAGTGCCCCGAACGGAGCAGTCCCCGTAGCCCGCGTGGTCCCGGGATCGCCCGCCGTTCCCGTAGGCGTCGACGCCATGTGCCCGTACCGCCTGGTCCTCGAACACGTGACCAGCCGCTGGGGCGTCCTCGTCCTGATCGCCCTGCTGGAACGCTCGTACCGCTTCAGCGAGCTGCGCCGGGAGATCGGCCGGACCGCCCGGGTCAGCGAGAAGATGCTGACGCAGACCCTCCAGACCCTGGAGCGCGACGGCATGATCCACCGCGACGCCAAGCCGGTGATCCCGCCCCGCGTCGACTATTCGCTCACCCCGCTGGGCCGCGAGGCGGCGGAGCAGGTGCGGGCGCTGGCGCTGTGGACGGAGCGGCGGATGGGGGCGGTGGAGCGGGCGCGGGAGGAGTACGACGAGGCCCGGCTCTGAGGAGTACTCAGAACCGGGCCTTGGCCTGGCCAATCAATCAGCGGCCCAATAAATCAGCCCGTCCGGCGTTTGAGGACCGGGGCCCGGGGCGGAGCCCCGCGAGGGCGCCCGAACCGACGGAACCCTGATCGGGCGGACGGAGCGGACGGAACTACCCGACCACCGTCCACGTGTCCCCACCGGTCAGCAACGACTGCAAGTCGCCCTTGCCGTTCTGCTCCACCGCCGCGTCCAACTGGTCCGCCATCTGCGTGTCGTAGACCGCCCGGTCCACGGAGCGGAACACTCCGATCGGCGTCTGGTGCAGGGTGTCCGGGTCGGCGAGCCGGGAGAGCGCGAAGGCGTTCGTCGGTGACGGGTTGTGCGCGTCGTGGACGAGGATCTGCGACTGGTTCTCCTCGGTGACCGCGACCACCTTGAGGTCGCCGGTCAGCGAGTCCCGTACGACACCCTTCGCACCGTCCACGCCGAAGCGGATCTGCTGCCCGTGCTCCAGGCGGATCACCGCCTCCTCGGCCTGCTGACGGTCCTTCAGCACCTCGAACGCGCCGTCGTTGAAGATGTTGCAGTTCTGGTAGATCTCCACCAGCGCCGTACCGGAGTGGGCGGCGGCCTGGCGCAGCACGCTCGTCAGGTGCTGCCGGTCGGAGTCGACCGTCCGCGCCACGAACGACGCCTCGGCGCCGATCGCCAGCGACACCGGGTTGAAGGGTGCGTCGAGCGAGCCCATCGGCGTCGACTTGGTGATCTTCCCGACCTCGGACGTCGGCGAGTACTGGCCCTTCGTCAGGCCGTAGATCCGGTTGTTGAACAGGAGGATCTTCAGATTGACGTTGCGCCGGAGGGCGTGGATGAGGTGGTTGCCGCCGATCGACAGCGCGTCGCCGTCACCGGTGACCACCCACACACTCAGGTCCCGTCGCGACGACGCGAGACCGGTCGCGATGGCCGGGGCCCGCCCGTGGATCGAGTGCATCCCGTACGTGTTCATGTAGTACGGGAAGCGGGACGAGCAGCCGATGCCGGAGACGAAGACGATGTTCTCCTTCGCCAGACCCAGCTCCGGCATGAAGCCCTGGACGGCGGCGAGCACCGCGTAATCACCGCAGCCGGGGCACCACCGGACCTCCTGGTCCGACTTGAAGTCCTTCATGGACTGCTTCGCCTCGGCCTTGGGCACCAGCGAAAGCGCTTCGATGCCCCCTGTGCCTTCCGTGGTGGTGTCAGCCATCGATGGCCTCCTTGAGAGCGGTGGCGAGCTGCTCAGCCTTGAACGGCATTCCGTTGACCTGGTTGTAGGAGTGGGCGTCCACCAGGTACTTGGCGCGGATCAGCGTGGCGAGCTGCCCGAGGTTCATCTCGGGGATCACCACCTTCTCGTAACGCCGCAGCACGTCCCCGAGGTTCCCGGGGAAGGGGTTGAGGTGGCGCAGATGGGCCTGCGCGACCTTCTCGCCCGCATTCCGCAGCCGCCGTACCGCCGCCGTGATCGGCCCGTACGTCGATCCCCAGCCGAGGACCAGCAGCTTCGCGCCTTCGCCCGACTCGCCGGATTGGTCCGACTCGTCCGCCGGATCGTCGACCACCAGGTCAGGGACCTCGATGCCGTCGATCTTGGCCTGCCGGGTGCGGACCATGAAGTCGTGGTTCGCCGGGTCGTACGAGATGTTGCCCGACCCGTCCTGCTTCTCGATGCCGCCGATACGGTGTTCGAGTCCCGGCGTCCCCGGAATCGCCCAGGGCCGCGCCAAGGTCTGCGGATCCCGCTTGTACGGCCAGAAGACCTCGGCGCCGTCCTCCAGCGTGTGGTTCGGCCCCTGGGCGAACTGCACCCGCAGATCCGGAAGTTGATCGACCTCGGGAATCCGCCACGGCTCCGAACCGTTGGCCAGATAACCGTCCGACAGCAGGAACACCGGAGTCCGGTACGTCAGCGCGATCCGTGCCGCCTCCAGCGCCGCGTCGAAACAGTCCGCCGGGGTGCACGGCGCCACGATCGGCACCGGCGCCTCGCCGTTGCGCCCGTACATCGCCTGGAGCAGATCCGCCTGCTCCGTCTTCGTCGGCAGCCCGGTCGACGGGCCGCCCCGCTGAATGTCGATCACCAGCAGCGGCAGCTCCAGGGAGACCGCAAGACCGATCGTCTCGCTCTTGAGCGCGACCCCGGGGCCCGAGGTCGTCGTCACCGCGAGCGAGCCGCCGAACGCCGCACCCAGCGCCGCCCCGATCCCCGCGATCTCGTCCTCCGCCTGGAACGTCCGCACACCGAAGTTCTTGTGCTTCGACAGCTCGTGCAGGATGTCGGAGGCCGGGGTGATCGGGTACGAGCCCAGGTAGAGCGGCAGATCCGCCTGCCGGCCCGCTGCGACCAGCCCGTACGACAGGGCCAGATTCCCCGAGATGTTGCGGTACGTCCCGGTCGGGAACGCCTTCGCCGCCGGCGCCACCTCATAGCTGACCGCGAAGTCCTCGGTCGTCTCGCCGAAGTTCCAGCCCGCGCGGAACGCCGCGATGTTCGCCGCCGCGATGTCCGGCTTCTTCGCGAACTTGGTGGCCAGGAACTTCTCCGTGCCCTCCGTCGGCCGGTGGTACATCCACGAAAGCAGCCCCAGCGCGAACATGTTCTTGCTGCGGCCCGCGTCCTTGCGCGAGAGGTCGAACTCCTTCAGCGCCTCCACGGTCAGCGTCGTCAACGGCACCGGATGCACGCTGTACCCGTCGAGCGAGCCGTCCTCCAGCGGCGAGGTCCCGTACCCCACCTTCTGCATCGCCCGCTTCGTGAACTCGTCCGTGTTCACGATGATCTCCGCGCCGCGCGGGACGTCCGCGATGTTCGCCTTGAGCGCGGCCGGGTTCATCGCGACCAGCACGTTCGGCGCGTCACCCGGCGTCAGGATGTCGTGGTCGGCGAAGTGCAACTGGAACGACGAGACACCCGGCAGCGTCCCTGCGGGCGCCCGGATCTCGGCCGGGAAGTTCGGCAGCGTCGACAGGTCGTTGCCGAAGGACGCCGTCTCCGAGGTGAAACGGTCACCCGTGAGCTGCATACCGTCACCCGAGTCGCCCGCGAAACGGATGATGACCCGGTCGAGCCGGCGTACTTCCTTGGCACCCGGTGAGTCGGACGGCGCATGGCGCTGCCCTCCCACATGTTCACCTACGACGGTCCCGTCGGCCGGCTCTGCTGGGCTACTGACCTGGCTGGTCACTGAACTGGACCTCCCTCGGGGCGGCTCTTCGGGGACGGCCGGCCGACCGGCCTCCCCTTGTCCCACCCTACGTCGGTAAGGGTCGCCTTCCCTCGGCCGTTCGTATGATGGACGCTCATATGAGACGGCCCGACGCCCTGACTTGCCATGATGTGCTCGCCCCCCGGGTCTTCCCGTAACGACGCTTCCGGCGCAACAGGTGGTTCTGTGCCGGTATTCCCTCGCATATCTGACAGGGTGTCAGGTGATTACGAATTCAGATATGTAAGAACCGCCAGAACACGCCGGTGATCCCCGTCACTCTGCGACAGCCCCAGCTTCAGGAAGATGTTGCTGACGTGCTTCTCGACGGCCCCGTCACTCACCACGAGCTGCTTGGCCACCGCCGAGTTCGTCCGCCCCTCGGCCATCAGCCCCAGCACCTCCCGCTCCCGGGGCGTCAGCCCCGCGAGCACGTCCTGCTTACGGCTGCGGCCCAGCAACTGCGCCACCACCTCGGGATCCAGCGCCGTACCGCCCCGGGCGACCCGCACCACCGCGTCCACGAACTCCCTGACCTCGGCCACCCGGTCCTTCAGCAGATAGCCCACGCCCCGGCTCGACCCGGCCAGCAGCTCCGTCGCGTACTGCTCCTCGACGTACTGCGACAGCACCAGCACCCCGAGCCCCGGATGCTGCTTGCGCAACAGCACCGCCGCCCGCACGCCCTCGTCCGTATGCGTCGGCGGCATCCGCACATCGGCGACCACGACATCCGGCAACGCGTCCTGCGCGGCCAGCTCGGTGATCGTCTTGATCAACGCCACCGCGTCCCCGACCCCCGCCACGACCTCGTGCCCGCGATCGGTCAGCAACCGGGTCAGGCCCTCCCTGAGCAGCACCGAATCCTCGGCAATGACCACACGCACCCTGTCCTCCACAACCCTCGGCCCCCCGCCTTGACCCGCCCATCCAACAACCCCAGCATCCCAGCATCCGGAAGAGGTGGGGGTACGACCCCGCAAATGGCCGGGGTGGGGAGGGGGCAAGGGGTGGGCAGGGGGTACCGCTCGGAGGGGTACGGGGGTATGCCGGTCCTGGGTCGGCTACGGGGAACGGGGAACGGGTGGGTTCCGGATCCACGGGTCCTGGGTCCCGGGGCACCCGGCCGTCCGGGTCGACCGGCCGGGCGGCAGCCTGGGCCGCCGTGGCCCGAGGGCCCTCAGCCCCGCCAGGGCAGCTCCGCCGTGACCCGCGTCGGGCCCGCCGGGGGCGAGTCGACCACGAGGATGCCGTCGACCGCGTCGAGCCGCTCCGCGAGCCCCGCGAGACCGGAGCCCTGAGAGACATCGGCGCCGCCCAGCCCGTTGTCCGTGACCTGGAGCATCAGCCGGTTCTCCACCCGCCACACATCCACCGTGGCCCGCGTCGCCCGCGAGTGCTTGCTGATGTTCTGCAGCAGCTCCGACACCGTGAAGTAGGCGATCCCCTCTATCGCGGGCGCCGGACGGGCCGGCAGATCCACCTCCACCTGCACCGGCACGGTGCACCGGGACGCCACCGAGGACAGCGCCGCGTCCAGACCCCGGTCCGTGAGAACGGCCGGATGAATACCCCGCGCCAGATCCCGCAGCTCCTGCAACGCCGTCTTCACCTCACCGTGCGCCTCGTCCACCATCCGCGCCGCCGCCTCCGGGTCCTCCGTCAGCTTCTCCTTCGCAAGCCCGAGATCCATCGCGAGGCTGACCAGCCGTGCCTGCGCCCCGTCGTGCAGATCCCGCTCGATCCGGCGCAGATCGGCCGCCGCCGTGTCCACCACGACGCCCCGGTCCGACTCCAGCTCCACCACCCGCGTGGCCAGCCGCGACGGCCCGAGCAGACCGTGCACCATCAACCGGTCCACCGTCGTCAGCGCCCGGATGATCCACGGCGTCGCCAGCGTCACCAGCAACCCGAGCATCGCCGTCACCGTGATCTCGAACGGGTTGTCCAGATACACCGAGTGATTCTGGTCCCCGTACAGCTGGATGCCCCCCTGCCCCGCGTACATCGGGAATGTCCACTGCCACAGCGGATACGTCAGCAACGCCCAGCCGGTCGTCCAGAACGTCACCGCCACCGAGAACGTGAACACCGCCCACGGGAAGTGCAGCACCATGAACAGCAGATTCCGCCACGAGGTGCCGCTCTTGAACAGGGCGCCCATCCACGCCATCACCCCGTTCTTCTTCACCTGCAGCGGCACCGGGTCGGCCAGCTCCACACCCAGCAGCGCCCGCGCCCGCAACCGCTCCAGAGCCCCGAAACCCCGGGCCCCCGCGAGCGCCGCCGCCAGCACCGGGATACCGAGGAACGTGACGAGCAAGCCCGCGCCCAGCGACACCATCGTCACGGCGAACGTGAACGCCGCGATCGTGATCGGCAGGCTCAGCAGCACATAGCCGAACTCCCGCCAGACCCGCCCCTCGATCGGCGCGCGCAGCCCCGCCGGCAGCAGATGCCGCCGCTCCCCGGCCCCCGCCCCGTCGAACCCGGGCCGGCCCGGCTGTCCGTACCCCTGTCCGTACTCCGTGGCCATCGCTCTCGTCCGTCCTCTTCGTATCGCGTCACTAGACGTCTCGGTGTTCCGGTGCCTGGTGCTGGTGCTCGGTGTTCCGGTGTGGTGACTCGGCGTGTGCCGACGTACCTCAAGAGTGCTCGGGGCACGGGCGCCGGACCATGCGGCAGGTCGGCCTCTTGGACCGGGGGTTTTCCCTACCTTCCAGCCGCCGAGTGGCCTCCAGGCCCGCTCTCGCCGGCCGAGGCGGCTACTTCTCCCGCCCGGCGGGTTCCGTCGCGCGGTCCCGCCAGGGCAGCTCCGCCGTCACCGTCGTCGGGCCGCCCACCGGCGAGTCGATGACGAACAGCCCGTCGACCGCGCCGAGCCGGTCTGCCAGCCCCGCCATCCCCGTACCCCCGTCGAGGCTCGCCCCGCCCTTGCCGTCGTCCCACACCTGTATGAGCAGCCGGTCGTCCGCTCGCCACACGTCGACGGCCGCCGACCGCGCACCGCTGTGCTTCGACACGTTCTGCAACAGCTCCGAGACCGTGAAGTACGCGATGCCCTCGATCGCCGCCGCCGGGCGTATGTCCAGGTCCGCCGTCACCTTCACCGGCACCGTGCACCGCGACGACACCGAGGACAGCGCCGCGTCCAGACCCCGGTCCGTGAGGACCGCCGGGTGGATGCCCCGGGCCAGGTCCCGCAGCTCCTGGAGGGCGAGCTTCACCTCGCCGTGCGCCTCCTCGACCATCGAGGCCGCCGCGTCCGGGTCCTCCAGCAACTTCTCCTTCGCCAGCCCGAGACCCATCGCGAGGTTGACCAGCCGGGCCTGCGCCCCGTCGTGCAGATCCCGCTCGATCCGGCGCAGGTCCGCATTGGCCGTGTCGACCACGATGCCCCGGTCCGACTCCAGCTCCGCGATCCGCCGCTCCAGCTCGTCCGACGGGGACAGCAGGGCCCGGACCATGACGCGGTCCACATTCGTGAGACCACGCGCGATGAACGGCAGCACCGGCCACAGCACGAACAACGAGGTCAGAGTGATCGCGAAGGTGGCTATGCCCCAGGGCAGGCGGATGAACTCGTACAGCACCGTCCGCCAGCCGACCGGGTCCTTCAGGCCCGCCCACACCCGGCCGAGAAAGCCCTGCTCGCTCAGCGGCAGCGGGCTCGGCTCATCCACCCGCACCTTCAGCAGGGCCCGCGCCCGCGCCCGCTCCGCCTTGCCGAGCTGCCGGGCCCCCAGCAGCGCCAGGGCGAGCAGGGGAAGGCCGATCACCGTCACGGAGAGTCCGACGCTGGTGAACAGTGCCGTCACCACGTACACGAAGCCGACCAGGCCCAGCGGGAGATTGGTCAGGAGATGGGCGATCTCCCGCCAGGTCTGCCCGCCCAGTGCGAAGCGCACGGGAGGCAGCCGGTCCTGGCCGGTCGCACCGGCGGACGAGCCGGCGGCGCCGGACCCGCTCCGCCGGGTGTCGCCGCCACCGTCGGCGGTCGTGGTGATGATTCGTGCGGTCATATCGACAGCGTGCCTGGCCCGGAAGCCCGGCGCCATGAGGTGGACCGCACAGCCGCACTGTGGATAACCCCACCCTGCCCGGGACCTGGCGCCACCCAGGCCCGTTTCAGGACCTGGCCAGGTTCCGTCGAGGTCTCGCCGACGTCCCGCCGACGTCCCGCCGACGTCGCGCAGAGGTCTCGCAGAGGTCTCGTCCCGGTCCGTCCCCGGGGGCATCTCCGATCCCGTCCCGTCCCCGGCTGTCCCTTCCTGTGACGGGCTGCTTACCCTCTCTTTAACAGGCCCTAGACTCCCGTGCGTACAGATCGTCGAACACGGTGCACGACAGGCGCACCACCCGACACGAGGCCCATGAGGCCCACGAGTTCCACGAGGTCCATGGGGCCAGAGAGCGAGGTGCGGACGTGCGGGAACCGACCACCGTGCTCGCGGAGGGCTACTTCCAGTCGTACTCCGTCGTAGGACTGCTCGCCCTGGTCGGCGTGCTCTTCGTCGCCGTCGCCTTCGGCGCCGGACGGCTGCTGCGGCCCGTCGTGCCCACCCCCGAGAAACTCCTCACGTACGAGTGCGGCGTCGACCCCGTCGGCGAAGGCTGGGCGCACACCCAGGTGCGGTACTACGTCTACGCGTTCCTGTACGTGATCTTCGCCGTCGACTCGATCTTCCTCTTCCCCTGGGCCACGATCTTCGCCGCCGACGGCTACGGGGCCACCACACTCGTGGAGATGTTCATCTTCCTCGGCTTCCTCGCCGTGGGACTGCTGTACGCGTACAAGAAGGGCGTCCTCGCATGGACGTGACCCGGCCCGCGTCCGCCGAGGACGCAGCACCACCCGACGAGCCCGGCGCGGTCGCCCCGCCCGTGTTCCTGCCCGAGCCGAAGCGGCTCGGCGCGCTCTCCCGGCTCGCCCCCGAGCCCATGAAGGTGATCCTCAACTGGGGGCGTCGCTACAGCCTCTGGGTCTTCAACTTCGGACTCGCCTGCTGCGCCATCGAGTTCATCGCCGCGTCCATGGCCCGGCACGACTTCATCCGCCTCGGCGTCATCCCCTTCGCACCGGGACCCCGCCAGGCCGACCTGATGGTGGTCTCCGGCACGGTCACCGACAAGATGGCCCCCGCCGTGAAGCGGCTCTACGAGCAGATGCCCGAGCCCAAATACGTCATCTCCTTCGGCGCCTGCTCCAACTGCGGTGGCCCCTACTGGGACTCGTACTCCGTCACCAAGGGCGTCGACCAGATCATCCCCGTCGACGTCTACGTCCCGGGCTGCCCGCCCCGGCCCGAAGCGCTGCTCCAGGGCATCCTCAAACTCCAGGAGAAGATCGCCCGCGAGTCGCTGGGCGAGCGGTACGGAGCCGTCGCCGGACGCCCATCGGCGGCGGCGCTCCAGAGCGACCTGGTCCGCCCGCCCGCCGTAGGTGAGGCCGGTACCGCCAGTTCCGCGAGGGAGGAAGACCGGTGACCGGCTGGCTGACGGCCCCCGTCGAGGAACTCTTCGGCCCCGAAGCGACCGCCGACGAGTCGTACGACCTCCTCACCGTCGACGTACCCGCCGCCTCCTGGATCGCCGCCCTGGAGACCGCCCGTTCCACGCTGGGCTGCACATATTTCGACTGGCTGAGCGCCGTGGACGAACCCGGCACCGGCTTCCGTGTCGCCGCCCACGTGGTCGCGCTCGCACCGGTACGCCGACTGCTCGTACGAACCACCGTCCCGTACGACGCCCCCGTCCTCCCCTCCGCCGTCGGCGTCTACGCGGGCGCCGCCTGGCACGAACGCGAGACCCACGAGATGTTCGGCGTCGACTTCGACGGCCACCCCGGACTCGACTCGCTGCTCCTCCCCGAGGGCTTCGAAGGTCACCCCCTGCGCAAGGACTTCGTCCTCGCCGCGCGCGTGGCCAAGGCATGGCCCGGCGCGAAGGAGCCGGGGGAGTCGGACCACGGCGGCCCGAAGCGCCGCCAGATGCTGCCCCCCGGCGTACCCGACCCCAACGAATGGGGCCCGCTCAAGGGCCAGCTCCCCCCGGCACCCTCCCGCCCGGCCCGAGGCACCGCCCGCGCAGCAGGAGACCGCCCGCCCCGCCGCACCCGCTCAGCCTCAAGCGGCTCAGCCAGCCAGACACAGCCCCCGACTTCCGGCACCACCAGCGGCACGGGTGCCACCAGCGGTACGGGTGCCGTTTCTGGTACGGACACGAGCCCCGCCGGTACGGATACGGGCTCCACCGGCCCCGACGCCCCGTGGCACCACGCCCGCCCGGCCTTCGAGGCACCGGAACCGCAGCGCACACCGGACGAGAATCCCGCACCGGACCAGGATCCCGCGCCGGACCAGGGTTCCAAGCCGGACCCCGGCACCGCACCCCCCGACAACCCCAGCGCCCCCACCGACCCCGACAACCCCACCGGAGGCCCGCAGTGAACGACGTGCTCGACGTCGCCCTGCGACTCCTCGTCGTCTTCGCCGTCTTCCTCGTCCTCCCGCTGGTCATCGGCCAGACGGAACACAAGGTGATGGCGCATATGCAGGGCCGCCTCGGCCCGATGTACGCGGGCGGTTTCCACGGCTGGGCCCAACTCGTCGCCGACGGTGTGAAGTTCGCGCAGAAGGAAGACGTCGTACCGGCCGACGCGGACCGCCGTGTCTTCCAACTGGCGCCCGCCGTCGCGCTGTTGCCCTACCTCCTCGTGCTCGTCGCCATCCCCATCGGGCCCCACGAGGGTGCCGTCGGCGAGGTCGTGGACGCGGGTATCTTCTTCGTGCTCGCGGTCATGGGCGTAGGTGTCCTCGGTTCGCTCATGGCCGGATGGGCGTCCGCCAACAAGTTCTCCCTTCTGGGCGGTCTCCGTACCGCCGCCCAACTTCTCGCCTATGAACTGCCGATGCTGCTCACCGCCGCCTCCGTCGCGATGGCCGCCGGCACGGTTTCGCTCCCCGGTATTCTCAACGCCTTCGCGTGGTGGTGGGTTCCCTGGCAGATCGTCGGGGCGCTTGTCTTTTTCGTCGCCGGTCTCGCCGAGTTGCAACGCCCGCCCTTCGACATGCCGGTGGCCGACTCCGAGATCATCTTCGGCGCGTACACCGAGTACACCGGCCTGCGCTTCGCCCTCTTCCTCCTCGCGGAGTACGCCGGAATCGTCGTCCTGTGCGGCCTGACCACCGTCCTCTTCCTGGGCGGCTGGCACGGCCCCTTCGGTGGTGACGGCCTCGGCTGGATGTGGACGCTGCTCAAGACGGCGCTGCTCGCCTTCGTCGTCATCTGGCTGCGCGTCAGCTACCCGAGGCTGCGCGAGGACCAACTCCAGAAACTCGCCTGGACCCTCCTCGTCCCTCTCGCCCTCGCCCAGATCGCCCTCACCGGCGTCGTCAAGGTGGTGATCCAGTAACCATGGCCGAGCCGTCCCCGCCCACCCGGCGGACCTTCCCCGGCGCCGGTCTCGCCAAGGGCCTCGCCGTCACCCTGCGCACGATGACGAAGAAGACGGTCACCGCGCAGTACCCCGATGTCCAGCCCGATCTCCCGCCCCGCTCCCGGGGTGTCATCGGTCTGTTCGAGGAGAACTGCACGGTCTGCATGCTCTGTGCCCGCGAGTGCCCGGACTGGTGCATCTACATCGACTCGCACAAGGAGACCGTCCCGGCCGCCGCCCCCGGTGGCCGCGAGCGCAGCCGCAACGTCCTCGACCGCTTCGCCATCGACTTCTCCCTCTGCATGTACTGCGGTATCTGCATCGAGGTCTGCCCCTTCGACGCGCTGTTCTGGTCCCCGGAGTTCGAGTACGCCGAGACCGACATCCGCGAACTCACGCATGAGCGCGACAAGCTCCGCGAGTGGATGTGGACGGTGCCCGCGCCGCCCGCCCTGGACCCCGGCGCCGAGGAGCCCAAGGAGTTCGCCGCCGCCCGCAAGACCGCCGACAAACTGGCGGCAGCCCAGGAAGCCGCCTCCCAGGCAGCCGCCTCTCAGGAAGCGGCAGCCCCGGAATCGGCGGCTCAGGAATCGGGCCCTCAGGACAACGTCTCCCCCGAAACCCCCGGACCGGAGGGAACCCCGTGACCCTCGCAGCCGCCGGCCACGGCTTCCTCTCCCCGACCGGAGTCGAGATCGCCTTTGTTCTCGTCGGCATCGTCACCTTCGGCGCGGCGATCGTCACCGTCACGACCAGACAACTGGTGCACGCCGCACTATGGCTCGTCGTCGCACTCGGCGGAATCGCCGTCGAATACCTCCTGCTCACTGCCGAGTTCATCGCCTGGGTGCAGGTCCTCATCTACGTCGGTTCCGTAGTGGTCCTCCTTCTCTTCGGGCTGATGCTCACCAAGGCGCCCATCGGCCGCTCCCCGGACGCCGATTCGGGCAACCGCTGGGCCGCGCTCGCCGTGGCCGTCGCCTCGGCCGCCGCCCTGGTCTGGGTCGTCGTGGACGCCTTCCGTACCACCTGGGTCGACCTGGACGGGCCCGCCGAGGGCTCCACCAAGGTCACCGGCGAGGCTCTCTTCCAGAACTGGGTGCTCCCCTTCGAGGCGCTCTCCGTACTCCTTCTCGCCGCACTCGTCGGCGCGATCGTCCTCTCCCGCAAGAACGCCACCCCGAGCGCCCCGGAACCGAGCGACAAGGAGCGGCAGCGCTGATGCATCTCGCCTATCCCGCCGTGCTCTCCGTCCTCCTCTTCTGCACCGGCCTGTACGGGGTCCTCGCCCGCCGGAACGCGATCCTCGTTCTGATGTCCGTCGAGCTGATGCTCAACGCCGTCAACCTCAATCTCGTCGCCTTCGACGTCTGGCTCAGCAAGGCCGCCCGCGACACCTTGCACTCCGGCCAGGCCCTCACCCTGTTCACGATCGCCATCGCCGCCGCCGAGATCGGCATCGGTCTCGCGATCGTCCTCGCGGTGTACCGCAACCGGGGCACGTCCGACATCGACAAGCTCCGCGACACCGCCGAGCCCGACACGGACCCCGAGGGTCCGGGGCACCCCGACGGAACCCCGCGCCCGGCCGCCCCCGCCACGGCAGACAGGACTGAGGCCGCCGCGTGACCACCACGACCCTCGCCGTACTCGTCCCCCTCCTGCCGTTCCTGGGCGCCGCCGCCGGGCTGCTCGTCGGCCGGACGGCCCCCGGCTTCGTACGCCCCCTCGCAGTGCTGCCGACCCTGCTGTCGCTGGTCCTGGCCGTGCTCGTGGCCACGCGGCAGGGCGGCGGCCGGGCCATCGACGCGGCCACCGAACTGACACCCACCGGTTCGGTCCCGATCGAACTCGCCCTGTACCTCGACGGCTTCGCCGTTCTCGTCGCCGTTCTCGTCGGCGTGGTCGCCTCCTGTGTGCAGATCTACTCCACGGCCTACCTCCGCGACGACCCGCGCTACGCCTCGTACGCCGCGCTGGTGTCCCTGTTCACCTCCGCCATGCTCCTGGTCGTCTACTCGGGCGATCTGATCGTGCTGCTGGTCGGCTGGGAGATCATGGGCATCTGCTCGTACTTCCTCGTCGGCCACTACTGGGAGACCCCGGAGGCCCGCGCGGCGTCCCTGAAGGCGTTCCTGGTCACCAAGCTCGGCGATGTCCCCTTCCTGATCGGTCTGTTCGCGCTCGGCGTGGACGCCGGGTCGTTCCGTATCACCCGGGTCCTCGGCGCGGTCGCGGCGGGCGCGGTCGACCACCCCACGCTGATCGCGCTGCTGCTCCTCGCGGGCGTCGCGGGCAAGTCGGCGCAGTTCCCGCTGCACACCTGGCTGCCCGACGCGATGGCCGGTCCCACTCCGGTCTCCGCGCTGATCCACGCCGCGACGATGGTCGCCGCCGGTGTCTACTTCGTCGCGCGTCTCCTCCCTGTCTTCGCCGCGTCCGCCGCGGCGCTGCTCGTGCTCGCCGTCATGGCGGCCGTCACCATGGCCGGTTCGGCGCTGGCCGCGCTCGCGCAGGACGACATCAAACGCGTCCTCGCGTACTCGACGATCGGCCAGCTCGGCTACATGACCGGTGCCCTCGCCGTCGGTGACCGCGGTGCCGCCGTCTTCCACCTCCTGTCGCACGGCGCCTTCAAGGCGCTGCTGTTCCTCGCGGCGGGCGTGATCATCCACGCCGCCGGCACCAACTCGCTGGCCGCGATGTCCCGGATGAAGGACCTTCGCGCCCGTGTCCCCGACGCGTTCTGGACGATGACCGTGGCGCTCCTCGCGCTCGCCGCGATCCCGCCCTTCAGCGGCTTCTTCTCGAAGGAGGCCGTGCTCGGCGCCGCCGAACACGCCGCCACCGGGCACGCGTCCGGCATTCCCGGCGCGGCGGGCTGGATCGTCCTCGTGTCGGGCCTCGTGGCGGCCCTGCTCACCGCCGCCTACGCGACCCGGCTGTGGCTGCTCACCTTCCGCGGCCGGGGAGCAGAAGCTCCGGACCATGGAAAACAGCCGGTCGCGATGAACGCGGTCCTGTGGGTGCTGGCCGTCCCGTCCCTGGCCTTCGGGCTGACCGTGGGCGTGCTGCCCGACTGGTTCGGCGGACGCGCGCTCACCCCGACCCTCACCACCTCCGTTCTCGGTACGGGTGTCGCACTCGTCGGTGGTCTGGTCACCTACGGCGCCTGGCGGCACACCACGGCCCTCACCGAGCGCTACCCGATGGGCGCCCTTGCCGCCCACCCCGAGGCGAACGCCGGACTGGTCGAGGCCGAGGCCATCGCCACCCACACACCCGCCTACGGTGATGTGGCGTCCGCCCCCGACCCGGCCGACCCCGGACGGCTGCTGCTCGGGCCACTGCACCGCCACGCCGCCGCCGGATTCCACCTGGACGCGGTCTACGGCGCGCTCTTCGTACGCCCCGTCCAGGCGGCGGCCGAACTGGTCCGCTTCCTCGACCGCGAGGTCGTCGACACCTATGTGCGCGGCGCGGGCGCCCTGCCCCGCTGGCTCGGCACCGTCGTGCGTCGCGCGCAGACCGGCAACGTCCAGACCTATCTGAGCGCGCTGCTCGCCGGAACCGTCGTCCTCGCGGTCGCCGCCGTCCTCGTCGCCACCGCCGGAGCGTGAGCAGCAGTGATCGATATCAACGAGTCCGTGATGCAGTTCCTTCTGGCGTTCGTGGTCGTCGGTCCGCTTCTCGGCGCGGTCGCCGCTCTCCTGCCGGCCCCTCCCGGGCTGAAGGGGAAGTCACCCGACCAGGCCGTGCTGCGGCACGGGGTGACCGTGACCGGCGCGGTCCTCATCGCGGCGGTCGTCCTCGCGCTCGGCTTCGACCACGACCAGCCGTCGAGGATGCAGGCCACGACGGACATCAGCTGGATTCCGGCACTCGACGTGCGGATCCATCTCGGCATCGACGGCATTTCGCTCCCCCTTCTCGTCCTGACGGCGCTGCTGACCTTCCTCTGCGCGCTCTACTCGTACTTCAAGATGCCCGCGGGCCCGTCCCCGAAGGCGTTCGTCGCCCTGGTCCTGCTCCTTGAGTCCGGCACCCTCGCGACCTTCGCCGTCCTCGATCTGCTGCTGTTCTTCCTCGCCTTCGAGATGGTGCTCATCCCGATGTACTTCCTCATCGCCCGCTGGGGCGGCGAGGGCAGGCAGGCCGCTGCCGGGAAGTTCATCCTGTACACGCTGCTCGGTTCGGTCGTGATGCTGCTCGGCCTGCTCCTCGTCGGGCTGAGGGCGGGCACATTCGACATGGTGGCACTCGCCACTGACAACGGCCGGTCGCTGAGTACATCCGTGCAGGTCATCGCCGTTTTGACGATCGGGATCGGGCTGGCCGTGAAGGCGCCGATGTGGCCGCTGCACAGCTGGCTGCCGGACGCCCACACCGCCGCGCCGACGGTCGGATCGGTCCTGCTGGCCGGTGTCATGCTCAAGATGGGTACGTACGGGTTCATCCGGATTCTGCTGCCGATCGCGCCCGATGGCATGCACACGTTCGCGCCGTATCTCGCGGCCTTCGCCGTGGTCGGGATCATCTACGGATCCCTCGCCTGCCTCGCCCTCGCCCGGCAGGGCGCCAAGGGCGACCTCAAGCGCCTCATCGCGTACTCGTCCGTCGGCCACATGGGTTTCGTGCTGCTCGGCATCGCCACCCTGACCCCGACCGGTGTCAACGGCGCGCTGTTCGCGAACATCGCCCACGGCCTCATCACGGGCCTGCTGTTCTTCCTGGTCGGCGCCCTGAAGGACCGCACCGGTACCACCGACCTCGACTCTCTCGCCGAAGAGACGGGCGCCGCGCTCTACGGCAAGGCGCCGCGCCTCGGCGGACTGCTCGCCTTCGGCGCCGTGGCCTCCCTCGGCCTGCCCGGACTCGCCGGGTTCTGGGGCGAGATGCTCGCCCTGTTCGGCGCGTTCCGGCCCGCCGACGGGCTCAGCCGCCCCGCGTACCTGACCTTCATGGCCTTCGCCGCCTTCGGCACCCTGCTCACCGCCGCGTACATGCTCATCGTGGTGCGACGGGTCTGCATGGGGGCCCCGCGCGCGGGGGAACGTCCCGCGCTCGCCGACGTCCGCGGCTACGAGTTCGCCGCCTGGACCCCGCTCGTCGCCCTCACCGTCATCGCCGGACTCTGGCCCGCCCTGCTGCTCGGCCTGACCGACCCGGCCGTGCAGCAGCTCCTCGCAGGAGGCAAATCGTGACCGTCGCCGCCGGAGGCAGCCTCGTCCAGTCGGTCGACTGGCTCGCGATCGCGCCGCCCACCATCGCCGCGGTCGTCGGCCTTGTGGTGCTCGTCGCCGACCTGTTCGTGGGGGAGCGGCACAAAAGCGTGCTCGGCTGGGTGTCCGTGGCCGGACTCGCCGCCGCGCTGCTGCTCCTGCTGGCCCTCCTGGACGGCGACCGGTCCTCGTTCTGCCTCGCCGGCGACGCGAGCGTGTGCAGCTACACGGCCGACCGGTTCACGCTGGTGATCCAGTTCCTGGTCCTCGGCGGTGCCCTGCTCACCGCGCTGCTGTCGATGAGCACCCTCAAGGACGCCTCCCGCGCGCGGGACCTGCCCGGCGGAGAGTACTGGTTCCTGCTGCTGTCCTCCGCCGCCGGTGCCGCGCTGCTGCCCGCCTCACGTGATCTGGCGACCCTTGTCGTCGCCCTCGAAGTGGCGTCCCTGCCCGCCTTCGCGCTGGTCGGGATCAAGCATGGCGACCGCAAGTCTTCGGAGGCCGCCCTCAAGTTCTTCCTGTCGTCCGTCACGGCCACCGCGGTGACCCTCCTGGGCGTCAGCTTCGTCTACGCGACCACCGGCACGCTCTACCTGACGGAGATCGCCGGAAAGCTCCAGCAGGTCGACCCGCAGTTCCACACCCTCGCCCAGGCGGGCGTCGCCCTCACCCTCGTCGGCTTCGCCTTCAAGACGGCCGCCGTGCCCTTCCACTTCTGGGTGCCCGACACCTATGTGGGCGCCCCCCTCCCGATCGCCGCCTATCTGTCCGTGATCGGCAAGGCGGTCGGCTTCTCCGGGCTGATCCTGGTGACCGTCGTCGCGTTCCCGTCGTACGCGGACGTATGGGGCCCGGCGCTCGCCGTGCTCGCCGCCCTCACGATGACCGCGGGCAATGTCGCCGCGCTGCGCCAGCGCGCCACGCGCGCGTACAGCGCGGTCCGGCTGCTCGCCTGGTCATCCGTCGGCCAGGCCGGCTACCTCCTGGTGCCGATCGCCGCCGCCGGGTACGCGAAGGACGCCGAGCGCGCCATCGGCTCCACCGTCGCGTACGCGCTGATGTACGCGGCCGTGAACCTGGGCGCGTTCGCGGTGGCCGCCCTCGTCGCCCGCTCGCGCCCGCTCAACCGGATCAGCGACTACCGGGGCCTGTATGCGGAGCGCCCGCTGACCGCCCTGGTGCTCGGGTTCTTCCTGCTGTGCCTCGCGGGGCTGCCGCCCGGCATCATCGGCCTGTTCGCGAAGGTCACCGTGTTCTCGGCGGCCGTCGACGCGGGCCTCGGCTGGCTCGCCGTCGTCATGGCCGTGAACGTCGTCATCGCGCTCTACTACTACCTCCGGTGGACGGCCCTCCTGTTCCAGACGCCCGAAGAGGCTCCCGAACGGACGTCCGAAAGTGCCCGTCTCAAGGTCCCCGCGCCCCTGACGGCCGCCATCGCCCTGACCGCCGTCCTGGGCGTCGCACTCTCCGGGGCACCCCAACTCGTCCTCCGGTTCTCCGCCACCGGCCTCTTCTGACACCCCGTCCCACCGGCGGCCGGAGAGCCCCCGCCGCGGCCCCGGTCCGGCCGTCACCCGACCGGCCCACCACGGAGAGTGCGCACACCAGGGAACTAGTGCTCCCCGCCTGGCGTTGACCAGTACGGGAGGGTCCACTGGACAGTGGAAGCACCAGAGCATCAATGAGCAGAGGGTTCCCCTGCCGCACCATCAGGAGGGCGTACTGTGCACCGCCGGCACAACGGGCTGAAGACCGCCGTACTCCTCGGGGGACTGTCCGCACTCATCATCGTCATCGGCAGTCTCTTCGGGCGTACGGGCCTGATCATCGCGCTCGTCGTGGCGATCGGCACCAATGCGTACGCGTACTGGAACAGCGACAAGCTGGCCCTGCGCGCGATGCGTGCCCGCCCGGTCAGCGAATTCGAGGCGCCCGGTCTCTATCGCATGGTCCGTGAGCTGTCGACACAGGCCCGCCAGCCCATGCCCCGGCTGTACATCTCACCCACCGAGGCGCCGAACGCGTTCGCGACCGGCCGTAACCCGCGTAATGCCGCCGTGTGCTGCACCGAAGGCATCCTGCGGATCCTCGACGAGCGCGAACTGCGCGGCGTCATCGGCCATGAACTCAGCCATGTGTACAACCGCGACATCCTGATCTCGTCCGTCGCCGGAGCCCTCGCCTCCGTGATCATGTTCCTGGTGAACTTCGCCTGGCTGATCCCGTTCGGCCGCTCCGACAACGACGACGGCCCCGGCATCTTCGGCATGCTGCTCATCATGCTGCTCGGCCCGCTCGCCGCGTCCGTGATCCAGCTCGCCATCAGCCGCTCCAGGGAGTACGAGGCGGACGCGTCCGGCGCGCAACTCACCGGCGACCCCCTGGCCCTGGCGAGCGCCCTGCGCAAACTCGACGCCGGAACCAAACAGTTGCCCCTGCCGCCCGAGCCCCGGATCGAGACCGCGAGTCACATGATGATCGCGAACCCTTTCCGTCCGGGCCAGGGTCTGTCCAAAATGTTCTCCACGCACCCGCCGATGGCGGAGCGCATCTCCCGGCTAGAACAGATGGCAGGTCGTCACCAGTGAAGACAATCCTCAACATCATCTGGCTGGTCCTGAGCGGCTTCTGGCTGTTCCTGGGCTATCTCCTGGCAGGGGCCATCCTCTGCATCACCATCATCGGCATCCCCTTCGGACTGGCCTCGTTCCGTATCGGCCTCTACGCGCTCTGGCCCTTCGGCTACACCACGGTCGAGCGCCGCGACGCCGGAGCGCCGTCCTGCGTCGGCAATGTGCTCTGGCTGGTCCTCGCCGGCTGGTGGCTCGCCCTCGCCCACATCACCACCGGCATCCTCCAGTGCCTCACGATCATCGGCATCCCTCTGGGCATCGCCAACTTCAAACTGATCCCGGTCTCCCTGCTGCCCCTGGGACGCGAGATCGTCCCGACGGACCAGCCCTTCGCCTCGCGGTAGCGGGCGGGCGCGGGGGTGCAACTGCCGAGATACGCGCTGGTGGCGTACGACGCTGCCGAACTCACGGACGACGAACCCGCGTACGACGAGGTGTGGGCCCTGTGTGCCGACGCCGACGACCTCTTCGCGAACCCGCGCCCCCGCGCGCGGGACCGCTACGAACTCCTGGGCTGTGCCGTCGAGGGCGCCTTGCGTACGGCCCTGGACCAGGCACGGAGCGAAGGCTCCGCTCCGCTCGGCACCCTCGTCCTGGAGGCACTCGACAAGAACGGCCACCGCGTCGGCGAGTGGTACCTGGAGGACGTACGCCTCCTCGGTGACCGCCTCTGCGCGCGTGACCTGTCCTTGCGCGACCTCACCGTGGAGGCGTCCGAGCCGCCCGACGCCCAGCAGGCCGACTACCCGGGCCGCCCCGCCCTCTCGCCCGGCTATCTGCTGCTCGGCGCGGAGGACCAGCCCTGGGGCCGCTGCAAGGACCTCGCGCGCGTGGCGGACGACAGCTCCACATCCGAAGAGCCTCCGATACGACTCACCGGCTGCTCCCCGCGCGGCGCCCTGCGCGAGGCCCTCGACAGGGGCGAGGAAGACCTCGGCCACGCCAGGCTCCTGCGCCTCGACGCCTTCGGCTGGACGCTCACGTCCGCCGTCGAGGGCGAGATCACCGCGTGGATCCCCTCCGCCCGCGGGCGCGGCCTCGTCGACCTCACCCTCGAACCCTGGTCGGACCAGCCGCCGTTCGCGGCCCGCGACGTCTGGGACCACTGGTGGGACGGCCGCCCCGCCCGGACCAACCTCTGGGCGCCCTGCTCCGCGGAGGGCCGTGACGTCTGGCTGACCACGGCCCTCGAAAACCGGCACCGCCGCACCCCGCACCGCCGCACCCCGTACCGGCCGCCCGGCCCCACGTACCACCTCGACGGCCGCCACATCACCGACGAGAAGGGCTTCTACTGCGCGATCGGTGAGGCCGTGAACGGGCCCGGCGGCTATTTCGGCGGCAACTGGGGCGCCCTGACCGACTGCCTGCGCGGCGGGTTCGGCGCCACGAGGCCCTTCACCCTGATCTGGCACGACGCCGAAGTCGCCCGTACCTGCCTCGGCGTGACACCGCGCACCGACTACCGCCCGGCCACCTTCGAGGAATTCCTCAGCCACCTCGAAGCGCGGGGCGTCCGGGTCGTCATCGACTGACGGCGACGGGCGGACCCGAACGACCCATCGGCGCGCACCGCTCTCACCTGTGGAAACGCCATCCGAGCAGCGGGCGAGGGCCGATTGTCAGTGGCGCCCTGCATCATGAACCCATGACCGAGATCGAGCAGTTGCTGACCAGGCTCGCCGTCCGGGCGAGGGAAACCCGGCCGTGGGGCTGGAGTTCCCTGCCCGATCCGGTGGACGCCGAGTCCGTGGCCCGCGCCGAGGCCGCGCTCGGTTTCCCGCTGCCGCCGCTGCTCGCCGCCCTCTACCTCCGGATCGGCGACGGCGGATTCGGCCCGGAGTACGGTCTGTTGCCCCTGCTCGAAGGCTTCCCGGCCGGCGAGATGCCCGCCGTCGCCCAATATCTGGACCACCGCAAGGACGCCCGCGACGACCCCTCCTGGCCGTGGCCCGAGGGCCTGCTCCCCATATCCCACTGGGGCTGCGGGATGTACGCCTGCGTCGACTGCCTCAGCGAGGACGCGCCGGTCCTCCTCTTCGAGCCCAACGCGGACGAGGCAGACCACGCCTGGTATCTCGACGCCCCGAGCCTCGCCGACTGGCTGCGCACCTGGCTCGACGGTGCCGGCTGGTACGAGGAGGCCAACGACGGCCCGGATTTGGCGCCGTGGGCCGGGTTCCGGTCACGGGCGGAGAAGGAGCGGACGGCGGGGGAGGCGAAGGCGGCGGAAGCGATGCCGTAGCCCTCGGCACCGGGCGGTCCGCACCGACCCGTCGACCCCCCTCATCGCCCCCGCACCCCATACACCACCACACCCACCGTCAGCACCCCGACCCCCAGCAGCACCGACGGCACCGGCAGGGCGAAGGCCAGCGCCAGGCAGCCGGCGAAACCCACCACCGGGACGACCCTCGACAACCCTGAGAACCGCGCCCACCGCGCCGACGACCGTGCGGACTCCGTCGACCGCGACGAGCCGAGGGTCCAGGCCGACGCGTTGGCGATCGCGTAGTACACCAGCACACCGAAGGAGGAAAAACCGATCGCCCCACGGACATCCACCGTGGCGGCGAGCACCGCGACGACCACGCCCACGGCCAGCTCCGCGCGGTGCGGCACCTGGAACCGCGGGTGCACCGCGGCCAGCGCACCCGGCAGATGACCGTCCCGCGCCATCGCCAGCGTCGTCCGCGACACCCCCAGAATCAGCGCCAGCAACGAGCCCAGGGCCGCCACTGCCGCGCCCACCCGCACCACGGGCACCAGTCCGGGCACCCCCGACGCCCGGACCGCGTCCGCCAGCGGAGCCGTCGCGTCCGCCAGCCCGCCCGACCCCAGTACCGAAAGGACGGCCACCGCCACACACACGTACACGACGAGCGCGATACCCAGAGCCAGCGGGATCGCGCGGGGGATGGTGCGCGCCGGATCGCGTACCTCTTCGCCGAGGGTCGCGATCCGCGCGTACCCGGCGAAGGCGAAGAACAGCAGTCCCGCCGCGCGCAGCACCCCGTCCGGCCCGCCGGACGCGCCCGCTCCGAGCCGCCCGGCGTCGGCGGCGGCCGAGCCGAGACACACGACCACGACCGAGACGAGGACTGCCAGGACCACAGCGACGATCACCCGCGTCAGCCACGCCGACTTCTGAACGCCCCCGTAGTTCACGGCGGTCAGTGCCACCACGGCGCCCACGGCCACGGCGTGCGCGTGATCGGGCCAGGCGTACGCGCCGACGGTGAGCGCCATCGCCGCGCACGACGCCGTCTTGCCGATGACGAACGCCCAGCCGGCGAGGTACCCCCAGAACGGGCCGAGCCGTTCCCGCCCGTACACATAGGTCCCGCCCGACGCGGGGTACAGGGCGGCGAGGCGCGCCGACGACATCGCGTTGCAGTACGCGATCACGGCGGCCAGCCCCAGACCGAGGAGCAGGGCGGACCCGGCGGCGCCGGCGGCCGGACCCAGGGCGGCGAAGATGCCCGCGCCGACCATGGAGCCGAGCCCGATGACGACGGCATCGAAGACGCCGAGGGACCGCCGCAACCGCTGTGTCATGCGCCGCACCCTACTGATCGCCGCAACCGGAACGAGTCGCCCCTACGTCTCAGGGGACAAGAGCGTGCGAAAGGTGGGTTCACGGATGGGCATCATCAGCTGGATCGTTCTGGGGCTGCTGGCCGGAGCCATCGCCAAGGTCCTGCTGCCCGGCAGAGACCCGGGCGGCTTCATCGGCACGACCCTGATCGGCATCGCGGGCGCCTTCGTGGGCGGCTGGATCTCCGCCCGCTTCTTCGACCGCCCGGTCGCCACGCACTTCTACGACGGCGCCACCTGGATGGCCGCCATCGGCGGCTCCCTCGTACTCCTGATCGGCTACCGCATCCTCTTCGGCCACTCGCGCTCGCGCCACTGACGACGCCACGGCGGTACGGCCGTACGACGGAGGGCGGCACCGGGTCGGGTGCCGCCCTCCGTCACATCTGCCGGTGCCCGCCAACCCCGTTAGCGGTAGTTCACGAACTGGAGCGCGAAGTCGAAGTCCTGGCCCTTGAGCAGGGAGATGACGGCCTGGAGGTCGTCGCGGCTCTTCGAGGTGACGCGCAGCTCCTCGCCCTGCACCTGGGCCTTCACGCCCTTCGGACCCTCGTCACGGATGATCTTCGCGACCTTCTTCGCGTTCTCCTGGGAGATGCCCTCCTGGATCGAGGAGAAGAGCTTGTACTCCTTGCCGGAGAGCTGCGGCTCACCCGAGTCGAGCGCCTTCAGTGAGATGCCGCGCTTGATCAGCTTGGACTGGAAGACGTCGAGGATGGCGTTGACCCGCTCCTCGGAGTTGGCCTGCATCAGGATCTTCTCGCCGGACCAGGCGATCGACGCGCCGACGTTCTTGAAGTCGTAGCGCTGCGAGATCTCCTTGGCGGCCTGGTTGAGGGCGTTGTCGACCTCCTGCCGCTCGACCTTCGAGACGATGTCGAAACTGGAGTCGGCCATGTCCTGTGGCTCCTTGTATCGGTGTATCGGTGTGCGTAAAGCGGTGTGCGTACGACACGGCCGTCGGTCCCGGGCCGCAACAGCAAAGACTAGCCATGCGCCCCCCACCGGGCGCCGCACAATCGGGTGGCGAAGCACCCCTGGGCATCGGGTATCGTTTACGTCGTTGCAGGGGAGCCCCGCGAAAGCGCCTCCACAGCAGCAACCCCTGGCGGTGTGCCCGAGCGGCCAAAGGGAGCAGACTGTAAATCTGCCGGCTTCGCCTTCCCAGGTTCGAATCCTGGCGCCGCCACAGTGTGGAACCCCCTTCGTACTGCGTGAGTGCAGTGCGGAGGGGGTTTTTCTATTCCGCCCCCGCCCCCGCCGCCCCCCACCCCCGCCGCCCCCGCGAGCCGTGTCTGCTCGGGGTCGGGTTTTTCGGGGCACACTGAAGCCATGTCGTCGTCGTCCCGTCGCAGGCTCTGCCCCGAGTGCCGTCGTGAAATCGCCGTCGTCGCGGGTCGCTTCGCACGGCACGATCCGCCGGGGCCGCGCGGCGAAGGCACCCTCGTCTCCTGCGCGGGCTCCCGCCGACAGGCCCAACTCGGTGCCGCCCAGCCCGCACTGGACGGCTACACGGTTCCGGACTTCCCCGGACAGTTGCCCCTCTTCTGAGCGCGATCGGCCCCGCTCCGGTCGCCCCGATGAGTCAACGGCCCGGGGGCCGGGTCAGTTCCCCGCCACCGACTTCACGGCCACCCCCACCGGTGCCGACCCGCTGATCAGTTCCAGCGTCAGACCGCTCGTCGCCGGAGTGTCGACCAACTCCGCGATGACCGCCGCCACATCGTCGCGCGGTACCGGCCCGCGACCGGTGTCCACCTCAAGGCGCACCAGCCCGGTGCCGGCGTCGTTCGTCAGCATCCCGGGGCGCAGGATCGTCCAGTCGAGACCCGCACGCGCGCGTACGTCGTCGTCGGCCGCGCCCTTGGCGCGCAGATACGCGTCGAAGACCTCGTCGCCCGGGTGCTCCGCATCGGCGCCCATCGACGAGACGACGACATACCGGCGTACCCCCGCGGCCTCGGCAGCGTCGGCGAACAGGACGGCCGCACCGCGGTCCACGGTGTCCTTGCGGCCGACACCGCTGCCCGGACCCGCGCCCGCCGCGAACACCGCCGCGTCCGCGCCCGCCAGATGCCGCGCCACGTCCTCGACCGACGCCGACTCCAGGTCGCACACGACCGGTTCGGCGCCCGCCGCCAACAGGTCGCCGCTCTGTTCGGGGCGGCGGATGATCCCCGCCACCTCGTCACCGCGCGCGGCGAGCAGGCGCTCCAGCCGCAGCGCGATCTGACCATGACCTCCAGCGATGACAATGCGCATGCCTCCGACCGTACGCCGGGCAGGGCGTCTTCGCCGTACAGCCTTTGCGCCAGGTTGACGCCGCGCACCCCGCACTCATCCACCCGCGCGCGTGCCCACCCCGTCACGACGTCCCGGTACCCCCCGTGCCCCCCGTACCGCCCCCGGCACCCCCACCCCGCGCCGTCCGCCCCTGCCGGGGCAGATCGAGTGCCACGGCCGCCGCCGAATCGCAGTACTCGCGCACCGCGCTCGTCCGCGCCACCACGCGCCCCCGGTGCACCACGATGCGGCTGTACGCGAGCGACAGCACCCCCGACAGGCGTTCGCCGCGCACCGCGAGCAGCTCGGCGGGGAAGCCTGCCTCGACCCGCACCTCGGGCAGCCCGAGCGCCGCCCGGGACTCCGCGCAGACGGCGTCGTACGCGTCCTCGGGCCGCAGCCCGAACCGTGACGCCAGCAGGAACGCGGCCTCCAGCGGGTCGCCGCGCCCCACCGGGTTGCCCACGTCCCGCAGGGCGCCGCTCCCGGCGGCCACCCGTACCCCGGCCGAGCGCAGCAGCCGTACCGGCGCGGTGTCCCGGCGTTCCGCGCCGCCGCAGCCGCCCTGCGGCAGGCAGACCACGGTCACGCCGGCCGCCGCGAGCCGGTCGGCGACCCGGCCCGCCGCGTCGGCGGGCAGCCGGGCCAGACCGCCGCACGGGCCGATCGTCACGCCGGGCCGCAGGCCGCCGGCCATCGCGGCGAGCCGCGCCAGCCGCGCGGGATCGTCACCGTCCGTGTGCAGATCGACGGCGCAGCCGTGCTCCGCGGCGACCTCCAGAACGGTTTCCACGTAGCCCGTCGGATCCGGATCGAGGTCCGGGCAGCCGCCGACGACGGACGCGCCCATCTTGAGCGCGTCCCGCAGCTCCGCCAGCCCGTCCGCGCCCGCGACCCCGGTCAGCAGCCGGGGCACCGCCACCACCGACAGATCCGCGAGACCGCGCAGCGACCGGCGCGCCTGAAGGACCGCCTCCATCGCGCCGAGCCCCGGCACGTCGCCGATCCGCACATGCGAACGCAGCGCCGTGGCACCGTGCCCCAACTGCAACAACGCGGCCTCGGTGGCCCTGCGCTGGACATCCGGGACCTCGTACGAGACCGGCCCGTCCGTGTCCGCCGACAGCGCTGTGTCGCTGTGGGCGTGCGGTTCGGCGGGCGCGGGCAGCAGCAGATGGCCGGCGAGGTCCACGCGCGCGGTGTACGCGGTCAGGCTCCCCGTCGTACCGACCGCCTCGATCCGCCCGCCACCGAGCCGTACGTCGACGATCCGGCCGTCCGTCAGGCGGGCGCCGCAGAGCAGCAGGCCCGCGGCGTCGGACGGCTTGCCGTCGTCACCTGGCGTCGGACGGGACGAGCCGGAGGGCGGGGGCTGCTGCGGCTGGCTGTCGGGCATCGCGCTCCTGGGGCTCTGCTGGGGGCTCTGCGTGCAAGATCACTCAGCGTGCGTCGAGCCTAGGGCGACGGCCGGGCCGCTTCGCGGAGGAGCGCAATAGTCGTACCGGTGTGGTGCGGAGTCATGGCGGAGGGCGGAGGCCGGAGGGTGTGGCGCGGAGGGCGGGGAGCGTCCGCAGGGGCTCGGGCCGGTCGCGAATCCGCGCGCGGGATGCTGCCGGACGCTACGGAGAATCCCGCGCGTAAACCCGCGCGCGGGAGGGGCCCCAGAGGCGTGAGAGAGCCGGGACAAGAAGCGTTCATGCCCCTGCGTGCCCGGTACGAAACGGATTTGGGCGATCGGTGGGCGAGCGTGTAATGTCTTCATCGCTCGCCCCAATAGCTCAGTCGGCAGAGCGTCTCCATGGTAAGGAGAAGGTCAACGGTTCGATTCCGTTTTGGGGCTCTGATGTGTGAGGTTCCTCATCCCTCCGGTTGAGGCGGCGAAGCACATCGCAGCGGTGTAGCTCAGTCGGTAGAGCAAGCGGCTCATAATCGCTGTGTCACCGGTTCAAGTCCGGTCACCGCTACTCTCAGTAGCCGATTGCGGGGTCGGTCCTTCGGTCGGCTACTCTTTCTTGCGTTAATACCATCAATCCGTTCGTCAAGGAGCACTCACGTGGCTGCCACCGACGTCCGCCCGAAGATCACGCTGGCCTGCGTGGAGTGCAAGGAGCGGAACTACATCACCAAGAAGAACCGGCGTAACAACCCGGACCGTCTTGAGATGAAGAAGCACTGCCCGCGTTGCAATGCGCACACCGCGCACCGCGAAACGCGATAAATCAGGCTCGTTCGCGAGGCCGTCCCCTTCCGGGGGCGGCCTCGCGGCGTTGGCGGAACCCTCAGCACGTCGCGAATACCAGGAGGTGCCGAGCCCATGGCGCTCGACCAGTCCTTCGTGGGGCGGTCCTACCCGCCCACCGACCCCTATGAGGTCGGCCGGGAGAAGATCCGCGAGTTCGCGGAGGCCGTGGGGGACCCCAACCCCGCGTACACCGACCAGGAAGCCGCCAAGGCGCTCGGTCACGCCGAGGTGATCGCCCCGCCGACCTTCGTCTTCGCGATCACCTTCAAGGCGGCCGGACTGGTCATCCAGGACCCGCAACTCGGCCTGGACTACAGCAGGGTCGTGCACGGCGACCAGAAGTTCGCGTACACACGCCCCGTGCGCGCGGGTGACCGGCTCACCGTGACCTCGACCATCGAGGCGGTCAAGTCCATGGCGGGCAACGACATTCTGGACATCCGCGGCGAGGTCCACGACGAGGCGGGCGACCATGTGGTCACCGCCTGGACCAAGCTGGTGGCCCGCGCGGCCGAGGAGGCGTGACCATGACGGCGACCATCGCGTACGACGACATCGAGGTCGGCGCCGAACTGCCCGCGCAGGTGTTCCCTGTGACCCGGGCCACGCTCGTGCGGTACGCGGGCGCATCCGGCGACTTCAACCCCATTCACTGGAACGAGAAGTTCGCCAAGGAGGTCGGGCTGCCCGACGTCATCGCGCACGGCATGTTCACCATGGCCGAGGCGATCCGCGTCGTGACCGACTGGGCCGGCGACCCGGCAGCGGTCGTCGAGTACGGCGTCCGCTTCACCCGCCCCGTCGTCGTACCGAACGACGACAAAGGCGCCACCATCGAGGTCACCGGCAAGGTTGCCGCCAAACTCGACGACAACAAGGTGCGCGTCGACCTGACCGCGCTGTCCAGGGGGCAGAAGGTACTGGGGATGTCACGGGCGGTCGTGCGGCTGGCCTGAGAGGCGCACTGGTCCTGACACGGCGGGGCAACAGTCCTCGCACGGCAGTAGTCCATAAAGGGCAGTAGTAAGGGGTGCCGCTCCATGGGGGGTGCCCCTTACGCGGGTCCACGGACCGTACCCTTGTGCGCGTGCAGGAACTCCACGATGCCCCGCTCGCCCCGCTGACCACCTTCCGGCTCGGCGGCCCCGCGACCCGTCTGATCACCGCGACGACCGACGCCGAGGTGATCGACGCCGTCCGTGCGGCCGACGACACGGGCACACCCCTGCTGCTCGTCGGCGGCGGCAGCAATCTCGTCATCGGCGACAAGGGCTTCCCCGGTACGGCCCTGCGCATCGCGACACGCGGCTTCACCCTCGACGGCACCCGCCTCGAACTGGCCGCCGGCGAGGTCTGGACGGACGCCGTCGCCCGCACTGTGGACGCCGGACTCGCGGGCATCGAATGTCTCGCCGGAATCCCCGGCTCCGCCGGTGCGACGCCCATCCAGAACGTCGGCGCCTACGGCCAGGAAGTCTCCTCGACCATCACCGAGGTCGTCGCCTACGACCGGCACGCGCGCGAGACGGTCACCCTGGCGAACGACGCCTGCGCCTTCTCGTACCGGCACAGCGGGTTCAAGGCCGAGCCCGAGCGCTTCGTCGTCCTGCGGGTCCGGTTCCTCCTTGAGGACGCGGACGGGATGTCGGCGCCCCTCAAGTACGCGGAGACCGCGCGGGCCCTCGGCGTCGAGGCGGGGGAGCGGGTACCGCTCGCCCGCGCGCGCGAGACCGTGCTCAAGCTGCGCGCCGGCAAAGGCATGGTGCTCGACCCGGAGGACCACGACACCTGGTCGGCCGGGTCCTTCTTCACCAACCCGATCCTCACCGACGACGAGTTCGGCGCGTTCCACGCGCGCGTGGTGGAGCGGCTGGGCGCCGAGGCCGCACCGCCCGCCTTCCCCGCGGGCGACGGCCGTACCAAGACGTCGGCGGCCTGGCTCATCGACCGGGCCGGATTCACCAAGGGGTACGGCACCGGGGCCGCGCGGATCTCCACCAAGCACACACTCGCCCTCACCAACCGGGGCGGGGCCACGACCGAGGACCTCCTCACCCTCGCGCGCGAGGTGGTCGCCGGAGTCCGCGACACCTTCGGCGTCACCCTGGTCAACGAGCCCGTGATGGTCGGCGTCGACCTCTAGTACGCGCCCCTGGGCCGACCGCTAGTACGCGACCCCCACCGCTTTCCGTACCGTCGCCGGGTCCTCGGTCATCGACAGCATCGCGTGGGCCACGTCCGCGCGGCCGATCATGCGGCCCTTGCGCGGGTTCCCGCCGACGACCCGGCGATACGTGCCCGTCAGGGGCCGGTCCAGCAGGCGCGGGGGCCGCACCGACGTCCAGTCCGTGTCGCTGCGCTCCAACTCGGCCTCCATCTCCGCCAGATCGGCGTAGACGCCCTTCAGGAGCGTCCGGATCACCGACCGGACCGCGCGGTCCAGGGCCGGCTCGTCCGCCGGGCTGGCGGCCAGCGGGGCCGCGCTGACCACCAGGACCCGGCGCACCCCCTCGGCCCGCATCGCCTCCAGGACCGTACGGGTCAGCCGGGACGCGACGCCCACGTCCTTGCGGCTGCGGGCGCCGAGCCCGGACAGGACGGCGTCCCGGTCCTCCACGGCGGCCCGCAGCGCCTCCGCGTCCGTCAGATCCGCCTGGAACACCTCCAGGCCCTCGCCCGTCACTGACAGCCGCGCGGGATCCCGTACCACCGCCGTGACCTGGTGGCCCGCGGCGAGGCCCTGCCGGACGATCTCCTGACCGATGCCCCCGGTCGCCCCGAACACTGTCAGTCTCATCGCGTGCCTCCCGTGGTGGGTAAGTACTCACTCACCTATTAGAGTGGGGACACGGCCACTCACCCGTCAAGCCCGGAGGGAGCGCGTATGCAGCAGAAGCCCGCCAGGCTCCGCGTCCTCGACGCCGCGTACGAGCTGATGCGCACGGTCGGTCTCGCCCGTGCCACCACCAAGGAGATCGCCAAGGCGGCCGGCTGTTCGGAGGCCGCGCTCTACAAGTACTTCGCGAGCAAGGAGGATCTGTTCATCAGCGTCCTCCAGGAGCGGCTGCCGAAGCTCGGCCCGCTCCTGGCCCACCTCATGGAGGAACCCGGGGCGCACACCGTCGAGGAGAACCTCACCGAGATCGCCCGCCGGGCCGCCCTCTTCTACGAACAGAGCTTCCCGATAGCCGCGTCGCTCTACGCCGAGACCCAGCTCAAACGCCGCCACGACGCGGCCCTGCGCGAGAGGGACGCGGGCCCCCACCGGCCCATCCAGAGTCTCGACGCCTATCTGCGCGCCGAACAGCGCGCCGGTCGCGTCCGGGCGGACGCCGACACCTTCGCCGCCGCGTCCCTGCTCCTCGGCGCCTGCGCACAGCGCGCCTTCGCCTACGACATGACCGAGACCGGCCGCCCCCCGCAGTCCCTCGACGACTTCGCCGCCGGCATCGCCCGCACCCTGCTCGCCGGCATCGCCTGAGCCCGAGCCCGAGGGCGAGCCCGAGCCAAGGCGCTCACGCCGTCAACCACGCGTCCACACCGGCCAGCAGCTCACCCTTGACGCCCTCCGGCGCCGCCGACGCCCGCACCGACTGCCGGGCCAGCTCGGCCAGCTCCCGGTCGTCGAAACGGTGGTCCCGGCGCGCGATCTCATACTGCTCCGCCAGCCGGGACCCGAACAGCAGCGGGTCGTCCGCACCCAGCGCCATCGGCACCCCCGCCTCGAACAGAGTCCTCAGGGGTACGTCCTCGGGCTTGTCGTAGACGCCCAGCGCCACGTTCGAAGCGGGGCACACCTCGCAGGTCACGCCCCGGTCCGCGAGCCGCTTCAGCAGCCGGGGATCCTCGGCGGCCCGCACCCCGTGGCCCACCCGGTTCGCGTGCAGGTCGTCCAGGCAGTCCCGTACCGAAGCGGGGCCCGTCAGCTCGCCGCCGTGCGGGGCCGACAGGAGCCCTCCCTCGCGCGCGATGGCAAAGGCGCGGTCGAAATCACGCGCCATGCCCCGCCGCTCGTCGTTCGAAAGGCCGAACCCGACGACGCCCCGGTCCGCGTACCGCACCGCGAGACGCGCCAGCGTACGGGCGTCCAGCGGGTGCTTCATCCTGTTGGCGGCGACCAGGACCCGCATACCGAGGCCCGTCTCCCGGGACGCCGAGTCGACCGCGTCCAGGATGATCTCCAGGGCCGGGATCAGGCCACCGAGGCGGGGCGCGTACGACGTCGGGTCGACCTGGATCTCCAGCCACCGCGAACCGTCCTTGACGTCCTCCTCGGCGGCCTCCCGCACCAGCCGCTGGATGTCCTCGGGCTCCCTCAGGCACGACCGCGCCGCGTCGTACAGCCGCTGGAAGCGGAACCAGCCGCGCTCGTCCGTCGCCCGCAGCTTCGGCGGCTCACCGCCGGTCAGCGCGGCCGGGAGATGCACTCCGTACTTGTCGGCGAGTTCGAGCAGGGTCGCGGGCCGCATCGACCCGGTGAAGTGCAGATGCAGATGGGCCTTCGGCAGCGCGGCCAGGTCACGTACTCGCTCCATCCAAGGATCTTGCCGCATGCACCCGGCCTCCCG
Organism: Streptomyces sp. NPDC091292; assembly: GCF_044757265.1. Lineage (NCBI taxonomy): Bacteria > Bacillati > Actinomycetota > Actinomycetes > Kitasatosporales > Streptomycetaceae > Streptomyces > Streptomyces sp. NPDC091292. The sequence continues at coordinate 36,889 of NZ_JBIVUQ010000013.1, read as the reverse complement.
GTAGCCGCTTTCCCCGTTCGTGGCCCGCACCGAACGAAGAAGCGGGCCGCCTCCCCAGGGGAAATGGCCCGCCCGCGCGCGTAGGAGCGCTTTTCGCTGTCCGGCGATGTTCCGGAGGTTCCCGCGTGGTCAGTACTTCGTGGTCAGTCCTTGGCCTCCGCCAGGAGCTTCTGGAGCCGCGAGACACCCTCGACCAGGTCCTCGTCACCCAGTGCGTACGACAGCCGCAGATAGCCCGGCGTACCGAACGCCTCGCCCGGGACGACCGCCACCTCCGACTCCTCCAGGATCAGCGCGGCCAGCTCGACCGAGTCCTTCGGGCGACGGCCGCGGATGTCCTTGCCGATCAGGGCCTTCACCGACGGGTACACATAGAAGGCGCCCTCCGGCTCCGGGCAGACCACGCCGTCGATCTCGTTCAGCATCCGCACGATCGTCCTGCGGCGCCGGTCGAACGCCTCCCGCATCTTCGCGACGGCCGTCAGATCGCCCGAGACGGCGGCCAGCGCGGCGGCCTGCGCGACGTTCGACACGTTGGACGTCGCGTGCGACTGGAGGTTCGTCGCCGCCTTGACGACATCCTTGGGGCCGATCAGCCACCCGACCCGCCAGCCGGTCATCGCATACGTCTTGGCCACGCCGTTGACCACGATGCACTTGTCGCGCAGCTCCGGGACGACCGTCGGCAGCGAGGTGAACGTCGCGTCGCCGTAGACCAGGTGCTCGTAGATCTCGTCGGTCAGCACCCACAGCCCGTGCTCGACGGCCCAGCGGCCGATCGCCTCGACGTCATCGGCGCTGTAGACCGCGCCCGTCGGGTTCGACGGCGACACGAAGAGGAGCACCTTGGTGCGGTCCGTACGGGCCGCCTCCAACTGCTCCACCGACACGCGGTAGCCGGTCGTCTCGTCCGCGACGACGTCCACCGGCACGCCGCCCGCGAGGCGGATCGACTCCGGGTACGTGGTCCAGTACGGCGTCGGGACGATGACCTCGTCACCCGGGTCGAGGATCGCGGCGAACGCCTCGTAGATCGCCTGCTTCCCGCCGTTGGTCACCAGGACCTGCGACGCCTCCACCTCGTAACCGGAGTCGCGCAGCGTCTTCGCGGCGATCGCGGCCTTCAGCTCGGGAAGGCCGCCCGCCGGCGTGTAGCGGTGGTACTTCGGGTTCTTGCAGGCTTCGACGGCGGCCTCGACGATGTAATCGGGCGTCGGGAAGTCCGGCTCACCGGCGCCGAAGCCGATCACCGGCCGTCCGGCGGCCTTCAGGGCCTTGGCCTTGGCGTCCACGGCGAGGGTCGCGGACTCGGAGATCGCGCCGACTCGGGCGGAGACCCGGCGCTCGGTCGGAGAGGTTGCAGCGCTCATGACCCCATCGTTCCAGACCGGAAACGCGCCCGGCACATGGGTTTCACAGTGCGGGCAGCGGGGCACGCGGCCAGGGAGCGGCGCTTTCTGTTCGACGTCGGCCCGAGGACCACGTACACTCTCACCTCGTTGGCCTTCAGGGGCCGTTCCGCGCAGCGCACTCCACGCAGTTGAGCGGATGCGGTACGTTGGGGCGAACCAAAGGGTCGTAGCTCAATTGGTAGAGCACTGGTCTCCAAAACCAGCGGTTGGGGGTTCAAGTCCCTCCGGCCCTGCAACACACACATCTCCTCAGAGATATGTGGGAAGTACACACTGCAATGCACCGCCGTGCGGCTCCACCGGGCGCGGCACGGCCACGACCCGGGATTCAGGTGAGGACGAGTGACGGACGCCGTGGGCTCCATCGACATGCCTGATGCCCAGGACGAGGTGCCCGAGTCCCAGAAGAAGGCCCGTAAGGGCGGCAAGCGCGGCAAGAAGGGCCCCTTCGGCCGGCTCGCGCTCTTCTACCGCCAGATCGTCGCGGAACTCCGCAAGGTGGTCTGGCCGACTCGCCATCAGTTGACGACGTACACCGCTGTAGTGATCGTCTTCGTCGTCATCATGATCGGCCTCGTGACCGTGATTGACTATGGGCTCAGCCACGTCGCGAAATACGTCTTCGGCTGATCGAAGGCGAAGGGCGCCGGCACCCGGCGCCCCTTTCGCGTGTTCCACCCCTTGATCCAGGAAGAAGCAGCCACAGTGTCTGACCCGAACCTGAACGACGCCGTCGAGCCGCAGCCGGGCGCTGTCGAGTCCGCTGAGGACGAGCTCGACATCGTCGAGGCGGCGGACGCCGAGGACCCGGACCAGGCCGAATCTTCCGACGCCGCCGCCGGTGAGGCCGCCGAGCAGGCCGCTGTGCACGTCGAGACGGACGAGGACGACGACGACACCGAGGGTGACGAAAAGGCCGCTGACGAGGCGGTCGCCGACGAAGAAGCCGTCGAGGAAGAGGCCGAGCCGGTCGACCCGGTCGCCGCCCTCCGCGAGGAGCTTCGGACCCTGCCGGGCGAGTGGTACGTCATCCACACCTACGCCGGTTATGAGAACCGCGTGAAGACCAACCTCGAACAGCGCGCCGTCTCGCTGAACGTCGAGGACTTCATCTTCCAGGCCGAGGTGCCGCAGGAAGAGGTCGCCCAGATCAAGAACGGCGAGCGCAAGACCATCCGCCAGAACAAGCTCCCCGGCTATGTCCTGGTGCGCATGGACCTGACGAACGAGTCGTGGGGCGTCGTCCGCAACACGCCCGGCGTCACCGGCTTCGTCGGCAACGCCTACGACCCGTACCCGCTGACCCTGGACGAGATCGTCAAGATGCTCGCCCCGGAGGCCGAGGAGAAGGCCGCTCGTGAGGCCGCGGAGGCCGAGGGCCGCCCCGCCCCGCAGCGCAAGGTCGAGGTCCAGGTCCTGGACTTCGAGGTCGGCGACTCGGTCACCGTCACGGACGGCCCGTTCGCCACGCTCCAGGCCACCATCAACGAGATCAACGCCGACTCGAAGAAGGTCAAGGGCCTCGTCGAGATCTTCGGCCGTGAGACGCCGGTCGAGCTGAGCTTCGACCAGATCCAGAAGAACTAGTCGTTCGGCGCACGCAGAAGCCCTCGCCCACCGGAGACGGTCGGCGGGGGCTTCTCCGTATCCCATGCCCGGCGTCAGCCGAGTGATCCGTATCACCCGAATGTGTTCTGTGCCACAACCATCCGGCGACCCCGCGGGTCTGACCCTGTGACCGAAACGCGTGGACGGTGTTCTTCGTGGTGATCCATCTGATCCACGAAGATTGACCGGCATCGTCCGCATATGCGACCGAGATGGGCAACCGAGCCTCAGGGGGAACCACCACATGCGTGCCCGTACACCCTTCATCGCAGCAGGGGCAGCAGCCTGCGCCCTCGCCCTCATCCCCGCCACCACCGCCCTCGCCGGCACGGGACCCGCGCCCGCGCCCACCAAGAGGGCCGCCGCCCAGTCCACCGCCGCGTCGGAGGCCGGCAACCCGCGCAGCACCAAGGCCGCGGCGGCGGGCGTCTGTTCGGACGCCTACCAGATCGGCACCACCGCCTACATCGACCGCGGCGGCGCCCATGCCGCGTCGGTCAAGCAGTTCTACTCGCCCAGCTGCAAGCGGAACTACGGCTACCTGTGGGTGTGGCAGAGCTTCCGCGACAAGATCAAGGACTACGACGTCAGCGTCGGCGTCTACAGCTACTCGCGGGACGACGTCCTCGGCCAGGACTGGTGGAACGCGACCAACGGCCAGGAGTTCTGGTCGCTGCCCGCCGCGACCGTCAAGGAGTGCACCGCCGCCATCGGTACCCTGCGCGCCCCCGGCGACCCGGTGGCGGGCCAGGCGGTGACGTCGAAGCGCTGCTGAGCACACAGCGGGTCCCGGCCATCAGGGGGTGGCCGGGGCTCCGGTTTTGGGTGCCGACGGGTTACCCGTTATCGTTGTGCGGTATGCCTCCATCCGGATGATCCGGAGTGGACGGCTCAAAACTCTCACTAGGACCCGGAGAGAGCAATGCCTCCCAAGAAGAAGAAGGTCACGGGGCTCATCAAGCTCCAGATCCAGGCCGGTGCGGCCAACCCGGCTCCGCCGGTCGGCCCCGCCCTTGGCCAGCACGGCGTCAACATCATGGAGTTCTGCAAGGCGTACAACGCCGCGACCGAGTCGCAGCGTGGCTGGGTGATCCCGGTGGAGATCACGGTCTACGAGGACCGTTCCTTCACCTTCATCACCAAGACGCCGCCGGCCGCCAGGATGATCCTGAAGGCCGCGGGCATCGAGAAGGGCTCCGGCGAGCCGCACAAGACCAAGGTCGCGAAGATCACCGACGCGCAGGTCCGCGAGATCGCCACCACCAAGATGGCCGACCTCAACGCCAACGACCTGGACGCCGCCGCGAAGATCATCGCCGGTACCGCCCGTTCCATGGGTGTCACCGTCGAGGGCTGATCCCGCCCCCGTACGACCTCTCACAGTGGTAGGGCCAGCGCCGGCCCGGACCACGAACTCCCACCCTGAACACAGGAGTAGAAGTGAAGCGCAGCAAGTCTCTCCGCGCTGCGGACGCCAAGATCGACCGGGACAAGCTCTACGCCCCGCTCGAAGCCGTGCGTCTCGCCAAGGAGACCTCCACCAGCAAGTTCGACGGCACCGTCGAGGTCGCCTTCCGTCTGGGTGTCGACCCGCGCAAGGCGGACCAGATGGTCCGTGGCACCGTGAACCTCCCGCACGGCACCGGTAAGACCGCCCGGGTCCTGGTCTTCGCGACCGGTGACCGTGCCGAGGCCGCGCGTGCCGCGGGCGCCGACATCGTCGGCTCCGACGAGCTGATCGACGAGATCTCGAAGGGCAACCGCCTGAACGAGTTCGACGCCGTCGTCGCCACCCCCGACCTCATGGGCAAGGTCGGCCGCCTCGGCCGTGTCCTCGGCCCGCGTGGTCTGATGCCGAACCCGAAGACCGGCACCGTGACTCCCGACGTGACCAAGGCCGTCAACGAGATCAAGGGCGGCAAGATCGAGTTCCGCGTCGACAAGCACTCGAACCTCCACTTCATCATCGGCAAGGTGTCCTTCGACGACACCAAGCTCGTGGAGAACTACGGCGCCGCGCTGGAGGAGATCCTCCGTCTGAAGCCGTCCGCCGCCAAGGGTCGCTACATCAAGAAGGCCGCCATCACCACCACGGTGGGCCCCGGCGTTCCGGTCGACCCGAACCGCACCCGCAACCTCCTCACCGAGGAGGACCCGGCCGCCGTCTGAGCCTCCCGGCTCCCCACGGCGACCGCGTCCACGCACGCGTTCCCGGACGGGCCCCGCACCTTTAGAGGTGCGGGGCCCGTCCCTTTGCCGCCTCCCGACCCGGCCTGAGCTGCGCTAGCGTGCAGAGGTCAGGCGGTACGGGCGCGGGGGCGGGAGCCGGGATGCGGGGCAGCGGGGCGCGGGGCAGGAGAGTCGGCGCCGGGCGGGACACCGGGCGGAGCCAGACCTTGTTCGCGGCCGTCTCCGCGCTCACGGTGGCCGCGCTGACCGGATCCGCCGCCCTCCTCGGGCTCGTCGGCTGCGACCCGGACGGCGGCTCCACAACCGCCCCCGTGGGCCGTACGAGCGCCCCCGTGTCCGCGCCGCCCGAAGTGGCCGGGGCCCTGCGCGCCGCGCACACCGCGACCGACAGGGCGGGCTCCGCGCGCGTGGACGCCGTTCTGCGCGTCGGCGACCGGATGTCCACCACGACCAAGGGCACCCTCGGCTGGTCCGACGGGCTCAGCGGCACCCTGACCATCGGCTACACCGGCGGCTCCATGGCCGCGACGATGCGGGAGCTGGGCAGCGCGCGGACCGAGGCCCGTTTCGTGGCCGACGTGTACTACGCGCGCATGAGCGACAAGTTCGCCGCACTCGCCGGGGGCCGGCACTGGGTCAGGTACCGCTACGACGCCTCGACGAACTTCGCCCCGAACCAGTCCGTGGCCCTCCTGCTCGCCGCCCGGGACGCGCGCGAGGTCGGCGACGAGACGGTACGCGGTGTCCGTACGACGCACTACGCGGGAACCGTACGGGTTGCCGATCTGCCCACCTCGGGGCCCGACGCCGCGCGCACCGCCGAGCTGCGCGGGCAGCTCCAGGACGCCGGGGTCACCAGCCAGCGGGTCGACGTCTGGATCGACTCCCGCGATCTGCTGGTCAAGCGGGTGGAGCGCAGCGGTACGGCGTCCGGGACGATGGACACGACCGCGTACTACAGCGATTTCGGGGCGCCCGTGCTGGCCCGGAAGGCGCCGCCGGCCGAGGACACGGTCGACTATCAGGAACTTCTCGATCAACAGAACTAGTCGGGCCGGTTGACGGATTCGGTCGGCACGGTTATTCGGCGCCCCCTGTCGTGACTCTCCGCTAAGGTGCCCGTAAAGTTATATGTTGTTCAGTTCTTTACATGGGGGGGCTATGAAGGTCATGGGGAAGTCAAGGGTCACGGGCGCGGTGCTGGCCACGGCGCTGCTCTGTACGGGCGCCGTCGCGTGTTCGTCCGAGACGTCGGGGGGCGGCTCCAAGGCCGTCAAGGCGGACAAGCCGCAGTCGAAGGCCGTGACCACGAAGGCGATCACCGCCGCGTACAAGAAGACCGCCGCGGCCAAGTCCGCGCACGTCGAGATGGTCATGAAGATGCCGGCCGGGGTGGACGGCGGCGGCGACATGAAGATGAGCGGCCTGATGGGCTGGGACCCGACGGTGATGGACATGACCGCGTCGGGCTCGGCGTTCGCCGCCGGCGAGGGGCCCGACAAGGTCCGCATGGTCTGGCAGGACAACGTCATGTACATGGACATGGGGGCGGCAGCCGCCAAGGACATGGACGGCAAGCGCTGGATGAAGATGGACCTCAACGCCATCGCCGACGAGGCCGGTGACGAGGCGATGGCCAAGCAGCTCACCGGCAGCCTCGACAGCGCCAACCAGGACCCCGCGCAGCAGCTCGCGATGCTCCTCGACTCGCCCAACCTCAAGCACATCGGCAGCGAGAAGATCGACGGACAGCAGACCCAGCACTACAAGGGCAAGCTGACCGTCGCCGAGATGATGGAGTCCAACGACTCCCTCGACGTCCTCAGCAAGAGCGAGCGCGACGAGCTGCTCAAGAACGTCGAGAAGGCCGGTATCAAGGGCTACGACACCGAGGTCTGGGTCAACGAGGACGACTACCCGGCCCGCATGGACATCGCGATGGACAGCGCCGAGGGCACCGTCGACATCTCCATGACGTACTCGGACTACGGCACCGCCGTGAAGGTCTCCCCGCCCGCCGCGAAGGACACCTTCGACCTGATGGAGATGATGAAGGGCCTGGAGGAGATGGGCGCGGACAACGCCTCCTGATCCCGCCGGAACCCGGCTGATCCCACAGGAACCCGGTGCGCGACCGGATTTGCTTGACAAGGATCCGGTCGCGTACGCTTCCCGGGAAGCCCAAGACCGCTGGTAGTCGCCGTGCCCTCGTCCGAGAGCGCGGTGGCCGAAGGATCCGCTGAACTGCGGACGACCCGCGCAGGTGACTGTGGAAGTGCTCCCGGACGGATTTCCGCCCCGGTCGAGCTACGCCCCGTGCGCCTGCGCCGGGGCGTTTCGTTTTCCCCAGTCCTCCTTCGGGTCCGCGCGGTCCGAATCACCCGGAAGGAGGCCGAGGCTCATGGCGAGGCCCGACAAGGCTGCCGCGGTTGCCGAGCTGACGGACAAGTTCCGCAGCTCGAACGCCGCCGTGCTGACCGAGTACCGCGGTCTCACCGTGGCACAGCTCAAGGAGCTGCGCCGTTCGCTCGGTGAGAACGCCCAGTACGCCGTGGTGAAGAACACGCTGACCAAGATTGCGGCCAACGAGGCCGGGATCAACGCGCTCGACGACCTGTTCGCGGGTCCGACGGCGGTCGCCTTCGTCACCGGTGACCCGGTGGTGTCGGCGAAGGGTCTTCGTGACTTCGCCAAGGACAACCCCAACCTCGTCATCAAGGGCGGTGTCCTTGACGGCAAGGCGCTGTCCGCCGACGAGATCAAGAAGCTTGCGGACCTTGAGTCCCGCGAGGTTCTGCTCGCCAAGCTGGCGGGCGCCATGAAGGGCAAGCAGTCGCAGGCTGCCGCGCTCTTCCAGGCGCTTCCCTCGAAGTTCGTCCGCACCGCGGAGGCGCTTCGTGCCAAGCAGGCCGAGCAGGGCGGTGCCGAGTAACTCGGCTCGCACATTGACCGCCGCCTGACGCGGAGGTCACAGCGGGCCACACGTACGCCCGCCGACATGTACATCCCGGCACCAGCCGAATTAGTGGAAGGATCGCCCCTCATGGCGAAGCTCAGCCAGGACGACCTGCTCGCGCAGTTCGAAGAGATGACCCTCATCGAGCTCTCCGAGTTCGTCAAGGCGTTCGAGACCAAGTTCGACGTCACCGCCGCTGCCCCGGTCGCCGCTGCCGCTGCGGGCGGCGCTGCCGCCGCCGTCGAGGCCGAGCCCGAGCAGGACGAGTTCGACGTCATCCTCACCGGCGCCGGCGAGAAGAAGATCCAGGTCATCAAGGTCGTGCGTGAGCTGACCTCCCTGGGTCTCAAGGAGGCCAAGGACCTCGTGGACGGCGCCCCCAAGGCCGTCCTGGAGAAGGTCGCCAAGGACGCCGCCGAGAAGGCCGCCGAGTCCCTCAAGGGCGCCGGCGCCTCCGTCGAGGTCAAGTAATCCCGGCCGCGTACGGGTCACCCTCACGGGGAACCCTGTAACGCGGACGTACCGCGGGGCGATCACCCATCTGGGTGGTCGCCCTTCGGCGTTCCCCGGGGCACCGCGAGGGCTGCCTTGCGGAGCGGGTCGCGACGAGTATGGTGATCTTCATCGTGCCTCCGGCGGCCCGGGTGACGGCTCGCAGTGACGGGTGATCAGTGACGATCGCCGCACCTGGTTCGCGCTGGGGGGCCTTGACGAACCGCACGCAGCGCGCAATTCTCAGGACGCGTCGTCACAACGATCCGAATCCCGAGGCATGGATCGGCGGCGAAGAGGGCAGTATCGAGGCGTTGAGGGCGTGACTGGCAGCAAGGTGTTGAGAACAACGAGGGTCTCGAAAAACCCGCACTGGACATCAGTGGGCCAAGTGGCTACACTGACCCTTTGCGCTGCCTGTTAGCTGCCTCCTGCCCGTCACCAGGGGCATGCCCATGTGTGAGCATCGACGACTACGGAAGCCCTGACCTGGGATTTCTGTCTCTGTGCCCTTCATGGGACCGGTACGCGCGTAGTGAGTCCGAGCCCTCGGAAGGACCCCCTCTTGGCCGCCTCGCGCACTGCCTCGACCGCGAATACGAACAACGGCGCCAGCACCGCCCCGCTGCGCATCTCCTTTGCAAAGATCAAGGAGCCCCTTGAGGTTCCGAACCTTCTTGCGCTGCAAACCGAGAGCTTTGACTGGCTGCTCGGCAATGACGCGTGGAAGGCTCGTGTCGAGGCGGCTCTGGAAAGCGGACAGGACGTCCCCAGGAAGTCCGGTCTGGAGGAGATCTTCGAGGAGATCTCCCCGATCGAGGACTTCTCCGGGTCGATGTCCCTGACGTTCCGCGACCACCGCTTCGAGCCGTCGAAGAACTCCATCGACGAGTGCAAGGAGCGCGACTTCACGTTCGCCGCGCCGCTCTTCGTCACCGCCGAGTTCACCAACAACGAGACCGGCGAGATCAAGTCCCAGACGGTCTTCATGGGCGACTTCCCGCTCATGACCAACAAGGGCACCTTCGTCATCAACGGCACCGAGCGTGTCGTCGTGTCGCAGCTCGTCCGCTCGCCGGGTGTCTACTTCGACTCGTCCATCGACAAGACCTCCGACAAGGACATCTTCTCCGCCAAGATCATCCCCTCCCGGGGTGCCTGGCTGGAGTTCGAGATCGACAAGCGCGACATGGTCGGTGTCCGCGTCGACCGCAAGCGCAAGCAGTCCGTCACCGTCCTGCTCAAGGCGCTCGGCTACACCACCGAGCAGATCCTGGAGGAGTTCGGCGAGTACGAGTCGATCCGCGCCACCCTGGAGAAGGACCACACCCAGGGCCAGGACGACGCGCTGCTCGACATCTACCGCAAGCTGCGTCCGGGCGAGCCGCCCACGCGCGAGGCCGCGCAGACGCTCCTGGAGAACCTCTACTTCAACCCCAAGCGCTACGACCTGGCGAAGGTCGGCCGCTACAAGGTCAACAAGAAGCTCGGCGCGGACGAGCCGCTGGACGCCGGCGTGCTCACCACCGACGACGTCATCGCCACCATCAAGTACCTGGTCAAGCTGCACGCCGGCGAGACCGAGACGGTCGGCGAGTCGGGCCGGGAGATCGTCGTCGAGACCGACGACATCGACCACTTCGGCAACCGCCGTATCCGCAACGTCGGCGAGCTGATCCAGAACCAGGTCCGTACGGGTCTCGCCCGTATGGAGCGCGTCGTGCGCGAGCGCATGACCACCCAGGACGTCGAGGCGATCACGCCGCAGACCCTGATCAACATCCGGCCGGTCGTCGCCTCCATCAAGGAGTTCTTCGGCACCAGCCAGCTGTCCCAGTTCATGGACCAGAACAACCCGCTGTCGGGCCTGACGCACAAGCGTCGTCTCAACGCCCTCGGCCCGGGTGGTCTCTCCCGTGAGCGGGCCGGCTTCGAGGTCCGTGACGTGCACCCCTCGCACTACGGACGCATGTGCCCCATCGAGACGCCCGAAGGCCCGAACATCGGCCTGATCGGCTCGCTCGCCTCGTACGGCCGGATCAACCCCTTCGGCTTCATCGAGACGCCGTACCGCAAGGTCGTCGACGACCAGGTCACCGACGAGGTCGACTACCTGACCGCCGACGAGGAGGACCGCTTCGTCATCGCGCAGGCCAACGCGCCGCTGACCGATGACTTCCGGTTCGAGGAGGCCCGCGTCCTGGTCCGCCGCCGCGGCGGCGAGGTCGACTACGTGCCGGGCACGGACGTGGACTACATGGACGTCTCGCCGCGCCAGATGGTGTCGGTCGCGACCGCCATGATCCCGTTCCTGGAGCACGACGACGCCAACCGTGCCCTCATGGGCGCGAACATGATGCGGCAGGCCGTGCCCCTCATCAAGGCCGAGGCGCCGCTCGTCGGTACGGGCATGGAGTACCGCTGTGCCACCGACGCCGGTGACGTCATCAAGGCCGAGAAGGACGGTGTGATCCAGGAGGTCTCGGCCGACTACATCACCGTCACCAACGACGACGGCACGTACACCACGTACCGCGTCGCCAAGTTCTCCCGCTCCAACCAGGGCACCTCCGTCAACCAGAAGGTCGTCGTCTCCGAGGGCGACCGGGTCATCGAGGGCCAGGTCCTCGCCGACGGTCCCGCCACCGAGAACGGCGAGATGGCGCTCGGCAAGAACCTCCTCGTGGCGTTCATGCCGTGGGAGGGCCACAACTACGAGGACGCGATCATCCTGTCGCAGCGCCTCGTGCAGGACGACGTCCTCTCCTCGATCCACATCGAGGAGCACGAGGTCGACGCCCGTGACACCAAGCTGGGCCCCGAGGAGATCACCCGGGACATCCCGAACGTCTCCGAAGAGGTCCTCGCCGACCTGGACGAGCGCGGCATCATCCGGATCGGTGCCGAGGTCGTCGCCGGTGACATCCTCGTCGGCAAGGTCACGCCCAAGGGCGAGACCGAGCTGACGCCCGAGGAGCGGCTGCTGCGCGCGATCTTCGGTGAGAAGGCCCGTGAGGTCCGTGACACCTCGCTGAAGGTGCCGCACGGCGAGATCGGCAAGATCATCGGCGTACGCGTCTTCGACCGCGAGGAGGGCGACGAGCTGCCCCCCGGTGTCAACCAGCTGGTGCGCGTGTACGTGGCGCAGAAGCGGAAGATCACCGACGGTGACAAGCTCGCCGGCCGGCACGGCAACAAGGGCGTCATCTCGAAGATCCTGCCGATCGAGGACATGCCGTTCCTGGAGGACGGCACCCCCGTCGACATCATCCTCAACCCGCTCGGTGTGCCGTCCCGGATGAACCCCGGACAGGTTCTGGAGATCCACCTCGGCTGGCTCGCCAGCCGTGGCTGGGACGTCTCCGGCATCGGCGAGGACTGGGCGCAGCGCCTCCAGGCCATCGAGGCCGACCAGGTCGCCCCCGGCACCAACGTCGCGACGCCCGTCTTCGACGGCGCCCGCGAGGACGAGCTGGCCGGACTGCTCCAGCACACCATCCCGAACCGTGACGGCGAGCGCATGGTGCTCCCGACCGGTAAGGCGCGGATGTTCGACGGCCGCTCCGGCGAGCCGTTCCCGGAGCCGATCTCCGTCGGCTACATGTACATCCTCAAGCTGCACCACCTGGTCGACGACAAGCTGCACGCCCGGTCGACCGGTCCGTACTCGATGATCACCCAGCAGCCGCTGGGTGGTAAGGCCCAGTTCGGTGGCCAGCGCTTCGGTGAGATGGAGGTGTGGGCGCTGGAGGCATACGGCGCCGCGTACGCCCTCCAGGAACTGCTGACCATCAAGTCCGACGACGTCACCGGCCGCGTGAAGGTCTACGAGGCCATCGTCAAGGGCGAGAACATTCCCGAGCCCGGCATCCCCGAGTCCTTCAAGGTGCTCATCAAGGAGATGCAGTCCCTGTGCCTCAACGTGGAGGTGCTGTCCTCGGACGGCATGTCCATCGAGATGCGCGACACCGACGAGGACGTCTTCCGCGCTGCGGAAGAGCTTGGCATCGACCTGTCCCGGCGCGAGCCGAGCAGCGTCGAAGAGGTCTGACGGGAGTTCCGGCGGCCTTCCACCCGAAGGCCGCCGGCCCCAGGACCCCCGTATCAGACCCCAGACTTACAACCCTGAGAGGGATTGACGCATAGTGCTCGACGTCAACTTCTTCGACGAGCTCCGGATCGGTCTGGCCACCGCTGACGACATCCGTCAGTGGAGCCACGGCGAGGTCAAGAAGCCCGAGACCATCAACTACCGCACCCTCAAGCCCGAGAAGGACGGACTCTTCTGCGAGAAGATCTTCGGTCCGACCCGGGACTGGGAGTGCTACTGCGGCAAGTACAAGCGCGTCCGCTTCAAGGGCATCATCTGTGAGCGCTGTGGCGTCGAGGTCACCCGCGCCAAGGTGCGCCGTGAGCGGATGGGCCACATCGAACTGGCCGCGCCCGTCACCCACATCTGGTACTTCAAGGGCGTTCCCTCGCGCCTCGGATACCTGCTCGACCTCGCGCCGAAGGACCTGGAAAAGGTCATCTACTTCGCCGCGTACATGATCACGTTCGTCGACGACGAGCGCCGTACGCGTGACCTGCCCTCGCTGGAGGCGCATGTCTCCGTCGAGCGTCAGCAGATCGAGAACCGGCGCGACGCCGACCTCGAAGGCCGCGCCAAGAAGCTCGAAACCGACCTGGGCGAGCTGGAGGCCGAGGGCGCCAAGGCCGACGTACGCCGCAAGGTGCGCGAAGGCGCCGAGCGCGAGATGAAGCAGCTGCGCGACCGCGCCCAGCGCGAGATCGACCGTCTCGACGAGGTGTGGAGCCGCTTCAAGAACCTCAAGGTCCAGGACCTGGAGGGCGACGAGCTGCTCTACCGCGAGCTGCGCGACCGCTTCGGCACCTACTTCGACGGCTCGATGGGCGCCGCCGCGCTGCAGAAGCGCCTGGAGTCCTTCGACCTCAACGAGGAGGCCGAGCGCCTCCGCGAGATCATCCGTACCGGCAAGGGCCAGAAGAAGACCCGTGCGCTCAAGCGCCTCAAGGTCGTCTCCGCGTTCCTGCAGACCAGCAACAGCCCCAAGGGCATGGTCCTGGACTGCGTGCCGGTCATCCCGCCGGACCTGCGTCCGATGGTGCAGCTGGACGGTGGCCGCTTCGCGACCTCCGACCTGAACGACCTGTACCGCCGTGTGATCAACCGGAACAACCGCCTCAAGCGGCTTCTCGACCTCGGCGCGCCCGAGATCATCGTGAACAACGAGAAGCGGATGCTCCAGGAGGCCGTCGACGCGCTGTTCGACAACGGCCGCCGCGGCCGTCCGGTCACCGGACCGGGCAACCGTCCGCTGAAGTCGCTGTCCGACATGCTCAAGGGCAAGCAGGGCCGCTTCCGGCAGAACCTGCTCGGCAAGCGCGTGGACTACTCCGCGCGTTCCGTCATCGTCGTCGGCCCGCAGCTCAAGCTGCACCAGTGCGGTCTGCCGAAGGCGATGGCCCTGGAGCTGTTCAAGCCGTTCGTGATGAAGCGCCTGGTCGACCTGAACCACGCGCAGAACATCAAGTCGGCCAAGCGCATGGTCGAGCGCGGTCGCACCGTGGTGTACGACGTCCTCGAAGAGGTCATCGCCGAACACCCGGTGCTGCTGAACCGTGCGCCGACCCTGCACCGCCTCGGTATCCAGGCCTTCGAGCCGCAGCTCGTCGAGGGCAAGGCCATCCAGATCCACCCGCTCGTCTGCACCGCGTTCAACGCGGACTTCGACGGTGACCAGATGGCCGTACACCTGCCGCTCTCCGCGGAGGCGCAGGCCGAGGCGCGCATCCTGATGCTGTCCTCGAACAACATCCTCAAGCCGGCCGACGGCCGCCCGGTCACGATGCCGACCCAGGACATGGTCCTCGGTCTGTTCTTCCTGACCACGGACGGCGAGATGCGGAACGTGAAGGGCGAGGACCGCTCCTTCGCTTCCGTGGCCGAGGCGATCATGGCGTTCGACGCGGGCGACCTGTCGCTCCAGTCGCGGGTGGACATCCGCTTCCCGGTGGGCACCATCCCGCCGCGCGGCTGGACCCCGCCGGTCGACGAGGACGGCTCCACCGCCATCTCCACCGACGGCTTCGGCTCCGGTGAGTGGCAGCAGGGCGACACCTTCCGGCTGAAGACGACCCTGGGCCGCGCGCTCTTCAACGAGCTGCTGCCCGAGGACTACCCGTTCGTCGACTACGAGGTCGGCAAGAAGCAGCTCTCCGAGATCGTCAACGACCTCGCCGAGCGCTACCCGAAGGTCATCGTGGCGGCGACGCTCGACAACCTGAAGGCGGCCGGCTTCTTCTGGGCCACCCGCTCCGGCGTCACCGTCGCCATCTCGGACGTCGTCGTCCCGGAGGCGAAGAAGGAGATCGTCAAGGGCTACGAGGCCCAGGACGAGAAGGTGCAGAAGCAGTACGAGCGCGGTCTCATCACGAAGGACGAGCGCACTCAGGAACTGATCGCGATCTGGACCAAGGCGACGAACGAGGTCGCCGAGGCCATGAACGAGAACTTCCCGAAGACGAACCCGATCTTCATGATGGTGAACTCGGGCGCGCGCGGAAACATGATGCAGATGCGTCAGATCGCCGGTATGCGTGGTCTGGTGTCCAACGCCAAGAACGAGACCATCCCGCGGCCCATCAAGGCGTCGTTCCGTGAGGGTCTCTCCGTCCTGGAGTACTTCATCTCCACGCACGGTGCCCGTAAGGGTCTGGCGGACACCGCCCTGCGGACCGCCGACTCGGGTTACCTGACCCGTCGTCTGGTCGACGTCTCGCAGGACGTCATCATCCGCGAGGAGGACTGCGGCACCGAGCGCGGTCTGAAGCTGCGGATCGCCGTGCGCGGCGCCGACGGCACGCTCCGCAAGGCCGACGACGTCGAGACCAGCGTCTACGCCCGCATGCTCGCCGAGGACGTCGTCATCGACGGCAAGGTGATCGCGCCGGCCAACGTGGACCTCGGCGACGTGCTCATCGACCAGCTCGTGCACCACCAGGTCGAGGAGGTCAAGACCAGGTCGATCCTGACCTGTGAGTCCGCCGTCGGCACCTGCGCCATGTGCTACGGCCGCTCGCTGGCCACCGGCAAGCTGGTCGACATCGGTGAGGCGGTCGGCATCATCGCCGCCCAGTCCATCGGTGAGCCCGGCACCCAGCTGACGATGCGTACCTTCCACACCGGTGGTGTGGCCGGTGACGACATCACCCAGGGTCTGCCCCGAGTCGTCGAGCTGTTCGAGGCCCGTACGCCGAAGGGTGTCGCCCCGATCTCCGAGGCCGCCGGACGCGTCCGGATCGAGGAGACCGAGAAGACCAAGAAGCTCGTCGTCACCCCGGACGACGGCAGCGACGAGACGGCGTTCCCGATCTCGAAGCGTGCCCGTCTCCTGGTCGGCGAGGGCGACCACGTCGAGGTGGGCCAGAAGCTCACCGTGGGTGCCACCAACCCGCACGACGTGCTGCGCATCCTGGGTCAGCGGGCCGTCCAGGTCCACCTGGTCGGCGAGGTGCAGAAGGTCTACAACTCGCAGGGTGTGTCGATCCACGACAAGCACATCGAGATCATCATCCGGCAGATGCTGCGCCGTGTGACGATCATCGAGTCCGGCGACGCGGAGCTGCTGCCGGGCGAGCTGGTCGAGCGGTCGCGGTTCGAGACCGAGAACCGTCGTGTGGTCCAGGAAGGCGGCCACCCGGCCTCCGGCCGTCCGCAGCTCATGGGTATCACCAAGGCCTCGCTGGCGACCGAGTCGTGGCTGTCGGCCGCGTCCTTCCAGGAGACGACCAGGGTGCTGACGGACGCGGCGATCAACGCCAAGTCCGACTCCCTGATCGGCCTCAAGGAGAACGTGATCATCGGTAAGCTCATCCCGGCCGGTACGGGTCTTGCCCGGTACCGGAACATTCGGGTCGAGCCGACCGAGGAAGCCAAGGCGGCGATGTACTCGGCCGTCGGGTACGACGACATCGACTACTCGCCGTTCGGTACGGGGTCTGGTCAAGCGGTGCCTCTGGAGGACTACGACTACGGGCCGTACAACCAGTAGAAGTCGCTGCGAGTCGCTGCGCTGTGCTTGAGCCGGAGGGCGGTCTTCCCCTTGTGGGGGGGCCGCCCTTCGGGCGGTGCGCAGTTCCCCGCGCCCCTTGAGAACAGCTTGGCGCGCCCCATGAAACAGTGTCCGTCAATATCATTTTGACCGGACTGGATGCGGTAGGTACGCTCAGACCTTGTGCCTGGGGTGTGCCCTGGCTCTCCCGCGTGTCCTCAGCCGTGGGGGGAGCCGTCATCGGCCGCCGTAATCTGCGCCCTTCCCGCATTCGTGCGGGGGGAGTCCGCGGTATTCGACACACCCGACCGCGTGGGTCGGCGATGTTCCAGGTTAGCTTCATGATCGGCACACAGAAACCGGAGAAGTAGTGCCTACGATCCAGCAGCTGGTCCGAAAGGGCCGGCAGGACAAGGTCGAGAAGAACAAGACGCCCGCACTGGACGGTTCCCCCCAGCGCCGTGGCGTCTGCACGCGTGTGTTCACGACCACCCCGAAGAAGCCGAACTCGGCGCTGCGGAAGGTCGCGCGTGTGCGTCTGACCTCCGGCATCGAGGTCACGGCCTACATCCCGGGTGAGGGACACAACTTGCAGGAGCACTCCATCGTGCTCGTGCGCGGCGGCCGTGTGAAGGACCTGCCGGGTGTTCGCTACAAGATCATCCGTGGTTCGCTCGACACCCAAGGTGTCAAGAACCGCAAGCAGGCCCGCAGCCGCTACGGCGCCAAGAAGGAGAAGTAAGAATGCCTCGTAAGGGCCCCGCCCCGAAGCGCCCGGTCATCATCGACCCGGTCTACGGTTCTCCTCTGGTGACCTCCCTCATCAACAAGGTGCTGCTGAACGGCAAGCGCTCCACCGCCGAGCGCATCGTGTACGGCGCCATGGAGGGCCTGCGTGAGAAGTCGGGCAACGACCCGGTCATCACGCTGAAGCGCGCGCTGGAGAACATCAAGCCGACCCTTGAGGTCAAGTCCCGCCGTGTCGGTGGCGCCACCTACCAGGTGCCGGTCGAGGTCAAGCCCGGCCGCGCCAACACACTGGCGCTGCGCTGGCTCGTCGGTTACTCCCGCGCCCGTCGCGAGAAGACGATGACCGAGCGTCTGCTCAACGAACTGCTCGACGCGTCCAACGGTCTCGGTGCGGCCGTGAAGAAGCGCGAAGACACCCACAAGATGGCGGAGTCCAACAAGGCCTTCGCGCACTACCGCTGGTAGTCGCAACCCCTATCGAGAGACCGAGAGAAGACTGAGCCTTATGGCTACCACTTCACTTGACCTGGCCAAGGTCCGCAACATCGGGATCATGGCTCACATCGACGCGGGCAAGACGACGACCACCGAGCGGATCCTGTACTACACCGGTGTCTCGTACAAGATCGGTGAGGTCCACGACGGCGCTGCCACCATGGACTGGATGGAGCAGGAGCAGGAGCGTGGCATCACGATCACGTCCGCTGCCACCACCTGTCACTGGCCGCTTGAGGACGTCGATCACACCATCAACATCATCGACACCCCGGGCCACGTCGACTTCACGGTCGAGGTGGAGCGCTCGCTGCGCGTGCTCGACGGTGCTGTGACGGTGTTCGACGGTGTCGCCGGTGTGGAGCCGCAGTCCGAGACGGTATGGCGTCAGGCGGACCGCTACGGCGTGCCGCGTATCTGCTTCGTCAACAAGCTCGACCGGACCGGCGCCGAGTTCCACCGCTGCGTCGACATGATCACGGACCGCCTCGGCGCGGTCCCGATCGTGATGCAGCTGCCGATCGGCGCCGAGGCCGACTTCAAGGGCATCGTGGACCTGGTCCGCATGAAGGCCCTGGTGTGGTCGGCCGAGACCGCGCTCGGTGAGGCGTACGACGTCGTGGAGATCCCCGACACGCACGTCGAGGCCGCCGCCGAGTGGCGTGGCCGGCTCCTGGAGACCGTCGCCGAGAACGACGACGCCATGATGGAGCTGTACCTGGAGGGCCAGGAGCCCACCGAGGAGCAGCTGTACGCGGCGGTCCGTCGTATCACCATCGCCTCCGGCAAGGGTGACAGCGCGACCGTCACGCCCGTGTTCTGCGGAACCGCGTTCAAGAACAAGGGTGTTCAGCCGCTGCTCGACGCCGTGGTCCGCTACCTGCCCTCGCCGCTCGACATCGAGGCGATCGAGGGCCACGCGGTCAACGACCCGGAGCAGGTCATCGAGCGCAAGCCGTCCGAGGACGAGCCGCTGGCCGCTCTCGCGTTCAAGATCGCGAGCGACCCGCACCTCGGCAAGCTGACCTTCGTCCGGGTGTACTCCGGCCGTCTGGAGTCGGGTTCGCAGGTCCAGAACTCGGTCAAGGGCAAGAAGGAGCGCATCGGCAAGATCTACCGGATGCACGCCAACAAGCGTGAGGAGATCGAAGCGGTGGGTGCCGGCGACATCGTCGCCGTCATGGGTCTGAAGCAGACCACCACCGGTGAGACCCTCTGCGACCCGGCGAACCCGGTGATCCTGGAGTCGATGGACTTCCCGGCGCCCGTCATCCAGGTCGCCATCGAGCCCAAGTCGAAGGGCGACCAGGAGAAGCTGGGCATCGCGATCCAGCGCCTGGCCGAGGAAGACCCGTCGTTCAAGGTCCACACGGACGAGGAGACGGGCCAGACCATCATCGCGGGCATGGGCGAGCTGCACCTGGACGTGCTGGTCGACCGCATGAAGCGCGAGTTCAAGGTCGAGGCCAACGTCGGCAAGCCGCAGGTGGCGTACCGCGAGACCCTCCGCAAGACGGTCGACCGGCACGACTACACCCACAAGAAGCAGACCGGTGGTTCCGGTCAGTTCGCGAAGGTGCAGATCGCGCTGGAGCCGCTTGAGGGCGACGGCTACGAGTTCGTCAACAAGGTCACCGGTGGCCGTATCCCGAGGGAGTACATCCCCTCCGTGGACGCGGGCTGCCAGGAGGCCATGGAGTTCGGCGTGCTCGCCGGCTACCCGCTCACGGGTGTCCGGGTCATCCTCCTCGACGGTGCCTA
Organism: Streptomyces sp. NPDC091292; assembly: GCF_044757265.1. NCBI lineage: Bacteria > Bacillati > Actinomycetota > Actinomycetes > Kitasatosporales > Streptomycetaceae > Streptomyces > Streptomyces sp. NPDC091292. The sequence goes on along the minus strand of NZ_JBIVUQ010000013.1, from coordinate 17,150 downwards.
CCACGAGGTCGACTCCTCCGAAATGGCCTTCAAGGTCGCCGGTTCGATGGCCTTCAAGGAGGCCGCGCGCAAGGCTTCACCGGCCCTGCTCGAACCGATGATGAAGGTCGAGGTGACGACGCCCGAGGACTACATGGGCGACGTCATCGGTGACATCAACTCCCGTCGCGGTCAGATCCAGTCCATGGAGGACCGCCACGGTGCCAAGCTCGTCACGGGCCTGGTCCCGCTGTCGGAGATGTTCGGCTACGTCGGCGACCTCCGCAGCAAGACATCGGGTCGCGCGAGCTACTCGATGCAGTTCGACTCCTACGCCGAGGTTCCCCGGAACGTCGCCGAGGAGATCATCGCGAAGGCCAAGGGCGAGTAACTCACCGAGTTCACGCTTTAGGCTTGACTCCGGGCCCCACGGGGTGTTCCGCGGCAACCATGCGGAGCACCCCCCGGACCGGCTTTCCAGCAAAGATCACCTGGCGCCGACGAGTAAGGCGTACAGAACCACTCCACAGGAGGACCCCAGTGGCGAAGGCGAAGTTCGAGCGGACTAAGCCGCACGTCAACATCGGCACCATCGGTCACATCGACCACGGTAAGACGACCCTCACGGCCGCCATTACCAAGGTGCTGCACGACGCGTACCCGGACCTGAACGAGGCTTCGGCCTTCGACCAGATCGACAAGGCTCCTGAGGAGCGCCAGCGCGGTATCACCATCTCCATCGCGCACGTCGAGTACCAGACGGAGACGCGTCACTACGCCCACGTCGACTGCCCCGGTCACGCGGACTACATCAAGAACATGATCACCGGTGCTGCCCAGATGGACGGCGCCATCCTCGTGGTCGCCGCCACGGACGGTCCGATGCCGCAGACCAAGGAGCACGTGCTCCTGGCCCGCCAGGTCGGCGTTCCGTACATCGTCGTCGCCCTGAACAAGGCCGACATGGTGGACGACGAGGAGATCCTTGAGCTGGTCGAGCTTGAGGTTCGTGAGCTGCTCTCCGAGTACGAGTTCCCGGGCGACGACCTTCCGGTCGTCAAGGTCTCGGCGCTCAAGGCCCTTGAGGGTGACGCGGAGTGGGGCAAGACCGTCCTCGACCTGATGAAGGCCGTCGACGAGTCGATCCCGCAGCCCGAGCGTGACGTCGACAAGCCGTTCCTGATGCCGATCGAGGACGTCTTCACGATCACCGGTCGTGGCACGGTCGTCACCGGCCGTATCGAGCGTGGTGTCCTGAAGGTCAACGAGACCGTCGACATCGTCGGTATCAAGACCGAGAAGACCACCACCACGGTCACCGGCATCGAGATGTTCCGCAAGCTGCTCGACGAGGGTCAGGCCGGTGAGAACGTCGGTCTGCTGCTTCGTGGCATCAAGCGCGAGGACGTCGAGCGCGGCCAGGTCATCATCAAGCCGGGTTCGGTCACGCCGCACACCGACTTCGAGGCGCAGGCGTACATCCTGTCGAAGGACGAGGGTGGCCGTCACACCCCCTTCTTCAACAACTACCGCCCGCAGTTCTACTTCCGTACCACGGACGTGACCGGCGTCGTGACCCTCCCCGAGGGCACCGAGATGGTCATGCCGGGCGACAACACTGAGATGAAGGTCGAACTCATCCAGCCCATCGCCATGGAAGAGGGCCTGAAGTTCGCCATCCGTGAGGGTGGCCGGACCGTGGGCGCCGGCCAGGTCACCAAGATCGTCAAGTAGGTCTTCCTACTCCGACGGCTTCGGCCTGGTCGCTCACTGCGAGCACCGCGAGGGCCCGTACGACTTCGGTCGTACGGGCCCTTCGTGCTGCGGTCGGGATGCGCCCACACGCGCCGTCCTTGCTTCGAGCGCCCCCGCGTGGGGTACGATCTCCGGCTCGATTGGCCAGCCCTGTGCCCCGTATGGCAGACTATCGGGGTTGCTCGGTTGAGTGCCGATGCTGCGCGCCTCCCGCCGGGAGGACCGGAAGCGAGTCCCACAGTACTCGTCGCCCCAACTGCCGCTTGGCAGCGCTGAGGCGGACGTACGGGAATCTTCCGGGAAGTGTCAGCGGGGTACCGGCCAGGCGCCCGGTGGGTGTCTTTCCCCCGGTTCCGCGGTCGTCGATCGCATCCCCTAGCAGGGAAATCCTTCGGGAGATCCATGTCAGCGGGAGTGCGACACGCCCGACCGCGGGGGTCGGAGAAGACGGTAGTACGAGCCCCCCGGGTTCCAGAGCGTTCATCAAGAGACAGGACTACGAAGCAGCCATGGCGGGACAGAAGATCCGCATCCGGCTCAAGGCCTACGACCACGAGGTCATCGACTCATCGGCGAAGAAGATCGTCGAGACGGTGACGCGTACTGGTGCGTCGGTCGCGGGCCCGGTGCCGCTGCCCACTGAGAAGAACGTGTACTGCGTCATCAAGTCGCCGCACAAGTACAAGGACTCGCGCGAGCACTTCGAGATGCGCACGCACAAGCGCCTGATCGACATCCTCGACCCGACGCCCAAGACCGTTGACTCTCTGATGCGACTCGACCTCCCGGCCGGTGTCGACATCGAGATCAAGCTCTGAGGGGTCGGTGTAACGAGATGACCAAGCAGATCAAGGGCATCCTGGGCGAGAAGCTCGGCATGACCCAGGTCTGGGACGACAACAACCGTGTCGTCCCCGTGACCGTGGTCAAGGCCGGACCCTGTGTCGTCACCCAGGTCCGCACCAACGACAGCGACGGCTACGAGTCGGTCCAGATCGCCTTCGGCGAGATCGACCCGCGCAAGGTGAACAAGCCCCTCAAGGGCCACTTCGCCAAGGCCGACGTGACCCCTCGCCGCCACCTCGTCGAGATCCGTACCGGCGACGCCGCCGGATACACCCTCGGCCAGGAAGTCACCGCCGAGACCTTCGAGGCCGGTGTCAAGGTCGACGTCACCGGCAAAAGCAAGGGCAAGGGCTTCGCCGGTGTCATGAAGCGTCACAACTTCAAGGGCCTCGGCGCCGGACACGGCACCCAGCGCAAGCACCGCTCTCCCGGCTCCATCGGTGGCTGCGCCACCCCGGGCCGTGTCTTCAAGGGCCTGCGCATGGCGGGCCGTATGGGCAACGAGCGGGTCACCACCCAGAACCTGACCGTCCACGCCGTTGACGCGGAGAAGGGCCTGCTGCTCATCAAGGGCGCGGTTCCTGGTCCGAACGGCGGCCTCGTCCTGGTCCGTACCGCGGCCAAGGGGGCCTGAGGTAACGATGAGCACCATTGACATCCTTTCGCCGGCAGGCGACAAGGCCGGGTCCGTCGAGCTCCCCTCGGAGATCTTCGACGTCGAGAAGATCAGCATCCCGCTGATCCACCAGGTCGTCGTCGCCCAGCTGGCCGCTGCCCGCCAGGGCACGCACAAGACCAAGACACGCGGCGAGGTCCGCGGCGGTGGCAAGAAGCCGTACCGCCAGAAGGGCACCGGCCGCGCCCGTCAGGGCTCGACCCGCGCCCCGCAGTTCGCAGGCGGTGGCGTCGTCCACGGCCCGCAGCCGCGTGACTACTCGCAGCGGACCCCGAAGAAGATGAAGGCCGCGGCCCTGCGCCACGCCCTCACCGACCGGGCCCGCAACAACCGCATCCACGTCGTCTCCGGCGTGATCGAGGGCGAGAACCCGTCCACGAAGGCCGCCAAGACCCTGTTCGGCAAGATCAGCGAGCGCAAGAACCTGCTCCTGGTCATCGACCGGGCCGACGAGGCCGCGTGGCTGTCCGCCCGCAACCTGCCCCAGGTGCACATCCTGGAGCCGGGCCAGCTGAACACGTACGACGTGCTCGTCTCGGACGACGTGGTCTTCACCCAGACCGCCTTCGAGTCCTTCGTGTCCGGCGCGCCCGCCGCGACCAACGAGACCGAAGGGAGCGACGCCTGATGGCCACGCGTCACCCGAGCATTGCCCCCAAGGCGGCCAAGGCCGCCAAGGCCGCGCGCGTCGCCAAGGCGAAGCGCCACGCCACCGAGGGCAAGAACACCGTCGAGACGCCGCTGAGCAAGTCCTTCACGGACCCCCGTGACGTGCTCCTCAAGCCGGTCGTCTCGGAGAAGAGCTACGCGCTGCTCGACGAGAACAAGTACACGTTCGTCGTCGACCCGCGTGCCAACAAGACCCAGATCAAGCAGGCCGTCCAGGCGGTCTTCTCGGTCAAGGTCACCGGGGTCAACACGATCAACCGCCAGGGCAAGCGCAAGCGGACCCGCACGGGCTTCGGCAAGCGTGCCGACAGCAAGCGCGCGATCGTGACCCTCGCCGAGGGCGACCGTATCGACATCTTCGGCCAGGCCTCCTAACGGAGCGCCCTGGTCCGATATCGGACGAGGACTGAGAAATGGGTATCCGCAAGTACAAGCCGACGACTCCGGGCCGTCGTGGCTCCAGCGTCGCCGACTTCGTCGAGGTCACGCGGTCCACGCCGGAGAAGTCGCTGGTCCGCCCGCTGCACAGCAAGGGCGGCCGTAACAACGCCGGTCGTGTGACCGTTCGCCACCAGGGTGGCGGACACAAGCGCGCCTACCGAGTGATCGACTTCCGTCGGCACGACAAGGACGGCGTGCCGGCGAAGGTCGCGCACATCGAGTACGACCCCAACCGCACCGCGCGCATCGCGCTGCTGCACTACGCCGACGGCGAGAAGCGCTACATCGTCGCGCCGCGCGGTCTGTCGCAGGGTGACAGGGTCGAGAACGGCCCCGGGGCCGACATCAAGCCCGGCAACAACCTGGCCCTCCGCAACATCCCGGTCGGTACCACGATCCACGCGATCGAGCTCCGTCCGGGCGGCGGCGCCAAGTTCGCCCGCTCCGCCGGTGCCTCCGTGCAACTGCTCGCGAAGGAGGGCTCGATGGCCCACCTCCGTATGCCGTCCGGAGAGATCCGCCTGGTCGACGTGCGCTGCCGCGCCACCGTCGGCGAGGTCGGCAACGCCGAGCAGTCGAACATCAACTGGGGCAAGGCCGGCCGTAAGCGCTGGCTGGGTGTCCGCCCGACCGTCCGCGGTGTGGCGATGAACCCGGTTGACCACCCGCACGGTGGTGGTGAGGGCAAGACCTCCGGTGGTCGCCACCCGGTCTCGCCGTGGGGTCAGAAGGAGGGTCGTACGCGTTCGCCGAAGAAGGCATCGAACAAGTACATCGTCCGCCGCCGCAAGACGAACAAGAAGCGCTAGGAGCGGGTTCAGATGCCGCGCAGTCTCAAGAAGGGGCCCTTCGTCGACGACCACCTGATCAAGAAGGTGGACGTACAGAACGAAGCCGGCACCAAGAACGTCATCAAGACCTGGTCCCGTCGCTCGATGATCGTCCCGGCCATGCTGGGCCACACGATCGCGGTGCACAACGGCAAGATCCACATCCCGGTGTTCGTCACCGAGTCGATGGTCGGCCACAAGCTCGGCGAGTTCTCGCCGACCCGCACCTTCCGCGGCCACGTCAAGGACGACCGCAAGTCGAAGCGCCGCTAAGCGGGGCGCGAGATGACATCGACACACGTGACGAACACTGAAGGGACAACCATGGAAGCCAGGGCCCAGGCGCGGTACATCCGCGTCACGCCCATGAAGGCCCGCCGCGTGGTGGACCTCATCCGTGGCATGGACGCCACGGAGGCTCAGGCGGTCCTGCGTTTCGCCCCGCAGGCCGCGAGCGTGCCGGTCGGCAAGGTGCTGGACAGCGCCATCGCCAACGCCGCGCACAACTACGACCACACCGACGCTTCCTCGCTGGTGATCAGCGAGGCGTTCGTGGACGAGGGTCCGACCCTGAAGCGGTTCCGGCCGCGCGCCCAGGGCCGTGCCTACCGGATCCGCAAGCGGACCAGCCACATCACCGTGGTCGTCAGCAGCAAGGAAGGAACCCGGTAATGGGCCAGAAGGTTAACCCGCATGGGTTCCGGCTCGGCATCACCACGGACTTCAAGTCCCGGTGGTACGCCGACAAGCTGTACAAGGACTACGTCAAGGAAGACGTCGCCATCCGTCGGATGATGACGTCCGGCATGGAGCGCGCCGGCATCTCGAAGGTGGAGATCGAGCGCACCCGTGACCGTGTGCGGGTGGACATCCACACCGCGCGTCCCGGCATCGTCATCGGCCGCCGCGGCGCCGAGGCCGACCGTATCCGCGGTGACCTGGAGAAGCTGACCGGCAAGCAGGTCCAGCTCAACATCCTTGAGGTCAAGAACCCGGAGACGGACGCTCAGCTGGTGGCCCAGGCCGTCGCCGAGCAGCTGTCCTCGCGTGTCTCCTTCCGCCGTGCCATGCGTAAGAGCATGCAGTCGGCGATGAAGGCCGGCGCCAAGGGCATCAAGATCCAGTGCGGTGGCCGTCTCGGCGGCGCCGAGATGTCCCGCTCGGAGTTCTACCGCGAGGGCCGTGTGCCCCTGCACACGCTCCGCGCGAACGTCGACTACGGCTTCTTCGAGGCCAAGACGACCTTCGGCCGTATCGGTGTGAAGGTCTGGATCTACAAGGGCGACGTCAAGAACATCGCCGAGGTCCGCGCCGAGAACGCCGCGGCGCGCGCCGGCAACCGCCCGGCCCGTGGCGGCGGCGGCGCCGACCGTCCGGCCCGCGGTGGCCGTGGTGGCGAGCGTGGCGGTCGCGGTCGTAAGCCGCAGCAGCAGGGTGGACAGTCCGAGGCCCCCCGGGCCGAGGCTCCCGCCGCTGCCGCTCCGGCCGAGGCCGCTCCCTCTACTACAGGCGGAACGGAGGCCTGACCGACATGCTGATCCCCCGCAGGGTCAAGCACCGCAAGCAGCACCACCCGAAGCGGCGTGGTCAGGCCAAGGGCGGCACCACCGTTGCGTTCGGCGAGTACGGCATCCAGGCCGTCACTCCGGCGTACGTGACGAACCGTCAGATCGAGGCCGCTCGTATCGCGATGACCCGTCACATCAAGCGTGGCGGCAAGGTCTGGATCAACATCTACCCGGACCGCCCGCTGACGAAGAAGCCCGCCGAGACCCGCATGGGTTCCGGTAAGGGTTCCCCTGAGTGGTGGGTCGCGAACGTTCACCCCGGTCGGGTGATGTTCGAGCTGTCCTACCCGAACGAGAAGATTGCTCGTGAGGCGCTCACCCGCGCTGCTCACAAGCTTCCGATGAAGTGCCGCATTGTCCGGCGCGAGGCAGGTGAAGCGTGATGTCGGCCGGTACCAAGGCGTCAGAGCTGCGCGAGCTGGGCAACGAGGAGCTGCTGAACAAGCTCCGCGAGGCCAAGGAAGAGCTGTTCAACCTCCGCTTCCAGGCGGCGACCGGTCAGCTTGAGAACCACGGCCGGCTGAAGGCCGTCCGCAAGGACATCGCGCGGATCTACACCCTGATGCGTGAGCGCGAGCTGGGCATCGAGACGGTGGAGAGCGCCTGATGAGCGAGAGCAATGTGACTGACAAGACCGCCGCCGCCCGCGGCTTCCGCAAGACCCGTGAGGGTCTCGTCGTCAGCGACAAGATGGACAAGACCGTCGTCGTCGCTGTCGAGGACCGCGTGAAGCACGCCCTGTACGGCAAGGTCATCCGCCGTACGAACAAGCTCAAGGCGCACGACGAGCAGAACGCCGCCGGTGTCGGTGACCGGGTCCTCCTCATGGAGACCCGCCCGCTCTCGGCGACGAAGCGCTGGCGCGTCGTCGAAATCCTTGAGAAGGCCAAGTAATCCCTCCTAGGGGACCCCTAGGAACAGTTCCGCCAGGCTCCGGGGGCCGAGTGATCGGCCCCCGGGGAACCGGCAGACACACAGGAGATAGACGTGATCCAGCAGGAGTCGCGGCTGCGGGTCGCCGACAACACTGGTGCCAAGGAAATCCTTTGCATCCGTGTTCTCGGTGGTTCCGGCCGCCGCTACGCGGGCATCGGCGATGTCATCGTCGCCACCGTCAAGGACGCGATCCCCGGCGGCAACGTGAAGAAGGGTGACGTCATCAAGGCGGTCATCGTTCGCACCGTCAAGGAGCGCCGCCGTCCGGACGGCTCGTACATCCGCTTCGACGAGAACGCCGCCGTCATTCTGAAGAACGACGGCGACCCCCGTGGCACCCGTATCTTCGGCCCGGTGGGCCGTGAGCTGCGCGAGAAGAAGTTCATGAAGATCATCTCGCTCGCTCCGGAGGTGCTGTAAGCATGAAGATCAAGAAGGGCGACCTGGTCCAGGTCATCACCGGTAAGGACAAGGGCAAGCAGGGCAAGGTCATTGCCGCTTACCCGCGCGAGGAGCGTGTCCTGGTCGAGGGTGTCAACCGGGTCAAGAAGCACACCAAGGCCGGCCCGACGGCCCGCGGCTCGCAGGCCGGCGGCATCGTGACCACCGAGGCCCCGGTCCACGTGAGCAATGTTCAGCTCGTCGTGGAGAAGGACGGCAACAAGGTCGTGACCCGCGTCGGTTACCGCTTCGACGACGAGGGCAACAAGATCCGCGTTGCCAAGCGGACGGGTGAGGACATCTGATGACGACCACCACCATTCCGCGGCTCAAGACGAAGTACCGCGAGGAGATCATCGGCAAGCTGCGTGAGGAGTTCTCGTACGAGAACATCATGCAGGTGCCGGGCCTCGTCAAGATCGTGGTCAACATGGGTGTGGGCGACGCCGCCCGCGACTCCAAGCTGATCGAGGGTGCCATCAAGGACCTCACCACGATCACCGGCCAGAAGCCGGCCGTCACCAAGGCCCGTAAGTCCATCGCGCAGTTCAAGCTGCGTGAGGGCCAGCCCATCGGTGCCCACGTCACGCTCCGTGGCGACCGCATGTGGGAGTTCCTGGACCGCACCCTGTCGCTGGCGCTTCCGCGCATCCGTGACTTCCGCGGTCTGTCCCCCAAGCAGTTCGACGGCCGTGGCAACTACACCTTCGGTCTCACGGAGCAGGTCATGTTCCACGAGATCGACCAGGACAAGATCGACCGCGTCCGGGGTATGGACATCACCGTGGTCACCACGGCGACCAACGACGCTGAGGGCCGCGCGCTCCTTCGTCACCTCGGCTTCCCCTTCAAGGAGGCGTGAGCGAGATGGCGAAGAAGGCTCTCATTGCCAAGGCCGCCCGCAAGCCCAAGTTCGGTGTGCGTGCGTACACCCGCTGCCAGCGCTGTGGCCGTCCGCACTCCGTTTACCGCAAGTTCGGCCTCTGCCGCGTGTGCCTTCGTGAGATGGCTCACCGTGGCGAGCTGCCGGGCGTGACCAAGAGCTCCTGGTAATCCCCTACTTCGGGATTCCGGACGCTCTCGGTAAGTAAAGGGTTCGGTCAGATGCCCTGCTCTCCATGGCTTAGGCTAGGAGGGTTGGGCGTCTGACGCCCGTACGACTTACTACGCCGTAGGTCCCCGCGCCGCACCCGTCCCGCCCCTGTGTGGGGAGAGGGATGGCGCATACAGGAAACCCCGGCGAGAGAGGCCGAAGGCCAATTCATGACCATGACTGATCCGATCGCAGACATGCTCACCCGTCTGCGGAACGCGAACTCGGCGTACCACGACTCCGTGGGAATGCCGCACAGCAAGATCAAGTCGCACATCGCGGAGATCCTCCAGCAGGAGGGCTTCATCACGGGCTGGAAGGTCGAGGAAGCCGAGGTCGGCAAGAACCTCGTCCTGGAGCTGAAGTTCGGCCCCAACCGTGAGCGCTCCATCGCGGGGATCAAGCGGATCTCCAAGCCCGGTCTCCGGGTGTACGCGAAGTCCACCAGTTTGCCGAAGGTGCTCGGCGGCCTCGGCGTGGCGATCATCTCCACGTCGCACGGGCTCCTCACCGACAAGCAGGCCGGCAAGAAGGGCGTGGGCGGGGAAGTCCTCGCCTACGTCTGGTAGCGGAAGGGAACGGAGGAAACAGCTATGTCGCGTATTGGCAAGCTCCCCATCACGGTTCCCGCCGGCGTGGACGTCACCATCGATGGCCGCACGGTTCAGGTGAAGGGCCCCAAGGGCGCTCTCTCCCACACCGTCGTGGCGCCGATCGAGATCGCTAAGGGCGAGGACGGCGTGCTCAACGTCACCCGCCCCAACGACGAGCGTCAGAACAAGGCCCTGCACGGCCTGTCCCGCACGCTGGTGGCGAACATGATCACCGGCGTGACCCAGGGTTACGTGAAGAAGCTCGAAATCAGCGGTGTCGGTTACCGCGTCCAGGCGAAGGGCTCCAACCTGGAGTTCGCGCTGGGATACAGCCACCCGATCGTGGTCGAGGCGCCCGAGGGCATCAGCTTCAAGGTGGAGTCCCCGACCCGTCTCTCGGTCGAGGGCATCGACAAGCAGAAGGTCGGCGAGGTCGCCGCCAACATCCGCAAGCTGCGCAAGCCCGACCCGTACAAGGCCAAGGGTGTCAAGTACGAGGGCGAAGTCATCCGCCGCAAGGTCGGAAAGGCGGGTAAGTAAGCCATGGCATACGGTACGAAGATCGCTAAGGGCGACGCTTACAAGCGTGCCGCCATCAAGCGCCGCCACATCCGGATCCGCAAGAAGGTCTCGGGTACGGCCGAGCGTCCGCGCCTGGTCGTGACGCGTTCGAACCGCCACATCGTGGCCCAGGTCATCGACGACATCAAGGGTCACACCCTGGCGTCGGCGTCGACCCTGGACACCGCCGTCCGCGGCGCCGAGGGCGACAAGTCCGCTCAGGCCGGCAAGGTCGGCGCTCTCGTCGCCGAGCGCGCCAAGGCCGCGGGCGTCGAGGCTGTCGTATTCGACCGTGGTGGCAACCAGTACGCCGGGCGCATCGCTGCCCTGGCGGACGCCGCCCGCGAAGCCGGACTCAAGTTCTGAGTCCTGGTTCCGTAGCTAGCGGAAACAGAGAGAGGTAATTCCAATGGCTGGACCCCAGCGCCGCGGTGGCGGTGCCGGTGGCGGCGAGCGGCGGGACCGGAAGGGCCGTGACGGTGGCGCTGCCGCCGCCGAGAAGACCGCGTACGTTGAGCGCGTTGTCGCGATCAACCGCGTCGCCAAGGTTGTGAAGGGTGGTCGTCGCTTCAGCTTCACCGCGCTGGTCGTGGTGGGCGACGGTGACGGCACCGTGGGTGTCGGATACGGCAAGGCCAAGGAGGTGCCGGCCGCCATCGCCAAGGGTGTGGAGGAGGCCAAGAAGCACTTCTTCAAGGTCCCCCGGATCCAGGGCACCATCCCGCACCCCATCCAGGGTGAGAAGGCGGCGGGCGTCGTCCTGCTGAAGCCTGCTTCCCCCGGTACCGGCGTCATCGCCGGTGGCCCGGTGCGCGCCGTCCTGGAGTGCGCCGGAGTGCACGACATCCTGTCGAAGTCCCTGGGCTCCGACAACGCGATCAACATCGTGCACGCGACGGTGGCGGCCCTCAAGGGTCTCCAGCGTCCCGAGGAGATCGCGGCCCGCCGCGGTCTGCCCCTTGAGGACGTCGCCCCCGCGGCTCTGCTGCGGGCGCGTGCGGGAGCGGGTGCGTGATGGCCCGTCTCAAGATCACGCAGACGAAGTCCTACATCGGCAGCAAGCAGAACCACCGTGACACCCTGCGTTCGCTCGGGCTCAAGCGCCTGAACGACGTGGTCGTCAAGGAGGACCGCCCCGAGTTCCGCGGCATGGTGCACACCGTCCGCCACCTCGTGTCGGTCGAGGAGGTCGACTGATCATGGCGGAGCAGAAGCCGCTCAAGATCCACAACCTCCGTCCCGCCCCGGGCGCCAAGACCGCCAAGACCCGTGTGGGTCGTGGTGAGGCGTCGAAGGGTAAGACGGCCGGTCGTGGTACCAAGGGCACCAAGGCCCGTTACCAGGTTCCGGAGCGCTTCGAGGGTGGGCAGATGCCCCTCCACATGCGGCTCCCGAAGCTCAAGGGCTTCAAGAACCCGTTCCGGACCGAGTACCAGGTCGTGAACCTGGACAAGCTCGCCGCCCTCTACCCCGAGGGTGGGGAGGTCACCGTTGCCGACCTGGTCGACAAGGGTGCCGTCCGCAAGAACAGCCTCGTCAAGGTCCTCGGCCAGGGCGAGATCACCGTGGCGCTCCAGGTGACGGTCGATGCCGTCTCCGGATCCGCCAAGGAAAAGATCGCCGCCGCCGGCGGCACCGTCACCGAGCTCGTCTGAGCACGATGACGTGAACGTCCCACCGGGGATACTCCACAAAAGGGGTATCCCCGGTTGGTCGTTCCAAGGGGGGCCAGGTCGCCGGTAAGGTGGCGTGCGCTGTTGTCTGTTCCTCACTTATTCGTCGATCCTCAAGACCGTCACCTCTTCGCTCTGCGCGGGGGGTCGCAGGAGGCACCGTGCTCACCGCGTTCGCCCGAGCGTTTAAGACGCCCGACCTGCGCAAGAAGCTGCTCTTCACGCTTGCCATCATCGTGATCTACCGGATCGGTACACATATCCCGATCCCCGGCGTCAGCTACAAGAACGTCCAGATCTGTATGGACCAGGCCAGTGCGAACCAGGGCCTGTTCGGTCTGGTCAACATGTTCAGTGGTGGCGCGCTGTTGCAGATCACGGTCTTCGCGCTCGGCATCATGCCGTACATCACGGCGAGCATCATTCTCCAACTGCTCACCGTCGTGATCCCACGGCTCGAAGCCCTCAAGAAGGAGGGCCAGGCCGGTACGGCGAAGATCACGCAGTACACGCGTTATCTGACGGTCGCCCTCGCCATCCTCCAGGGCACCGGTCTCGTCGCGACCGCCCGTACCGGCGCGCTCTTCCAGGGCTGCCCGGTCGCCGGTCAGATCGTGCCCGACCAGTCGATCTTCATCACCACCACGATGGTCATCACCATGACCGCCGGTACGGCGATCGTCATGTGGCTCGGTGAGCTGATCACCGACCGCGGCATCGGCAACGGCATGTCGATCCTGATGTTCATCTCGATCGCCGCCACCTTCCCGGCCGCGCTGTGGGCCATCAAGAAGCAGGGCACGCTCGCCGACGGCTGGATCGAGTTCGGCACCGTCATCCTCGTCGGACTCGTCATGGTCGGCCTGGTCGTCTTCGTCGAGCAGGCGCAGCGGCGCATCCCGGTCCAGTACGCGAAGCGGATGATCGGCCGCCGGTCCTACGGCGGTACGTCGACCTACATCCCGCTGAAGGTCAACCAGGCGGGTGTGATTCCGGTCATCTTCGCGTCCTCGCTGCTCTACATTCCGGCGCTCATCGCGCAGTTCTCCGGAGGCAACGCGGGCTGGAAGACCTGGATCGACCAGAACCTCACCAAGGGTGACCACCCGATTTACATCACCATGTACTTCCTCCTGATCGTTTTCTTCGCGTTCTTCTACGTGGCGATCTCGTTCAACCCCGAGGAAGTAGCGGACAACATGAAGAAGTATGGTGGCTTCATCCCGGGCATCCGGGCTGGCCGACCGACCGCTGAGTATCTGAGCTACGTACTCAACCGGATCACCTGGCCGGGGTCGCTGTATCTGGGGCTGATCGCTCTCGTGCCAACGATGGCGTTGGTGGGATTCGGGGCGAACGCGAACTTCCCCTTCGGCGGGACAAGCATCCTGATCATCGTGGGTGTGGGTCTTGAGACGGTGAAGCAGATCGAGAGCCAGCTTCAGCAGCGCAATTACGAAGGGTTCCTCCGCTGATGCGAATCGTCCTCGTCGGGCCGCCCGGTGCAGGTAAGGGAACGCAGGCCGCGTTCCTGGCGAAGAACTTGTCGATCCCGCACATCTCCACGGGCGACCTGTTCCGCGCCAACATCAGTCAGGGCACGGCGCTGGGCAAGCAGGCGAAGGCGTTCATGGACGAGGGCATTCTGGTGCCGGACTCGGTCACCATCGGCATGGCCAAGGACCGTATGGAGCAGCCGGACGCCGAGAACGGCTTCCTGCTCGACGGTTTCCCGCGGAACGTGTCGCAGGCCGAGGCGCTGGACGAGATGCTCAAGGCCGAGTCCATGAAGCTGGACGCCGTGCTCGACCTGGAGGTCCCCGAGGACGAGGTGGTCAAGCGCATCGCAGGCCGCCGTACCTGCCGCAACGACTCCAGCCATGTCTTCCATGTGCAGTACAAGCAGCCCAAGGTCGAGGGTGTCTGTGACATCTGCGGCGGGGAGCTGTACCAGCGCGAGGACGACAGCGAGGAGACGGTGCGCAAGCGCCTGGAGGTCTACCACACGCAGACCGAGCCGATCATCGACTACTACCGGGCCCAGGGCCTGGTCGTGACGATCTCGGCGCTCGGCAAGGTGGAGGACGTCACCGGCCGCGCGATGGCCGCCCTCAAGGACGACGCCGCGGCTTAGGCAAGACATCCGGGACCGGCTCCCGGACCCCGCGTATACGGTCGCGCCACCCACCGGGTGTCGCGGCCGTATCGTTGTGCGAGTAACCCTTTTACCGGTCCAGAAAGGCCCCCGCCGTCATGGTGCAGATCAAAACCCCCGAGCAGATCGCCACGATGCGGCGGGCGGGGCTGGTCGTGGCCGCGGTGCACGCGGCGACCCGCGAGGCGGCGGTGCCGGGGGCCACCACCAAGGACCTGGACGACGTCGCCCGCAAGGTGCTCGCCGAGCACGGCGCCAAGTCGAACTTCCTCGGGTACGGCGGTTTCCCCGCCACCATCTGCACCTCCGTCAACGAGGTGGTCGTCCACGGCATCCCCAGTGAGGATGTCGTTCTCAAGGACGGCGACATCATCTCGATCGACGCCGGCGCCATCATCGACGGCTGGCACGGCGACGCCGCGTACACCGCCTTCGTGGGCAGTGGTCACGCTCCGGAGCTGGTCGAGCTGTCCCGGGTGACCGAGGAGTCCATGTGGGCCGGGATCGCCGCCATGAAGAGCGGCAACCGGCTGGTCGACGTCTCCCGCGCCATCGAGACCTACATCCGCCGGCAGCCCAAGCCGGGCGGCGGGCGGTACGGGATCGTCGAGGACTACGGCGGGCACGGCATCGGCACCGAGATGCACATGGACCCGCACCTGCTGAACTATGTGGAGCGCAAGCGGGGCAAGGGTCCCAAGCTGGTCCCCGGCTTCTGTCTCGCCATCGAGCCGATGGTCTCCCTCGGCACCCCGAAGACCGAGGTCCTGAGCGACGAGTGGACGGTCATCACCACCGACGGCACCTGGTCCTCGCACTGGGAGCACTCCATCGCGCTGACCGAACAGGGCCCCCTCGTCCTCACCGCCCCGGACTGCGGAAAGGCGAAGCTCGCCGAGTACGGGGTCACGGCGGCGCCGGACCCGCTCGCGTGACGTAAAGGCGCGTTTGCCCGGGTGGTTTGCGGGCGGTCCGGCTTAAAAATCTCCGATCCGGGGCATCCTCCCTCGATTCGTCTTTCCGAGGGCCCTGACGTAGACTGACTCGTCGGCTCCCGTGCACCCGCATGCCTGCATGCCTGCATGCCCGCGCTGGGAGTCGATCAAGGTAGTCGATTCGAAGGGCGAAGCGTGGCCAAGAAGCAAGGTGCCATCGAGATCGAGGGCACTGTCGTCGAGTCTCTTCCGAACGCCATGTTCAAGGTCGAGCTCCAGAACGGCCACCAGGTCCTGGCACACATCAGCGGCAAGATGCGTATGCACTACATCCGCATCCTCCCTGACGACCGGGTCGTGGTGGAGCTGTCTCCGTACGACCTCACGCGTGGCCGGATCGTCTACCGCTACAAGTAGATCTTGCCCGCGCCCCGCTTCCCGTGGGGCGATGGCACTGACCCGGAGAACCTCACCCATGAAGGTCAAGCCGAGCGTCAAGAAGATCTGCGACAAGTGCAGGGTGATCCGCCGTCACGGCCGGGTCATGGTCATCTGCGACAACCCGCGCCACAAGCAGCGCCAGGGCTGACGCACGACCGCACCTTCTGCACCCGCAGAACTTCACGCGACGCAGCACAACATGTACATACGCGGAGTCCGGACCGGTCACGGTCCGACACCCCCGGTCGGAGGCCGGGGACCCGGCTCGTACCACCCCTCGGGGTCGGCGGGCGGGAACGGCTCTGTGGAAGACCTCCGAGAATCAACTGGAGCCATTGAATGGCACGCGTTTCCGGTGTTGACATCCCGCGCGAAAAGCGCGTGGAGGTCGCCCTCACCTACGTGTTCGGCATCGGCCGGACGCTTTCCCAGCAGACGCTGGCCGAGACCGGCGTGAACCCCGACACCCGCGTTCGTGACCTCTCCGAGGAGGAGCTGGTCAAGATCCGCGAGTACGTGGACGCCAACCTCAAGACCGAGGGTGACCTCCGTCGTGAGGTTCAGGCCGACATCCGCCGCAAGGTGGAGATCGGCTGCTACCAGGGTCTGCGTCACCGCCGTGGCCTGCCCGTCCACGGTCAGCGCACCAGCACCAACGCCCGCACCCGCAAGGGCCCGCGTCGCGCCATCGCCGGCAAGAAGAAGCCGGGCAAGAAGTAGTCCGCAGCGGACGCTCGTCAGCGGTCTTCGCTGTAGGACCGACCACCTCCCGTAGGAGATATAGATGCCCCCCAAGGGTCGTCAGGGCGCTGCCAAGAAGGTGCGCCGCAAGGAAAAGAAGAACGTCGCTCACGGCCACGCGCACATCAAGAGCACGTTCAACAACACCATCGTCTCGATCACGGACCCCACGGGCAACGTGATCTCCTGGGCCTCCGCCGGCCACGTCGGCTTCAAGGGCTCGCGCAAGTCGACCCCGTTCGCCGCGCAGATGGCCGCCGAGTCGGCCGCGCGCCGCGCGCAGGAGCACGGCATGCGCAAGGTCGACGTCTTCGTCAAGGGTCCCGGCTCCGGCCGTGAGACCGCGATCCGCTCCCTCCAGGCCACCGGTCTTGAGGTCGGCTCGATCCAGGACGTCACGCCCACCCCGCACAACGGCTGCCGTCCGCCGAAGCGCCGTCGCGTCTGACGCACGGCGTCTGACGCACGGTGACCGGTCGCTCGCGGCCGGTCCGTCGAGCGGTTTGTCGGGCGGTACGTCCCTTTTCGGGCCGTGCCGCCCGTACCCTTGCTGTACGTAGTACCCGTAGGACGTCAAATAGCGGGCGTCCACGACTGAAGGATCTGAACACATGCTGATCGCTCAGCGTCCCTCGTTGACCGAAGAGGTCGTCGACGAGTTCCGCTCCCGGTTCGTCATCGAGCCGCTGGAGCCGGGCTTCGGTTACACCCTCGGCAACTCTCTGCGGCGTACGCTCCTCTCCTCGATCCCGGGTGCGGCGGTCACGTCCATCCGTGTCGACGGTGTCCTGCACGAGTTCACGACCGTGCCGGGCGT
>NZ_JBIVUQ010000012.1:0-273860 GCF_044757265.1 Streptomyces sp. NPDC091292 | reverse complement strand
ATCGACCGGGCCACCTACCAGGCCACCATCAGCATCAACATGCTCGCAACCGACCCTTGACACCACCCAGCCCCGCCTAACTGAACGGCGTTGGGTCTAGATCACAGTGCCCGGCTGACCCTTGGCGTCCACGACGGGGCGCCCGGCGGCCTCCCACACCTGCATGCCGCCGGCCACGTTCACGGCGTCGATGCCCTGCTGCACCAGATACGTGGCGACCTGCGCCGAACGCCCGCCCGAGCGGCAGATCACATGGATCTTCCCGTCCTGCGGAGCGGCCTGCGTCAACTCCCCGTACCGGGCGACGAATTCGCTGATCGGAATGTGCAGCGCGCCACCGGCATGGCCCGCCTCCCATTCGTCGTCCTCGCGGACGTCCAGCAGGAAGTCACCGTCCGTGAGATCACCGACCGCGACCGTGGGCACACCAGATCCGAAATGCATGCACCCGACGCTACCCGACGCCCGACCGTACGGTTCAGCCGATCTCCTGGACGAGCCGACTCAGCTCCGCCTCCCGCTCGGCGACCTGGGCGAGAAGCTGCTCGGCGATCTCGTCGAGCAGCGTGTCCGGGTCGTCGGGCGCCATCCGGAGCATCGCGCCGATGGCACTCTCCTCCAGTTCGCGGGCGACAACGGCCAGCAGCTCCTTGCGGTGCGACAGCCATTCGAGGCGGGCGTACAGCTCCTCGCTCGGGCTCGGCTGCCGCTCCGGCGGCACGGGTCCGGCGGCCCACTCCTCGGCCAGCTCCCGCAGCAGCGCCTCGTCGCCCCGGGCGTAGGCGGCGTTGACCCGGGCGATGAACTCCTCGCGCCGGTCCCGCTCCTTGTCGTCCTGGGCCAGGTCCGGGTGCGACTTACGGGCCAGCTCGCGGTAGAGCTTGCGGGCCTCGTCACTGGGGCGCACCCGCTGCGGGGGCCTGACCGGCTGCTCGGTCAGCATGGCCGCGGCCTCCGGCGAGAGCCCGTCGGAGTCCATCCAGTCGTGGAACAGCTCCTCCACGTTGGGCATGGGCATGACCCGGGCGCGCGCCTCGTCCGCCTTGCGCCGGTCCTCGGGGTCCCCGCTACGGGCCGCCTTCGCCTCGGCGATCCGCGCGTCCAGCTCGTCCAGGCGCGCGTACATCGGACCGAGCTTCTGGTGATGCAGACGGGAGAAGTTGTCGACCTCGATACGGAAGGTCTCCACCGCGATCTCGAACTCGATCAACGCCTGCTCGGCGACCCGCACCGCCCGCTCCAACCGCTCCTCGGGCCGGGCTCCACCACTCTGCCCGGCCCCGGCGTCCGCGGTCGGCCCCTCGGGGCCCTCGGTCTCGCTCGGCCCGGCTTCCGAAGTCGTCACCCACCCCACCCTAGGCCACCTGAGGGAACGGTTCCGCCGAGCCGAGGCGAGCCGAGGCGATGCGAAAGAGAACCGAGCACGGAGGGGGCCCCTCCCCCCTCCCTCCCCCTCCCCTCCCTCCCCCTCCCCTCCCTCACCCCCCGCCCAGAGTGACCCGCCCCACCCCGGCATCGCCCCCTCCCCACGCGTCCGCCCCCGGAGGTCCCCTCAGACGCCCAGTTCCGCCCGCACCCTTCCCTCCCGTACCGCCGCGACCAGCGTCGCGTGGTCTGCCTCGGTGCGGTTGGCGTAGGTGACCGCGAATGTCGCCATCGCCTCGTCCAGTTGCTCGTTCTTGCCGCAGTACGCCGCGATCAGACGGGGGTCCGCGCTGTGGGCGTGGGCGCGGGCCAACAGGGCTCCGGTCATCCGACCGTAGTCGTCGAGCTGGTCGGCGGCGAGGGCGGCGGGGTCGACGCTGCCCTTGCGGTTGCGGAACTGGCGTACCTGGAAGGGCCGTTCACCGACCGTGGTCCAGCCGAGCAGGATGTCGCTGACGACCTGCATCCGCTTCTGCCCGAGCACCACGCGCCGGCCCTCGTGCCCCGCGTCCGGGGCGTCGAATCCGGCGGTGGCCAGATGCGGGAGAAGAGCCGATGCGCGGGCCTCCTTCACTTGGAGGACCAGCGGCTCGCCCCGGTGGTCCAGGAGCAGCACCACATACGACCGGGTCCCGACGCTGCCCGTGCCGACCACTCGGAACGCCACGTCCTGGATGCTGTGCCGGGCCAGCAGCGGGAGGCGGTCCTCCGAGAGCGTGTCGACGTAGTCACCGAGGGCCGCCGCGACCGATGCCGCCTCGGCGTCCGGTATGCGGCGCAGCACCGGTGACGCGTCGACGAACCGGCGACCGCCGCCCTCGACGGCCTCCGTCGATTTCGCCGCGAACCGGCCGCTGGTGTTGTTACGGGCCTTCTCCGCGACCCGGTCCAGGGTGCCGAGGAGGTCGTGCGCGTCGGTGTGCGAGACGAGTTCCTCGTCGGCGATGGCGTTCCATGCGTCGAGGACCGGCAGTTTCGCGAGCAGGCGCATGGTGCGGCGGTAGGCGCCGGCCGCGTCGAAGGCCGCCTTGCGACAGGTGTCCTCGTCGGCGCCCGTCTCCCGCCCGGCGAGGACGAGTGAGGCCGCCAGCCGCTTGACGTCCCACTCCCACGGTCCGTGCACGGTCTCGTCGAAGTCGTTGAGGTCGATGACCAGGCCGCCGCGCGGGTCGCCGTACAGCCCGAAGTTCGCCGCGTGGGCGTCGCCGCATATCTGGGCGCCGACTCCCGTGACGGGGGTGCGCGCCAGGTCGTACGCCATGAGCCCCGCTGAGCCGCGCAGGAAGGCGAAGGGGGTGGCGGCCATTCTGCCGACCCGTATCGGTGTGAGTTCCGTCAGCCGGCCCCGGTTGGACTCCTCGACGGCCGCCACGGCGTCGGGCCGGGCACCGTCCACGGTGAGCGCGGCATGCGCACTACGCGGTACCCGCTCACGCAGCGCCCTGCCCTCGTCCTTGACCGAGCCGCCGCCCCACACCGAACCACCCCCCGGCGAACCGTCCGAGCCTCCCGGCACCGCGGCGCCGTGAGCGAACCCACGCACCCTCGGCAACCGCCCCGACCCCGCGGTCCCTCCGACCCCCGCAGTCACTCCGGTCCTGACGACGGACCCCGCTCCTCCAACCAAGCCCGTCCCCACCGCACCCTCGGACACCCCGAACGCCTCCCCCGCAGCCGGTACGAACCCCTGCCGGCATCCGTACCCGATGAACATCAACTGGCCACGACCGTACCGCCGCCCACGAATCGGCGTCAGGCCCTGTGGACAAGCCTTGACCTGTGGAAAACCCGTTCACCCACCCGTGGTGACGACGGACCTAACACCCCGTGCCGCCCACGCCTCCAGGAACCCCAGGACCCCCCGGGCCCCCAGCGCCCCCACTGCTCCCAGCGCCCCCGTCGCCCCCGTCGCCCCGCAACTGCGCGGAACAAGCCTCGTTCTCCCCCGGCAGATGCTCCTCGGCCCACTGTCCGAGTTCCTTGAGGGCGGGCCCCAGGGCCGCGCCGGCCTCGGTCAGCCGGTAGGACACCCGCAACGGAGGGCCCTCGACGACCTCGCGTACGACGAGGCCGGCCGCGCCGAGTTCGGTGAGGCGGTCCGACAGCATGCGTTCGCTGATGCCCGGAATGGCACGGCGCAGATCGGCGAAGTGCACTGGCTGTCCGATGAGGACGGCGACGATCAGGCCGGTCCAGCGCTTGCCGAGCAGCGCGAAGACACGGGTCATGCCGACATCGACCTGTGTGCAGGCCTCTTCGCCGTGCGTTTCCGGGGTCCCCATGCCCCACAGGGTACTGCCCGCCAGGGATGGGGTGAAGAAAAGTAAGTAGCTGTGCTAAGAATAGCTACGAAGGAAATAACTCCCGCCTACTCGTCCCGGAGATCACGATGGCCACCCTCCTGCACCTGGACTCGTCCCTCTTCCCGGAGTCCGCTTCCGCTTCCCGCGCCGTGACGTCCACGTTCCGTAGCGCGTGGGAGGCCCAGCACCCCGAGGGCACGGTGCTCTACCGCGACCTCTCGGCGGATCCGGTTCCGCATCTGGACGGGCTCGCGGCCTCCGCCGGGTTCGCGGATCCGACCACGCACAGCCCCGAGCAGGCCGCCGCGTTCGCGCAACGCGTCGCGCTGATCGAGGAGTTGGAGCGCGCGGACGCCCTGCTGATCGGCGCGCCGATGTACAACTTCTCCATCCCGTCCACGCTGAAGGCATGGCTGGACCAGGTGATCCTGGTGGGCCGCACCGCGGGCCCGACCTCGTCCACGAAGGGCAAGCCCGTCACGGTCGTCGCCAGCCGCGGCGGCTCGTACGCGCCGGGCACCCCCCGCGAGCCCTTCGAATACGTGCAGAACTACCTGCGCGACCTGCTCGGCGAAATGCTCGGCCTCGACGTCGACTTCATCGTCCCGGAGCTGACCCTGGCCCGTACGGCGCCGGCCATGGCGGAACTCATCCCGCTCGCCGACGCCTCCCGCGAGAAGGCCCTGGAGGACGCGGCCACCAAGGCCAAGTCCCTCGCCGCCCGCCTCACCTCGGCCGCGTAGCCACCGACAGGAGTTCCCCGATCCGCACCTGAGAGATACGCCACACCGTCGCCCCCGGCGCGCGGACGCGCACCCTCCGCCAGGCATACGAAAGAGGCCCTCACGGCGAACCGTGAGGGCCTCTTTGCTGGTGCGCGAGGGGGGAGTTGAACCCCCACGCCCTTTCGGGCACTGGAACCTGAATCCAGCGCGTCTGCCT
Organism: Streptomyces sp. NPDC091292; assembly: GCF_044757265.1. Taxonomy (NCBI): domain Bacteria; kingdom Bacillati; phylum Actinomycetota; class Actinomycetes; order Kitasatosporales; family Streptomycetaceae; genus Streptomyces; species Streptomyces sp. NPDC091292. The sequence goes on along the minus strand of NZ_JBIVUQ010000012.1, from coordinate 269,190 downwards.
ATTCCGCCACCCGCGCATGGGTGCTGTCTTCCGGCCCCCGGCAGGGGGGTGAACGCCGTCCGACATGCAGAAGATTAGCACGGGGGAGACGGTGGATTCACATCCGTATTCAGCACCCCTGACCAGCCAGACCCGCCCCTCACCCCGCCGCCGGACCCGCCCTCGCCCACCCTCGTACCGCCGGAGGTCCCGCCCCCGCACCGCCGCCTGACGCAGCCCCTCCACCACCCCTCCACCACCCCCCTGCCCCACCACAGCCACACCCCCGACCCACCTCCGCCGCACGGAGTCCGCCGTACCGGGAACCCGGCAGGACTGTGAGTAGTTGAGTCATTACGGGACCCGCCACCCCTCGCCCCCTCGCCCTCGCCCCCTCGCCCCGCCACCCCTCCACGGCCCACGACCCCCGACCCCCGACCCGCCCTCCGGACCCGACCCGCCGACCCGGCCCCGACCCACCTCTCCAACCCCCTCCACTACCCCGAGTCCCCCCACCCACCCCCACCCCTCCGTCCCCAACATGTTTCAACCTGGCACCAGCCTCGGCCCGTGGCGCCGGAGTGGGCAGGGGTGTTCTCCAGGTGCGCGACACTGGCTGAGGGCCCCCTCTACGATCCCCTTGTCGGAGAGGTCCGCCCGGCCCGGTGACCAGGCCCCGTAAGGCCAGGTCACGTACAGGTCGCATACAGGTCGCGTTCAGCAGGGGCACGGAAGGATCGAGGGGCCCGCCGCAGGGCATGTCCTGTGAGGGTCGACACTCGTCGGCCGGGCAGACAGGGGGAACCAGCCGATTTACCGGCGCGTGGATACGATCAGTAAGCAGTACCAGGACGGCAACGAAGGAGGAGGTGCCCCATGGGAGTCCTGAAGAAGTTCGAACAGCGCCTCGAAGGTCTGGTCAACGGCACCTTCGCCAAGGTCTTCAAGTCCGAGGTCCAGCCCGTCGAGATCGCCGGCGCGCTCCAGCGCGAGTGCGACAACAACGCGACGATCTGGAACCGCGACCGCACGGTCGTGCCCAACGACTTCATCGTGGAGCTGAGCGCCCCCGACTTCGAGCGGCTGAGCCCGTACTCGGGACAGCTCGGTGACGAACTGTCCGGCATGGTCCGCGACTACGCGAAGCAGCAGCGGTACACCTTCATGGGCCCCATCAAGGTCCATCTGGAGAAGGCCGACGATCTCGACACCGGTCTGTACCGCGTCCGCAGCCGCACCCTCGCGTCCAGCACGTCCCAGCCCGGGGCCGGAGGCGGCCCGGCCGCGCCGCACGCCGCCGCGGGCGCCCCGGGGCGCGGCGCACCCCCGCCCCCCGCGAACCCCGCGCCCCCGGCGCCGGGCCGCGGTGGCTACGGCTATCCCCAGCCCGCGGGCGCGGGCGGCGGCTATCCCGCGCAGCCCGCCGGCGCGCCCCCGATGCCCGCGGCACCGCCCCCCGGCGGCCGGCCGGGCGCCGCGGACCGCCGTCCCGGCGCGGCTCCCGGGCCGCTGCCCGGGGCCCAGGTGCGGCGCTGGGTCGAGATCAACGGCACCCGCCATCAGATCTCCCGCGCGACGCTGGTGCTGGGCCGCAGCACCGACGCCGACGTGCGGATCGACGATCCCGGCGTCTCGCGCCGGCACTGTGAGATCCGGACCGGAACGCCCTCGACGATCCAGGATCTCGGGTCTACCAACGGCATCGTGGTAGACGGGCAGCACACCACCCGCGCTACGCTCCGCGACGGCTCGCGGATCGTCGTGGGCAGCACCACCATCATTTACCGGCAAGCCGAAGGGTGAAGCGGGGGCAATGTCAGAGCTGACCCTGACGGTCATGCGGCTGGGTTTCCTGGCCGTTCTGTGGCTGTTCGTGATCGTGGCCGTCCAGGTCATCCGCAGCGATCTGTTCGGTACGCGTGTCACGCAGCGCGGTTCGCGGCGTGAGAGTCCGCGCCCGCAGCAGAACGCCCGGCAGGCCGCGCCCCCGCAGCAGCGCGGCCAGCAGCAGAGCGGCGGGCGCCAGCGGCGCGGTGCGCCGACGAAGCTGGTCGTGTCCGAAGGCACCCTCACCGGCACCACGGTCGCGCTGCAGGGCCAGACGATCACGCTCGGCCGGGCCCACGATTCGACGATCGTGCTGGACGACGACTACGCGTCCAGTCGGCATGCCAGGATCTATCCGGACCGTGACGGCCAGTGGATCGTCGAGGACCTGGGCTCCACCAACGGCACGTATCTCGACCGGAGCCGTCTGACGACTCCGACACCGATTCCGCTGGGCGCGCCGATCCGCATCGGCAAGACCGTCATCGAGCTGCGGAAGTAGTACGACAATGAGCGAGCGGAGCGAGCGAGCCGACGCGGTCCGTACGACGGACGCCAGCGCGCTCCCGACCGGAGGGTGGGCAGTGTGGCTCGACACGACCGGCTGTACCCGGAGCCGACGGGCGAGGTGCGCATGAGTCTGTCACTGCGCTTCGCCGCCGGATCGCACAAGGGCATGATCCGCGAGGGCAACGAGGACTCGGGCTATGCCGGTCCGCGCCTGCTCGCGATCGCCGACGGCATGGGCGGCCAGGCCGCCGGTGAAGTGGCCAGCTCCGAGGTGATCTCGACCCTCGTGACGCTCGACGACGACGTGCCGGGCTCCGACATCCTCACCTCGCTCGGCACCGCCGTGCAGCGCGCGAACGACCAACTGCGGCTGATGGTCGAGGAGGACCCGCAGCTGGAGGGCATGGGCACGACGCTCACCGCCCTGCTGTGGACCGGGCAGCGCCTCGGCCTCGTCCATGTCGGCGACTCGCGCGCGTATCTGCTGCGCGACGGTGTGCTGACGCAGATCACGCAGGACCACACCTGGGTGCAGCGGCTCGTCGACGAGGGCCGGATCACCGAGGAGGAGGCCACCACGCATCCGCAGCGGTCGCTGCTGATGCGCGCGCTGGGCAGCGGCGACCATGTCGAGCCCGATCTGTCGATCCGTGAAGTCCGCGCGGGCGACCGGTACTTGATCTGTTCCGACGGTCTCTCCGGTGTCGTGTCGCACCAGACGATGGAGGACACCCTCGCGAGCTATCAGGGACCGCAGGAGACCGTGCAGGAGCTGATCCAGCTCGCGCTGCGCGGCGGCGGCCCCGACAACATCACGGTGATCGTCGCCGACGTCCTCGACATCGACAGCGGCGACACGCTCGCCGAGCAGCTGTCGGACACCCCGGTCGTCGTCGGCGCGGTCGCCGAGAACCAGCACCAGTTGCACGACGGCGGCGCCATGCAGACCCCCGCGGGCCGCGCCTCCGGCCTCGGCCGGCCGGTGCCGGGCCAGGGCGGTCAGGGCGGCGCGGGCGGCGGCGAGTTCGGCCCGCCGGACAGCGGCGACCCGGCGGGGTACGCACCCGAGGGGGGCTTCGGCGCGTACGGCGACGACGACTTCGTGAAGCGGGGCGGCGGCCGGAAGTGGCTGAAGCGGTCGTTCTTCGTGGTGCTGGCGCTCGCGGTCGTCGGCGGCGGCCTCTACGGCGGTTACCGCTGGACGCAGACGCAGTATTTCGTCGGCTCCAAGGACGAGCACGTGGCGCTGTACCGCGGGATCAGCCAGGACCTGGCGTGGGTGAGTCTGTCGAAGGTCCAGAAGGACCACCCCGAGATCGAACTCAAGTACCTCCCGCCGTATCAGCGCAAGCAGGTCGAGGCGACGATCGCCGAGGGCGGTCTCGTCGAGGCCAATGACAAGATCGACGAGTTGGCGACGCAGGCGTCGGCGTGCAAGAAGGACGCACAGCGCCGGGCGGCCGAGAGCGAGAACGCCAAGACCGGTGAGGGTCAGGCCGGCGGCACGGAGGGCACGGCGAAGGAGCCGCTGTCCCAGTCCGGTACGGCGAAGCCCGGCACGACCCAGGTGGCGGCGTCGACGCAGCCGACCGCGTCCGGCACCCAGTCCGCGAACAAGTCCAAGACCGCACCCACTCCGACACCCGGCCCCAGCCTCTCCGACGAAGAGCAGAAGCTGGTCTCGCTGTGCGGTAAGCAGTAAGCAGCCGTGAGGGGCCCTGTCACGCCATGAGCAGCACTACCAACACGACGACGCACACCTCGACGATCGGTTCGATCGGCGCGCCCAGCCGCCGTAACACCGAGCTTGCCCTGCTGGTGTTCGCGGTGGTCATCCCCGTGTTCGCCTATGTCAACGTCGGGCTCGCGATCAACGGCGAGGTGCCCACCGGACTGCTGGGGTACGGCATCGGGCTGGGTCTGCTGGCCGGCGTCGGGCATCTCGTGGTGCGCAAGTTCGCGCCGTACGCGGACCCGCTGCTGCTGCCGCTGGCGACGCTGCTCAACGGTCTGGGACTGGTGATCATCTGGCGGCTCGACCAGTCACCGAGACTTCAGCAGCGCGCCGAAAACCTGTTCGGGGCCTTCAGTCCCGACGCGCCGAAGCAGTTGATGTACTCGGCCCTGGGCATCGCGTTCTTCGCTGTGATCCTCATCCTGCTGAAGGACCACCGCATCCTTCAGCGGTACACGTACATCTCGATGGCCGCCGCGCTGATCCTGCTGGTCGCGCCAGTGTTCTTCCCCGCCGTGAACGGCGCCAAGATCTGGATCAAGATCGGCTCCTTCACCATCCAGCCCGGTGAGTTCGCGAAGATCATGATCGCGATCTTCTTCTCGGGCTATCTCATGGTGAAACGGGACGCACTGGCACTGGCCAGCCGCCGCTTCATGGGCCTGTATCTGCCGCGCGGCCGTGACCTGGGCCCGATCATCACCGTGTGGGCGATCAGCCTGCTCATCCTGATCTTCGAGACGGACCTCGGTACGTCCCTGCTGTTCTTCGGGATGTTCGTCGTCGTGCTGTACGTCGCCACCGAGCGGACCAGCTGGATCGTCTTCGGTCTGCTGATGTCGGGGGCCGGCGCGGTCGGTGTCGCCACCTTCGAGCCGCATGTGCAGCAGCGGGTCGACGCCTGGCTGCACCCCTTCTCGCCGGAGGTGATGGGGCAGAGCGACCAGATCGCGCAGTCGCTGATGGCGTTCGGCTCCGGCGGTGTGCTCGGCACGGGGCTCGGTCAGGGCAATTCGGACCTGATCGGCTTCGCGGCCAACTCCGACTTCATCTTCGCCACATTCGGCGAGGAACTGGGGCTCGCCGGTGTGATGGCGATCCTGCTGATCTACGGGCTGATCGTGGAGCGCGGTGTGCGCACGGCGCTCGCCGCCCGCGACCCGTTCGGCAAGCTCCTCGCCGTCGGCCTGTCCGGCGCCTTCGCGATCCAGGTGTTCGTGGTCGCGGGCGGCGTCATGGGTCTGATTCCACTGAGCGGTATGACCATGCCCTTCGTCGCGTACGGCGGTTCCTCCGTGATCGCCAACTGGGCGCTGATCGGCATCCTGATCCGTATCAGTGACACCGCGCGCCGCCCGGCGCCCGCCCCCGCCCCGAGCCCCGACGCCGAGATGACCCAGGTGGTCCGACCGTGAACAAGCCCCTGCGCCGGATCGCGCTCTTCTGCGGCCTGCTCATCCTGACGCTGCTGCTGCGGGACAACTGGGTGCAGTACGTCCAGGCGGACGACCTGCAGAGCAACAAGCACAACCGCCGCGTCACCATCGAGCGGTACGCGCAGCCGCGCGGCGACATCATCGTGGACGGCAAGTCGATCACCGGGTCGAAGAAGACCGACGCCAGCGACTTCGCGTACAAGCGGACGTACAAGAACGGGCCGATGTGGGCGCCCGTGACGGGGTACGCGTCGCAGGCGTTCGGCGCGACGCAGTTGGAGTCCATCGAGGACGGCATCCTCACCGGCAACGACGACCGGCTCTTCTTCCGCCGCACGCTCGACATGATCACGGGCAAGAAGAAGGAAGGCGGCAACGTCGTCACGACGCTCAGCGCCGCGGCGCAGAAGGCCGCGTTCGAGGGGCTCGGCGACAAGAAGGGCGCGGTCGCCGCGATCGATCCGACGACGGGCGCGATCCTGGCGCTGGCGTCGACCCCGTCGTACGACCCGTCGTCGTTCGCCGGGAACTCCACGACGACGGACACCAAGGCGTGGCAGAGCCTGCAGAAGGACAAGGACCCCAACGACCCGATGCTCAACCGGGCGCTGCGGGAGACCTATCCGCCCGGTTCGACGTTCAAGGTGGTCACCGCCGCCGCCGCCCTGGAGCACGGCTTGTACTCGGATGTCGACGCGAAGACGGACTCGCCGCTGCCGTACGACCTGCCGACCACGTCGACCGAGTTGAAGAACGAGGGAAACCTGCCCTGTAAGAACGCCACGCTGCGCGAGGCGCTGCGGGTGTCCTGCAACACCGTCTTCGGCAAGATCGGCGCGGATCTCGGCAAGGACAAGATGCTGGAGACGTCCGAGAAGTTCGGCTTCAACGCGGAGCAGTTCACGCCGGTCCGCTCCAACGCGTCGAACTTCCCGACCACGATGGACCAGCCGCAGACGGCGCTCAGCTCGATCGGCCAGTTCGAGACGGCGGCGACGCCGCTCCAGATGGCGATGGTGGCGTCGGCGATCGCCAATGACGGCACCCTGATGGAGCCGTACATGGTGCGGGAACTCCAGGCGCCGAGCCTGGACGTGATCGAGAAGCACAGCCCGAAGAAGATGAGCGAGCCGCTGAGCAAGGAGAACGCCCAGAAGCTCCAGTCGATCATGGAGACCGTGGTCAAGGAAGGCACCGGAACCAAGGCGCAGATCCCCGGCGTCACCGTCGGAGGAAAGACCGGTACGGCGCAGCACGGCGTCGACAACAGCGAGAAGCCGTACGCGTGGTTCCTGTCCTACGCCAAGACGGGCGACGGTTCGCCGGTCGCGGTCGCCGTGGTCGTCGAGGACGGCAGCGCCAACCGTGACGACATCTCCGGCGGTGGTCTCGCGGCCCCGATCGCGCGGGCCGTGATGCAGGCGGTCATCGACAGCAAGAAGTGACCCCGGTCACGTTCCCTTCACATCGGTGCACGTTGCGATACCGGTCCGGTATCGGGTGACGGTCACGGCCGGAGCAGGTAGGACGAGCCGGGTACGGTATGCCCGGACAGCACACCGCCGGACCGCACGACGGTGCGGTCGGGACCGACGGAGAGGGCTGGAATAGCTATGGAAGAGCCGCGTCGCCTCGGCGGCCGGTACGAGCTGGGCCAGGTGCTCGGCCGCGGTGGCATGGCCGAGGTCTATCTCGCGCACGATACCCGCCTCGGCCGCACCGTAGCCGTGAAGACGCTGCGTGCGGACCTCGCTCGCGACCCGTCGTTCCAGGCCCGGTTCCGCCGTGAGGCCCAGTCGGCCGCCTCGCTCAACCATCCGGCGATCGTCGCGGTCTACGACACCGGCGAGGATTACGTCGACAACATCTCGATCCCGTACATCGTCATGGAGTACGTGGACGGGTCGACGCTGCGTGAGCTGCTGCACTCCGGGCGCAAGCTGCTGCCCGAGCGGGCCATGGAGATGACCATCGGCATCCTCCAGGCCCTGGAGTACTCGCACCGCAACGGGATCGTCCACCGTGACATCAAGCCCGCGAACGTCATGCTGACGCGCACCGGGCAGGTCAAGGTCATGGACTTCGGCATCGCGCGCGCCATGGGCGACGCCGGGATGACCATGACGCAGACATCGGCCGTCATCGGTACCGCGCAGTACCTCTCGCCCGAGCAGGCCAAGGGCGAGCAGGTCGACGCACGGTCCGACCTGTACTCGACGGGCTGCCTGCTGTACGAGCTGCTGACCGTACGGCCGCCCTTCATCGGGGACTCGCCGGTCGCGGTCGCGTACCAGCATGTCCGCGAGGAGGCGCAGCCGCCGAGCGTCTTCGACCCGGAGATCACGCCCGAGATGGACGCGATCGTCCTCAAGGCGCTGGTCAAGGACCCGGACTACCGCTATCAGTCCGCCGACGAGATGCGCGCGGACATCGAGGCGTGCCTCGACGGCCAGCCCGTCGCCGCGACCGCCGCCATGGCGTCCGTCGGCTACGGATACGGCGACGACCAGCCGACGACCGCCATGTCCGCGCAGGGCGGGGGCGGGGCGCCGACGTCCATGCTGCCGCCGATGAACCCGGACGACGGCGGCTACGGCTATGACGACCGGCCCGACCGGCGCCGCCAGAAGAAGAACAACACCTCCACGATCCTGCTGGTCGTGGCGGGTCTGCTGGTCCTGGTGGGCGCCATCCTGATCGGCAAGTGGATCGTCAGCGGCGACAGCAGCGCGGGCGACAGCTTCGACGCGCCGAACTTCGTGGGGCAGACCCTCTCGGACGCCGAGGGGATGGCGGCGAACCGTGAGCTGAAGCTGGAGACCACCAAGAAGCCCTGCGAGGAGCAGCCCAAGGGCAGCGTCTGCGCGCAGGACCCGACGGCCGGTACGCAGGTCAAGAAGAACGACGTGATCACGCTGACCGTGTCGACCGGGGCGCCGAAGGTGGCCGTGCCGAACGTCATCGACATGGACATCGACGAGGCGACGGCCAAGCTGGGGGGCCCCAAGTTCGAGTTCAAGGTCAAGGAGAAGCCGGTCGAGTCCAGCCAGACGCCCGGCACCGTTCTCGACCAGAACCCGAGCCCGAGCACCGAGGTCGAAAAGGGCTCCACGATCACGCTGGACGTGGCCAAGGAGAAGGCGAAGTCCACGGTTCCGGATGTCAAGGGCCAGACCTGTGAGGACGCCAAGAAGCAGCTCCAGGACAACAAGCTGACCGGCACCTGCACCGAGGTCGAGAACAACGACCAGGAGGCCGGCAAGGTCTTCTCGCAGTCCCTGGAGCCGGGCAGCGAGGTCACCCCGGGTTCGGTCGTCAACCTCCAGGTGGCGAAGGCGGGCCCGCAGCAGGTGACCGTACCGACCCTGACCGCTGGTATGTCCCTCAAGGACGTCAAGAAGGCGATCACGGACGCCGGACTCCAGGTCGGCCAGATCAACGGTCCCGGCGACGACAACGCGATCTTCCTCGGGTCCAACCCGCCCTCGGGCACCCAGGTCCCCGCCAACAGCCAGGTCGCCCTCCAGACGATGGCCGGGGGCGGCGGGAACAACGGCAACAACAACGGCGGAGGCGGCGGTGACGGCGGCTTCTTCGGCGGCCAGAACGGCCTGAGCCGCAGGAACTGACCGCGGGGACCGACCCGAACCGGCCAGAGCGTACGGCAGAGCCCCGGCACCCTTCAGAAAGGGTGCCGGGGCTCCGTCGTGTGCTCTGCCGCGTCCTGGCTCAGCCCAGTTCCTTCGGCGGGGTGCGCTCGCTGTCGACCTTCTCCGTGCGCTCCAGCTCGCCCCAGACCACATAGCGGTACGTGGACGTGTAGATCGGCGTGCAGGTGGTGAGCGTGATGTAGCGGCCGGCCTTCTTGGCGCCGGACTCCTTCGGGATCGGCTGGAGCACCTTCACGTTGTACTTCGAGGTCGACGGAAGGATCGCGTACACCTTGTACACGTACCAGGTGTCCTTCGACTCGAAGACGATCGGGTCACCCTTCTTGATCTTGTGGATGTTGTGGAACTTGGCGCCGTGCCCGTCGCGGTGCGCGGCGAGCGTGAAGTTGCCCTTGGCGTCCTGCGGCAGCGCGGACTTGACGGGGTCGGTGTAGTAGCCGGCTACGCCGTCGTTGAGGATCTTCGACGTGGTGCCCTTCTCGACCAGCACCTCGCCCTTGACCATCGACGGGACGTGCAGGAAGCCGATGCCGTCCTTGGTGTCCAGGGCGCCGGGACCGCTGTCCGCCCAGTTGTCCCGTACCTTGCTGCCCTGTTTGTCGGCCGCGCGGTCCGCGACGACGTTCGTCCACCACAGCGAGTAGACGACGAACAGGCCGAGCACCAGGCCCGCGGTGATGAGGAGTTCACCGAAGACGCTGACCGCCATGGCCACCCGGCCGCGCCCCCGGCGCCTCGGTGCGGACGGGGGCGTGTCGGTCCGCTCGTCGTGGTCGGTCGTCGCTGCCACTGCATCTGCCTTGTCTGCTCTGTCTGCCCTGTGCGGCTGTTCTGCTGCGGCCGGATGTTCTGGTGCGGCCGGATGGTCCGGTAGGTCCGGTGGGTCCCGCCGGTTCGGGGTGGCGTCGGGTGGGTCAGCCGACGAGCGCATCCGGTTTCCCCTTGTCACGCGGCCGTTCCTCGACCATCTTGCCCCAGACGATCATCCGGTACTTGCTGGTGAATTCGGGGGTGCATGTGGTGAGCGTGATGTACCGGCCGGGCTTCGTGAAGCCCGATCCCGGCGGGACCGGCCCGATCACACTGGTGTTGCTGGGCGGGGTCTGCGGCAGGATGCTCGCCATCTTGTACACGTAGTACGCGTCCTGCGTCTCCACGACGATCGGGTCGCCGGGCTTGAGGCGGTTGATGTAGCGGAACGGTTCGCCATGGGTGTTGCGGTGCCCGGCGACCGAGAAGTTGCCCGTCTTGGCGTCCGGCATCGCCGTCTTGAGGCTGCCCTCGGCGTAGTGGCCGACCATGCCCCGGTCCAGGACCTTCTGCTTGTCGATGCCCTCGGCGACCGGGACGACGACGTCCAGCTTGGGGATGTGCAGCAGGGCGAAGCCCTGGCCCGGTGCGAAGGTGCCGGGGTTGCGCTTGCCCTTGGCCCAGTCGTCCTGGAGATGGTCGGCGGCGCCGTTGGCCTGCGCCTGGGCGCGGACGTTCGTCCACCACAGCTGGTAGGTGACGAACAGCAGCATCAACAGGCCGACGGAGATGAACAGTTCACCGATCGCGCGGCTCGCCACGACGCCGGCGCCCGGCTTCTGTGCGCGCGCCTGGCGGCGGGCCTCGACGCGGGAGAGCGGGGCGCCCGACTCGGCGGAGGCCGCGGGCTGCGCGGGCGATTCGGTGGCCCGGTGGCCCCCGCCGCCCCGCTTCGCCGCCTTGCGGCGCGCGGCCCGGCCCTCGAAGGGCGGCTCGGGGGCCGGAGTGGCGGACGGCGGCCGAGACGGGTCGGTGAGCGTCCCCTCGGCGGCTATTCGCCGCAGGTCGGAGGTCCGCAAGGCCACGGTCTCGTCGTCCGGGGGCGGCTGATGCGGTTGATAGGCGGGCTCGCGTACGGGATCGGGTACGGGGACAGCTACGGGTACGGGATCGGGTTGGGGTACGGGTACGGGTTCCCGTGCGGGCGCGGGCGCCGGAGGCGCCTGTGGATACGCGGACTCGGGCGCCGCCTCTGTCCCGTACCAGTGGCCCGGCAGCGGGTCGCTCAGCGGATCCGCGAGCCCCTGCACCGCCGCCTCGAACGCGCCCGGCACCTCGTACGGCTCCTGCCCGTACGAGGTCCCGTACTCCCCGGACTCTCCGAATCCGGAGCCGGAGTCGCGCTCGGGGCGCACTGCGGTCACGCCGTGGCCCTGCCCACCACCGGGGCGAGCCCCGCCGACCGCCCCACCGCGCCGGTGTCCCCGCACTCCACGAGCCAGTTGGCCAGCATCCGGTGGCCGTGCTCGGTCAGGACCGACTCGGGATGGAACTGGACGCCCTCGACAGCGAGTTCACGGTGGCGCAGCCCCATGATGATGCCGTCGTGCGTACGGGCCGTGACCTCCAGCTCGGCCGGGACGGTGGCCGGCTCGGCGGCCAGCGAGTGGTAACGGGTCGCGGTGAACGGTGACGGCAGCCCGGCGAAGACGCCCTTGCCGCCGTGCTCGACCAGCGAGGTCTTGCCGTGCAGCAGCTCCGGCGCCCGGTCGACGACGCCGCCGTACGCCACCGCCATCGACTGCATGCCGAGACAGACACCGAAGACGGGCACCCCGGTCGCGGCGCAGTGCCGGACCATGTCGACGCAGACACCGGCCTGTTCGGGAGTCCCGGGCCCCGGCGACAGCAGCACGCCGTCGAAACCGTCCTGGGCGTGCGCCGTGGACACCTCGTCGTTGCGCAGCACCTCGCACTCGGCGCCGAGCTGGTACAGGTACTGCACGAGGTTGAAGACGAAGCTGTCGTAGTTGTCCACGACGAGAATGCGCGCGCTGCTCACGGCTCGGATGGCGCTCACGGGCTGGGTGCTCACGGGGTGGCCGACCTTCCCTCGTCGACGGTCACGTCATTGAAGGGAAGCAGCGGCTCCGCCCACGGGAACACGTACTGGAAGAGCGCATAGACGACCGCGAGAACGAGGATCAGCGACAGAAGCGCCTTCACCCACGCATTGCCCGGCAGATGCCGCCAGATCCAGCCGTACATGCCGTCCCTACTTGCCGTCGAGGATGTGTGCGTCCCCAGACTAGGGCCTGTCCGGCGGGTCAGGTCGGAGGAATGCAACGGCGACCTCCCGGTACTGGTGAGCGGGGTGTGGTGCGTGCAGTTGCAAGGCGGTGCGGGGCAAAGGGCCGGATCGGTCTGCGCAAAGCACCGGCCCGAACCTGTCTCAGCGTCGCAGCGCCGGCGGTTTCCCTTGCTCCACGGGCCGGGTGGAGTCCAGATGGGCCCAGACGATCAGCCGGTGGCTGTGCCCCCACTCCGGTTCGCAGGTGGTGAGGGTGAGATAGCGCCCGGGACCGCTGTATCCCGAGGCGCGCGGCACGGGATCGATGACGGCGACATCGGTGGGCAGCGTCTTGTAGGGCCCCTTGTCGATCCGGTACGTGAACCAGGTCGTGCCGTCGGTCAGGACGACCGCGTCGCCTCGGCGCAACCGCGGGAAGTCCTTGAAGGGGTCGCCGTAGGTGCGGCGGTGCCCGGCGACCGCGAAATTGCCCTCCTGGCCGAGCTGGGCGGTGCCCGAGTAGTGGCCGAGGCCCTTCTTCAGGGTGTCGGTCGCGGTGCCCTGGAGCACGGGCTTGTTCCACGTGAAACCAAGCCGCGGGATGTACATGACGGCGAAGGGCTTGCCGTTCTCGTAGGGCGCGGGTTTCGCGGGTTTCGCGGCCTTGGGCGATGGGGCGGGGTCGGCGCCCCCGGACTTGCTGTCAGCCGGAGCGGTGGGGTCGGTGGGCGGGGTGTCCGTCGGCCCGGGGGGCGGCTGCGTGGGGAGCGCGCCCTGCGCCCAGCTGTCCTGGAGCCGGGAGATCTGCTCGTCCATGGCGCCGTCGGCCTTCACACCCGTCCAGAACAGGACGTAGACGACGAACAGGACAATCACGGCGCCGACGGTGATGCACAGTTCGCTGAACGTCCTGACGACCACCCGCACCGACACCGTCGCCCCTCCCGGACTAGGTCTAGCCGACAGGCTCCGCCTGATGGAGATCCACTGTGCCCGAGTAGCCGGGAAGAGTCACCGCCCCGTCGTCCTCCACTTTCCAGCCGAGGCCGTAGGCGTTCACGTACAGCATGTAGTTCTGGATCTCGGGGGACGAGGTGAGCGCCTTCTTGAGCCGTCCCGGATCCCCTATGGCGGTGATCGTGTACGGCGGCGAGTAGACGCGGCCCTGGAGGATCAGGGTGTTGCCGACGCAGCGGACGGCGCTGGTGGAGATCAGCCGCTGGTCCATCACCTTGATGCCCTCGGCGCCGCCGTGCCACAGGGCGTTCACGACGGCCTGGAGGTCCTGCTGGTGGATGACCAGGTCGTTGGGCTGGGGCTCGGGGTAGCCGGGGAGCTTGGCGGTGGCGTCGGGCGGGGCGTCGTTCAGGGTCACGGAGACGGCGTCGCCGGTGAGCTTGCGGGTGCCGGCCCGCCTCTCCAGCTCGGTGAGCCGGTCCCCCTCGGCCTTGGTGCCGGTGTCCTGCCGCCCCACGAGTGAGTCGACGTCCTGACGCAGGGCCCCGTTCGACTCCTCCAGGTCGCCGTTCTTGCGGCTGCGCTCCTGGATGAGGTCGGACAGCTTCAGCAGGGAGGCATCCGTCCGGATATTGGTACCTTTGGCCGTGTTGAAGCTGGTGAAGAAGATCAGCCCGGCCAAGGCGAAGACCGCTACGGTGAGCACCCGCACCGGGCGCCAGCGCTTTTTCGGGGCAGGGCTGGTGCCCATGCCGGGGGAGTCGGCAGAATTGCTCAACGTACCCTTACTCCTTACGGCGCCGAGGAAGCACTACGCTAACGGACGCCCGGGGGAGCAGTCGGTTTCCCCCTGTACTTCCCCGTACGCTGCCCCGGAGCCCGCCACAGTTCCCTGCGCGGCCACGCAGCGCATCGACAGGAGAGACCCTCGTGCCGAAGTCACGTATCCGCAAGAAGGCCGATTACACGCCGCCGCCGTCGAAGCAGACGACCACCATCAAGCTGACCAATCGCAGCTGGGTCGCACCGGTCATGCTGGCGATGTTCCTGATCGGCCTGGCCTGGATCGTCGTCTTCTATGTGACGGACGGCAAGCTTCCGCTGGACGCCCTCGGCAACTGGAACATCGTCGTCGGCTTCGGATTCATCGCGGCGGGCTTCGGCGTCTCCACTCAGTGGAAGTAACGGCGCCCAACGCCTGGGTGGACATAGCTCTGCCCCGAGTTATCCGGGGAGTTATCCACAACCCTTGTCCACAGTGGGGAAAAGGTCTGACGATCTGTGGATAACCTCTCGGTGTTGACGCCGGTGTGACTGACCTACCGGGATCCGGACCCCTGTTCGCCCCTTGCCCTTCCTGGGGAAACCCAGGTCAGGGGCGAGGGGCACAGTTGTTCCCCACAGCATGCACAGGTTCGGGTACACGCTGTGGACAACCTCACGCCGAGCACGTCCGAGCAGGCGGGAGCCGCGGTTTCAGGCGAGAGCCGCGGTCCGCAGCACGATCGTCACGATGACGATCAGCAGGACCGCCCCGCAGGTCCCCCACTGCACCAGCGCTCTGCGCTCCCGTGGCGCGTGCACCATGCCGTACGCGACGATCACGCCCGCGATGAGACCGCCGACGTGGGCCTGCCAGGCGATACCGCTCAGGCTGAAGGTGAAGATCAGGTTAATCACCAGCAGGGCGATGACCGGCCGCATGTCGTAGTTGAGCCGGCGGACCAGGACGGCGGTCGCGCCGAAGAGGCCGTAGATCGCGCCGGACGCGCCGAGCGACTGCTCGGACGGCGAGGCGATCAGATAGGTGAGGGCGCTGCCCGCGAGGCCCGACACCATGTACAGCGAGAAGTACCGCACCCGGCCCAGCGCGGCCTCCAGCGGACCGCCCAGCCACCACAGGCTCAGCATGTTGAACGCGATGTGCCACAGCTCCTGGTGCGCGAACATCGACGTCACCAGGCGATACCACTCACCGCCCGCGACACCCTGCGTCGGCGTGAAGGGGGCCGGGGGCCAGGCGCCGATCAGCGTCAGATCCGTGACCAGCCGGCTGTCGGCCTGGATCGCGATGAAGATCGCGACATTGATCAGGATCAGGAGCTTGGTGATCAGCCGGGGGTCACGGGCGATCGTGCCGCCCGCGAGGGTCCGCGGGTGGTTGGCCGCCGGCGCGTGACCCGTGCCCGAGCCGCCGCGCACGCACTCCGGGCACTGGAAGCCGACCGAGGCGCTGACCATGCACTCCGGGCAGATCGGACGCTCGCAGCGGGTGCAGCGCACCCCTGTCTCGCGGTCCGGGTGCCGATAGCAGCCCGGCAGGCCGTGCGCGTCCTGTGGGCCCTGTGTGCCCTGCGGTCCGCCTGGCGCCTGATCCATGGGGGTCCCCTCCATCTCCGTACTGAGGCCCGTCTCCGCACTGTCCCCGCCCCGGGGCCAACGCACCGCCCCGCCCTTCCTGACGGATGGGCGGGGCGGTTTTGTTCCCCGAACGGGGTGCCGCGAGCCTGCTTCCCCTACGGGACGCGGTTCAGCGGGTCTCCACGACGACGGACTCGATCACGATGTCCTTGACGGGACGGTCCGTGCGCGGGTTGGTGTCGGTGTTGATGATGGCGTCCACGACCTTCTTGCTGGCCTCGTCCGCGACCTCGCCGAAGATGGTGTGCTTGCCGGTCAGCCAGGCCGTCGGCGACACCGTGATGAAGAACTGCGAGCCGTTGGTGCCCGGACCGGCGTTCGCCATGGCCAGGAGGTACGGCTTGGTGAAGGCGAGGTCCGGGTGGAACTCGTCCTCGAACTTGTAGCCGGGGCCACCGGTGCCGTTGCCCAGCGGGTCACCGCCCTGGATCATGAATCCGCTGATCACCCGGTGGAAGACCGTGCCGTCGTAGAGGCGGTCGGTGGTCTTCTTGCCGGTCTCCGGGTTGACCCACTCGCGCTCACCGGTGGCAAGCTCGACGAAGTTCTTGACCGTCTTGGGCGCGTGGTTGGGCAGGAGCCTCATCACGATGTCGCCTTGGTTGGTCTTCAGGGTGGCGTAAAGCTGCTCGGCCACGATCTGCCTTCCGTTGTCCTCTGTGAACCCCCCGATCCTCGCACGAGCGCAGGCGCCCGTCGTCCGGCGGCCTCCTCTCGGCATGGTCGGGCATGGTCGCGCGTCATCTCCCGTCCCCCCGCCGTCCCCTCTGACGCCCCTTTGCCGTCCCCTCAGCAGCGGGCCCGCCCTCGTACTCGCCTTCGCCGAACGAGGCGCCGGGACGTCCGATCCGTGGCATCGTCGAAAGCAGGCCTCACCCTTGCGCGCAATTGCCCCGGAATTGACCCGGATGCCCGCCCTCGCATGCCGGGGCGGTGTCCGGCAGGCATGATCCGGAAAAGGGTGGAAAGGTGAACTGTGACTTTTTGGGGCACACCCCCGAACGCCTACGTACGCCACCGAGGAGGAGGTTCCCGTGACCCGCATCGACAGCGTGCGCGCCGCGACCGGTTCGGCGAAGGACAGCGTGCTGCACGCCGCGGAAGTGGTGGCGCCCTACGCCGACACGGCCAAGGACCGGGCCGCGTTCTACGCGCAGGAGGCCCGGCTGCGACTGGCACCCAAGGTCTCGTACGCCGCACAGCAGGCCGCCGAACAGGCCCGCGTGCAGTACGGCGCGTATCTCGCGCCACGGATCGAGCAGGCCCGTACCCATGTTCCGCCGAAGGTCGACCTGGCCGCCCAGGAGGCGGCCGAGCGGACCCGTAGGGCGGCTCGGCAGGCCGCCGAGTACTCGCGTCAGGCCGCGGACTACTCCCGGCCCCACATCGAGCACGTCGTCGCCGCGGCCGGGCCCGTGCGCGACGAGGCCGCGTCCCGCAGCGCCGCCGCGCTGGCCGCGCTGCGGGGGCAGGTGTCGGCCCAGGAGATCCAGCGGCTGATCCGCAGCCATGAGCGCAGGGCTCGGGCCGGGCGTGCCGTCAAGAGGCTCGCCCTGGTCGCACTGCTCGCCGGCGGCGCCTTCGCCGCGTGGAAGTGGTGGGACAAGCAGGCCAACCCGGACTGGCTGGTGGAACCGCCAGCCGCCACGGAGGTCTCCGACGGCGGGGCGCGGCTGAGTTCGGTGGACGGCAGCGGACTCGATCCGGAGGTCGAGGCCAAGCAGGCGGAGGCGGATTCGCCGTCGGACCGGCAGGAGTAGGGACGGTAGGGGCGGTAGCGCGGTAGGGGTGGTAGCGCGGTAGGCGCCCCATCTGCCCCACCTGACGCAACTTGACCCAACTCTGCGAGAAGGCGCTTGAGAGGGCCGGAGGACCCGTAGCGGGTTCCCGGCCCTCTGCGATGTTCCACGTGAAACATTCAGCGGGTGCGGACGGTCCCTCGTGCGGTCGGCGGGTTCAACGGGAGTTCTTGCTGCCCAGGAGCCACAGCAGGTACGGGGCTCCGACCAGCGCCGTCAGCGCGCCCACCGGTATCTCCAGAGGGATGAGCACCGTGCGGGCCGTCAGGTCCGCCGCTGTCAGGGTCAGCGCGCCGGTCAGGGCGGAGGCGGTCAGCGGGAGGTGGGGGGTGCGGGTGAGGCGGCGGGCGAGTTGGGGCGCCGTCAGCGCGACGAAACCGATCGGCCCGGCCGCCCCCGTGGCGCTCGCGGCGAGCACCACGCCGAGCGCGGTCAGGCCGAGCTGGGCCCGCCGCACCCGGAAACCGAGCGCGGTGGCCGTGTCGGCGCCCAGACCGAGCGGGCGCAGCGCACGGGCCGCCCACACCAGGACGGGGAGCGACAGCAGGAGGACGAGGGCCAGCGGACCCGCCTGCTCCCACCCACGGCCGTTCAGGCTGCCCGTCAGCCACAGTTTGACCAGCTCGGCCTGTTCCAGCTCGCTGTCCGTGAGATAGAGCTGTACGACGGCCGACAGCGCGACGCCGACCCCGACACCGGTCAGCACGAACCGGCTCGCGCGCATCCCGCCCCGCCAGGCGACCGCCCACACCAGACCGGCCGCGGCGAGTCCGCCCGCGACGGAGACGAGGGGCAGCGCGTTCGGCGACGCGGTCACCCCGGTCGCGAGGGCGAGCACGGTGGCCGCGGCGGCGCCGTGTCCGACGCCGATGACGTCGGGCGAGGCCAGCGGATTACGGGTCACGGACTGGATCAGCGCGCCGGCGAGCCCGAGTGCGGCGCCCACCAGCGCGCCGAGCACGATCCTCGGCACCCGCAACTCCCCCACGACCAGCCGCTGAGCCCCCTGACCGCCGCGCAGTATCCCGTACACCTCGCCCGGCGTCACCCAGGTCTGCCCGGCGCACGCGGACAGGATCGCGGTGGCGGCCAGGAGCAGGAACAGCACCAGGGCGACGACGGCGGAACGGCGGTGCCAGAGGACGGAGAAGCGGCGCCGGGACGACCGGGGGGCGCGCAGGACGCGCAGCCCGGCGGACCGGGGGTAGGTGGTCCGGGTACGGGAACCCCTCGCGCCGGAATCCCGCATGGCCGTGTCCATCAGGCGTCCCCCACCGCGCGGCGCCGCCGCACCAGCCAGATCAGGGCCGGAACGCCGACCAGCGCGGTCATCACCCCGGCGGGCACCTCGCCGGGCGGCCGTACGACGCGGCCCGCGACATCGGCGGCGAGCAGCAGACAGGCGCCGAGCAGCGCCGACATGGGCAGCGTCCAGCGGTGTCCGTCGGGTACGAGCCGGCGGGCGAGATGCGGTACGGCGAGCCCGACGAAGGCGATGGGTCCGGCCGCCGCCACCGCCGCCGCGGTCAGCAGGGTCGCGCCGAGCGCCGCCGTGACCCGTACCCGCTGGACGTGGTGGCCGAGGGCGCGGGCGGTCTCGTCGCCGAGCACGAGCCCGTCGAGGCCGCGTGCGCAGACGAGCAGGAGCAGCGCGCCCGCCGCGAGGAACGGCAGCATCCGCGTGACCGTGCCCGCGTCCCGCCCGTCGAGCGCGCCGACCTGCCAGAACCGGAACTGGTCGAGCGTCGCCGAACTCGATGTCAGGGCCACGGTGGTGGCGCCGGTGATCATCGCGGAGAGCGCCGTACCGGCGAGCGCCAGCTTGACCGGGTCGGCGCCGCCCCGGCCGCGCGTGGCGATGGCGTACACGAGACAGGCGGCGAGCACGGCGCCCGCGAACGCGTACCAGACATATCCGGCGAAGCCGTTGGCGCTGCCGGTGGCGATGGCGAACACGACACCGGCGGCGGCCCCCTGGCTGAGCCCGAGGATCCCGGGGTCGGCCAGCGGATTGCGGGTCGCCGCCTGGAGCGCGGCTCCAGCGAGTCCGAGCGCGGCCCCGGCGGCGAGCCCCACGGCGGTACGCGGCAGCCGCAGGGACCGTACGACGAGCGCGTCCCGGCCGCCGCCGTCCGCTCCGCCACCGTCCGCTCCGTGCAGCAGCGCGTCCACGACGGTGCTCAGCGGTACGGGGCGTGAGCCCACGGCGAGGCTGAGCGCGACGGCGACGAGGGTGAGCGCGAGCGCGAGGACGGGCCACGCGGTGCGGCGGGCGATCCGTGCGGCGGGGGTTCTGGTGTCGCTTCGTGCGGCGGGGGCCATGGTGACGTGGATTGGGGTGGGTTGCGGGGCCGGTCCGGAGGGGGTCAGCCGAGCCGGTCGGTGAGTCCGTCGAGGACGAGTTGCGCGGCGGTCGGCCCCGCGTTCAGGTACCAGGGGTCGTCGTCGACCTTGACGGCGTGCCCGGCCTTGACGCCCTTGAGGGACTTCCACAGCGGCCCGGCGAGCACGCTGCCCGCGTCGGTCTTGGCGGGGTCGCCCTGCACCGAGTAGAAGATCCAGTCACCGTCGGCGGTGTCGATCCGCTCGGCGCTGATGTCCTCCGAGATGGCGAGGAACTGCTGGGACTTCGGGCGCGCGACGCCCAGGTCGACGGCGATCGATCCGGTGAACGAGGACACCCCGAACATCCGGGTCCGGCCGGGTGTGAAGCGGACCATGGAGACCTCGGCGCCCTTGTCGGCGAGCGCCGCGCCCTTTGTCTTCGCTTCCTTCGCAAACCCGTCCAGGAGACTTTGTGCCTGCTCTTTCTTGCCGATCGCGGCGCCGACGAGCAGCAGATCGCTCTTCCAGTTGATGCCCTGGCCCTTGGTGACGACGGTCGGCGCGATGGCGGAGAGCTTGGGGTAGAGATCGCCGAGGGAGTCGTTGGCGAGGATCAGATCGGGCTTGGCGCGGGCCAGGGACTCCAGATTGGGCGCGGTGCGCGTGCCCGCGTCGGTCATCGCCGCGAGCTTCTTCTTCTCGGTGGGGAAGGCGTCGGCGAGATAGTCGGGGACGAGTCCGGCGTTGTCGGCGCGGGTCGTGGCGACGGGCACGGTGCCGAGGGTCAGCAGGTCGTCGAGCTGTCCGGTGGACAGTACGGCTATCCGCTCGGGCGCCTTCGCCAGCTCCGCCTCTCCCTTGAAGTGGCCGACGGTACGCGGGAACTCGCCGTCCTTCGCCTCCGTACCCATCCCGTCCGGTACGGCGCTGGGCGCGGCCGTGGGCCCCTTCCCGTCCTTCGCCCCGGTGACGGCGTTACGGGAGGTGTCGCCTCCGCTGTCCTTGCCGCCGCCGGAACTCCCGCTCCCGGACTCGCCGCACCCGGCGACCAGCCCACCGACGACCACCGCGACCAGTACGGCCCTCGCCCCTCGCACCCGCATGACCGCACTCCCACAGTTCGCCACCCGCGTGGCACTCGTATTAGGTAAGCCTTACCTTAGACCGTGCGGAGGTGGGTGCGGAACGCCGGGTTCCCCAAGTGCCCGGCGCTGGGCGGAAGTGAGCCGGTCGGGCCGGACGGTGACCGTGTACCCGCCGGGCCCCGTGCGGTGGAGGGTGAGCGGGTCGGAGAGGTCCGGGTGCCGCTCGATCTCGCGCAGGGCGTCCGTGACACGGTTCTCGTCCCAGTTCAGCGCGGCGGCGATGCGGTGCGCGGTGAGGGCCGGTGCCCCGGCGAGCGCGGCATGTGTGAGCGCCGCGAGCACAGTCAGTGCGTCGCTGAAGACGGCGGCGGTGGTGCCGCCGGCCATGTCGTCGCTGAGCTGCGTGAAGAACAGCCGCATCCCGTCGAGTCGCGCCCCGGCCCGCGTCGCGCCGTCGAACACCGCGACGCCCCGCCGGGAGAGATCGGCGAGCGCGGCGTTCGTCCGGGCGCTCGTCATCCACGTACGCAACCAGACGTCGTCATCGATGAGATACCGCTCCCTGCGGTGGGCACCCTCGCGTTCACGCCGGACCAGATCCAACCCTTCGAGATAGCGGACCGCCGTGGACACCGAGGCGGGGCTGACCCGCAGCAGCCGCACCAACTCGGCGGCCGTCAGGGCCCCCGAGTCGGTCGTGACCAGGGACGCCAGCACGCGCGCCGCCATGCGGGGCAGCCCGGTGCCGACCATGAGCGCGGCGAAATCATCAACAAAGGCGCGGACGGCTTCGGGGTCACGGCCCTCGGAGCTGCGGCTTTCGGGGGTACGGCCCCCGGGTGCGCGGCTCTCGTCGCCGGGGGCGCCCGGAGGCGGGAGCGGATCGCGGCGGCGGGCACGGCGGGCGGTCGCGTGATGGGCGTGGTCGGCCCGGTACCCGTCGGGCCCGCCGTTACGGGCCACCTCCCGGCTCACGGTCGAGGTCGGCCGCGCCAGCCGCCGGGCGATCCCGGCATACCCGAGCCCATCGGCCAGCCCCGACGCGATCTGCCGCCGGTCCTCGTGCGTGAGCCTGCCACCGGGCATCCGTACTCCCTACTCCCTCACGTTCCTTACGTTCAGCTTCAGCACATTGCAACGAAAGATCATGAAGATTGCATTCGCCGTCAGAACCATTGCAATGGAACACCGAATTACCCCGCTACACAACCGAATCCATCCCCGAACTCATTGAGGCCACACTGAACGCAACGTAGCTTTTGAGGCCGCCCGAAGGGAATCGGGCCCGAACGGTACGGAGAGCGGAAGTGGGAGTGGGATGACGGCGAACACGGCGGCGGCGAGCACCGGGGGTGTGGTGCTCGATGTCGAACGGCTGCGGATGCGCTACGGCCCGCACGACGTTCTGCACGAGGTGACGTTCCGGGCTCAACAGGGCGAGGTCCTGGCCCTGCTCGGCCCGAACGGCGCGGGAAAGACCACCACGATCGAGATCCTGGAAGGCTTCCGGATGCGCTCGGCGGGCCGCGTCGAGGTCCTCGGCACGGACCCGGCGCACGGCGACGAACGCTGGCGCGCGCGGATCGGCGTCGTCCTCCAGTCCTGGCGCGACCACGGCAAATGGCGGGTACGGGAACTCCTCGCCCACCTCGGCCGCTACTACGCCCCCTACTCCGACGGCACGGTCCGACGACCATGGGACGCCGCCGAGTTGGTCGAAGCGGTCGGTCTGACCGCCCACGCCGACAAGAAGATCAAGACGCTGTCCGGCGGGCAGCGGCGCAGGCTGGACGTGGCGATCGGCATCGTGGGCCGCCCCGAACTCCTGTTCCTGGACGAACCGACGGCAGGCTTCGACCCCGAGGCGCGGTACGAGTTCCACGACCTGGTCCGCCGCCTCGCCGACGACCACGGCACGACCGTCCTGCTCACCACGCACGACCTCGCCGAGGCCGGCAAGCTCGCCGACCGCGTCCTGATCCTCGTCGGCGGCCGGATCGTCGCCGACGGCTCGGCCGACGACCTGGCCCGGCGCACGGCCGGCGAGGACGAGGTCCGCTGGACACACGAGGGCCACCGCTTCGTCCGCACGACCACCGAATCCACGGAGTTCGTCAGGGAGTTGTTCCACACGTACGGGGACACGATCGGGGAACTCGAAGTGCGCCGAGCCTCGTTGGAAGATACGTACCTGGCCTGGGTACGGCAGGACGAGGGGGCGGGCCGGTGAGGGGGGAGCCGAAAAGGGCCACGGCAGGGGCTAAGGCGGGTAAGGCGGAGGCGGTGCGCGCGGGCTGGGCGCGGGGCGTGATCGAACTGCGGCAGTCGTTCACGAACGGCCCCGACCTGGTGTCCCATCTCCTCTGGCCGGTCCTGATGCTGATCGCGCTGTTCTTCCTGCGGGACAGGGAGTTCGGTCCGGACGGACCGCTCCTCGGCACACTGGCGCTGCCGAGCATCCTGGGGATGAACGTCGCGATGGGCATGGTCGCCATGAGCCAGATACTGACCGCCGAACGCGAGGACGGAACGCTGCTGCGGGCCAAGGCGACACCGAACGGCATGCTCGGCTACCTCGTCGGCAAGGTCGTATCGGTGGGCGGCGGTCTCCTCGCGGACCTGGCGATCCTGCTGATCCCGGGCCTGTTCCTCATCGACGGCCTGACCACCGGCAGCCCGGGGACCTGGCTGACCCTGAGCTGGGTCCTGGTCCTCGGCATGGCGGCGACACTGCCCGTGGGCGCGATCCTGGGATCGGTCTTCACCAGCGCCCGCGGCCAGGGTCTGATCCAGCTCCCGGTGCTTGCCCTGATAGCGATCTCCGGCATCTTCTACCCGATCACCTCGATGCCGGGCTGGCTGCAAGGGGTCGCACAGTTCTCGCCGATCTACTGGCTCGGCCTGGGCATGCGCTCCGCGCTCCTCCCCGACTCGGCAGCGGCAATCGAGATAGGCGCCTCCTGGCGCCCCTGGGAAACAGTCGCGGTACTGAGCACCTGGACACTCCTGTCCCTGACCATCGCCCCCTACGTCCTACGCCGCATGGCCCGCCGCGAGTCGGGCTCGGACCTGGGGGCCCGACGGGAGAGGGCACTTCAGCGGGTGGGGTGAGGAGGGGTGGGGCATGGGCTGCCTCTATGTCTTTCGTCAAGCGAGGCGTGGGGGTTCTGGGTTCGTGGAAGGTGCCGTCCCGGAGCATCGCGCGTTTGACTGGGCGCTTTCCTCCCCGGGGCGCGTGTTCGCCGTGGATCGAGGTCCCGGACGAATTCGTGGTGGGGAGGAGGCCGGCGTAGGAGGCGAGGTGGGCTGCGGTGGAGGCAGGCTGGCCCACGATTACCAGGACGGTGCCGAACTTCGCGGTCAGTTTGTTGAACATGGCCAGCAGCTTCGGTTCGCTGTTGGGCAGCGGCTTGCCGAAGACCTTCTTCCCGGGGGCGGTTGTCTCGTCGGCCTCAGGGACGGCCGGGTCGTGGAGTCGGCGGCCACGGGTCCGGCGATGGACCCGGGCCTGCCAGCCGCGGTCGTCTACGCCTGTCTGCGCGCGGGGCGTCCGCTGGACGGCGCCCGGGTGGCGCTGCGGATCGGTGACGTGCGGGACGAGGACGTCGTACTCCGCCTTCGCCCCGGTCCACCGCACCGGTAGCCACTCCGCGGACCGCCCCAGTGGCCGCTCCAGCGACCGCTCCCGTGGCCGCCCCACTGGCCGCCCCGAAACCGACACCCGCAGCTCCACCAGGCGCTCCGCGGCGCCCCGTTCCGCCGCGACCGCCTCCTCACCGCACCTGTCCTTGAGCAGGGCCAGTCCGCCGTGGGCGTCCAGCGGCTTCAGCGCTACCAACCGGGCCCCGTCCAGGGCCAGCTCGCCGAGCCTGCCCTGACTGGTGACCAGTACCGCGCTGCCCGGCCCCTTGGGGATCAGCCCCCGCACCTGTGCGGGCTGGTTCACGTCGTCCAGGACGATCAGGATGCGGAGGCCGGCCGAACGTGACCGGAACAGATTGGTCCGCTCCGCGAGTGAGTTCGGGATGCCGAGGTCGCCTCCGCACAGCGATCGCAGGCACATGGCGACGGCCTCCGAGACATCCGCGCCGGCCGTGGGCCGGTCGCGCAGCGCCGCGAAGTCCACGTACAGCTGCCCGTCGGGGAAGAACTCCCGGGCCGTCTCCGCCCACCACCGGGCCGTGGTCGACTTGCCGACCCCGGGAAGTCCGCCCAGCACTCCGACATTGACGGAGCCGCGGCCACTTCCCGGGCCGAGCGTCTGGTCCAGTACGGCCAGTTCGGCGCTGCCGTTGCTGAAGTGGACGGTCACGGGCGGCACTTGATCCGGCTTGGGCGGGATGCCCGGGGTGGACGCCGGTGCCGACGGGACGTGGAAGGTGATGTCACCGATGATGTGCGATCCCTGGAACGCCGGACCATGGTTGACGCCCCCGCTCACCAGGCTGACGAAGGTGCGCGACGCGTGCGGGTCGGCCTCGGACAGCAGCCGGGTCAGCTCGCCTGGCCGATCCTGATGCTCATCGCACTCGGGTGCTGGGGTTGGCTGCTGCTGCGGCGGCGGTGGCGGACGTGGGCGCGCGATGACACTGACGGTGGCACGGCGGTGGACGGGTGCGCATCACCACGTCGACCTGCTACGAGACAAGACTGAGCGCAGGGTGGGTTGATCTTGGTTACCTGGCCGGCCGGTGACGGCGGTGCCACGGCCGGCGGTGGAATGAAGTCCGGAGCGGGGATCGCGAGGTGGCGTCCGAAGACCGCCGATGACCGGCTTCGACACACAATCGATCAGCGATCCGTCTCTCCGGACGGACCTTCCCGGATTCGCCGGACCCCGCCCCCTCGGCGGTCTAGCGTACGAACACGCCGCGCTGCCCGGCGCGGGCCATGAGGAGGTTCCCGTGCCATCGCCCTGTGACCCCCGGTACGCACCCGCCGGCGACGTGGGCACGGCGCTCATGATGATCGACTCGCGGCTCAAAGCCGTCTACGACGGCAGGACCGAGACCGACGCCGACCAAAAGGCCCTGGCCGACCAGTTCGCCGCGACTCTGGGTCCCAGGGGAGCGCATGAAGTGCTGGACGGCGCGTGCACGCTCATCTTCATGTTCATGGAGTGGCTGCGGATGGCCTACGAGGACCACGACGAGGACGTCATCGCCGCAGTGGTACCCAATCTCGTGGCCACGTTACGCATGATGCCCCGCAGTGTCCGCCCCGAGGCGATTCCCAGCATGGCGGGCCTGCTCGTCGCCGCGGGCACGGGACTGAGCCCCAGCCTGTGGCGCAAGCAGTACGGAGAATGGACCAGGGACGAGATGACTCCGCTGGAAGCCACGGTCTTCCTGCTGGCGGAGCACATCAACCGCCTCACCGACGACCGCGACTTCGCCACCCGCCTGATCACCGAAGCCCTGACCAGGGCGGACGAGGACTGACGTACCGCGTGCGCGCCCGCCGTACACCCACCAGATGTGGCGCGAGACCCCATCTGATCAACGTTTCCGCAGTTCAGAGAGGGTCTCGCAAGTGTGGAGCCTAGGGGAGTCGAACCCCTGACATCTGCCATGCAAAGACAGCGCTCTACCAACTGAGCTAAGGCCCCGAAATTGATGCGGTCGCCGGAGCACTCGGCCCCCGGGCGGCATCGCAGACCAGAGTACCGGGTCACCCCCCGGATCCCGCAAAAGGATTGGACTCCCCGTGCCCCAGCACGCTCCGTAAGATGCTCGCACGCGGTTCGCTGGAGCGAAGCGCGGTACTTGGGGAAGCGATGGGGAGACGCAAATGGACGCCGCACAGCAAGAAGCCACCGCGAGAGCGCGGGAGCTACAGCGGAACTGGTACGGAGAGCCTTTGGGGGCGCTCTTCCGTAAGCTCATCGAGGATCTCGGGCTCAATCAGGCCCGGCTCGCCGGAGTCCTCGGACTGTCGGCGCCGATGCTGTCCCAGCTGATGAGCGGCCAGCGCGCCAAGATCGGCAACCCGGCGGTCGTCCAGCGCGTCCAGCTCCTTCAGGAACTCGCCGCCCAGGTCGCCGACGGCAGTGTCAGCGCCGCCGAGGCCACCGAGCGCATGGACGAGATCAAGAAGTCCCAGGGGGGATCCGTCCTGAGCAACACGTCCCAGTCCACCTCCAGCACCGGTGCGCCCACCGTGAAGCGTGTGGTCCGTGAGATCCAGTCCCTGCTGCGCTCGGTCGCGGCGGCGGGCGACATCATCGATGCGGCGGACTCCCTCGCCCCGACCCACCCGGAACTGGCAGAGTTCCTCAAGGTCTACGGCGCCGGGCGCACCGCCGACGCGGTCGCCCACTATCAGGCACACCAGAGCTGAGCCCAGGGCCCAGCAGCCGGAAACGCAGCACGGGGAGCGACGTACAGCGATGGGTGAGGTATTCGCCGGCAGGTACGAACTGGCCGACCCGATCGGACGTGGGGGAGTCGGCGCGGTCTGGCGTGCCTGGGACCACCGGCGGCGCCGGTATGTGGCCGCCAAGGTCCTTCAGCAGAGCGACGCGCACACCCTGCTGCGCTTCGTCCGCGAACAGGCACTCCGGATCGATCACCCGCATGTACTCGCGCCGGCCAGTTGGGCCGCCGACGACGACAAGGTCCTGTTCACGATGGACCTCGTCAGCGGCGGCTCACTGGCCCATCTCATCGGGGACTACGGCCCGCTGCCGCCCCGATTCGTCTGTACGCTGCTCGACCAGCTTCTGTCCGGGCTCACCGCGGTGCACGCGGAGGGGGTCGTGCACCGCGACATCAAGCCCGCCAACATCCTTCTGGAGGCCACCGGCACCGGGCGCCCGCATCTGCGGCTGTCCGACTTCGGCATCTCCATGCGCAAGGGGGAGCCGCGGCTGACCGAGACCAACTATGTGGTGGGCACGCCCGGTTACTTCGCGCCCGAGCAGATGATGGGCGCGGAGCCGGACTTCACCGCCGATCTGTTCGCCGTGGGCCTGGTCGCGCTCTATCTGCTGCAGGGAGCCAAGCCCGACTCGCAGGCCCTCATCGAGCACTTCGCGGAGCACGGCACACCGTCGGCGCCGCAGGGCATCGACGAGCCGCTGTGGCAGGTCATCGCGAATCTGCTCCAGCCCGATCCGCAGGCGCGGTTCCGCACGGCCACGGGAGCGCGCAAGGCGCTGACCTCCGCCGTCGAGATGCTGCCCGAGCTGGGCCCCGACGACGAGCTGGTGGAGGTCTTCGACCAGATCGGACCGCTCCCCGCAGGCTTCGGCCCCGAGGGTCCCGAGCGCCCCGAGAGCCGACGCGGCCCCGCCACCGCTCCCGTACCCGACGCTGTGCCCGCTGCGGTGCGGCCGTCCATGTCGGAGACCGGCAGCTTCCATCTCGCGCCCCCTCCGCCGGCCGCACCCCACACGGCCTCCGGCCTCTCCACCCCCTCCACTCCCTCCGCGCCCGACCCCACGCAGGCCCCCGCCCACCAGGCCCCGGCGCACTTCGAGCCCACGCAGGCGTCCGCCCCCCAGCCCTACCAAGGCCCCCATCCCGGTCACCAGTCTCAGCCTCAGCAGCCTCACCAGGGTCCCCCAGCCCAGCAGGCACCCCAGCACCAGGCCGGTCAGCCCCATCCGTCCGTTCAGCCTCAACCTCAGCCCCACCATTCCCCCGTCTCCCCCCAGGCTCCGACCTCCGGGGTGCAGCGTGAATACGCTCCTACTCGTCCATACACCGCCCAGGGCCTCCAGGTTCCGCATCCCGGCGCACAGGTTCCGGAGTCGGGCGCTCCGGCCACACCGGCCGGTCCGGCCATGTCGGCGCCGACGGGCCACCGGCAGGTGCCGCAACGCCGACCGGGACCGCCCCCGAAGGTCGCAGTCCCGGTCCTCGTAGTCGCCCTGCTCTGTTTCGCGGTCGGCATCTGGGCCCTCACCCAGACCTGAGCCCTGCCCCGCGCCGTACCTTTCCTCGCCGCACTCTTCCGCGCCGTAGGCTTCCCGGCTGGCTGCCGACCGCTACCAGGCGCCCGGCGGCCCGTACCCCGTAGGCGGCGTGCCGCCCTGCGGTGCCGCCGCCGCCCGCTTGCGGGCCGTCAGCGTCCACACCGCCAGCACCGCCACCAGCACCACACCGGCACCGATGGCGCCCGCGGCGACCAGCCGCATGGTGTCGCTCCGCGCGGCCTCTTCCTCGGTACCGCCGGACGCGGCGAGTTCCTTGTCCCGGTCGCTGACGCCGAACGCGTCGGCCGGCTGCGGCGTCCCCGCGTACTCCGGTCCGCCCTGCGCGGTCCCGGAGACCTTCACGCGCAACGTCGTCCCGATCGGCCCCTGGCCGTACTTCTCCGCCATCTCCGGGTTGAGATGCACCGTCAGGTAGTACCACCCGCCGAACCGCATCCCGCTGACGTCGTCCTTGGTCTCGTACCGGTTCGGATACGCGACCGGGGGCAGCGGTTCCAGGGCGGCCGACTTCTGCTTGCCGTCGTACGGGGTGTCGGCCCGCGTGATGAAGCCGCGCACCGGGTTGTACAGCGCGATCTCCAGCGCCGACGACACATAGCCGTCATCCGCCGAACTGCCCAGCTCCGCGCGCGCGGAGAGCTGCTGTCCCCAGTCGACGGGCACCCGGTAGTACAACGTCTGTCCGGGCTTGACCCGGTCCGACCAGACGCCCTCCTCCAGGCCGACCGCGTCGTTGAAGCTGGTCCCGCCGGTGCGCCGCTGCGGATCGCCGGACAGCGGTTCGGGCGAGGCCGAGTTCCAGGTCTCCGGGGGCGTGGTGGAGCCCGCCTTCGCGAGACCCGGCTCCGACACGTGCTGGATCTCCAGGTCCCAGGGCCCCGGCGTCGACGTGCCCTGCCGGGTCCGTTCGACGACCACGTAGTACGTGCCGCTCTCCTGGCAACTGGTCTTGTCGGGCCCGATCCTCCGTGACGCCCAGGCGGTGATCGGCCGCGGACTCGTCGCCGACCCGAAACGCGCCTGCCCGGACGAGCAATTGGTGCCGTTGCCGTCCTGTACGGAGACCGTCACACCATCCCCGTAGGCGACCTTCGTGCCCAGCGGAGGGACCGCCGTCACGGACACATAGGCGTTCGTCTTCGCGTCGAGTTCTAGCCGGTAGTAAAGCGTCCCCTCGCGCGCGCTGGTGCTCTTGTACGTGCTCCCGGCTTCGAGCTTCGCGGCGTCCGTGTTGCTCGCCGTCCCGGTCACCGATTTCGCGCCCTCGGCAAAGGCGTACGGGTTCGGGGTGCCGGCCGCCGAGGCGACCTCCGGCAGCGCGGCGACGGCACACAGCGCCGCTCCGGCGGCCAGCGCGGCCCGGCCGAACTTCCCGTAGCCCGCGTGCCTCCCGTGGCCCGCGTGCCTCCCGTTCGTGCCGTACCGCCTCATCACGCGCCACCCCTCGTTGTCCATCCGGCCGTTCCCGTCCCGGCCGCCGCCCTGGCCGCCCGGCGCCGCGCGAACACCAGCCCGAGAGCGGCGATCAGCGCGACGGCGCCACCGGCCACCGAAGCGACCGTGACGGTGGACCATCCTGCCGCGCCGGACTCCGCACCGTCCGCGCGGGCACCCGAATCACCGGCGCCGCCCTTGCCGTCGGTACCAGCGGTGTCACCGGCGTCGTCCGCGTTCTTCGCGCGCGGGGGCGCGTCGTGCTGAGGACCGGCCAGTTCGTCACCGACGACGTCGACCTTGAGCACGACGCCGATCGCCGGGTTCTCGGCGAAGGCGGCCACCTCCGGGCCCAGGGAGACGGCCACGTAGTAGTCACCCGCCGCGCGCAACGGAACGACCTGGTGAGCGGGTTCCCAGCGATTGGTCCACGAGACCGGGACGGTCCCCATGTCCAGGGCGGCCGGATCGCCGTAGTAGCCGCGCCGGTCGCGGAAGCCGGTGCCCGACCAGACGCTCTTGCGGCCTTGCGTGTAGACGGCCGTGTGCACGAACGAGGACTTCGGCGTGCCCGTCGTCGTGGCGTCGACGGTGGGTTCGTTGCCGAAGTCGAGCCGGTAGCGCAGTTGCTGGCCCCAGCCCACCCGCACCTTGTACCAGCGGGTCTGCGCGGGCAGCAGATGGTCGCGCCACACGCCCTTGGTCAGTGCGCGCGCGTCGTTGAAACCCGTTCCGCCCGTCACGTCCTTCGGGTCGCCGACCGGAAGGACGGCGTCCGGTCCCGCCGCACCGTACTCGGTCGCCGACTCCGCCGGCACCGTCCCGGCCTTCAGCGGCTTCTCGGTGCCCAGGCGCAGTTCGACCGGCCAGCGGGCGGCATCGGAACCAGATGCGGTCGAGCGGTGTACAGAGAGTAGGAACCGCCCGGCCTTGTCACAGAACCGGTTGCCCTGGGAGGAGGGGATTCGACTGACCGCGCTCGTGAGCACCATCGCGCCCTCGGTCTGGGAGAAGTGCGCCCGGTCGCTGTCACAGGTGGCCCCGACCCGACCCGTGGAGGTGAGCTTCAGCTCGATCCCGTCGCCGTACGCGACCCGCACCCCCGGCTGCGGTACGGCGGTGACACCGAAGTCCGCCGCGGACGCGCCGTCGAGCGAGGCGGCGTACCAGCGGGTCTCGCCCGGCCCGATCGTGTCGAGGTACTGCCCCGGTGTGAGCCCGGCGGCGTCCTCCGCGCGCGACCCGCCCGTGATCGAGGCGCCTCGGAAGCGGTAGCCGTCGGCCGACAGTTGCGAGGCACGCACCAGTTGGCGGGCCAGCGCTTCGGCGTCCGGTGCGTCGTAGTACGAGCCGTGGCCCGCGTCGGCGACGCATTCGAGCTGCTTGCGTGCCGCGCCCTTCACCTGGAAGCCGATGGTGTCGATCCGCAGGTCGACGCCGTCCTCGCCGAGTTCCCTGGCGACCTCGCAGGGCTCGGGGGCACCGCAGTTGTCCTCACCGTCGGAGATCAGCAGGATCGTGCGCCGCCCGATCGCGCCGGCCCGCGGTTCGGGCAGATCCTGCGCCGCCTTGCGCAGCGACAGCCCGATCGGGGTGTCGCCCTTGGGTCGTACGGCGCCCACGGCCCGCTTCATCGCCTCACGGTCGAGCGCCTCCACGGGGCGCACGAGCCGGGTGTCGGTGCAGCCGCGCGGCTGATCGGCGCCGTAGACCCGCAATCCGGTCGGATAACCGTCCGGAAGGCTGTCGACGACCGTGCCCACGGCGTCCCGCGCGGACTCCATGCGGGTACGCCCGGTGCCGTCGTCGTCGGCCATGGACCCCGAGGAGTCGAGAACCATGACGAGACCACTGCTACCGGTGTCGCCGCTGCTACCGGTGTTGCCGCTGTTGGCAATGGACTCGGCCGGAGCGGCGGACGCCTCCGGGAGCGGCGCGACGACCAGGCCGCAGAGCACCGCCCCGACGAGCACCGCGCCACCCCCGGCCCGGCGCACCCGCCCACCCGCACGGCCGCCACCCGGACGCCCACCCAAGATCCGATTCCACCCGATGTCACCGTCGTCCGACGCACCCCCGACGACGCCCGGCTTCCCCCGACCCAACCCCTGAACCCGCCCCCGTGCCCTTACATCCACTCGTACTCGTCCCCGTACCCACGCCCATGCTTGTGACTTCACGCGTGCCCCCTCGTCCCCGTCTGCGCCACCCCGTGACTTTGCTCCTGCAACCTAGTCATTTGCTGGGGTGAACTCAAGGGACGCTGCGTCACGGTCCCGCAACAACGTGATCAGGCAGCACAAAGCCCCGACCGCTCGGGCGATCGGGGCCTGCGAAGAGACTGTTGTCGATTCTCACGAACCCGTGGGCACGGAGTCGGTCGCCTCCGTCCACAGATCCTGCTCGGCGCGATCCGCCTGGATCTGGCGGTACACGAGGAGCCCGCCGATGGCGGCCAGTGCGACCAGGAGAAGCTTCTTCACCGCGCGACCTCGTCTTTCCTTGACGTAGGGGACCTCTGGCGCCCGACTATACACACCGGTCGATATCGATCAGTGACCTGCCAGGGAGCCCAACTCCCGCTCCGAGCACCGCAGTAGCAACGAGCCCTGGCGGGCGAAGGCACTCCGACTACTCCCCTCAGACTGTGACTTTCGCCGCTCCAGCCCATTATTCGGGGCACTTGCGCCCATCCGAGTGGTGTTCATCTGAAGATCGCCGCGCCACAAGCGAGCGTCCCCCACTCAAGAGCGCACATACACATCATGAGGAAAGTACGCAAATCGAACCAACCCGAAAGTGAGGGAACATGGCCAGGAACAAGGTCATGACGCTGTGGACCGCCCTGATCACAGCCGTCTTCGCAGTGCTCGCCACCCTGGGACTCTCCACCACGGCCGCCGCGGCCACCCCCGTACAGCAGGCCGAGAAGGCGCGCAACAGCGCGGAGACCACCGAGCCGTGCCTGGCGGCGGCGCCGCTGCCGGCCCGCTACGACACATCGCTGCCACCCACGATGAAGCAGCGGATCCGCGCCGAGGCCCACGGTTCCTCGCCGAGCTGCCGCCACCGCCCCTCGGCACCCGCCACGACGACGGAACAGGCCGACGCACCGGTTGCAGCCCTCACCACCGAATCCCCGGACCCCACGGCGCACCGGCCCCACATCCCCGCGCAGCACGGCCCGTCACAGCACAGCCCGTCGCACCGCCCCCACAGCCACCAGGGCCCGGCACAGCACGGCACCCCGCACCAGGGCCGCCCCGCACACCACACCCATGCGCGCCACGCCTACGCGAACTGACCGCACCGGCGCCCCCGGCACCACGGCCGACCAGAGCGCCCACCGCAGAGCAGGCCCGTCAAGACCCGGCCCAGCCCAGCAAAACCAGCTCCCTCAGCAGAACAAGCCCCACCAGAACCATCAGAACCACCGGATACACCCGCAACGCCCAGCTACACGAGCTGCACCATCCGCACCAGGAACAACCACCAGGAACAACCGGCAGTCCGGCCCCATCCGGTACGCCGGTCGCACCCGATGCACCAAGCAGCACCCCAGCACCACGGGCGCCACAACGCCCCGCACCCCAACACGTACCGCCCGACGACGCACCGCAAGACGGCCGAGCACGGCACGCCCCACCCCCACACACGCCCAGCCCCACACCGTAGCGACGCGACCACACGACGACGCGGCCCCGCAGCAGCGCACACCGCCCCACGGCGGAAAGCCACTGCCCCAACCGCAGCGTCGCGTGCCCCGACGCGACGGCCGGAACACCGCGGCCCCGGCAGTCCCTCCTGAGCCCCCGCGCGCCCCGGCGCCCCCACGCGCCCGCGCCCCTCAGGACGAGCGACACCGACCGCCCCGACGCCGGCCCGACCGCCCGGCCACCGATCCGGCCCCGGCTCCGACCAATGGCGTCGCGCGTGACTGAGTCTCAGTCCCCGGAAGAGCCGAAGAAGCCGACATGGGTGGGCCGACCATCGGCGTAGAGGACCACGTAGAAGCCCGTCCAGCGCACCCGGTGTTCACCGAGCAGCGTGCTGTCCTCGTCCCCAGGCCGTCTCGTGCGCATGGCCTCGAACGACCGAGCCATCGCGTCTTCGTACTGCCGCACGGTGGGACGGTCCGTGCCGAAGTGGTCCACAAGCCGGTCGGCGGGCAGCGGGCGCAGCGTGAAGTAGTCGGCCTCGTCGTGCTCCTGAGGCGGATTGCTCGTTTCGACCATGCGCCGCACGTCGAGAATCGAGTGAGTGCCTTCCTCGCCCATGAATTCCTCGTCGGCGTACAGCTCGTGCAGGCTCTCGTACTCTTCGCCGTCGCCGTACAGCTCCTGAAACACCTCGTCGTGCAAGGCCTCCAGTGTCGCTCCGACGCTTTCTCGGTAGGGAGTGACGTAGTCCCACCCGCTGGCCCCCATGGCTTACCCCTGTTCTGTAGCTGCCGCGCCAATGGGGCCTCAAGGTAGCGCCGGGCACCGACAGCCGATCAGCGACGCGAACACCCCACGTCAGCCGTAAACACCGGCCGCAGACGCCAAAGACCCCCAACCACAACTGGTTGGGGGTCTTCGTACTGGTGGGGCTAACAGGATTTGAACCTGTGGCCTCATCCTTATCAGGGATGCGCTCTAACCAACTGAGCTATAGCCCCGCCGCGCTGCGCGCTGACCTCTGAAGATTAGCGCACGACGCGGTCAGTCCCAAAATCGGTATCCGGGGTCCGTACGGGCCGAAAACCGACCGCCCCGCATCGCGCCTCGCATGCCGCCCAGCATCCCGCTGCGCGTCCCCTACTCGTCCTCCGCCAACGTCAGCTCCACGCCGCCCACGAACCCGGCGGACAGGTTGTAGATGAAGGCGCCGAGCGTCGCGAGCGCCGTGGCGAGGACCACGTCGATGACGGCGATGATGCCCGTGAACATCAGCACACGCGGCAGCGACAGGAACGACTGAAGGTCGAATCCGTTGGACTCGTTCGAGCCGGTGGCCTCGGAGATCGTGCCGCCGACCGTCGAGAAGACGCCCATCGCGTCCATGACCATCCACAGCACGGCAGCGGCGATGACCGTGCAGATGCCGAGCGCGATGGAGAGCAGGAAGCTCACCTTCATCACGGACCACGGGTCGGCCTTCGCCACCCGCAGCCGTGCCTTCCTCGTACGGGGCGTGGTCCGCGCCCCGGTCCGCGGCCGGCGTGTCCCGCCCGCCGGACCCGCCGGAGGCGTCTGGTACGCCTGCGGCGGGTGGTAGGGCTGCCCGGCGTGCTGCTGGGGCTCGCGCTCCCCCGGCAGGGTGCTGCCGCCGCCTGCCGGGCCGCCCGCATACCCCTCGTACGGGGCCTGGGGCCCTCGGGTGTCCGTCACAGTTCCCCCCTGGGATCCATGAGAGTCATGGGAGGCAGAAGAGTCAGTGGCGGGGCCACGGCCGCCGTCCGCTCCGGTTCCATTCGCTCCGGCGCCCGTGGCTCCGCTCACGACTCACTCCTCGCGCTACTCGGCCGTGGACTCCGTGCCCTCGTCCGTACCGGTGACCGTCTCGCCGTCGGCCGATTCGTCGACAGTGTCCCCGTCGACTTCCTCGGCCTCACGGCCGGCCTCGGCGTTACGCGCGATACCGACCACGGCATCGCGCTTGCCCAGGTTGATCAGTTGAACGCCCATGGTGTCACGGCCCGTCTCCCTGACCTCGTTGACTCGCGTACGAATCACACCACCGCCGAGGGTGATGGCCAGGATCTCATCCGTCTCCTCGACCACCAGCGCCCCGACCAGCGAGCCGCGGTCCTCCACGATCTTGGCGGCCTTGATACCGAGGCCACCGCGGCCCTGGACGCGGTACTCGTCGACGGGGGTCCGCTTGGCGTACCCGCCGTCGGTGGCGGTGAACACGAACGTACCTGGCCGGACGACATTCATCGAGAGCAGTTCGTCGCCCTCGCGGAAGCTCATCCCCTTGACGCCCGAGGTGGCGCGGCCCATCGGGCGGAGCGCTTCGTCCGTCGCGGTGAACCTGATGGATTGCGCCTTCTTGCTGATGAGGAGCAGATCGTCGTCCGACGAGACCAGTTCGGCGCCGATCAGCTCGTCGTCCGCGCCGGCCTCGGTCTCCCGCAGGTTGATCGCGATCACACCGCCGGAGCGGGGCGAATCGTAATCCTTCAGTGAGGTCTTCTTGACCAGGCCCGCCTTGGTCGCGAGGACCAGGTAGGGCGCGGCGTCGTAGTCCCTGATGGCGAGGATCTCGGCGATGGCCTCGTCCGGCTGGAAGGCGAGGAGGTTCGCGACGTGCTGCCCGCGCGCGTCCCGGCCGGCGTCCGGCAGTTCGTACGCCTTCGCGCGGTAGACGCGTCCCTTGTTGGTGAAGAACAGCAACCAGTGGTGCGTCGTCGACACGAAGAAGTGGTCGACGATGTCGTCTTCCTTGAGCTTCGTGCCGCGTACGCCCTTGCCGCCGCGCTTCTGGGAGCGGTAGTCCTCCGTCTTGGTGCGCTTGACGTAGCCCCCGCGCGTGATGGTGACGACGATGTCCTCTTCGGCGATGAGGTCCTCGATGGACATGTCGCCGTCGAAGGGAACGAGTTTGGAACGGCGGTCGTCGGCGTACTTCTCGACGATCGCGGCCAGTTCCTCGCTGATGATGCCGCGCTGGCGGACCGGCGAGGCGAGGATCGCGTTGTACTCGGTGATCTTCTGCTGGAGTTCGTCGTGCTCCTGGACGATCTTCTGGCGCTCCAGGGCGGCCAGTCGGCGCAGCTGCATCTCCAGGATCGCGTTTGCCTGGATCTCGTCGATCTCCAGGAGGCCCATCAGGCCCGTCCGTGCGATCTCCACGGTGTCGCTGCGCCGGATCAGCGCGATGACCTCGTCGATGGCGTCCAGGGCCTTCAGGAGGCCGCGCAGGATGTGCGCGCGCTCCTCGGCCTTGCGCAGCCGGAACTTCGTCCGCCGGACGATGACCTCGATCTGGTGGGCCACCCAGTGGCGGATGAACGCGTCGAGGGAGAGCGTGCGCGGCACTCCGTCGACGAGCGCCAGCATGTTGGCGCCGAAGTTCGTCTGGAGGTCGGTGTGCTTGTACAGGTTGTTCAGGACGACCTTGGCGACCGCGTCCCGCTTCAGGACGATGACGAGGCGCTGGCCCGTACGGGAGCTGGTCTCGTCGCGGACGTCGGCGATGCCGCCGACCTTGCCGTCCTTGAC
This sequence comes from Streptomyces sp. NPDC091292, assembly GCF_044757265.1. Lineage (NCBI taxonomy): Bacteria > Bacillati > Actinomycetota > Actinomycetes > Kitasatosporales > Streptomycetaceae > Streptomyces > Streptomyces sp. NPDC091292. The sequence goes on along the minus strand of NZ_JBIVUQ010000012.1, from coordinate 231,824 downwards.
CAGGTCGGCGATCTTCTGCGCGAGGTTGTCCGGGTTGACCTGGTAGGGCAGCTCGGTGACGACCAGGCACTGGCGGTTCTGGATCTCCTCGACCTCGACCACCGCGCGCATGGTGATCGAGCCGCGGCCCGTGCGGTACGCCTCCTCGATGCCCTTGCGGCCGACGACGAGGGCGCCGGACGGGAAGTCGGGGCCCTTGATGCGCTCGATGAGGGCGTCGAGCAGCTCCTCGTGCGAGGCGTCCGGGTGCTCCAGGTACCACTGGGCGCCGTCGGCGACCTCGCGGAGGTTGTGCGGCGGGATGTTGGTCGCCATGCCGACCGCGATACCGGCGGAGCCGTTGATCAGCAGGTTCGGGAACCGGGCCGGCAGGACGGTCGGCTCCTGGGAGCGGCCGTCGTAGTTGTCCGTGAAGTCGACGGTGTCCTCGTCGATGTCACGGACCATCTCCATGGACAGCGGCGCCATCTTGCACTCGGTGTAGCGCATGGCGGCGGCGGGGTCGTTGCCCGGGGAGCCGAAGTTGCCGTTGGAGTCCACCAGCGGCATCCGCATCGACCAGGGCTGCGCCAGCCGGACCAGCGCGTCGTAGATCGAGGAGTCGCCGTGCGGGTGGTAGTTGCCCATGACGTCGCCGACGACGCGGGCGCACTTGTAGAAGCCCTTCTCGGGCCGGTAGCCGCCGTCGTACATGGCGTACAGGACGCGGCGGTGGACGGGCTTGAGGCCGTCCCGTACGTCGGGCAGCGCGCGGGACACGATGACGGACATCGCGTAGTCGAGATACGAGCGCTGCATCTCCGTTTCGAGCCCGACGGGCTCGATGCGCACGTTCGACTCGGGCCCTTCGGGCACAGCGGGCACAGTGGGGGGGTTCTCGTCGGCCATTGCTGGTGAAGATCCTTTCTGCTGCGGTCAGCTGAGACCGACTCAGATGTCGAGGAAGCGGACATCCTTGGCATTGCGCTGGATGAACTGGCGGCGGGCCTCGACGTCCTCACCCATGAGGACCGAGAACAGGTCGTCGGCCTGGGCGGCGTCGTCCAGGGTGACCTGGCCGAGTACGCGGTGCTCGATGTCCATCGTGGTGATGCGCAGCTCCTCCGCGTTCATCTCGCCGAGGCCCTTGAAGCGCTGGATCGAGTCCTCCTTGACGCGCTTTCCGGCGCGGCGGCCCAGCTCGATCAGGGCGTCGCGCTCACGGTCCGAGTACGCGTACTCGAAGTCGTCGCGGCCCCACTTGATCTTGTAGAGCGGCGGGCGGGACAGGAAGACATGGCCGGCCTCGACCAGCGGACGCATGAAGCGGAACAGGAACGTCAGCAGCAGCGTGTTGATGTGCTGGCCGTCGACGTCGGCGTCCGCCATCAGGATGATCTTGTGATAGCGGAGCTTCTCGATGTCGAAGTCCTCGTGCACACCGGTGCCGAAGGCCGAGATCAGCGCCTGGATCTCCTGGTTGTGCAGGATCTTGTCGATCCGCGCCTTCTCGACGTTCAGGATCTTGCCGCGGATCGGCAGGATCGCCTGGTACATCGGGTCGCGTCCGGACTTCGCCGAGCCGCCGGCGGAGTCACCCTCGACGATGAAGATCTCGCACTTCGTCGGGTCGTTGGACTGGCAGTCCGACAGCTTGCCGGGCAGCGACGCGGTCTCCAGGAGGCCCTTGCGGCGGGTCAGGTCGCGCGCCTTGCGGGCCGCCACGCGCGCGGTGGCCGCCTGGATGGACTTGCGGATGATGTCCGCGGCCTCGTTCGGGTTGCGGTCCAGCCAGTCGTTGAGGTGCTCGTAGACCGCTTTCTGTACGAAAGTCTTCGCCTCGGTGTTGCCGAGCTTGGTCTTGGTCTGCCCCTCGAACTGCGGCTCGCTCAGCTTGACCGAGATGATCGCGGTCAGACCCTCGCGGATGTCGTCACCCGTGAGGTTGTCGTCCTTCTCGCGCAGCAGCTTCTTGTCGCGCGCGTATTTGTTGATGAGCGAGGTCAGCGCCGCACGGAAGCCCTCCTCGTGCGTACCGCCCTCGTGCGTGTGGATGATGTTGGCGAAGGAGTACACGCCCTCGCTGTATCCGCTGTTCCACTGCATGGCGACTTCGAGGGACAGGCTCTTGTCCTTGTCCTCCGCCTCAAGGTCGATGACGGTGGGGTGCACCACGTCTCCCTTGCGGGAGTTGAGGTACGTCACGTAGTCGACGATGCCGCCCTCGTAGTGGTACGTGACGGTCTTGACCTCGTCCTTCTCGTCCGCACCCGCCTCGTCGGCACCGGCCGTGGCCTTCGCCAGCTCGCGCTCGTCAGTGAGTTTGATCGTCAAACCCTTGTTGAGGAACGCCATCTCCTGGAAGCGCCGCGACAGCGTCTCGAAGGAGTACTCGGTGGTCTCGAAGACGTCCGGGTCGGCCCAGAAGGTGACCGACGTGCCGGTCTCGTCCGTGGCCTCGTGCCGCGCGAGCGGGGCCGTGGGGACGCCCAGCTTGTAGTCCTGCGTCCAGCGGTAGCCGTCGGTCCTGACATCGACGGCGACCTTGCTGGACAGCGCGTTCACGACGGAGACGCCCACGCCGTGCAGACCGCCGGAGACCGCGTAACCGCCGCCCCCGAACTTGCCGCCCGCGTGCAGCACCGTCAGCACGACCTCGACGGCGGGCTTGCCCTCGGACGGGACGATGCCCACCGGGATGCCCCGGCCGTTGTCGATCACGCGCACGCCGCCGTCGTGGAGGATCGTGACGTCGATCGTGTCCGCGTGGCCGGCCAGCGCCTCGTCGACGGAGTTGTCGACGACCTCCTGCACGAGGTGGTGCAGGCCGCGCTCGCCTGTCGAGCCGATGTACATACCGGGGCGCTTGCGGACCGCGTCCAGACCCTCAAGGACGGTGATGGCGCTGGCGTCGTACGAGGCGGTGACCTCGCCGTTCGAGGCGTGGGCCTCGCCGGTGGCGCCGGCGTCGGTGGACGGGATGTTCTCGTTGGGGTTGCCGGAATCGGCCACGAAGCGCCCTTTCTGGCACAGCACTAGCCGAATTCCCGGCGGGTGGCCGGAGCGGCTGCGGCGTGTTGCGGTGGTAAGCCTTGGTCAGCGTTGCTCGGTGCGTCCCACAAGTGGGGCGGGATTAGCTTCCAGTCTACCGGTAGCGCCGACAGTGATGGGGGTTTGCCGGTACCTGAGTCCGCATGTGCCGCCCTGAACCGGTCTCCACCGACTCCCCATATGCGGCCCCGGGCCAAAAGAGGCTCACAGCGGCACTCAGCGCTTCGAGGTGTCAACCACGAGCGACCGTCGGGCCCGCTGTTCTCCGAACGGGCGAAACAGCAGCGAAAGGGCCGCACGCGGAGGGCGCGAACCCGGCGCGAGCAGGGCGGATGAGCAGGCAGGACACGGGACGGGAGCCGCCGGGCAGCGGGCGGGCGGGGACGGCGCGGTCATCCATAGGTGTCGCCGGGGCCCGTGCTGCCCGGGGCGCGCAAGGGGCCGAAGCGGCGTGGGGGGCCTCCGGGACCGAGCACCTTGAGCAGTTTCACCGTGCCGTGGCCCAGATCCTCGTTGAGCCGCGCGACGAGCTGCGGGGCGAGCAGCCGCAGCTGGGTCGCCCACGCCGTGGAGTCGCACTGCACGGTCAGGACCCGCTCGTCCTCGTCGTACTTCTGGGGGACGCAGTGCTTGGCGAGGTCGTCGCCGACGATCTGCGGCCAGCGGCCCATGACCCCGCCGACGGCGGCCGGGGCCTCCCAGCCGCGCTCGGTGATGAGCCGGTTGATCGCGGCGCCGAGCGCCATCGGGTCGCGGCCGTCGGCGCGCGCGCCGGAGCGAAGGCCACCCCTGCGCGCCTGCTTCTTCTGCGCCACCGCGTCCCCCCGCGCGCGTGCCTGCTCCTTCGCGGCCCGCAGGGCGACCCGCGCGAGATCGACACCGCTCGGCTCGGGAGGTGCGGAGGGCATGGACGGTGCGGAGGGTACGGAAGTTACGGAAGGTGTGGGTGGTACGGGACCGGGGGCGGGGCCACCGCCTCCACCGGGCGCTCCGAGGGGGCCGCCCGCATCGCCGGGCCGGATGTCCCGCGGCGCGCTCACACGCGCTCCACGGTGCCGTCGGAGACCGTGAACCGGGTCCCCGCGAGGACGCCCGGCACGTCGTCGTCGACCGCGGCCGTCACGAGCACCTGCTCGCCGGGCGCCACCAGCTCCGCGAGCCGCTCACGGCGGCGCGCGTCCAGTTCGGCGAAGACGTCGTCGAGGACGAGCACCGGTTCGTTCCCCTCGGCCCTCAGCAGGTCGTACGAGGCGAGCCGCAGCGCCAGCGCGTACGACCAGCACTCGCCGTGGCTCGCGTACCCCTTCGCCGGGAGCTGGCCCAGCTTCAGGAGCAGGTCGTCACGGTGCGGTCCGGCGAGCGTCACCCCGCGCTCGATCTCCTGCTTGCGGACCTCGGTGAGCGCGGCCAGGAGCTGGTCGTGCAGGCCCTCGCGGGTGTGGGCCTCGCCGGGCGCGGACGGCTTGTACTCCAGGGCCACGGGACCGCCGCCGGGCGCGAGCTGCTCGTACGCCTTGTCGGCGAGCGGTTGCAGCGCGGCGATCAGGTCGAGCCGCTGGGCGAGCAGTTCGGCGCCCACGCGCGCGAGGTGCTGGTCCCAGACGTCGAGCGTGGACAGGTCCATGGACCGTCCGCCGTGCCGCCGGGCGAGTGCGGCGGACTTCAGCAGGGTGTTGCGCTGTTTGAGGACCCGGTCGTAGTCGGAGCGGACGCCCGCCATGCGCGGGGAGCGCGCGGTGATCAGCTCGTCGAGGAAGCGGCGGCGCTCGCCCGGGTCGCCCTTGACCAGCGCCAGGTCCTCGGGCGCGAACAGGACCGTCCGCACTATCCCCAGCACATCCCGGGGTCTGACCTGCGACGACTTGTTGATACGGGCACGATTGGCGCGGCCCGGGTTGAGTTCCAGCTCCACGAGCTGCTGACGCTCGCCCTGCCGGACCGCGGCCCGGATGATCGCGCGCTCCGCGCCGACCCGGACGAGCGGGGCGTCGGACGAGACCCGGTGGCTGCCCAAGGACGCCAGATAGCCGACGGCCTCCACGAGGTTCGTCTTGCCCTGGCCGTTGGGCCCCACAAAGGCGGTGACGCCCGGATCGAGCGGAACCTCGACCCGGGCGTACGAGCGGAAGTCGGCCAGCGACAGATGCGTGACGTGCATGGTCGTTCGCCGACCTCCCCCTGGTGGTGTCAGTTCTTCTCGACCGCGTGGCCGCCGAACTGGTTGCGCAGCGCCGCGATCATCTTCATCTGCGGGGAGTCGTCCTGGCGCGAGGCGAACCGCGCGAACAGGGACGCCGTGATGGCCGGCAGCGGAACGGCGTTGTCGATGGCGGCCTCGACCGTCCACCGGCCCTCGCCGGAGTCCTCCGCGTACCCCTTGAGGTGGTCCAGGTGCTCGTCGTCGTCCAGCGCGTTGACCGCGAGGTCGAGCAGCCAGGAGCGGATGACGGTGCCTTCCTGCCAGGAGCGGAAGACCTCGCGCACATCGGTCACCGACTGGACGGCCTCCAGCAGCTCCCAGCCCTCGGCGTACGCCTGCATCATGGCGTACTCGATGCCGTTGTGGACCATCTTCGCGAAGTGGCCCGCGCCGACCTTGCCGGCGTGCACCGAGCCGAAGTCGCCCTCGGGCTTGAGGGCGTCGAAGACGGGCTGCACCTTCGCGACGTTCTCCTCGGAGCCGCCGTACATCAGCGCATAGCCGTTCTCCAGGCCCCAGATGCCGCCGGAGACGCCGCAGTCGACGAAGCCGATGCCCTTGAGGCCCAGCTCCACGGCGTGCTTCTCGTCGTCCGTCCAGCGGGAGTTGCCGCCGTCCACGACGACGTCACCGGCGTCCAGGAGCGCGGCGAGTTCGTCGATCGTGGCCTGGGTGGCGGCGCCCGCGGGCACCATCACCCACACCACGCGCGGGCCCTTGAGCTTGCTCACCAGCTCTTCCAGGCTGTGGACATCGGATACGTCCGGATTGCGGTCGTATCCGATCACGGTGTGGCCCGCGCGGCGGATGCGCTCGCGCATGTTGCCGCCCATTTTGCCGAGGCCGACGAGACCCAGCTCCATCAGTGTTCCTTACCGTCGCGATGTGGCGTAGCGGGCACTTTCGTACCCTCGTCCGAGCCTACGCCCGCACCCTCACGCACACCTGTGGGCTCAGCCGCTCAGACGTACCCCCACCTGCGGACTCCCGCAGGCGCGGACTCAGCCCGACAGGCGCACCGGCATAATCAGGTACTTGTACGCGTCGTCCGCCTCGGCGTCCAGCGCGGGCCTGCCGCTGAGCAGCGCGGGCTTGGTCGACGTCGTGAACGACAGCTGGGCGACCGGGGAGTCGATCGCGCTGAGGCCGTCGAGCAGGAACGTCGGGTTGAAAGCGATCGAGATGTCGTCGCCCTCCAACTGGGCGTCGACCCTTTCCACAGCCTGTGCGTCGTCGCTGGAGCCGGCCTCCAGGATGAGCACGCCCTGCTCGAAGCTGAGCCGCACCGGGGTGTTCCGCTCGGCGACCAGCGCGACGCGCTTGACGGCCTCGACGAACGGGGCGGTCTCGATGACCGCGACCGAGTTGAACTCCGTCGGGAACAGCGTGCGGTACTTCGGCAGGTCGCCTTCGAGCAGCCGCGTCGTCGTCCGCCGTCCGGCGCCCTCGAAGCCGATCAGCCCCTCACCGGCACCGGAGCCCGACAGGGCGATGGTGACGCTGTCACCGCTCGTCAGGGCCTTGGCGGTGTCCAGGAGCGTCTTGGCGGGCACCAGGGCGACCGCGGAGGAGTCCGGGACCTCGGGCTTCCACAGGAACTCGCGGACCGCGAAGCGGTAGCGGTCGGTGGACGCCAGCGTGACGGTGTCGCCCTCGATCTCGATCCGCACACCGGTGAGCACCGGCAGGGTGTCGTCGCGCCCGGCGGCGATGGCGACCTGGGCGGCGGCCGATGCGAAGACCTCGCCCGGGACGGTGCCCGTCGCGGACGGCATCTGCGGCAGCGCGGGGTACTCCTCCACAGGAAGTGTGTGGAGCGTGAACCGCGAGGAGCCGCAGACCACGGTCGCCCGTACACCGTCTGTGGAAATCTCCACCGGCCGGTTGGGGAGGGCGCGGCAGATGTCGGCGAGGAGGCGGCCGGAGACGAGGACGGTGCCGTCCTCCTCGACCTCCGCCTCGACGGACACGCGCGCGGAGACCTCGTAGTCGAAGCTGGACAGGCTCAGCGCGCCGTCCTCGGCCTTCAGCAGCAGGCCCGCGAGGACTGGCGCCGGCGGACGGGCCGGGAGGCTGCGCGCAGCCCAGGCCACTGCCTCCGCGAGTACGTCGCGTTCCACCCGGATCTTCACCGTAAGCCCGCCTCCTGCAGTTGCTGGCTGCTCTCGCCCTGCCTGCTTCGTCGTCTGACTCGGTGTCGCCGGACCCACGGATGGGAAGGACACCGGGGAACAGTCTGACGTACGCCACTGACAGTAGGTGCCCCTCGGGGTCAAGTCGTGCCGACCGGTCCTGTCGCTCCGGACCGCGAGTTGTGCACAGCCCCCACTTCGAAACCAATCTCCCCTTCTCTCCAGTTGGGAGTAGTAGTAGGGGCTGTGGATACCGTGGATAACCTAGTTTTCCCAGGTCAGAGGCGGTTTTTTGTCCACCGGTCCTGTGGGTGGAGGCGGTGGACAACCCGGCATCTCTGTGGACGGGGAAAAGTTCTGCACACCCGATGCACAGGCAGGGGCCACTTCTCCCCAGGGCCGTCCCCAGCTTTACCCACGTTCCCCACAGGCCAACCCGACACCTTGGTGTGACGCCTTTCACTCGACTCGGTGAGAGAGCGCGTTGCGTTGCCGAACAGTGGACAGAGGTGTGGAGAAGCCGTCCGAAGCTGGGGACAACCGGCCGCTGCCTGTGGGCGGGCGGTGGACAACGTCCGGGGCGCCCTGTGGACGGCCGCGTCGTCCACAGTCTGTGGAGAGGGGTTGTCCACGAATCCACAGCCACCTGACCTGCGCCGACCACTCCCCGGCCGCTCCGCCTGTGGACGCGGTCTGGACAACTTCCCGGTCCCCAGGGTGTGGACGCGAGAAAGTCCGCAGATCTGTGGAGAACGGGCACATCGGGACAGGTAATCGAACAGCGGGTGACGCGCGCACGACGAAGGGCGCCTCGGGAGGTGGTCTCCCGGGGCGCCCTTCGGCTGCCGTTTCGGCTGTCTCGGCGGTGTCAGCCGTTCTTGATGCGGTTGGTCAGCTCGGTGACCTGGTTGTAGATGGAGCGCCGCTCGGCCATCAGCGCCCGGATCTTGCGGTCCGCGTGCATCACGGTCGTGTGGTCGCGCCCGCCGAACTGCGCGCCGATCTTCGGCAGGGAGAGATCCGTCAGCTCACGGCACAGATACATCGCGATCTGCCGCGCTGTCACCAGCACCCGGCTGCGCGAGGACCCGCACAGGTCGTCCACCGTCTGCCCGAAGTAGTCCGAGGTCGCGGCCATGATCGCCGCCGCCGTGATCTCGGGCGCCGAGTCCTCGCCGCCCGGGATCAGGTCCTTGAGGACGATCTCCGTCAGGCCCAGGTCCACCGGCTGCCGGTTCAGCGAGGCGAAGGCCGTCACCCGGATCAGCGCGCCCTCCAGCTCCCGGATGTTGCGCGAGATACGGGACGCGATGAACTCCAGCACCTCCGGCGGTGCGTTGAGCTGCTCCTGCACCGCCTTTTTGCGGAGAATCGCGATACGCGTCTCCAGCTCGGGCGGCTGCACATCGGTGATCAGGCCCCACTCGAACCGGTTGCGCAGCCGGTCCTCCAGCGTGACCAACTGCTTCGGCGGCCGGTCCGAGGACAGCACGATCTGCTTGTTCGCGTTGTGGAGCGTATTGAACGTGTGGAAGAACTCCTCCTGCGTCGACTCCTTGTCCGCCAGGAACTGGATGTCGTCGACCAACAGGATGTCCATCTCGCGGTAACGCTTGCGGAAGTTGTCGCCCTTGCCGTCACGGATGGAGTTGATGAACTCGTTGGTGAACTCCTCGGAGCTGACGTACCGCACGCGGGTGCCCGGGTACAGGCTGCGCGCGTAGTGCCCGATCGCGTGCAGGAGATGCGTCTTCCCGAGCCCCGACTCCCCGTAGATGAAGAGCGGGTTGTACGCCTTGGCCGGCGCCTCGGCGACGGCGACCGCGGCGGCGTGCGCGAAGCGGTTCGACGCGCCGATGACGAACGTGTCGAACAGGTATTTGGGGTTCAGCCGGGCGGTGGGCTCACCGGGCCGGGTCGCGGGCGCGGGCTGGGCGGCCAGCGGACCGGGAGCACCGCTCGACGAGGGCTGTACGGACCCCGGGGGGCCACCGTGCACACCATGGGGACCGCGCGGACCCCCACCGCCGTGCGAACCGGGACCGTGGGAGCCGCGCCCGCCGGGCCCGGACTGCGGGTCGGACAGCTCACGCCGGTCCCCGAGGTCCCGCCGCTCGTTCAGATCGCGTCGCTCGGTCCGCTGCTCGTACTCCGCACGTGCCTGTTCGTACGGTGTGCGCTCCCCCTCGTAGGCCGGGCGCTCCCCTTCGTACGGCGGTCGCTCGGACTCGTACGGCGCGCGCTCGGACTCGTACGCCCCCCGCTCCGCGTCGTACGGCGACCGCTCCGAGTCGTAGCCGGAGCGGTCCGGGGACGGCGAGCGGTAGTCGCGCCGGCCCTGCTGGCCCGGGTTCGCGTACGGATCCCGCTCGGGGAAGCCGAGGCGTGGCTGCTGCCAGCTGTACTCGTCCTGTGCGCGCGGCCAGGCACCGGGCTCCGCGCGCTGGTAGTCGGGGTACGCCGGGCGCGCGGTCGGCAACTGGTCGCCGCGTCCGCCCGGGTGCTCGTCGGTGGGACGGCGGCCGTAACCGTCGTACGTGTCACGGGCGTCGCGGCCGTCACGTGTGTCACGGCCGTCACGGGTGTCGCGCCCCTGGCCGGAGGCGGGCGGCAGCTCCGGCTCCTCGTAACGCTGCTGCGGGAGCGGCGCGGGGGCCGGGCCGGGCTCCGCGCCCGCCGAGTCGTCGACGGTGATCGCGATCCGGATCGGGCGCCCGCACTCACGGGTCAGCGACTCGCTGACGATCGGCGCGAGCCGGCCCTCCAGGACTCCCTTGGCGAATTCGTTCGGCACGGCGAGCAGGGCCGTGTCCGCGACCAGCGCCAGCGGCTGGCAGCGCTTGATCCAGTGTTCGTCCTTCGCCTCGACGCCCTGTCCGCGGCCTTCACCGAGAAGCTGCTCCAGTACTCGTGGCCACACTGCGGCAAGATCGGCAGGTACGTCAGCCACAGGGCACGCTCTCTCGCAGGTCCCGCGAAGGTGTGGTTCTTGGGACGGGGTCGGAAAAACTTTCGAAGTGTCCGGGGAACGGATCGGGTGCTGCGGCGGTAAGGGAACGAATCGGAGTTCAGCCACGGTAGTCAGGGCGACGGGTGCGGTTCAAGTTGTTGTCCACAGGCTGTGCACAGTGTCTCCTACTCGCTGCCGGGGATCGCTGGTTTGACCGGATGGCGTAGCCCCGCGTACCGTGACCAGGTCGAGTTGTCGATGGCTGCTGCCGCCTGCCTCCGATGGGCATAGATCACACTGAGTGCTTTGATCACCCGGAGTGATCGGGAAAGCGGTGCACTCGGGCGTAATGCGAGCTACTCGTGGGCGCACGGTGACAGCCAGGCGGCACCCCGCCACCCACCAATTCATTTCTGGAGCCCCCGAGTGAGCAAGCGCACCTTCCAGCCGAACAACCGTCGCCGCGCCAAGACCCACGGCTTCCGGCTGCGTATGCGTACCCGTGCCGGCCGCGCGATTCTCGCGTCCCGCCGTGGCAAGGGTCGCGCCCGTCTGTCCGCCTGATCGCCGTCAGGTCATGTCGTCGTGCTGCCTACCGAGCATCGGCTGAGGCGGCGCGAGGACTTCGCGACCGCGGTACGTCGGGGGCGCCGGGCCGGACGCCCGCTCCTCGTCGTCCATCTACGTAACGGTGCCACCGACCCGCACGCGCCTGGGGAGAGCGTTCCCCCGTCGCGTGCGGGTTTCGTCGTGAGCAAGGCGGTGGGCGGAGCCGTCGTCCGCAACAAGGTGAAGCGCAGGCTTCGCCATCTGATGCGGGACCGGATCGCCCTGCTGCCCCCCGGTAGCCTGGTAGTCGTACGAGCGCTACCCCAAGCGGGTGGTGCCGACCACGCACAACTGGCCCAAGACCTGGACGCCGCCCTGAAGCGGCTGCTGGGAGGTGGCGCACGATGAAGTACCCCCTGCTGGCACTGATCAAGCTCTACCAGTGGACGATCAGTCCGCTGCTCGGGCCGGTGTGCAAGTACTACCCGTCGTGCTCCCACTACGGATACCAGGCCATCGACCGGCATGGCGCGGTCAAGGGCACCGCGCTGACCGCCTGGCGCATTCTGCGGTGCAACCCGTGGTCGCTCGGCGGAGTCGACCATGTTCCGCCGCGCAAGCGTCCGAGGTGGCACGAAATGCTGCGTGGTGCCTGGCGCGACCGCAAGGGCGGGCCTACCGCCGCCGGCGCTCCCTCCGGGGACAGCCTTCCTGACCCCGCGAGCCCTGCAGCCGAGACCCCGTCCCATGCCCAAGGAGCCTGATTAGTGGACACGATTGCCAGTCTGTTCAGCTTCATCACCACACCCGTCTCATGGGTCATCGTCCAGTTCCACTCGCTGTTCGGTGCGGTCTTCGGCCCTGACACGGGGTGGGCCTGGGGCCTGTCCATCGTGTCCCTGGTGATCCTGATCCGTATCTGTCTGATCCCGCTCTTCGTGAAGCAGATCAAGGCGACGCGGGCGATGCAGACGCTCCAGCCCGAGATGAAGAAGATCCAGGAGCGCTACAAGAACGACAAACAGCGTCAGTCCGAAGAGATGATGAAGCTGTACAAGGAGTCGGGCACCAACCCGCTCTCCTCGTGCCTTCCCATCCTGGCGCAGTCCCCGTTCTTCTTCGCCCTGTACCACGTGCTCAGCGGCATCGCCTCGGGCAAGACGATCGGCGTCATCGACCAGCCGCTCCTGGAGAGCGCGCAGAAGGCGCACATCTTCGGCGCCCCGCTCGCCGCGAAGTTCATGGACAGCCAGGACAAGGTCGCCGCCCTGGGCGCCACGCTCATGGACGTCCGCGTGGTCACCGCGATCATGATCGTCCTGATGTCGTTCTCGCAGTTCTACACGCAGCGCCAGCTGATGACGAAGAACGTCGACACCACGGTCAAGACGCCGTTCATGCAGCAGCAGAAGATGCTGATGTACGTCTTCCCCGTCATCTTCGCCGTCTTCGGCATCAACTTCCCCGTCGGTGTCCTCGTCTACTGGCTGACCACCAACGTGTGGACCATGGGCCAGCAGATGTACGTGATCCACCAGAACCCGACGCCGGGCAGCAAGGCGCAGGCCGCGTTCCTGGACCGGCTGCTGAAGCACGTCGCGCACAGCAAGAAGGTCCGCAAGCGCAGCCAGCGCGCCGCGATCAAGGCCATCGTCGCCAAGGGCCGCGACCGCAACGAGTTCGAGCGCAAGTTCATCAACGGTCTCGGCAAGGCGGGCCTCGCCGCCCAGACCGACGGCAGCGTGGCGGTCGGGGAGAGCGCCGTGGCCACCGATACCGAGGACGGCACGCCGGGCTCCGGTGGCGGTGCCGCACCCAAGCGCCAGCAGCCCAAGCGGCAGTCGAAGTCCCAGCGCCAGGCCGCGCCGCCGACCGGCAAGACGCCCGAAGGCCCCGCACCCGCCCGCTCCGCCGCCTCGTCGGGGAAGACGTCCCTGTCCAAGTCCGACGAGCCGGAGGACGCCCCGCCCACGGCCAAGCCGGCGGGCGCGAAGCCGGCGTCCAGCGGTACCCGCAGCCAAGCCAAGACCGGGCAGCGCAAGGGCCAGCAGCGCCCCAAGCACCCGTCCAAGAAGTAAAGAAGGAGCCCATCCCGTGACGGAAGGCACCACCTCCGCCTCAGCCGAGGGCAGCGACACCCTGAGCCGCCTGGAGCAGGAGGGCGAGATCGCGGCGGACTACCTTGAGGGCCTGCTGGACATCGCCGACCTGGACGGCGACATCGACATGGACGTCGAGGCCGACCGCGCCGCCGTGTCGATCATCAGCGACTCGGGTGGCCGCGACCTCCAGAAGCTCGTGGGCCGGGACGGCGAGGTCCTGGAGGCGCTCCAGGAGCTGACCCGGCTCGCCGTGCACCGCGAGACCGGCGACCGCAGCCGGCTGATGCTCGACATCGCCGGCTACCGCGCCAAGAAGCGTGAAGAGCTGTCGGAGCTGGGCGTCAAGGCAGCCGCCGATGTGAAGAACACCGGCGAGCCCGTGAAGCTCCAGCCCATGACACCCTTCGAGCGCAAGGTCGTGCACGACGCGGTCAAGGCCGCCGGGCTGCGGAGCGAGTCCGAGGGCGAGGAGCCGGAGCGCTTCGTCGTCGTACTGCCCGCCTGACCCACCCGAGATGTCCCGGCCCCGTCTGTTCGCAGACGGGGCCGGTCTTTGTCAGCCTGATAGTCAGCACCCCGTGTGAGGTGCGGTACGGAAGGACGGTCCCCGTGACGGAGGCAGCGGAACTCCCCCCGGCGCCGGAAGAGGCCCGGGAGGTATTCGGTGATCGCTTCGGCGACGCCGTCCGGTACGCGGAGCTGCTGGCCGACGCGGGCGTCCGGCGCGGTCTGATCGGCCCCCGAGAAGTACCCCGCCTCTGGGAGCGGCATCTGCTGAACTGTGCGGTGCTCTCGGACGTCGTGCCCGAAGGCGTCACCGTCTGCGATGTCGGGTCGGGCGCAGGACTCCCCGGAATCCCGCTCGCCCTGGTCCGCCCCGACCTGAAGATCACCCTCCTGGAACCGCTCCTGCGGCGCACCAACTTCCTCAACGAGGTGGTGGAGCTGCTGGGCCTCGACCATGTGACGGTGGTCCGTGGGCGGGCGGAGGAAGTCCTCGGCACGCTGACCCCGGTCCATGTGGTGACGGCCCGCGCCGTGGCGCCGCTGGACCGGCTCGCCGCCTGGGGCGTCCCCCTGCTGCGCCCGTACGGAGAGATGCTGGCGCTCAAGGGCGACACGGCCGAGGAAGAGGTCAAGGCGGCGAAGGCCGCCCTCAGCAAGCTCGGCGCGGTACGGACCTCCGTCCTCCATGTCGGCGAGGACATCGTCGACCCGCTGGCGACGGTCGTACGGGTCGAGGTCGGGGAGAGCCCGGGGGGAGTGCGCTTCGCGGCGAAGCGCGCCAAGGCCGCGAGCACGGGACGAGCGCGCCGACGCCGCTGAGGCGGGCGGTACCGGTGGTGGCCCGGCCGAGCGTGGCCCCCGGGTGAGGGTGGTGGGGCGGAGTGCGGTTCGGGGCTGAGGTGGTGGGGCGGGGTGCGGTTCGCGGCGGAGCGCTCAGCCGTCCTGACGACGAGCCGTACTCCACAGAAGCTGGCAAACGTACGCATCCCGGAGTGTCACGCCGAAACGGCGGTGGCGGCTAGGCATCGTGTTTCACGTGAAACGTCGCTCACTGCTGCAAGGCATCATCAGTCGCGGCCGGGCTGCGGCCGAACCCCGCGATCGCCGACCTCTGGGCCGCCTGGAGCCCCCCGCAGGGGGCACGGAGTTGTCCACAGAGGTGGATTTCTCCACAGAAGACCGGGCCTCGCTGGTTCGCGACCCCAAAGACATGGCAGGCTCTGTTCATTGCGAGTCTGAAGTCGAGGAGAGTGAATCCTTGCGGTCCAACGCCAACATCGCGGGACCGATGGCCGATCCGGTCCCCGGTCCCCGTACCGAGTCGACGGGGGAGGATGTTTCACGTGAAACACCGCCCCCGATGGACGACACCCCCATCGGTCGTGCTGCCCAACTGGCGATGGAAGCTCTGGGCCGTGCCGGCGAAGGTCTGCCCCGCCCGGAGCAGACCCGCGTCATGGTGGTCGCCAACCAGAAGGGCGGCGTCGGCAAGACGACCACGACGGTCAACCTTGCCGCGTCGCTCGCCCTGCACGGCGGCCGAGTACTGGTGGTCGACCTCGACCCCCAGGGCAATGCGTCGACAGCACTGGGTATCGACCATCACGCCGAAGTCCCTTCTATCTACGACGTGTTGGTCGAGAGCAAGCCGCTCTCCGATGTGGTCCAGCCGGTAGCCGACGTCGAAGGTCTCTTCTGCGCCCCCGCCACCATCGATCTGGCCGGTGCCGAGATCGAGTTGGTCTCCCTGGTTGCCAGGGAGAGCCGGCTGGAGCGAGCCATCAAGGCGTACGAGCAGCCGCTGGACTACATCCTGATCGACTGCCCGCCGTCGCTGGGCCTGCTGACGGTGAACGCCATGGTGGCCGGAGCCGAGGTCCTCATCCCGATCCAGTGCGAGTACTACGCCCTGGAAGGGCTGGGCCAGCTCCTGCGGAACGTCGATCTGGTCCGGGGTCATCTGAACCCCTCGCTGCACGTGTCGACGATTCTGCTCACCATGTACGACGGCCGCACCCGGCTGGCCTCCCAGGTGGCCGACGAGGTGCGCACCCACTTCGGTGAGGAGGTCCTCAGAACGAGCATCCCGCGCTCGGTCCGGATCTCCGAGGCACCGAGCTACGGCCAGACGGTCTTGACGTATGACCCGGGTTCAAGTGGTGCACTGTCCTACCTTGAGGCGGCGCGTGAGATCGCGCTGCGGGGGGTGGGCATGCAGTACGACGCCCAGCACGCTGCCCATCTGGGCGCTCAGAACGATCAGCAGAGTATGGCGGAGGGGATCCAGTGAGTGAGCGACGTAGGGGTCTGGGCCGTGGCCTGGGCGCCTTGATCCCGGCGGCGCCGACGCCCGAGAAATCGGCGCCGTCGGGCCCGGCCAACGGAGCCTCGCCAGGCGTCGGCCCTGTCCTCACCGCGGAACGCGGTGTGGCAGCGGCCAAGGTGACCATGCTGCCGCAGGGCACGGCATCGCCGGAGATCATGGAGTCGATGGGGGCTCCGGAAGAGGTCCTGGACAACCCGGCGGGGGCGCACTTCGCGGAGCTGCCGCTGGACTCCATCACACCCAACCCGCGGCAGCCGCGCAAGGAGTTCGACGACGACGCCCTCGCCGAACTCGTCACCTCCATCAAGGAGGTCGGCCTCCTCCAGCCCATCGTCGTACGACAGTTGGGCCCCGGGCGCTATGAGCTGATCATGGGTGAGCGGCGCCTGCGGGCCTGCCGCAAGGCGGAACTGGAGCAGATCCCGGCGATCGTCCGTGCCACGGACGACGACAAGATGCTCCTGGACGCCCTCCTGGAGAACCTGCACCGCGCGCAGTTGAACCCGCTGGAAGAGGCCTTCGCCTATGACCAGCTCCTCAAGGACTTCAACTGCACGCACGACCAGCTCGCCGATCGCATCGGCCGGTCGCGGCCTCAGGTCTCCAACACCCTGCGGCTGCTCCGGCTCCCGCCGGCCGTCCAACGGCGGGTCGCCGCCGGTGTACTGTCCGCGGGCCACGCCCGTGCGCTGCTGTCCGTGGAGGACCCGGAGGAGCAGGACCGCCTCGCCCACCGCATCGTGGCCGAAGGGCTCTCGGTGCGTGCCGTCGAGGAGATTGTCACCCTCATGGGGTCGCGTCCGCAGGCCCCGACCAGGGCCAAGGGACCTCGGGCCGGTGCTCGGCTCTCTCCCGCGCTGACCGAGCTGGCGACGCGTCTCTCGGACCGGTTCGAAACCCGGGTGAAGGTCGACCTGGGGCAGAAGAAGGGCAAGATCGTCGTCGAGTTCGCCTCGATGGACGACCTGGAGCGCATCCTCGGGTCCCTGGCGCCCGGCGAGGGCCCGGTCCTGCAGAAGGGTCTCACCGAGGGTCCTGAGGGCGAGGAGGACTGAGCCCGGAGAAGGGGGCTCAGCCGGCCCTGTGGGGCTGAATACCGTGAGAGCGGGTCGTGTCCGGTGTGTACCGGAAAACGACCCGCTCTTTGCTTTCAGTCGGTATCGATGCAATCGCTTCGTGGATACGATGCGAAGGAGTAGGCGCATCCACCTGGCGGGACCTCTTCGGGGAGGCGAGGGCCATGCGAACGGTGAGCCGCACCGGTCTACTGACCGCAGGTTTGGGGTTCGGAGCGGTCGGCGGGTTCGTCGGCGGTTTCCTCAGGGAACGGAGCGCTCTGGCAGCAGCCCGCGGGGTGGCGGGCGAAGGAAGTGAGGAACGGCCTTCATGGGGCGTCGGCTCGTACCGCTCACGCTGGACAACCTTCCGGATCTCCCCGAGCGCTGTCGGTCCTGCGTCTTCTGGGAGTTGGATCCGGTCAGTGGGCAGGCCGCGGTAAAGGCAGGCAGATCCGAGCTGGAGAAGGAGGCGTGGATCTCCGCCGTCCTTCTGGAGTGGGGCTCGTGCGGGCGGGTCGTCTACGTGGACGATGTCCCGGTCGGCTTTGTGCTCTACGCGCCTCCCGCGTATGTCCCCCGCGCCACCGCCTTCCCGACGAGCCCGGTCTCCCCTGACGCCGTGCTGCTGATGACGGCGTGGATCACACCGGGATACCAGGGGCAGGGGTTGGGTCGGGTCATGGTGCAGACCGTGGCGAAGGATCTGCTGCGCCGGGGCTTCAAGGCGATCGAGGCGTTCGGGGACGCCCGCTGGAAGGAGCCGGCGTGTGTGCTCCCGGCGGACCATCTGCTCGCCGTGGGGTTCAAGACCGTCCGGCCGCACCACGCCCATCCACGGCTCCGACTGGAGCTGCGTACGACGCTCTCCTGGAAGGAGGACGTCGAGATGGCACTCGACCGTCTGCTCGGAGCGGTCCAGAAGGAACCCGTACTCCGACCCCTGTGACGCACGAATGGGCCAACCCGACCGGGCTGACCCATTCGTGTTTCACGTGAAACATCGCCACCGACTACTCGGCGATGAAGTCCGCCAGGTCGCGCTCGATGGCTGCCTTCGGCTTGGCACCGACGATGGTCTTGGCGACCTCGCCACCCTGGTACACGTTCAGGGTCGGGATGGACATGACGCCGTACTTGGCGGCCGTATCCGGGTTCTCGTCAATGTTCAGCTTGACGACCTCGATCTTGTCGCCGTACTCAGCCGCGATCGCTTCGAGGGACGGCGCGATCTGGCGGCACGGACCGCACCAGGCGGCCCAGAAGTCCACCAGTACGGGCTTGTCGCTCTTGAGCACGTCCTGCTCGAAGGAGTCGTCGGTCACGTTCTTCAGGGTGCCGGCCACGGCGGGCTCCTTAACTCGATGGTGCGGTGAGGCGGATAGGGGGATCAGACGGTGGCCGCTGCGGTCTCGCTGTCGGCGAGTGCGGCGAGGTAGCGCTCGGCGTCCAGGGCCGCGGAGCAACCGGTGCCCGCCGCGGTGATCGCCTGCCGATAGGTGTGGTCGACGACATCGCCCGCGCCGAAGACACCGGTGAGGTTCGTCCGGGTGGAGGGGGCCTCCACCTTGAGGTAGCCCTCGTCGTCCAGGTCCAGCTGGCCCTTGAACAGCTCGGTGCGCGGGTCATGCCCGATCGCGATGAACAGCCCCGTCACCGGCAGCTCCGAGGTCTCGCCCGTCTTGAGGTTGCGCAGGGTCAGCCCGGCGAGCTTCGGGTCCCCGTGGATCTCCGCGACCTCGCTGTCCCAGATGAACTTGATCTTGGGGTCGGCGAAGGCACGGTCCTGCATGGCCTTGGAGGCACGCAGCGAGTCCCGGCGGTGCACGATCGTCACCGACTTGGCGAAGCGCGACAGGAAGGTCGCCTCCTCCATCGCGGTGTCCCCGCCGCCGATCACGGCGATGTCCTGGTCCTTGAAGAAGAACCCGTCACAGGTCGCACACCAGGAGACACCCCGTCCGGAGAGGGCGTCCTCGTTCGGCAGGCCGAGCTTGCGGTGCTGGGAGCCGGTCGCCACGATGACGGCCTTCGCCTTGTGTACGGTGCCCGCGGTGTCGGTGACAGTCTTGATCTCACCGCTGAGGTCGACATTGACGATGTCGTCCGGGACCAGCTCGGCGCCGAAGCGCTCCGACTGGGCGCGCATGTTGTCCATCAGCTCGGGACCCATGATGCCGTCCTGGAAGCCCGGGAAGTTCTCCACCTCGGTGGTGTTCATCAGCGCACCGCCTGCGGTGACAGCGCCCTCGAAGACCAACGGCTTCAGCGACGCGCGCGCGGTGTAAAGCGCCGCCGTATAGCCGGCGGGCCCGGAGCCGATGATGATCACGTTTCGGACGTCGCTCACGGCTTCATTCCTCGTCTCTGGAGACTGCTGCGTACTGCTGGCGGGAGCGCCTCACTCGGGACTCTCACACCACCCAACGGATCCTACGGGGCCCGCATTCCCGACGTGTCCGGGCGCACACGCACGCGTGTCCACACCCCGTGGCGCGGGGGTGTGGACAGATGCCTCGGCTCAGTGCCGAGCGTAGGAGTGGGTGAGCAGAACCTTGCCTGCGGGGCCGGTCTGCTGCCGGGCACAGGCGGCGTCGACGACATAGGCGGAGACCTGCGTCGTGTCCGTCTCATGCGGGAGGACGACGAGGTAGGCGTCCGTGCCTTCGTAGGTGCCCTGCTCGGCCGCCAGTGGAGCGTCGAAGCGGCCGATGCCCTTCTTTATGCACTCGGGCACTGTGACCCCCACGTTCGTCTCCTCCCGAAGGGGAGCGTTCGACCGGGGAGTGTCCGGGCTGGACCGCACATCGAAGGACGACATCGTGCTCGGGGACGACTGCGGCACGGCGCGCTGACTCAGGAGGTCCGTCACCTGCCCCTCCAGCTTTCCCTCGGAGAAGGCGAGGACGCTGTCAGAAGGCTGCTGGGTCGCCTTGCCGGGCTCGTCGGCGCCACCGAGGGACTGGATCAGCAGGGAGCCGATCCCGATTGCCGCGGCCGTGAAGACGGCGCCCAGCGTGATGGTCCTGCGCCGTCCGGCCCGCCCTCGGGAGCCCCGGCCGGGTCCGGTCTTCCCTCGCGGATGGCCCGCGGGGCGGTCGGCCGGTGCGGTGGGGGCGCTGGTCGGTGATGCGGCCGTCGGTGCGGCCGTCGATGTTTCACGTGAAACATCGACGGCCGAGGTGTCGCTCTCCCCTTCCCCGGACTCGGCGGCGTCCTCGGGCGAGGTGGTCTGGGGTGGGACGGTGGACGAGAGAAGCGCTTCGGCGGCGAGTGCGGCATCGATCCGCTCGGCCACATCGACGGGCATCCGGGTCTGACCCGGCAGGGAGCCGAGTAGTCCGCGGATCTCTTCGAGGGAGGAATGGACGTCGGCACACAGCTCGCAGGAGTCGACGTGCCGCTGGACGTCCTCGCTACGGCTCGGGGGGAGGAGGCCCTCGGTGAGATCGGAGATCTCGTCGACGTCCGGGTGCCCGGCCGCGTCGGTCGTCGATGTCACGCTCGTCCACCTCCGCCCTTCACTGCCGCTGAATCGCTCGGGCCCGTCTCCGGGTCTTCTCCTGCGGGTGGGACGGATGTCCCCGTGGACTGGTTCCCTTCCTCGCCCGCCTTCGTACCGCCGTCTCCGGCTGCGTTCCCACCGCTTCCACCGCTTCCACCGCTTCGGCCGTCTCCGCCGTCGGGGTCGCTTCTCTGCGTCCGTAGATGGGACAGCAGCGGGAGCAGTCTTGCTCTGCCTCGGGCGCACCGGCTCTTCACGGTGCCCGTGGGGACGTCGAGCACCCGGGCGGCCTCCGCGACGGGGTAGCCCTGCATGTCGACCAGGACGAGTGCGGCGCGCTGGTCCGGGGGCAGGGTGCCCAGGGCGGCGAGCAGTTCGCGGTGCAGATCCTTGCGCTCGGCGGGTGCGTAGGCCGACTCGTGCGGCTCCAGAAGCTGCTCCAGGCGCTCCGTGTCGTCCACGGGCGCCGTCCTGCGCGACGCGGCCTTCCGGGCGCGGTCCAGGCAGGCGTTCACGGTGATGCGGTGCAGCCAGGTGGTGACGGCGGACTGGCCGCGGAAGGTGTGGGCGGCGCGGTAGGCGGAGACGAGAGCGTCCTGGACGGCGTCCGCGGCTTCCTCGCGGTCTCCCAGGGTGCGCAGGGCCACGGCCCACAGCCGGTCGCGGTGGCGCCGGACAAGCTCGCCGAAGGCGTCCTTGTCCCCGTCGACGTGGCGCGCCAGGAGATCCTGGTCGCGCATACCGTCGTACACGGCGTCGGCCACGGTCGAAACCACCCTCCCCCGGACCCGTCGGTGAGCTGTCAGCCGGTGAACTTCAGGTCCGTGATCGCCTGCTTGTATCCGGCCCCGCTGAACTGGTCTCTGTCCGCGTAGGGAGCCGCAGTGAGCCACACCAGGACGTAGCGCGTCTTGACGGGCTTGTCGGCGGAGATCTTCAGTTCCTGGCCGTTGGTGGTGGCCTTGGCGATCCTCGACATCGATTCGATCGGTGCGGACGAGGACAGCGAGTCCGCCGCGTACAGGGAGACCGTCGTGTGGTCGCCGCCGTAGTGCAGCCCTATCGAGGCGGCCGACACATTCCGCGCGGAGCCGAGATCGTAGACGATGCCGACCCCCTTCTTGAAGGGGGCCAGCTCAGGTCCGCCCTTGAAGGAGTAAGTCCGCCAGTAGGTCGAGGGGTCCCCGTCGTACGTCAGGCCGACGTCCGCCGCGTGCTGCGCCTTGCCGTCCGGGTAGTACTCCTGGGCGCCCTGGATGGCGATCGGCTTGGCGGGCTTCTTCTCGTTGCTCTTCTTGTCGGTGTCGGAGGTGTCCGTGTTGCTGGTGCCGCTGGAGTTGTCGCGCTCCATGAGGGCGTCGGCGAGCTGCCAGCTACCGAGGCCCAGGGCGGCGATCAGCAGCGCCGACACGGCCCACTTGAGCGCCTTGCCGGTGCGGCCCTGGAGCGGCGCCGGCGGCTGCGCGGGCACCGTGGACGCGCCCATGGGCATGGTGGTGGTGCGCGCGTAGGAGCCCTGCTGGTACGTCGTGCGCTGGTACTCCGGAGGCGCCGTGTACGCGGGCTCCGGCGGAGGGATGCGGGGCAACTCACCGATCGCCTTCACCAGGTCCTCCGGAGTGATGCACGGAGGTTCCTGACGTGACGCGGTCGCACCCTCGTTGACGAGGGCCCGCATCGCCAGTTCCGACAGGCCGCGGTGCACGCCTGCCCGTACCTGGTCCGGTGCGATCAGTCCGACGCCCTTGGGCAGCCCGGAGAGACCGTAGGCGTCGTCCTCGTACGGCCAGCGCTGTGTCAGGGACGCGTACAGGAGGGCGCCGATGGCCTCGGTGTCGGTGCGCTGCGGGGTGTCCGAACGGATGCCGCGCAGGGCGGCGTTGACCGCGAGGCCGCGGATGCGCCACTGGCCGGACGACGTCCGCAGGACGGCGCTCGGGGTGAGCCGCAGATGGGCCAGGCCCTCACGATGGGCGGCTGCCATGGCCTGCGCGACCTGATGAACCATCTGGTAGGCATCGTGCACCTCCAGCGGGCCCGCCGCCAGAAGAGCCGTCAGCTCCGTCGCGTCGGGCAGCCATTCGTGCACCACGTAGACGAGGTCGTTCTCCTCGACCGCGTCCAGCACCTGCACGAAGCGCGGGTCGCCCAGGAGAGCCGACGAACGGGCCGCCGCCAGGACGGATCGGGCCCGCGTATGGTCCGCGGGCAGCAGATGGACGCCGACGGCCCGCCGCAGCTTCTCGTCGACCGCGCGCCAACTGCTGAAACCGTCCAGACGGGTGACGCACTCCTCCAGCCGGTAACGTCTGGCGAGTTTGTGCCCGCTGTGCAGCTCGGGCGGTGTGGACCTGACGGACTCGTGCTTGGTGCCGGTCTCTTCCGCGTCCACGCTGCTCGTGTCCTGCTCCCCGGTCTTGGCCACCCCGTCGGCCGTGGCCTGCTCCGCCTTGGCGGGCAGCGGCTCGTCACCGCTGTTGTCTGCCACGTCGACGGCAGCCGTGCTCCGTTCCGCCACCGTCGTCCCTGCCTCCCCATCCATTGCGCTCTGTCCGACGACAAAGCCAATTGTGCCCACAGTCCGGCGCTATGCACGACACACGGTGGTCCCCGATGGTTGTGCGGCTACCCGGTGTTCAGCGTCCGAGACGTCCGCGCACCATGCCGACCAACGAGTTCAGCTCCTCGATCCGCATTTTCCTGGCCGCGACATAGAAGACGGCCAGCAGAGCGAATCCACCCCCGACGAGCGCCGCGATCGAACCGGGCACGCCCTGCCCCAGCGCCTCCATGACCACGAAGCCGATGCCGCCGCCGACCAGGGCCGCCGGGACCGCCGCCAGGCTGAGACGGGCGTACGTCCGCACCACCTGGGCGCCGTCGAGGTCGCCGCCGAGCCGGGTGCGCAGCCGCCGCCAGGCGACACCGACACCGACCGCGTAGGCCAGACCGTAGGCGCCCGCCATGCCGACGACCGCCCACTGGGCCGGCAGCAGGAGGTAGCAGACGACCGAGGCGGCGGCGTTGACGGCGGCCACGATGACCGTGTTGTAGAAGGGCGTCCGGGTGTCCTCGTACGCGTAGAAGCCGCGCAGCACGACGTACTGCACGGAGTACGGGATGAGGCCCAGGGCGAAGGCCATGAGGACGAAGCCCATGGACTCGGCGGCCTGGGTGCCGGCGGACGCGAACAGCAGGGTGCACATCGGTACGCCCAGCGCGAGGAACGCGAAGGCCACCGGGACGATCGCCACGGCCGAGGTGCGCAGCCCGCCGGAGATGTCGTCGCGGACCGCTCCCGGGTCGCCGTCGTGGGCGGCGCGTGAGATACGGGGCAGCATCGCCGCCATGACGGACACCGTGATGATGGCCTGCGGCATGCCCCAGATCAGCTGGGCGTTGGAGTAGGCCATGATGCCCGTGCCGTCCTTGCCGGACGCCTTGCCCGCCGCCGTGGCCAACTGGGTGACGACGAGGACACCGGCCTGGTTGGCGAGGACGAACAGCACGGTCCACTTGGCGAGCTTGACCGCCTTGCCGAGACCGTGGCCCTTCCAGTCGAAGCGGGGGCGGAAGCGGAAGCCGGTCTCACGCAGATACGGGATCATCGCCAGCGCCTGCACGACGAGGCCGAGCAGGGTGCCCATGCCCAGCAGCCGTACGCCCTCCGGCGGGATGGTGCTGACCTGCATCTGTGAGTCGGCGGCGCTGCCGTAGACCCAGATGAACAGGCCGAACGTGCTGATCATGACGATGTTGTTGAGGACCGGCGTCCACATCATCGCGCCGAACTTGCCGCGGGCGTTGAGGATCTGCCCCATCACCACGTGCACACCCATGAAGAAGATCGTGGGCAGGCAGTAACGGGCGAAGGTGACCGCGACGTTGTTGGCGGCGGGGTCGTCGGCGATCGGGTTCGACATCAGCCGGATGAGCAGCGGGGCCCCGAAGACCGCGAGCGCGACGATGACGCCGAGCGCGACCATGACGAGCGTCAGCAGCCGGTTGGCGTAGGCCTCGCCGCCGTCCTCGTCGTTCTTCATCGACCGCACGAGCTGCGGCACGAACACCGAGTTGAGGCCGCCGCCCACAGTGAGGATGTAGATCATCGTCGGCAGGGTGTACGCCACGGTGAACGCGTCACCGAGGGTCGCCGCGCCCAGGGCCGCCGTGATCACCATGGTGCGGACGAAGCCGGTGAGCCGGGACACCATCGTGCCGGCGGCCATCACCGCGCTCGACTTCAGCAGCCCGGAGGCGCGTCCGCCCGTCTTCGCCGGCGCGGGCGCGGCGAGCACGGGCATCGGTTCCGGGGCCGGTGCGGGGACCGCGGCGCCCGCCGCACCCGCGAAGGCGGCCGAGCCGTCCATCGGCGGCCGTCCGGCGGGGTGCTGCTGGTCGCGGAAGAG
Organism: Streptomyces sp. NPDC091292; assembly: GCF_044757265.1. Taxonomy (NCBI): domain Bacteria; kingdom Bacillati; phylum Actinomycetota; class Actinomycetes; order Kitasatosporales; family Streptomycetaceae; genus Streptomyces; species Streptomyces sp. NPDC091292. The sequence continues at coordinate 207,059 of NZ_JBIVUQ010000012.1, read as the reverse complement.
ATGGGCGAAGGCGTCCGGCTCGTGACGCTCCTCACCGGCCTGGGTGACCAGGTCGTCCACGCCGACGAACTGCGTGGTGCGGACGTCGTCGCCGTACGGAAGGTGCTGGGTCGGGCCCTCCGGCTCGGGCGCCGGGGTCTGCGCCCAGACCCGCGGGTCGGGCGCGTACTGCGCGGTGGGCGGCGGGGCGTAGAGCTGCTGCGGGTCCTGATAGGTGCCGGGCGGCGGCGGGGGGTGCGCGGCACGGTCGTAGAGCGCCTCGGCCACCGGGTCCTGCGCGGAGAGGTCCTGCGCCCGGTACGGGTCCTGGTCGTACGCGTCCTGGAAGTACAGCTCCGACGCGTGCTGAGGCGGCAGCTGGCCGGGATCGGGCGTGCCGGGGTAGGGGCCTCCGGCGGGTGTGGAGCCGCCCGAGCCCTGGCCACGGTCACCGTCGTACGGCGCGTTCATGGTTGTTACCCCACCTCATCGTCCCCGGGCCCACGGGCCACGACATCGCTCAACGGTCCACTCTCTCACCCGTTCCGGACGGGTCGGCGCTTTCCGCAACGGTGTCCGGTGTCGGGTCACTCGGCTGCTCAGGATCGTGTTCCCCCGACCCGGTGCCCGACTCCCCCTGATGGCGGTCCGATGTGCTGATGTCGTCCCCGGGTCGGCCGGGGGCACCCGGGGCGCCGGCCGCGGGGTCCGCCGCGTCCTCGGAACCGTCGGCGGCTTCGTCCTCGGCGTCCTGCTCCGCCTGCCGGGCCGCCGCGCGCTTGCGCTGCTGGTACATCCGGAACCCGGCGAGCACGAGCAGCAGCATCCCGCCGGCGATGACCAGCATCACCGTGGGCGTCACCTCGTTGACCTGCACCTGGAACGGCATTTCGCGGCCGTACGGCGTGCCGTCCTCCGTGTAGAGCTGGGCGACGACGTCGGCGAGGCCGTTGACGTTGGCCGTCGTCTCGAACTTGAAGGACTGGCTGTGTCCGCCCGAGACCTTGACCGGCAGCTCCTGGTAGACGCCGTCGCCGATCTTGAAGCGGCTGGGCTTCTTCGAGGTGAGCCGCAGGGTCAGATGGTCGACGCCCTGGAGCAGGCCGTTCTTCACGGTCACCGGGATGACCGCGCTGCGCCCGGAGAGCTGGGCGTCGGACTTGTCGATGAGCTGGACGCTCTGCGTGAGGCTCGTGAGGTGGGTCGTGACGCTCGTCCGGAAGGCGTAGCCCTCGGCCGCGTGGCCGCGCCAGGACGTGGACATGCTGCGGTCGATCGCCCGGCCGAACGGCGTCACCACACGGTCCGGGAGGGTCAGGATCACCTTGAAGCTGTCGAGCTTGGCCTGGGTCTCCTTGACCTTCTCGAACGCGGCGACGGTCAGCTCCTGCTTGCGCAGCGACGCCGGGTAGGAGCGGGCGGACGGCACCTGCGTGGTGGCCTGGGAGTCCGGTTTCGTCCTGGCGGCGGCCGTGAGGTCCTGGGCCTGGGTCCAGCGCCCGTCCGAGAGGGTCCTGATCGCCTGTGCCATGGCCTGGGCCTGGCTCGCCGTGGGCATGCGCTGCGGGGCGACGACGACGCTCCGCTGCTCGCCCGGGTCCTGGAGCGTGATCATCAGGCTCTGGGCGAGGAACTCCTGTACGGCGAGCGTGGAGTCCTCGGCGCGGGTCATGTCGCCCTGGAAGGCGGTGGACAGCCGCGCGTCGGCGACGACGGCGCGGGTGCCGCCGCCGATGGGCCGGGCGGCGCTGGGCGTGTAGGGCAGGGCCGAGGACTCGCGCATGCTGTCGCTGCGGGCGATGACGGTGTCGGCGCCCGCGGAGGTGGCGACGTCCACGACGGACGGGTCGATCGCGCCGTTCACCGGCCACGCGAACTCGGTGGTCGGCGTCACATGGAGGACCGTCTCGACGGTGTCGGTGGCCACGTCGGTGGCGGCCTTGAGGTGGCTGAGCGAGCCGGAGACGTTCTTGCCGTTGTGCGCGAGGGACGCCAGGTCCGGGTCGGCGAACGGCAGGGCCACGACCTTCTTGCCCTGGACGGCCTTCTCCAGCTCGTTCAGCCACTGGTTGGCGACCGCCTGGTTCCTGCCGGCGACCAGGGTGTCCTTGCTCTTGATCCAGTAGTTCCTCGTCATGGCGTCGACGGACGCCAGCAGATCCGGGTCGACGACCCAGGTGACGTCGAGCGACGAACCCAGGGACAGCATCTGCTGGAGCCGGCCGCCGGGGCCGATCTCCTTGGCCAGCTCGTCGTCCTCGAAGACGCGGGTCTGCTGCTCGTCCGAGCCGGTCTCCGCCGTCAGATGCGTGGTGGAGATCAGCGGCCACAGGAACGTCGTCTTCGTCCTGGCGTCCGATGTCTCGGTCTGCCAGGGGAGGAAGGTCCGCTCTATGCCGAGGACGCTCGGGTACGGCTGTGCGGCCGTGTCGCCTGTGAGGGAGACCCCGAGCTGATAGATCCCGTCGGACGTGAGGTTCAGGTCCTTCATCGGCACCGAGATGCTGAAGCTCTGGGTGAGGCCGGGGGCGATCTTGGCGAACTTCTGGACGTACTTGCCGCCCACCGTGAGTCCGTCGGCGCCCTGCTGATAGCCGCTGCGCTGCGCGGCGGCGTCGATGGCGCTACGGGTGTCCAGACGGGGGCCGACCCTCAGATCGACCTGGGCGTCCGTGATCGCCTGCTTGCCCTCGTTGGTGAGCGTGCCGGAGACGGTCAGGGTGTCCCCGTCGACGGGCGCTGCGGGGCTCAGGGAGTCCAGGGACACATCCACGGTCCGTGAACCCGTGGCGTCGGCCTGGGGCGACCGTACGGGTGCCTGGGCGGCCGTCTGTGCGGCGGCGGGACCGGCCGGGAGCTGTACGACACCGGCGAGCAGGGGGACCGCCGCGACAAGCGCCCCTGTGCGCCTCAGCCACCTGCGGGCAGCTGAGGGAAGGGTCCCCTGGAAGTCTGCCGCCTCGGCCACGCGCTCGCCCGTCCCTCGTCGTCAGTGGTCGTCGGATGTGCGTCCACGCATGGTAACGATGCGGACTGTGTCTAAGTGCCGCGGAGTCCTCCACATGACGGGACGACCCTTGGGGGACAAGGGTTCCGGGCGTTGATCACAGTCTGAAATGTGTGCCGAACGACATCAGGGAGCGCCGCAGAACGCCTGTTTCCGACCATGCGCCTATTAATAGGGGTGCTTCCCTTTTGCTTCCCGGTGTCCTTCCCCGTCTCCTTCTCCGTGCTTCCCCCTGCCTCATGGCTGAGGGCGCTTCCCGGCCGCCCATAATCCGGGCGCCGACCCGGTCCGGGGCCCCGTACCCTTTCCTGTTGTGCCGAACGCCAACGAAGACAATCTCAGTGCCCTGAGTCAGGTGCAGCGCCGCGCGGTCAGTGAACTGCTGCGGGTGTCCCCTGTCGCGGACGACCTTGCCCGCCGATTCCAGGAGGCCGGGTTCTCTCTCGCCCTGGTCGGCGGCTCGGTCCGGGACGCGCTCCTCGGCCGGCTCGGCAATGACCTCGACTTCACGACGGACGCCCGTCCCGAGGACGTACTGAAGATCGTCCGGCCGTGGGCAGACGCCGTCTGGGAGGTGGGCATCGCCTTCGGCACCGTCGGCTGCCAGAAGGACGCGCGCATCGAGGACCCCGACCGGCCCGGCGGCCCCGCTGTCGAGCAGCGTTTCCAGATCGAGATCACGACCTACCGCTCGGAGGCGTACGACCGCACATCCCGTAAGCCGGAGGTGTCGTACGGCGACTCGATCGAGGAAGACCTCGTGCGCCGTGACTTCACGGTGAACGCGATGGCCGTGTCGCTGCCCGAGAAGGAGTTCATCGACCCGCACGGCGGGCTCCGTGATCTGGCGGAGCGCGTCCTGCGCACCCCGGGTACCCCGGAGGACTCCTTCTCGGACGATCCGCTGCGGATGATGCGGGCCGCGCGCTTCGCCGCGCAGCTCGACTTCGAGGTGGCGCCGGACGTCGTCGCGGCGATGAACGCGATGGCCGAGCGGATCGACATCGTCTCCGCCGAGCGGGTACGGGACGAGCTGACCAAGCTGATCCTCTCCGCTCACCCGCGCAAGGGGCTGACGCTGCTCGTCGACACCGGGCTTGCCGAACGGATGCTGCCCGAGCTGCCGGCGCTGCGTCTGGAGCGGGACGAGCACCACCGCCACAAGGACGTCTACGAGCACTCGCTGATCGTCCTGGAGCAGGCGATGGCCCTGGAGACGGACGGACCCGATCTGACGCTGCGGATCGCGGCGCTGCTGCACGACATCGGCAAGCCCCGGACACGGCGGTTCGAGAGCGACGGCCGGGTCTCCTTCCATCACCACGAGGTCGTCGGCGCCAAGATGACCAAGAAGCGGCTGACGGCACTGAAGTACCCGAACGATCTCGTGAAGGACGTCTCGCGCCTTGTGGAGCTGCATCTGCGGTTCCACGGATACGGCACGGGCGAGTGGACGGACTCCGCGGTGCGCCGCTATGTGCGGGACGCGGGTCCGCTGCTCGACCGGCTGCACAAGCTGACCCGGTCGGACTGCACCACGCGGAACAAGCGGAAGGCAACGGCACTGTCCCGCGCGTACGACGGTCTGGAGGAGCGCATCTCCCAGCTCCAGGAGCAGGAGGAGCTGGACGCGATCCGGCCGGACCTCAACGGCAACGAGATCATGGAGGTCCTCGGTGTCGGTCCTGGTCCGGTGATCGGCGAGGCGTACAGCTTCCTGCTGGAGCTTCGGCTGGAGAACGGCCCGATGGAGCGGGATGCCGCGGAGGCGGCGCTCAAGGAGTGGTGGGCCAAGGAGTCGAAGGGCTGACTCCTCCTGGGTGAGCCGATGTGAGTTCGGGGCGATGTTTCACGTGAAACATCGCCCCGAACCTGTTCCCGACCCGTCCTTCCCGCCCCGCCCTTCCTGCCCCCGGATGCGCCGAGGGGCGATGTTTCACGTGAAACACCGCCCCTCGTGCGTCTGGCCCCCGGTTACGGCTTGTAGTCCGACAGGCAGAGCGTGAAGTCCTTGCTGCCGCCGGTCTCCGTGTACTCCGAGTACTTGGTGCGGTCGCAGCCGGAGTTGTCGTCCTTCTTCTCCTCGACCTTGTACTTGGCCTTGGAGTTGCTGCACTCCACGACCTCAAGCCCCGGGTCGGTGGAGCTGTCCGGGTTGCTGATGCTCATGCAGTCGCCGACCTTGGCGGTGCTGGCGTCATCCCGGCTGGCGAGCCACGCGCCCGCGACCACGACCAGGCCGACGACGACCACGCCGACGCGGATCCAGGTCTTGAAGTTGCGGCGCTGCGGCTGCGGCGGAACAGGGCCGCCCTGGTTGAAGTAGGGCGAAGGCTGCTGCGGAATGCCGGGCTGGCCGGGCTGACCGGGCTGCTGCGGCATCGTCGGCTGCTGGCCCTGGGCGTACGGGTTCTGGCCCTGGGGCTGCTGGCCCTGGGCAAATGGGTTCTGGCCCTGGGGCGGCGGCGTGGTCACTGAGAGTCCCCCTCGAACATGGCGGATAGGCGCCGGTACATCGGTGGAATAAGACGCACGTAAGTTATCCGCAGGGACTGACAACGCAGTAGTCCCAAGGGGGTCTGTGTCATTGATGTGACACTGAGCGGGATCCAAATCGGGCCATAGCCAGAGCAATCGCCGCGTAGATGGCGGCCACGGTGACGATGAGGGAGACGGAGCGTCCGTCTGCCGGCAGCATCACGGCGGCCATGGCTGCGGCGCCGACGAACGCGACGTTGAAGAGGACGTCGTACACGGAGAAGATCCGGCCCCGGAAGCCGTCGTCGACCGTGGACTGCACGACCGTGTCCGTGGCGATCTTCGCGCCCTGGGTGATGAGGCCGAGGACGAAGGCCGCGACGAGAATCGGAGCCGGGGCGAAGGGCAGACAGAGCGCCGGCGTCAGCAGGGCCGCCGACCCCGCGCACGCGGTGATCCAGCCGATGGGGCGGAGCTTCCCCACGGCCGAGGGTGTCACGACGGCCGCGACGAAGAAGCCGGCCCCCGAGATCGCCACCGCGAGCCCGAGCAACGCCAGCCCCCGGTTCGGTCCGGTGCCGGAGGTGCCCGCGGACGACCAGGCGTACCGGCACAGCATCAGCACCATGACTGTGAGGGCGCCGTAGCAGAAGCGCATCAGGGTCATCGCGCCCAGCGCCCAGGCCGCGTTCCGGCGCGGTGGCTCCAGCAGATGCCGTACCCCGGCGGCCAGTCCGCGTGCGGTGTCGGTGAGATAGGCGCCGAGGCCCTGCCGGGGCGCGGTCAGATCCGGTCCGAGGGTGTTGCGGGCGATCCGCAGGGACGCGAGCCCCGCGCAGAGGTAGAGCGCGGCGCCCACGACGACGACGGCGGCGTCGGAGTCCGCGACGACCAGGCGGACGAGGAAGGCGATCCCGCCGCCGGCGGTGGCGGCGAGCGTCCCGGCAGTGGGGGAAAGGGAGTTGGCCATCACCAGCCGGTCGGCGTCGACCACGCGCGGCAGGGCGGCCGAGAGCCCGGCGAGGACGAAGCGGTTGACGGCGGTGACGCAGAGGGCGGAGGCGTAGAACAGCCAGTCCGGGACATCGGTCAGGATCAGGACGGCCGTCACGGTGGCGAGCACGGCGCGCAGCAGATTGCCGTAGAGGAACACCTGCCGCCGCGGCCAGCGGTCGAGGAGGACACCCGCGAACGGCCCGACCAGCGAGTAGGGAAGCAGCAGGACCGCCATGGCGGAGGCGATGGCGGCCGGGGACGTCTGCTTCTCCGGTGAGAACACGACGTAGGTGGCGAGCGCGACCTGGTACACGCCGTCGGCACCCTGTGAGAGCAGCCGTACGGCGAGCAGGCGGCGGAACCCCTGGAAGCGCAGGAGTACCCGCAGGTCACGTACGACAGCCATGGGCACAGCCTCACATACGCGAGGGGTCCCCGGGCGAGCGACCCGGGGACCCTCAACAGCCCTGTGGAATCAGGGCCTCGGCGCGTGTGCGCCGCTCGTCAGCGCTCGACCTCGCCGCGGATGAACTTCTCGACGTTCGCACGGGCCTCGTCGTCGAAGTACTGCACCGGCGGCGACTTCATGAAGTAGCTCGACGCGGACAGGATCGGGCCGCCGATACCGCGGTCCTTGGCGATCTTCGCGGCGCGCAGGGCGTCGATGATGACACCGGCGGAGTTCGGGGAGTCCCAGACCTCCAGCTTGTACTCCAGGTTCAGCGGGACGTCGCCGAACGCGCGACCCTCCAGGCGGACGTACGCCCACTTGCGGTCGTCGAGCCACTGGACGTAGTCCGACGGGCCGATGTGGACGTTCTTCGAGCCCAGCTCGCGGTCGGGGATCTGCGAGGTGACGGCCTGCGTCTTGGAGATCTTCTTGGACTCCAGGCGCTCGCGCTCCAACATGTTCTTGAAGTCCATGTTGCCGCCGACGTTCAGCTGCATGGTGCGCTCCAGGAGCACACCGCGGTCCTCGAAGAGCTTCGCCATCACGCGGTGCGTGATCGTGGCGCCGACCTGCGACTTGATGTCGTCGCCGACGATCGGGACACCGGCCTCGGTGAACTTGTCGGCCCACTCCTTGGTGCCGGCGATGAAGACCGGGAGGGCGTTGACGAAGGCGACCTTGGCGTCGATGGCGCACTGGGCGTAGAACTTCGCCGCGTCCTCGGAGCCCACGGGCAGGTAGCAGACGAGGACGTCGACCTGCTGGTCCTTGAGGACCTTGACGACGTCGACCGGGGCCTCGGGCGACTCCTCGATGGTCTCGCGGTAGTACTTGCCGAGACCGTCGAGGGTGTGGCCGCGCTGGACCTTCACGCCGCTGGACGGGACGTCGCAGATCTTGATGGTGTTGTTCTCGCTGGCCCCGATGGCGTCCGCGAGGTCGAGGCCGACCTTCTTCTGGTCCACGTCGAAGGCGGCGACGAATTCCACGTCACGGACGTGGTAATCGCCGAACTGGACGTGCATGAGGCCCGGGACCTTGGCTCCCGAGTCGGCGTCCTTGTAGTACTCGACGCCCTGCACCAGCGAGGCGGCGCAGTTGCCCACGCCGACGATGGCTACGCGAACCGAACCCATTCCGGTTGCTCCCTGTGTGTACTCGGTGAAGCCCTGAGTGGGCTTCACGTGGCGGTGTCGTCGGACGGATCCGGCCCGGTGTTGTCCCGGTGCCGGGGCAGGCCGCCCGTCTTCCCTGATGTGTCCTGCTGATCTGTTCCCTGCCGGCCTGGTGTGTCCTGCCGAGCCGCGTCCCCCGAAGAGGCCGGGTCGGCGGGGCGCTGGTCCCGGCCCGCCCGCTCGCTCTCGATCAGCTCGTTCAGCCAGCGCACTTCGCGCTCCACGGACTCCATTCCGTGGCGCTGAAGTTCGAGGGTGTAGTCGTCGAGGCGCTCCCGGGTGCGGACCAGGGAGGCGCGCATCTTCTCCAGACGCTCCTCCAGCCGGCTGCGGCGCCCTTCGAGGACGCGCATACGCACATCCCTCGACGTCTGCCCGAAGAAGGCGAAGCGAGCCGCGAAGTGCTCGTCCTCGTACGCGTCCGGGCCGGTCTGTGAGAGCAGGTCCTCGAAATGTTCCTTACCTTCTGCCGTCAATCGATAGACGATCTTGGCGCGGCGTCCCGACAGTGGTGCGGCGAGAGCTTCCTCCGGGGTGCTCCCTGGCTCCTCGATCAACCATCCGCTGGCGACGAGAGTCTTGAGGCAGGGGTAGAGCGACCCGTAGCTGAAGGCGCGGAACACCCCAAGTGAAGTATTGAGGCGTTTGCGCAGCTCATAGCCGTGCATGGGGGACTCGCGAAGCAGGCCGAGTACGGCGAACTCAAGGATGCCGGATCTCCGGCTCATCGTCGCCTCCTCCCTGTCCTGGTCCGCTGTCACGGTCTTTATGTCGAGCTGATGTATCGACTCGATACATCACGACGATAGAACGAGCTGAGGCATGGGACAAGAGGGGGCACGGTGAACGGCGTCACATCACTGATTCGTAGGAAGCAAGTTGCCTGATTTGGGGTGAACTTCGGCCCTAGGCGGGTTTTGACGGTGCGTAGTCTGTGCGCCATGCAGACCAACGTGACCCGCGTGACGCGAGCCGGCGTCGCGGTCCCGGCTGCGTTGCGGGTGAACCCCGGGAGGGGCCTCATCCGTATATCGGGGGGAACCGGAAACCAGCCGCCGTTTCCAGGCGCGAGAGTGCCTGCCCTAGGAGTAGTCGTTCGATGAGCGAGCACCGTCGCAAAACGCCGCAGCCACAGGGTGGCGGACGTGCCGCGGCACGACGTGGCACGTCCGGATCGTCATCGGGTCGCCGCGCCGCCCCGCGCGAGACCACTGTGTCTCCGTCCGCTTCCCACGGCCCTGATCCCGGCGCCGACGACCGTCCGTACAGCGGCAGGGCCGAGGCCCGCCGCGCCGCCCAGCGGGGCGGCGGTGGCCGCCGCAGAGCCGCGGACGGCGACGGCCGCGGCGGCGGCAGTGGGGGCGGTGGCCGCCGCGGCGGCGGGCCCGGCGGGCCGGGGGGTCCGCACGGGCCCGGACGCGGTCGTGGCCGGGTGCCCACCAAGAGGCGGATGATCGACTATCCGCGCTTCGGCAAGGTCGGATGGCGCCGTTGGGTTCCCTCGTGGCGCCTGGTGACGGGGCTCTTCGTCGGATTCCTCGGCGGCATGATGACGGCCGCGGGCATCGCCTACGCCATGGTGGGAGTCCCGGACCAGAACAAGGCGGCCAAGGCCGAGAGCAATGTCTTCTACTGGGCCGACGGTACGCAGATGGCGTCCACCGGTGGTGAGACGAACCGGCAGAACGTGAATCTCGACGAGATCCCCAAGGCGATGCAGGTCGCCGTCGTGTCCGCCGAGAACGCCTCGTTCTACAAGGACAAGGGTGTCGACCCCGTCGGTATCGGGCGGGCGTTCGTGAACATGGCCAAGGGCGGGGACACCCAGGGCGGCTCCACGATCACCCAGCAGTACGTGAAGAACAACTACCTCGACCAGAGCCAGACGCTGTCGCGCAAGGTCAAGGAACTGTTCATCTCCATCAAGGTCAACGCGAAGTACGACAAGGACGAGATCCTTGAGGGGTACCTGAACACCGCCTACTACGGCCGCAACGCCTACGGCATCCAGGCGGCGGCACAGGCGTACTTCGGGGTCGACTCCAAGAAGCTCACCACGGAGCAGTGCGTGTTCCTGGCCTCCGTACTCAAGGGGCCGAACCTCTTCAACCCCGACGGGGGTGTGGGTGCCGCGGCCACGCCCGAGGCCAACACCGAGCGGGCCAAGACGCGGTGGAACTGGATCCTGAACCGTGAGGTCGAGCTGGGCAACATGACCCAGGCCGAGCGGGGCGAGGTGAAGGAGTTCCCCAGGCTCAAGAAGCAGACCTCGTCCCTCTCCGGGCAGACCGGCTATCTGGTCGACGTCGCCAAGGACTACGTGGTCAAGAAGACCGGCCTCACGGTCGAGGACCTGGAGCAGGGCGGCTACCGCGTCTACACGACCTTCGACAAGAAGAAGGTCCAGGCCATGGAGAAGGCGGTCAAGGCCACGCAGAAGGACTTCCTCGACACCAAGGAGCGCCCCGAGCTGGACAAGTACGTCCAGTTCGGCGCCGCGTCGGTGGATCCCCTGAGCGGCGCGATCGTCGCCCTCTACGGGGGCGAGGGTTTCGACGAGGGGCACTACACGAACAACGCCAACACGCGCGGTGTGCCGGTCGGATCGACGTGGAAGCCGTTCGTCCTGGCGGCGGCGATGGAGTACGGCACTCCCAAGAGTGACCACGAACCGCTGTCGCCGATGAGCAAGTACAACGGCAACGACCTCATCGTCATCAATGACCAGAACGGCGAGCCGATCCGGGACGCCAAGGGGCAGCCGTTCCGGCAGAAGAACGAGGGCACCAAGGCCTGGGGCGATGTGACGCTGAGGAAGGCCATGGAACAGTCCATCAACACCCCGTTCGTCCAGCTCGGCATCGATGTGGGCCTGGACAAGACGCGGGATGTGGCGAAGTCCGTCGGCATCCTTGAGGACAGCTTCGACACGGGGAACCTGCGAAACGCCTCGTTCTCCCTCGGCACGTCGACGCCGAGCGCCATCCGCATGGCCGACGCGTACGGGACCTTCGCCGCCTCGGGCAAGCACTACGAGCCTTACTCGGTCACCAAGGTGGTCAAGAAAAGCAAGCCGCTTCCCGAGTTCGTGGCTCCCAAGGAGCAGGACGCGATGGACGCGAATGTCGCGAACAACGTGACGGACGTCCTGGAGAACGTGGTCCAGAACGGTACGGCCGAGAAGATCAAGGACATCGGGTTCCCGGTGGCCGGCAAGACCGGTACGACCGACAAGAACAAGTCCGCCTGGTTCGTCGGGTACACCCCGGAGCTGTCCACGGCCGTCACGCTGTTCCGGACCGACCCCAAGGAGGGGAAGCTGCTGTCCATGAACGGCACCGGCGGTGTCTCCTCCATTCATGGTGGTGACATCCCGGCGCAGGTGTGGAAGGACTACATGTCCGAGGCGCTGAAGGGCGAGGAGCACGGGTCCTTCCCCAAGGCCGAGGAGCTGGGGGAGATCATCAACGGCGAGCCGTCGCCGTCGCCGACCCCCTCGGAGACCCCGAGCGAGGAGCCGTCGGAGGAGCCGAGCGAGTCGTCGAGCGCGCCCGAACCGCCCAATTCGCCGACGCCGACCAACTCCTGCGGCACGTTCGACTGGAACTGCGGCAACGGCGGGACCGGCAACGGTGGAACGGACACCGGCGGGACCGGCAACGGCGGGAGTGGCAACGGGGGATCCACCGGGGGACCCTCGCCCACGAACAGTTCCACTGCGTCACCGGGCACGAACGGTGGAAATAACGGCAATGGTAATGGCGGGCTATTCGGAGGCACAGGATAGCCGTTTCGGCCGCGGGGATGGCTTGATCGCATCATTGTTCCCTGTGGATCACCGGGTTAGGGTCAGTCCCTGAAGCGCCGTTCGACCTCAATCTCCAGCATCGGGGATTGAGGTCGACTGGTGTCGGAAGAGGTATCTGAATCGTAGATTCCGAGTGCAGGGGGGAACCATGAAGAAAGTCCTTACCCGCGCCGCCACGATTTCCGCGGCAGCGCTGACGATGACACTGATTCCGCTGGCCGGCACGTCCTACGCGGCCACGTGCTCCGGGGCGGCGTGCGACAACAAGGGTCCCGTGGCCACGGGGTGTGACAGCGCGGACGTGGCCACGCAGCGCACGGTGAACAACGAAAACCGTGTTGCCGAACTCAGATGGTCTTTCGGCTGTGGGGCCGCCTGGGTGCGGGTCGTCCAGAATTCCAGCAATCCCGTGTATCCCGCTTACGGATACATCGAGAAATACAATTCCTCGGGAACTCTCCTGAAATCTCTCTCGGTCGCTTTTCCCAGCAGTGGAAGCGACTGGTCGAACATGCTCGGTGGCACTTCGTACTACTACCGGGTGTGTGTGAAGTTCGTGGGTAATGAGTATCCGCTGAAGTGCTCCACCAAGTTCTGAGCCGCCTCGTCACTGAGCGTGGTCGATGTTTCACGTGAAACCAGGGCCGCCGCACCCACCGGTGCGGCGGCCCTGGCCCCGTTCTCAGCCGCGTACGGCAGGATGTGCGGCATGCCCCGTGCAGAGACGACGCGCACCGATGTGCCCAGGCCCGAACCGGTACAGCCGACCAAGGAGGACAAGGTCGCCGCTGCCGGCAGTGAGCTGTTCGGCGGGCCGCTCGGCCGCCGCGCCCTGCTCGGGACGTCCTGGTGGACCCCCGTACGGGTCATCGCGCTGGTGATGATCGGCATGTTCGCGCTCGGCATGGTGCAGAAGTTCCCCTGCTACGACGGTGCCTGGTTCTTCGGCGCCAGTTCGCAGTACACCCACGCCTGCTACTCGGACATCCCGCACCTCTATCAGGGGCGCGGATTCGCCGACGGGCTGGTCCCCTACTTCGACCGGCTGTCCGGCGACATGGACTACCTCGAATACCCGGTGCTGACCGGTGTGTTCATGGAGGTCGCCGCGTGGCTCACGCCGGGCAGCGGCAGCATCCAGCACCAGGAGCAGATCTACTGGATGGTCAACGCCGGCATGCTGATGGTGTGCGCGGCGATCATCGCGGTCTGTGTCGCGCGCACCCACCGCCGGCGCCCCTGGGACGGCCTTCTGGTCGCTCTGGCGCCCGCTTTCGCGCTCACCGCCACCATCAACTGGGATCTGCTCGCGGTCGCCATGCTGGCCGCCGCCATGCTGATGTGGTCGCGGGGCCGTGCCGTCGCTTTCGGTGTGCTCCTGGGGCTCGCCACGGCCGCCAAGTTCTACCCGTTCCTGCTGCTCGGACCGCTCCTCCTGCTGTGCTGGCGGGCCGGCCGCTGGCGAGACTTCGGCCGGGCACTGGGCGGAGCGGTCGCGGCCTGGCTCGCCGTGAACCTGCCCGTGATGCTGCTCGCCCCGGAAGGCTGGGCGAAGTTCTACACGTTCAGCCAGGAGCGCGGAGTCGACTTCGGCTCCATCTGGTTGATGATCACGCAGCGCACGAGCATCCAGATCACGCCGGAGCAGGCCAACACCTACGCGATGCTGCTGATGATGCTCGTCTGCGGCGGCATGGCCGTACTGGTCCTGACCGCCCCCCGGCGCCCCCGCTTCGCGCAACTGGCGTTCCTGATCATCGCCGCGTTCATCCTCACCAACAAGGTCTACTCACCGCAGTACGTGCTGTGGCTGATCCCGCTCGCCGCGCTGGCCCGACCGCGCTGGCGGGACTTCCTGATCTGGCAGGCCTGCGAGGTCGCGTACTTCCTGGGGATCTGGATGTATCTCGCGTACACGACCAGCGGAGACGCCCACAAGGGCCTCCCGACGGACGGCTACCACCTCGCCATCGTGCTGCACCTGCTGGGCACGCTCTACCTGTGCGCCGTCGTCGTACGCGACATCCTGATGCCGGAGCGGGACGTGGTACGCCGGGCCGGGGACGACGACCCCTCGGGCGGCGTCCTGGACGGCGCACCGGACGTCTTCGTGCTCGGCAGGGCGGCCTACCCACCACAGCACGCCGGGTACTTCGAGGGCCCGTATGTGAAGTGGGGCACCGAGCACGCAGAGGGCCGGTACGAGGTCGACGCGGACCGGTTCGACAGCGATCAGGTCGACAGGAATCAGGTCGACGGCAGCCAGGTCAGCGGGAACAGGGGCCCCGGCGACGGTCACGAGGAAATCCGGCCGGAGGGGCGTTCGCTCTGAGCGAACAGGGGCTCCGGGGCAGACGGCTGAGGGCGGTACATGGTCGATCGGACCGTGTACCGCCCTCATGCGTGACCGTCAGCCGTGATCTGTCAGCAGCGACCCGTCAGTCGTGGCCCGTCCCTCGTGGCCCGTCCCTCGTGGCCCGTCAGCGGTCGACGATCCGGTCGAACTGGGTGGTGGTGTGCCGCAGATGGGCCACCAGCTCCTCGCCGACCTTCGGCTCGGGCGCGTCCGACGGGACGAAGAGGATCGACACCTGCATGTGCGGCGGCTCCGCGAACCAGCGCTGCTTGCCCGACCACACGAACGGCGCGAGGTTGCGGTTCACGGTCGCCAGGCCCGCGCGGGCGACGCCCTTGGCGCGCGGCATGACGCCGTGCAGCGCCTTGGGCGCCTCCAGGCCCACCCCGTGGGACGTACCGCCCGCGACGACCACCAGATAGCCGTCCGAGGCCGCCTTCTGCTGCCGGTAGCCGAAACGGTCGCCCTTGGAGACACGCGTGACGTCGAGGACGGCACCGCGGTACTCGGTCGCCTCGTGGTCCCCCAGCCACAGCCGCGTACCGATACGGGCGCGGAAGCGGGTCTGCGGGAACTGCTGCTGGAGCCGGACGAGTTCGTCGGACTTCAGATGGCTGACGAACATCGTGTGCAGCGGCAGCCGGGCCGCGCGCAGCCGGTCCATCCAGCCGATGACCTCCTCGACGGCGTCGGAGCCGTCGGTGCGATCCAGCGGCAGATGGATCGCGAACCCTTCCAGCCGCACGTCCTCGATGGCCGCGTGCAGCTGGGGCAGATCGTGCTCGCTCACCCCGTGCCGCTTCATCGAGGACATCACCTCGATGACGACGCGGGCACCGACGAGGCCGTGCACCCCGTCGATCGAGGAGACGGAGCGGATGACGCGGTCGGGCAGGGGCACGGGCTCCTCACCCCGGCGGAACGGCGTCAGCACGAGCAGGTCACCACTGAACCAGTCCTTGATCCGGGCGGCCTCGTAGGTCGTGCCGATGGCGAGGATGTCGGAGCCGAAGCGCGTGGCCTCCTCGGCGAGCCGTTCATGACCGAAGCCGTAGCCGTTGCCCTTGCAGACCGGGACTATGCCCGGAAACTGCTCAAGCACGTGCTTGTGATGTGCCCGCCAGCGCGCGGTGTCGACATAGAGCGTGAGCGCCATGGCCGGTCCCGGAACCTTTCTCGTGGTTGCGGTGTATCAGAGATATGTACGGAAATTCTGCCGGGTCCGCCAGTCAACCGACGCACCGGAAGCGGTGCGCGCGGGGTTCGGGCAATCCGGGCTCAGCGGCGCGACATGTAGATGTCGAGCGCCTTGTGGAGCAGTTTGTTGAGCGGGAAGTCCCACTCGCCGAGGTATTCGGCCGCCTGCCCACCGGTGCCCACCTTGAACTGGATCAGCCCGAAGAGATGGTCCGACTCGTCGAGCGAGTCGGAGATGCCCCGCAGGTCGTAGACCGTGGCGCCGAGCGCGTAGGAGTCACGGAGCATCCGCCACTGCATCGCGTTCGACGGCCGGAACTCACGCCCGATGTTGTCCGAGGCGCCGTAGGAGTACCAGACGTGCCCACCCACCACGAGCATCGTCGCGGCGGACAGGTTCACGCCGTTGTGCCGCGCGAAGTAGAGCCGCATCCGGTTGGGGTCCTCGGTGTTGAGGGCCGTCCACATGCGCTGGAAGTACGCCAGCGGGCGCGGCCGGAAGTGGTCGCGCACCGCGGTGATCTCGTACAGCCGCTGCCACTCCGCCAGGTCGTCGTAGCCGCCCTGGACGACCTCCACGCCCGCCTTCTCGGCCTTCTTGATGTTGCGCCGCCACAGCTGGTTGAAGCCCTTGTGGACGTCCTCCAGGGAGCGGTTGGCGAGCGGGACCTGGAAGACATAGCGCGGCTGGACGTCGCCGAAGCCCGCGCCGCCGTCCTCGCCCTGCTGCCAGCCCATCCGGCGCAGCTTGTCGGCGACCTCGAAGGCGCGCGGCTCGATGAAGTCCGCCTCGATGTCGCGCAGCCGCTTCACGTCAGGGTTCTGGATGCCCTGCTTGATGGAGGCGGCCTCCCACCGGCGGATGATGACCGGCGGGCCCATCTTCACGGAGAAGGCGCCCTGCTGCTTCAGATGCGCCAGCATCGGCCGCATCCACTCGTCGAGGTTCGGCGCGAACCAGTTGATGACCGGGCCCTCGGGCATATAGGCGAGATAGCGCTTGATCTTGGGGAGTTGGCGGTAGAGCACCAGACCGGCCCCGACGATCTCGCCCGACCTGTCGTCGAACCACCCGAGGTTCTCGGAGCGCCACTCCGCCTTCACATCGGCCCACGCCGGGACCTGCATGTGACTGGCGGCGGGCAGACTCTGGAGGTACGCCAGATGCTGCTCGCGGCTGATGGTCCTCAGGGTCAGGCTCATTCGGGGCGCTCCTCGGGCTGGGGTGTCCCCATGGTTACAGGGGCTCCGGCTCTCGCGCCGAAGCCTACTGCGCCCTGCCTTCCCCTCGGCTGGCCGTGCGGCACCTTCGCGTCGGCCAGGTCACGGCCGGCACGTCACTCTGCTCCCGGTGACCGGTGCGGGACCCCCGGCGCCCCGGGGGTTCCGGGGGTTGTCCCGGAGGTCCCGTCGCGGCGTCAGCCGATCAGGCCGCCGAAGAGCCCTCCATGGGCCATTCCGATGAAGAAGCCGACAGCCGATGCCCCCAGGCCCAGGATCAGACCGAAGCGCTCGCGCGTCGTCACCGAGATGAACTGCCCGTACCCGCCCGCGAGGATCCCCACCAGACCCGTCCAGGAACTGAGGAGGTGGAGTCCGGAGAAGATCGAGGAGATCGCGGCGGTGAGCCCGAGTACCAGGGTCACCGCGACCAGCGCGTCCTGAAGGGGATGGGCCTTGCCGTCCGTGGCGAGTAGGGAGGTCGCGGAGTTCGGTCGCATTGCCTGTGCCATGGGGCACCTCCTGCGGAAGGGCGGCGCATCGTAGCGCCATAGACACCCGATGTGTACAGATTGCGGGCCAGGACCACCGGATTTCAACCGGAAGCCGCTGTGCGGGTAGTCTGTACCGTCTGCACCAGTGTCTGCCCAGGCCACGACCCGGAATACCCTCACGGGCCCCGATTGTCAGTGGCGGCTGTTTTACTGGCATCACTGTTGCACCAACGCATCACAACCCTCCTGCCACGGATCGACCGTGGCCGCTGAGTCCAAAGGAGGTGGGTTCCACATGCGTCATTACGAGGTGATGGTCATCCTCGACCCCGATCTTGAGGAGCGCGCTGTCTCCCCGCTGATCGAGAACTTCCTCTCCGTCGTCCGCGAGGGCAACGGAAAGGTCGAGAAGGTCGACACCTGGGGCCGTCGTCGTCTCTCGTACGAGATCAAGAAGAAGCCCGAGGGCATCTACTCGGTCATCGACCTCCAGGCCGAGCCTGCGGTCGTCAAGGAGCTCGACCGGCAGATGAACCTGAACGAGTCGGTCCTCCGGACCAAGGTCCTCCGTCCCGAGACCCACTGAGCATCCCGCTCAGCTGATCCCGGGATTCGAGTAGCAGCACCAGCAGCCAGCAGCAAACCCGCCGAGAGGTTCCCCCAATGGCAGGCGAGACCGTCATCACGGTTGTCGGCAATCTTGTCGACGACCCCGAGCTGCGCTTCACCCCTTCCGGTGCGGCGGTCGCGAAGTTCCGTGTCGCGTCCACACCCCGCACCTTCGACCGTCAGACCAATGAGTGGAAGGACGGCGAGAGCCTGTTCCTGACCTGCTCGGTCTGGCGTCAGGCGGCGGAGAACGTCGCCGAGTCGCTCCAGCGAGGCATGCGCGTGATCGTGCAGGGCCGGCTGAAGCAGCGGTCCTACGAGGACCGTGAGGGCGTCAAGCGCACGGTCTACGAACTCGATGTCGACGAGGTCGGCGCGAGTCTGCGCAGTGCCACGGCGAAGGTCACCAAGACTTCCGGTGGCGGCCGAAGCGGCCAGGGTGGTTACGGCGGCGGTGGCGGTGGCGGCCAGCAGGGCGGCGGCTGGGGCGGCGGCCCCGGTGGCGGCCAGCAGGGTGGCGGCGGGGCTCCCGCCGACGACCCGTGGGCGACCAGCGCACCGGCCGGCGGTGGCCAGCAGGGCGGCGGCGGCAACTGGGGCGGCGGCTCCGGCGGCGGCAATGGTGGCGGCTACTCGGACGAGCCCCCCTTCTAGGGCGGGCCCGTACCCACACTTCTTGATCACACAGGAGAAACAGCATGGCGAAGCCGCCTGTGCGCAAGCCTAAGAAGAAGGTCTGCGCATTCTGCAAGGACAAGGTCACGTACGTGGACTACAAGGACACGAACATGCTGCGGAAGTTCATTTCCGACCGCGGCAAGATCCGTGCCCGCCGCGTGACCGGCAACTGCACGCAGCACCAGCGTGACGTCGCCACGGCTGTCAAGAACAGCCGTGAGATGGCGCTGCTGCCCTACACCTCCACCGCGCGATAAGGGAAGGGTGACCGACATATGAAGATCATCCTCACCCACGAGGTCTCCGGCCTCGGTGCCGCGGGCGACGTCGTCGACGTCAAGGACGGTTACGCTCGCAACTACCTGATCCCGCGGAACTTCGCGATCCGTTGGACCAAGGGTGGCGAGAAGGACGTCGCGCAGATCCGTCGCGCTCGCAAGATCCACGAGATCGCGACGATCGAGCAGGCCAACGAGATCAAGGCGCGCCTTGAGGGCGTCAGGGTCCGTCTGGCCGTCCGTTCCGGCGACGCCGGTCGGCTCTTCGGTTCCGTCACCCCGGCCGACATCGCCTCGGCGATCAAGGCCGCCGGTGGTCCCGACGTCGACAAGCGCCGTATCGAGCTGGGCACGCCCATCAAGACGCTGGGCGCCCACGCGACGTCCGTGCGTCTGCACCCCGAGGTGGCCGCCAAGGTCAACATCGAGGTCGTCGCTGCCTGAGCGCTCCGCGCCGGGCCGAGCTGACACAGCTCTGTGCTGAATCAGTTCTCTGCTGACTCAGTACTGTGGGGCCGCATCCTTCGGGGTGCGGCCCACACGCTTGCCGGGTGCTCGGGGTGAAGGGGGTGTTTCACGTGAAACATGCCCTATCGCGTGGCGCCCGTGACGATCCAGCGGCCCGAGCGGGACCGTAGCCACAGGGTCAGCATCCGTACCGTCATCATCAGGGTCATCGCGCCCCACAGTGCCGTGAGGCCGCCGCCGAGTGCGGGGACGAGCAGGGCCACGGGGGTGAAGACGGCCAGGGTCGCGATCATCGCCCAGGCCAGATAGGGACCGTCCCCGGCTCCCATCAGCACACCGTCGAGAACGAAGACGATGCCGCAGATCGGCTGGGACAGCGCGACCACGACCAGCGCGGGCAGTGCGGTGTCCTGGACGAGCTGGTCGCCCGTGAACAGCGGGATGAACAGAGGCCGGGTGAGGACGACCAGCAGGCCGAGGACGATTCCGGCGACGATCCCCCACTGCACCATCCGCCGACATGCGGCGCGGGCGCCCTCGGGGTCGTTCGCGCCGAGATAGCGCCCGATGATCGCCTGTCCCGCTATGGCGATGGCGTCGAGGGCGAAGGCCAGCAGACTCCACAGCGACAGGATGATCTGGTGGGCGGCGATGTCCTCGTCCCCCATGCGGGCGGCGACCGCGGTGGCGATCATGAGGATCGCGCGCAGGGAGAGCGTGCGGACCAGGAGGGGTGCGCCCGCTTGGGCCGAGGCCCTTATCCCGGCGAGGTCGGGGAGCAGCGATGCGCCGTGCCGCCGGGCACCGCGTACGACGACGAAGAGGTAGACCGCGGCCATGGCCCACTGGGCGATGACGGTGCCCCAGGCGGAGCCCGCGATACCGAGGCCGGCGCCGTAGACGAGGCCGACATTGAGCAGGGCGTTGGCGACGAAGCCGCCGATGGCGACGTACAGCGGGGTGCGGGTGTCCTGGAGGCCGCGCAGCACTCCGGTGGCGGCGAGCACGACGAGCATGGCGGGGATGCCGAGGGACGAGATCCGGAGATAGGTGAGGGCGTAGGGCGCGGCCGTGTCGGAGGCGCCGAAGAGGTCCACCAGGGCCGGGGCGGTGGGCAGGGCGACGGCGATCACGGCGGCGCCGAGCAGCAGGGCGAGCCAGATGCCGTCCATGCCCTGGCGGATGGCGGCCTGGAGGTCACCGGCGCCGACCCGGCGGGACACGGCGGCCGTGGTGGCGTAGGCGAGGAAGACGAAGACACTCACGGCCGTCATCAGAAGGGCCGAGGCGACGCCGAGTCCGGCGAGTTGGGCGGTGCCCAGATGGCCGACGATCGCGCTGTCGGCCATCACGAAAAGAGGCTCGGCGACGAGTGCGCCGAAGGCGGGGACGGCCAGCGCGACGATCTCTCGGTCGTGCCGGCGCCGGGCAGCCTTGGTCGCTGCGGGAGCCTGGGTCATGGGCGCCAATCTAATCTTCCACAGGTAAGAGATGCAATGCCCTTTGGACCCTTACTTTTGTGGGGGTTCGGCACGGGGTGCCGCGCGGCTCCGGGGGATCTTGCGCCGACTGGGAAAGTTTTTCTTCTGCACAGCCGGTGGATGGGAAAAGCGCAGGTCAGAACCGGTTGGTCGGGGTGTTCGAGGGCTTGTTCACAGCGCTGTCCACCGTGTCGTGCACAGGTTTCGCGGGGTTCTCCACAGCGTAGGGGGAGTTGTCCACAACGCCTGTGGATAACCAGATTGGCTGACGGTGCCCACGGGCCTAACGTGGGTCGCCGCCCGCCCTGTCCCCCGGCCTCGGAAACCTCACAAAACCGACGCGTCGCAACCGGAGTCGGGTTCCTGATTTGTCAGTGTCGTGCCGTAGGAATGAGGGGCACGGCGAGGTCCGCGTGGCGGACGGGAGGAGGTGGCCCGGTGAGTATTTCCGAGCCCTTGGACGACCCCTGGGCCGACAGCGGTCCCAGTGACCGTCTGCCCGCCTCCCGCCGGCGCGGCGACGGTGGCCGGGGCCGTGAAGAGCAGCACGAACGGGGTCGCGAGGGCGGTTCCTGGGACGGCGGCCCGTCCTCGTTCGAGCGGGTGCCGCCGCAGGATCTCGACGCCGAACAGTCCGTACTCGGCGGCATGTTGCTCTCCAAGGACGCCATCGCCGATGTCGTCGAGGTCATCAAGGGCCACGACTTCTACCGGCCCGCGCACGAGACGATCTATCAGGCGATCCTCGATCTCTATGCGAAGGGTGAGCCCGCCGACCCAATCACGGTCGCCGCGGAGCTGACCAAGCGGGGCGAGATCACCAAGGTCGGCGGCGCGTCGTATCTGCACACCGTGGTGCAGACGGTCCCGACGGCGGCGAACGCCGAGTACTACGCGGAGATCGTCCACGAGCGGGCCGTCCTGCGCCGCCTGGTCGAGGCCGGCACCCGCATCACCCAGATGGGATACGCGGCGGACGGCGACGTCGACGAGATCGTCAACAGCGCCCAGGCCGAGATCTACGCGGTCACCGAGCAGCGCACCAGCGAGGACTATCTGCCGCTCGGTGACATCATGGAGGGCGCGCTCGACGAGATCGAGGCCATCGGGTCGCGCAGCGGCGAGATGACCGGTGTGCCCACGGGGTTCACCGACTTCGACTCGCTGACGAACGGTCTGCACCCCGGCCAGATGATCGTCATCGCGGCCCGGCCCGCCATGGGTAAGTCCACGCTGGCCCTGGACTTCGCGCGCGCCGCCTCGATCAAGAACAATCTGCCCAGCGTGATCTTCTCCCTGGAAATGGGGCGCAACGAGATCGCGATGCGCCTGCTGTCCGCCGAGGCCCGGGTGGCGCTGCACCACATGCGCTCCGGGACGATGACGGACGAGGACTGGACGCGGCTCGCCCGCCGTATGCCCGATGTCTCGGCCGCCCCGCTCTACATCGACGACTCGCCCAACCTGTCGATGATGGAGATCCGCGCCAAGTGCCGGCGGCTGAAGCAGCGCAACGATCTGAAGCTGGTCGTCATCGACTACCTCCAGCTGATGCAGTCCGGCGGTTCCAAGCGGGCCGAGAGCCGTCAGCAGGAGGTCTCGGACATGTCCCGTAACCTCAAGCTCCTCGCCAAGGAGCTGGAACTCCCGGTCATTGCGCTCTCCCAGCTGAACCGTGGCCCCGAGCAGCGCACCGACAAGAAGCCGATGGTGTCGGACCTGCGTGAGTCGGGCTCGATCGAGCAGGACGCGGACATGGTGATCCTGCTGCACCGTGAGGACGCGTACGAGAAGGAGTCGCCCCGCGCGGGCGAGGCGGACCTGATCGTGGCCAAGCACCGAAACGGTCCGACGGCCACGATCACGGTGGCGTTCCAGGGCCACTACTCCCGCTTCGTGGACATGGCCCAGACGTAGGCTTCGACGTGGGCTTCCCTGGGAAACTCCTCAGCGCCTCGTCTCGTACCTGGTCAGGACCACGCCGCCGGGAAACGTCCGCGTCTCCACCAGATTGAGGTTCACCCAGTTGTCCAGCGCGGTGAAGAACGGTGTGCCGCCGCCCACCAGGAGCGGCGCGGTGGCCAGCACGTACTCGTCGATCAGCCCGGCCCGCATGGCCGCTCCGGCGAGCGTCGCGCCGCCGATCTCCATCGGGCCGCCGTCCTCGGCCTTGAGCCGGGTGATCTCGGCGATCGCGTCGCCGGTGACCAGGCGGGTGTTCCAGTCGACCTTGTCGACCGTCGAGGAGAACACCACCTTCGACATGTCCCGCCAGCGGCGCGCGAACTTGATCTCCGCCGGGGTGGCGCCCGGCTGCTGGTCGCCGGTCGGCCAGTGGGAACTCATCGTCTGCCACAGCTTGCGCCCGTACAGCGACAGATCGGTCGCGTGCAACTGGTCGGACCAGAACTGGAACAGCTCGTCGCTCGGCACGCCCCAGCCGATGTTGTCGCCGGGCGCGGCGATGAAGCCGTCCAGGGTCAGGTTCATGCCGTAAATCAGTTTCCGCATGGCACCAGCCTTCTGTGAGTCGGTCTCCCGCGTACAGACCGGCGCGGCGCGGGAAACTCATCGGTGTGCGAGCTGAGTTCGCCTGTAGTCCTCGTGTTCGGTGTGCGGTCATCTTCGGCCGCGTTCAGCCGGGTTGGAAGAAGGCGAGCATTTTCTGGGCGGCGTCCGGCGATGTCAGCAATTCGTGCATGTCGGCTGACATGCGGGCGGCAGCGCTGGTGCGTTCGAACATCTCGCGTTCGTACTCCTTGACGGCGGCGGGGAGGTCGTCCAAGTGCGCGGCCAGTGCGAGAGCGAGCAGGGCGCCGTCGAGCAGCGCCATGTTGGCGCCCTCTCCCACCGGGGGCATCAGGTGCGCGGCATCGCCGAGCAGCGTGACGTCCGGCGTCGACGGCCAGGTCAGGCCGGTCGGCAACGTGGTGATCGACCGCGGTACGACCATGTCGTCGCATGCCGCGATCAGCGCGGTGAACCGTGGATCCCAGCCGGGGAGCAGGTCGATCAGCCGCGCCCGTACGGCGGCCGGGTCGTCGAACGGGATCCCGCTGGTGGCGAACCAGTCCTCGGGGGTGTCGTAGAAGCTCACGCCGATGCGCACGCGACCGTCGCCGTTGCGCTGAGCCGCCAGGGATATGCCGTTGCCGAGCACCCAGTAGGTGCCGCGCCCGACCATCGCCGCGAGGTCGGGGTGCGTGCGGTCGATGTCGGGAATGCCGATCTCGACGATGTTCTGGCCGATATGTGCCGGGTGGGCGTCGGTGAGCAGCGCGCGGACCCGGGACCGTGCGCCGTCCGCGCCGACCAGTAGGTCGTACGCCGCGCTGCTGCCGTCGGCGAAGTGCAGCAGGCCGTTGTCGGCGGATGTGAACACGTGTCCCCAGCGCACCGTGTCTTCGGGGAGGGAATCCAGCAGCAGCTCGCGCAGATCGGCGCGGTCGACCTCGGGTCGCTCCAGCGGGGCGTCGTCGGGCGTGTCCTCCTGGAGCAGCAGGGTGCCGTCCGGCTCAAGAAGCCGCATGTCCTGGCCCTCGCCCCGCGCAATCGCGTGGAACTGGTCGATCAGACCGGCCTCGCGCAGCGCCCGCTGGCCGGAGTGGATGTCGAGCATGCCGCCCTGGCCACGCGCACCGCGTGACGATTCACGTTCATACACGACGGAATCCATGCCGTTCACGTGCAGCACACGGGCGAGAGCCAGGCCGCCGAGGCCGGCTCCGACGATGGCGATGGTCATGCCTCTCCTTCAACAGGGCTCGATACGGCGGTACGGCGGTACAGCGTTACGGCGTACCGGCGCGATACGTCGTACCTCTCGATACACCGTATCGTGCCGATGCAATGTATCTTTACGGTCATGTTGGTGTGGGAGAGGCCGGAGCCACCGAATCGACCCGTGCCGGCCTCGTTGAACCGGGAGCGGATCGTGCGGGCGGCGATCCAGTTGGCAGATGCGGACGGCCTGGAGGCGGTGTCGCTGCGCAAGGTGGCCACCGCGCTGGGCGTCGGGCCGATGCGGCTGTACGGCTACATCGACAGCAAGGAGGAGCTGCTCGACCTGATGGTCGACGCGATCCACGCCGAGATCCGGCCGGTCGGAGACAACTGGCGGGAGGTGCTGCGGTCTCTTGCCGAAACCACCCGGAGCGCCGCCCACCAGCACGAATGGCTCGCCGATCTGCTCGGCGGACGACCGCAGCTCGGGCCGCACGCGCTGGCCAGGGGGGAGGCCGTGGTGGCCGCGCTGGACGGTGTGGATGTGGACGCCGTCATGCCGGTGGTCGGCGCGGTCGACGCGTATGTGATCGGCGCGGTGCGTCGGGAGATCGCCGAGCGGCGTGCCGAGCGGGCGACCGGGATGGACGAGCGGCGTTGGCAGGCCGCGCTCGGGCCCTATCTGGAGCGGAGTTTCGCCACCGGCCGATTTCCCGCGCTGGCCACGGTGGTACGTGATGCCGCCCACCTGGACGCCGACCAGACCTTCCGGACCGGCCTCGACTTCCTGCTCGACGGCATCGAGGCCCGCATCTCAAGGTGAGCGGGCCCGCGCGGGGACCGGGCTTACGCCGGATCCAGGGTTCGACCGCCGGATTCAGGGTTCGACGGGCTGCCAGCGGCCGTCGTGGAAGCTCATACCGCTCTCCTTGACGAAGGCGGTGACGAGGTGGACGCGGGCGTGCCGGTAGCCGGGGAGATAGGGGAACTCCTCGGCCAGGAGCCGGTAGACGTCGTCGGTGTGCGACACGGCGACGGCGGCGATGAGGCTGTCCGGGCCGGTCACCGCGACGGCGAGATGGACCGGCGTGCGGGCCGTGAGCTGTTTGACGGTGTCGGGCAGGGCGGCGGGGTCGGTCTGGAGGAAGAACACCGCCTGGACATCCAGGCCGACCTGGCAGCGGTCCACGACGGTGGCGATCTCGGCCCCGCCGGTGAGCCGCAGCCGGTGAAGCCGACGCTGGGCGGTCGCGGCGGAGGTGTGCGTGGTCGCCGCCAGCCGGGCGAAGCTCATCCTGCCGTCCACGGCAAGGGCCTCGACGAGGTGGTGTTCGTCCATGTCGAGGCGCGGGCCCGGCTCAAGGCCCGGGTCATCGTAAGGGTGACGGACGGCGCGGGTCTGGGCGGCGGTGAGCAGGGGTGGCTGCGGCGGTCCCGCCAGCGTGTAGGCGCGCAGAACAGGCAGGGCCCGGAGATCGAGGAGGTCACCGGCGAGCGGTAGGTGGCTCAGCATCAGTTCGTTGCGCTCATCGCGGTTGCGAGGGTGGACCAGGGCGAAGATCTCGTTGGTGTCGAGCACCCATACGGTCTTCACCGCGTACATACGGGCGAGATGGTGGGCCAGGCGCAGGGTCCGGTCGGGGCGGGTGCGCAGGATCAGGACGAGCGGCCAGCCACCCCAGGCGCGGTACGGGTTTTCCAGGGCGGTGACCGCGAGGAGCCCGGAATCGAGTAGTCGGCTGCCTCGTCTGCGGACCGTGCCTTCGCTGAGATCGAGGGCTTCGGCGATCGTCGTCCAGGAGGCGCGACCATTGGCCAGAAGCGCCGAGACCACCAACTGGTCCGTCTCATCCATCGTTCCGTCCCCCCGGATTGCCCCTTGGTCGGCACCTGGTCGGCACCTGGTTCGCACCTGATCGGTACCTGGTCGGCCTCTGATCCGGCCGGGTCCCCGTGCTCGCGGCGGATGCGCCTGCGGTGACGATTATCCGACGGCGCGTAGGGCCTGGACGGCGGAATCCTGCACGTCCGGGCCGCCGGAGCCCGGCCGGGGCCTTCCGGGGCGAGTGGTGGCCTTCACTGGCATCCGTACCCACGAGACGGCACCTGCCGGGAAGAGGCAAAGTGATGGAGACGAACCGCAAGGTGACACTGACCGTCGCCCTCGCCAGCGCGATGGCGTTCGCCGCTCTGGCGTCGGGCGTCCAGGCGGGCGCCGCCGAGGACGCACAGCACGCGATACCCGAGACAAAGACGTCCGCGAGCGGCACCGCCCAAGACCCGGCCAAGTCCCCCAGCACGGCGGACGTCCAGGACAAGCGGCGGAAGTTGGGCGAGCCGTGGAAGTACAACGGCAGAACCGCGCTCTACCAGACCCACGAGGTGCGCGATCCGCGCGGCATCCTGTTCGTGGCCGGTCAGACGGCGAAGGAAGGCAACACCTACCTCTACCCCTGGGACATGGGGAAGCAGATCGACCGGGTCTTCGACCAGATGGAGAAGTACGTCAAGGACGCCGGCTACCGGCCGAACCAGATCACACAACTGCGGTACTCGGTGACGGACGAGGATCTGTTCTTCAAGCACTTCGACAAGGTCATCGACCGCCTGGACGCGGCCGGCATCAAGACCACCAGTGCCGCGATCGGCGTCGAGCGGCTGGCCCAGCCCGGCGTTCTCGTCGAAATCGAAGCGGTCGCCGTGCGCTGAGCCACCACGCCGGCCGTGGACACGTTCGGGAGCGTGCTCGCCACGTCACGGCTTGGGGAAGCGCACTCGGCGCTCGGGGAGGAGTGCTCGATGCCCAGGGAAATGCACTCGACGCTCGGGGAAATGCGCTCGACGTTTCGCGGTGCAGTGGGTGGACTGTGGGGATGACGTCATCTTCTGAAGGTTTGTTGGACAGCACCCGGCGGGCCCTGGTGCGGCGGATCGCCGTGGCGCAGGTGGAGGGAAGGGCGCCCTCGGTGGTCGCCTGTGTCGTACGGGACGGAGAGGTCGTCTGGAACGGGGCGAGGACCTCCGTGGCCGGACACGCACCCGACGACGACGTGCAGTACCGCATCGGCTCCATCACCAAGACCTTCACCGCCGTACTGGTGATGCGGCTGCGCGACGAGGGCCTGCTCGACCTCGGAGACCCCCTGGAGAAGCACCTCAAGGGGACCGGGGTCGGCGAGGTCACCATCGCCGAACTCCTCACCCACAGCGCCGGACTGGCCGCCGAGTCACCCGCGCCCTGGTGGGAGCGGACCCCGGGCTCGCTGCGCCCCGACCTCGCGGACGTGCTCGGCGAGCAGCCGTTCAAGCATCCGACCGGCCGTCGGCACCACTACTCCAACCCGGGCTTCACGCTCCTCGGCGCCCTCGTGGAGGAGCTTCGCGGAGCCTCCTGGGAGGACGTGCTGCGCCAGGAAGTCCTGGAGCCGCTCGGGCTGCACCGGACCAGCGGACAGCCGCAGGCGCCCCACGCGGGCGGCTGGGCGGTGCACCCCTGGGCCGATGTGCTGCTTCCGGAACCCGCCGAGGACCTGGGCCGGATGGCCCCGGCCGGGCAACTGTGGTCGACCACCGCCGACTTGGCCCGTTTCGCGGTCTTCCTGGCCGACGGCGACGACCGGGTACTCAGCGCCGCATCGGTCCTGGAGATGCGCACCCCCGCATCCCCGTCCGAACTCGCGGACGTGGTCAACGGGGCCGCCTACGGGCTCGGGATGCAGCTCCACCGCATGGGCGGGCGGATGATCGTGGGCCACTCGGGGTCCCTGCCCGGATTCCTCGCGGGGCTCGCCATCAGCGTGGAGGACGGCCTCGCCGCCGTCACGCTCGCCAACTGCACCTCCGGACTGCCCATCTGGGGCCTCGCGGGTGACCTCGTACAGATCGTGGCCGAGGCCGAGCCGACGATTCCGGAGCCCTGGCGGCCCCTGCCCGAGGTCGACCAGGCCGTACTGGAGTTGGCGGGCCCCTGGTACTGGGGGACGGGCGCGGTCGCACTGCGGTTGACCGCGGACGGCGGTGTCACGCTGGGACCGCTGTCCGGGGCGGGACGCGCCTCCCGTTTCCGGGCGCAGGGCGACGGCACCTGGCTCGGCCTCGACGGCTATTACGCGGGGGAGACCCTGCGGGCCGTGCGGCGCCCGGACGGATCGGTGAGCCACCTCGACCTGGGATCGTTCGTGTTCACACGGCAGCCGTACGACCCGGAGGCGGCGGTACCGGGCGGGGTCGACCCCGAAGGCTGGCGCGGACTGCCTCGGTAATCCTCCGGGCACAGCCCCTGGTAGCGCCGTCCCGGCAGCGCGGCGAAGCGTCTTGTTTCACGTGAAACAAGACGCTTCCGCGTTCTCGCCCTTCAAAGCGCCAGCTTGAACCCCACATGCGACGCCTCGAAGCCAAGTCGCTCGTAGAACCGGTGTGCGTCGGTCCGTGAGGTGTCGGACGTGAGCTGCACCAATTCGCAGCCCTCACGCCGGGATACGTCGATCGCCCACTCGATGAGCTGGGTGCCCAGTCCACTGCCGCGTTCGTCGGCGTGGATACGGACCCCCTCGATGATCGAGCGGGTGGCGCCCTTGCGGGACAGCCCCGGAACGACGGTGAGTTGCAGGGTGCCGACGACACGCTCGTCGCGGACGGCGACGACCAGATGCTGGTGCGGGTCGTCGGCCAGCCGCTCGTACGCGGTGCGGTACGGCGTGAGGTCGTCGGGCGACTCCCGCTGGGCGCCCAGCGGGTCGTCGGCCAGCATGGCCACGATCGCCGGGATGTCCTCGGCGGTGGCCGGCCGCATGGCGAGATCTGTCATGAGGGCAGCCTACGAGTGCCCGCGTGAACGCCTTACCCCGAACGCCTTACCCGGAACGCCTCACGCCGAACGCCTCACGCAGGCACTCGTACCGCTTCGACCGCTCTGACCAGGGGGGCCAGCTCCGGATCGCGCGCGCCCTCGTCCAGAGCCTCGCGCAGGGCGCGGTCATGGGTGGGGCGCGCCTCTTCGAGGAGCTTCAGACCGGCGTCGCTGACATTGGTGTAGATCCCGCGGCGGTCCGTGGGGCAGAGGTAGCGCGTGAGCAGGGCCCGGTCCTCCAGCCGTGTCACCAGCCGGGTGGTGGCGCTCTGACTGAGCACGACCGCGTCGGCGACCTGCTTCATCTGGAGATGACCGCCGGGTCCGTCGTGCTGGCGGCTGAGGGTGTTCAGCAGGGAGTACTCCCGCACGCTCAGATCGTGGCCGGCCTGAAGGGCCCGCTCGATGTGCGTCTCGATCCTGCCGTGGAGCGAGGAGAGGGCGCACCAGCCCTGGGCAAGGGCGGTGAGCGCGGGGTCCGTGGCTGTCATGGCGGTGGTTCCTCCGTCCCGGAGCGACTTTCTCCAGAGTAGGGCACAAACGCAATAGCCCGCGCTTGCAAGTATCGAGCGTCTGCAATTATTGTGTACGCAAGTTAACCGCTCTTGCAATCACCTGGGAAGGTCTCTCCCCATGCCTCTCGCCCTTCTGGCCCTCGCGATCGGGGCCTTCGGCATCGGCACCACGGAGTTCGTGATCATGGGTCTGCTGCCCGAGGTCGCCGGTGACTTCGGCGTGTCGATCCCGACCGCGGGCTTCCTCGTGACCGGCTACGCCCTGGGGGTCATGATCGGAGCGCCGATCATGACCGCCCTCGGCACCAAGGTGTCCCGCAAGCGGATGCTGATGGTGCTGATGGGGCTGTTCATCGTCGGCAACCTGCTGTCCGCCCTCGCCCCTGCCTTCGGCGTGATGCTCATCGGCCGCATCGTCGCCTCACTGGCGCACGGTGCCTTCTTCGGCATCGGCTCGGTCGTCGCGGCCGATCTGGTGGCGCCGGACAAGAAGGCCGGGGCCATCGCGATGATGTTCACCGGTCTGACCGTCGCCAATGTCGTCGGCGTACCGCTGGGCACGTTGCTCGGGCAGACCGCCGGCTGGCGTATCACCTTCGCCGCCGTGGCAGCGCTCGGCGTGATCGGCCTCGCCGGTGTCGCCAAACTGGTGCCGGAGCTGCCCAAGGCCGAAGGGGTACGGCTGCGCCATGAACTGGCCGCCTTCCGTAATGTGCAGGTCCTGCTCGCCATGGCGATGACGGTCCTGGGCTTCGGCGGTGTCTTCGCCGCCATCACCTACATCGCGCCGATGATGACGCACGTCGCCGGCTTCGCCGACACCTCCGTCACCTGGCTTCTCGTCCTGTTCGGCCTCGGCATGGTCGCCGGGAACCTGGTCGGCGGTAAGTTCGCCGACCGCGCCCTGATGCCCCTGCTGTACGTGGCCCTCGGCGCCCTCGCGGTCGTACTCGCCCTGTTCACCGTGACCGCACACCACAAGGTCGCGGCAGCCGTGACCATCGCACTCATCGGCGCCCTCGGCTTCGCGACCGTGCCGCCGCTCCAGAAGCGGGTGCTCGACCAGGCCAAGGGCGCGCCCACGCTCGCCTCGGCCGTGAACATCGGCGCCTTCAACCTCGGCAACGCCCTGTCGGCCTGGCTCGGAGGGCTCGTCATCGCCGCCGGGCTCGGCTACACCGCGCCGAACTGGGTGGGCGCGGCGCTCGCGGCGGCAGCGCTCGTACTGGCCGTGGTGTCGGCGACCCTGGAACGCCGTTCCGTGCGGGTCGGCCGGATCGTCACGGGCGCCCAGGCCGCCGGAGGGGTGGCAGTCGGCGGGGCGACGGCCGCAGAGGCGACCGCCACCGACCAGGCCGCTCAGGCGACGGTCGACCACCACTGACCCCGCCCGCTCGGCGCCCGGTGCTCCTCAGCTGGCCGCCAGTGTCATCGGGGCGAATCGCCGGTTCCAGTCGCCGGGCAGGTCCGGGACGCTGTGCACCATCACCGTGTTGAAGGCGACGGGCGCGAGACCGTGCTCCTTCAACCAGGTCAACAGCTCCTCGTGGCGTACGTCGATGTCCGTGCGCAGCGGTCGTACCGCCCGCGCGGCGAGCGAGGTGACGAGTGCCTTGGCCGTCTCCGTGTCCCGGGCGACCAGGGGTCCGACGACCTCGTGGTGCGTGTTGGGCCAGGCGGCGGCGTAGCCGATGATCTCTCCGTTCTCCACGGCGACCTGGAGCTGATCGGCGAAGGCCGGCAGGCGCGTGATCATGTGGGTGCGGTCGAGGCCGAACACCTCGCCGTCCAGACGGAGGATCGCGGTCAGATCCTCGGCGGTCGCGGGACGCGTCACGACCGACGCCGACGCCGATGCCCCGGTTCCGGTCGGCTCGGCTTCGGTCGGCTCGGCGGTGAAGGTGCCGATCACCATCTCGGCGCTGCCCACGGTCTTGAAGCCCAACTCCTCATAGAGCGGGCGGCCGTACGGCGTCGCATAGAGGGCGAGGGGTGTCGTGCCCGCCTCCGCGAGAACATGGCGCATCATCCGGCGTCCGACGCCCTGGCGCTCATACCGCTGGGCGACCAGCACCATCCCGATCGCCAGAAGGTCTGGGTCGTCCTGTCGGCCATAGGCGGTCACTACGGTGGCGCTCAACAGCCCCCGGCCGTCGGGGGCGTCGATGCCGTACCCCGTACCGGCGGCGAGCAGCAGACCCCATTTGTGGTCCTCGGGGGGCCAGCCGCGATCCTGGGAGAGTTCGGTACAGGCGGTGACGTCGCGGGGGGTCAGCCGGCGGATGGGCAGTGCGGAGAGGGAAGGTGTCGACACGCTGGTCAGGCTGTCTGACGCAGCCCCTCGGCGTCCACCGGTTTGCGCGCACTCGACCGTGCCTTTCGCCCACGCCGAGTGAGACCCCACGGCTTGAGGACGGAGACGGCCGTCATGAAGGCGTAGGCGCTGAGCGAGACCAGGGGCGGCGCGATGAGACGGGCCGCACTCTCGACCGGTACGCCGGCGACGGCCTGCGCGGCTGCGTCATTGACGCCCGGCCGCAGGGCGAAGGCCGACGCGGCGGTGGTGACGAGGGTGAGCCAGAACTTGGTGTAGACCCAGCGGTGCTGTGCCAGACCCCAGCGGGTACCGAGCGACAGGACAAGCCCGGTGCCCAGAGTGATCAGCGCCACCGGCAGGATCAGCCAGTCGGTGAACACCTTCATGGAGCGGTACGAGGCCTCCATGGCCCCCGTCGATCCGGTGGTGGCCGCGGTGACGGCGAGCGCTAGCAGCCCCAGCGAGAGGCCGAGCCAGCTCACGGAGAAGGTCACATGGGCGACAAGGAAGGCCCTGCGGGCCGAGCGGCGTAGTTTCACGTGAAACACCGTGCCGTGCGCGGCCCGGGGGGTCGTCTGCCAGCGGGAGTAACCCCGCGTACTGGCGTCGGAGTACGGGGGCGCTGCTGGCGATGTCTCGGTGTCTCGCTGGTTTGGTGGGGGCGGTTTGGTGGGGGCGGTTCGGTGGCTCAGCCCAGATCCGGCGCGTGCATCGCCCGTACGCCCTCGATGTTGCCGTCGAGGTAGTGGCGCAGGGAGAGCGGCACCAGGTGGACCGAGGCGATACCGACCCGGGTGAAGGGCACCCGGACGATCTCGTACTCGCCACAGGGTTCATCGATCTCGGGACCGTGCCGTTGGGTCTCGTCCAGGGATTCCAGCCGGCACACGAAGAAGTGTTGGACCTTCACTCCGGTCGACGCGCTGTCCTCGCCGATGTGCTCGACGGTGTCGACGAAGCAGGGCACCACATCGGTGATCTTGGCGCCGAGTTCCTCGTGGACTTCGCGGTGCAGGGCGTCGACGACGGTGGAGTCCTCCGGTTCCACTCCACCGCCCGGGGTGAGCCAGTAGGGATCTACGCCGGGCTTGGTCCGCTTGATCAGAACCAGGTCGTCTCCGTCGAGCAGGATGGCGCGTGCGGTGCGTTTGACCACGGGTCGAACGGTCATGGGAGAAATGTGGCCCGGCTGGTTCCACGTGAAACATTCCGCACGTCCGGCGGCCTCCCTCAGCCCCAGGCGCCCCCGGCCCGCAGCAGCCACTCATGTGCTCGTGCGATGTGGGGCATCGCCAGCGTCCCGGTACGGACCACGAGGAAGTACGTCCGCAGGGGCGGCACCGCGGGATCGAGCAGGGAGACGACATCGCCGCGCGCCAGGGCGGACGTACAGAGATAGTGCGGGAGTACGGCGAGTCCGGCGCCCGCGACGGCGCAGGAGAGGACCGCGCGCAGATCGGGGACGACGACCGTGCCGGACGCGGCGGGGACGGAGTCGAAGACGGCCGCCCAGTAGCGGGCCACGAACGGCAGCGACTCATGCACCTCGACCACCGGCAGGTTCTCCAGCGCGGGCGCTCCCTTGCGGCGCAGCTTGCCCGGACCGATCCGGGACGCCCAGTGGGGCGCGGCGACCAGGACGTGCTCCTCGTCGCAGAGGGGGGTCGCGGTGAGCAGGGCGCCACGCGGCCGGGCCGTGGAAATGGCCAGATCATGGTGTCCGGCGGCCAACCCCTCCAAGGTCTCCTCGGCGGTGCCGAACCAGGCGCGCAGCGCGAAGCCCTGGCCGTCGTGGCCGGTCAGCGCGGTGAGAGCGGGTAGGGCGCGCTCGGCGGTGAACTCGGGTGGACCGGCGAGATGCAGGGTGCGCAGCGAGGAGTCCTCGTCGAGACCGGTCTCCGTGATCTCCACGAGGGCGTCGAGATGGGGCGCGGCCTTGTGGGCGAGTTCGTCGCCGATCGTCGTGGGGGTGACCCCGCGGGCCTGGCGCAGGAAGAGGGGGCGGCCCAACTGGCGTTCCAGGGTGCGGATCTGGGACGTCACCGCGGGCTGTGAGAGGCCGAGCAGTGCGGCGGCCCGCGTGAAGGAGCCGGCCCGGTGCACAGTGACAAAGGTGCGCAGAAGGGCCAGATCCATGGCGCTCCCCTCCTCCCTGCCCTTGCCTTCACCCCCACCCTCCCCCTGTCACGCCAACTATAAATATGTCGATAGGTCTCTGTCGCTGGAGTGATTGGACACTGACAGAGAGTCAACTAGCCTTGTTCGCGCGGTTCTTCACCAAAGGAACCGGGACGGCCCGAGCCACGAGGGGGGAGGTTCGGGCCGTCCGCGAGACAGCCGCCCGAGGTGGCGTTCGCCCGCTGGGTCAGTTCGCTGTGGAATTCAAGGCGTTCAGGACGTCCGGGATCAGGTCCTGGGGGTCCTCTGCGCCTGCTGAGAAGCGGATGAAGCCTTCCGGTACGTTGTCTCCGCCCCAGCGGCGGCGGCGCTCGGCCGTGGAGCGTACGCCGCCGAAGCTCGTGGCGTCGTCCACGAGGGTCAGGGCCTCCAGGAAGCGTTCCGCGCGGGCGCGGGTGGGGAGCGTGAACGACACCACGCATCCGAAGCGCCGCATCTGGCGTGACGCGATCGGGTGGGAGGGGTCGTCGGGGAGTCCGGGGTAGCGCAGGTCCGTCACCTCGGGCCGGTCGCGCAGGGCTTCGGCGAGTGCGAGGGCGTTGGCGTTCTGCCGATCGGCGCGCAGGTGCAGGGTCGCCAGGGAGCGGTGGGCGAGCCATGCCTCCATCGGGCCCGGGATCGCTCCGACGATCTTCCGCCAGCGGCGTACGGCAGCGGCCCGTTCGGCGTCGCGGCAGGTGACGTAGCCGAGGAGGAGGTCGCCGTGGCCGGTCAGCTGCTTGGTGCCGCTGGCCACGGAGAAGTCGGCGCCGAAGTCCAGGGGGCGCTGGCCGAGCGGGGTCGCGAGGGTGTTGTCCACGGCGACGAGGGTGCCCTGCGCGTGCGCCGCGTCGATGAGCCGGCGCAGGTCGCAGACGTCGAGGCCGGGGTTCGACGGGGTCTCGATCCACAGCAGCCGGGCGCCGTCGAGCACAGCGAGCTGGCCGTCGCCGCCGGTGGGCGCGGTACGCACCTCGATGCCGTACGCCTGGAGCTGCTCGCGGACCAGGGGCAGGACCTGGTAGCCGTCGTTCGGGAGGACCACGGTGTCGCCCGCGCGGAGATGCGAGAAGAGGACGGCGGAGATGGCGGCCATGCCGGACGCGAAGACGAGCGTTTCGACGCCGTGGCTGTCGGCGCTCCCTTCGGGGCCGCTCTCCTGGCCGTCGGGGGCCGACAGGCCGTGCGGTGCCTCCAACTCGCTGATGGCCCGTTCCAGATGGGTCCAGGTCGGGTTCTCGTCCCGCCCGTACTTGTAGGGCCCCGTGACATCGCCCGAGAGGTGGAAGTGTGCCGCGAACACAGGCCCGGGGAGGGTCGGTTCATGGTTCACCGGCTCGGGCAGCCCGGCCCGCACCACGCGCGTACCGTCACCCGGCCCGCCCGCCCCCACTGCCCCCGCTCCCGTCGGAACGTCCGTCATGCCGCCTGTCCTTCCACTGCCTCGCGTACGGCGTCGAGCAGGCCCTCACTGGTCGCCTCGACCATCTCCAGGCACTCCTCGAACCCGTCGACCTCACCGTAGTAAGGGTCGGGTACGTCCAGGTCGGAGCCCGCGTCGGGGTCGTACGAGCGGAGCAACCGGACCTTCGCGGCGTCGGCCGGAGTGGGGGCGAGGCGGCGCAGCGCGCGCAGGTGCCCGGCGTCCAGTGCGATCACGAGGTCGAGCCGGTCGAACCACGAGGCCCGGAACCGCCGGGCCTCGTGGTCGCTCCCGTACCCGGCGGCCTCCAGGACGGACACCGTGCGCGGGTCGGCACCGTCGCCCTCGTGCCAGCCGTCGGTGCCCGCGCTGTCGACCTCGACACGGTCGCCGAGCCCGGCCTTCTCAACCCGCGCGCGGAACACGGACTCGGCCATGGGCGACCGGCAGATGTTGCCGGTGCAGACAAAGCAGACGCGATACGTCATGGGACGCGCTCAGTCCTTGTCGTCGGGCAGGACCACGTTCAGCGCCCAGGACACCACGGAGATGATCAGGCCGCCGAGGACCGCGGTCCAGAAGCCCTCCACATGGAAGCTGAGGTTCACCTTGTCCGCGAGCCAGGAGGTGAGCAGCAGCATCAGGGCGTTGACCACGAGCGTGATCAGCCCGAGGGTCAGAATGAACAGCGGGAAGGTGAGCACCTTGACGACCGGCTTGACCAGGAAGTTCACCAGACCGAAGAGCAGCGCCACGAGGATCAGCGTCAGCACCTTCTTGCCGGTGCTGTCGCCGGTGAGGGTGATCTTGTCGAGCAGCCAGATGGCGACGGCCAGGGCGCCCGCGTTGGCGAGCGTCTTGACTGCGAAGTTCAGCATGAGGGTTCCTCCATGGATACCGTCCGTACCTGGACGTGCGGCTGTGGCACGCCCCATGATCGGGATGTTGAACGCGGCGAACAAGGGCGGACAGAGGGCGATGAAGGCATTCCGACTGGATGAGCTGGAGACGGAACGGGCCGCGAACGACGGTGCGTACCTACAGTTTCTGCGTGAACGGAACATGTCGGTCGGCCTGTACGCGCTGGACGCCGGGACCCAGGATCCCCAGCAGCCGCACGCGCAGGACGAGGTGTACTTCGTGGTGAGCGGACGGGCGTCGATCACGGTCGGCATGGAGACGACCCAGGTGGCGCGGGGCAGTGTGATCTATGTGCCCGCGGGGGTCGCGCACAAGTTCCACCACATCACCGAGGATCTGCGGGTCCTGGTGATGTTCTCGCCGCCCGAGGGCTGACAACCGAGCCACCGTCCCTCAGTTCAGGAACGTCCGGGCCGGCTCCCGCGTTCCCTAGGGGGACGGTCAGGGGAGGACAAGGGATCGGCGGCATCCGCCGGCGTCCGCGCCGACCTAGCATCGAAGGCAGGTAATCGAAGGCTGCGGTGGTGTGGGAAGCGGCACCGCGCACGTACGGAAGTGAGGCAGGACGATGGCTGTGCGAGAAATCTACGCGGGCATGCCGTGGTGGGTGAAGTGGGTCGCGGTGCCGGTCATCGCCCTGGTCGTGTTCGGCGGGCTGATCGTCGGCATCCTCTCCTTCCTGGTGGGGCTGCTCTTCAAGGTCCTGGTGTTCGTGGCCCTGGTCGCCGGACTCGTTTACGTGGTACGGAAGTTCATGTCGAGTTCATCGTCACGCGGCGACTGGTAGCCGCCGACGCCCCTGCTCGCCGACGCCTCCGACACGGCCCGCATGCTACGGACCGCACGCCACGGGCCCCTACGACACGGGCGTCGCGTGACGCAAGGCACAGTCCCTCGCCCGGGGGAAGTTTTCTCCGGCGGCCCTGATCGTCCGGGGCGGACCATTACAGTCCGGAATTCCCACCCGCTTCCGGAGTGCGCCTTGGCCACGGTCGACGACAGCCGCCCGACCCTCATCGGGTCGGTGCAGCGTGCCCTCCGCCTGCTGGAGGCCGCGGCCTCGCACGCGGACGGGGCGCCGGCGAAGCAACTCGCGCGCGAGGCGGGGGTCGCCCTCCCCACCGCGTACCACCTGCTGCGCACCCTGGCCCACGAAGGCTATGTACGCCGTGAGCGAGGGGTGTTCCTGCTCGCCGAGGCGGCCCGGCGGCTGGGCGGTGGTGCCGCTCAGCAGAATCGTCGCAGCATGATCAACGACGCGCTGGCGCACTGGCGCGACGCCCTCGGTGTGCCCGTGTACTTCGCCGTCTACCGCGAGGGCGAGATCGAGGTCGTGGCGATCGCCGATACCCCCGCCAACCCGGCCGTCCAGGAGTGGGCCGACTTCCGCGAAACCGGGCATGCCCACGCCATCGGGCAGTGTCTGCTGTCCCAACTCGACGAAGAGGCCAGGCGCGACCATCTCGACCGGCACCCCGTGGGATATGTCACGCCGTACTCCGTCCGTGACGAGCGGACCCTGCTGCGGCGCCTCGCCGCGGTGGAGCGGACCCGGCCGGTGGTCGAGCATCAGGAGTACGCGCTCGGCACGGTCTGTGCCGCGATTCCGCTCACCGCGGGCTCCACCGTGGCGGCCATGGCGATCTCCCTGCCCGCACATCAGGCGGAGCGGTTGCTCCCGGCGATCGGCCTGCTCCAAGTCGAGGTGGGAAAGCTACTAAAGACACTCGGTTTCTCTATCAGCATCTGAAAACTCACTCCTTGTGATCTGTCGTGTACTTTAAGCAAGATGCCATGAGCGTCAGGGGGATGATTCCTGGCCAGTCGACAGCACACGACGGGGTAGGCGATGAGTGAGTCGGTACACGCAGAGGTCATGATGAGCTTTCTCGTCTCCGAGGAACTCACCTTCCGTATTCCCGTCGAGCTGCGGTACAGGAGCGACGATCCGTATGCCGTGCGGCTGACCTTCCATCTGCCCGGAGACGCGCCCGTGAGCTGGACGTTCGGGCGTGAACTGCTGGTCGACGGGGTCGCCGAACCCTGCGGGGACGGCGATGTGCACATCGCGCCCGGCGACCAGGACCTCCTCAGCGAGGTCCTCATCACGCTTCAGGTGGGCAGCGACCAGGCGGTGTTCCGGGCCGGGATCGCGCCACTGATCGCGTTTCTCGACCGGACGGACAAGCTGGTGCCCCTGGGGCAGGAGCGCTCTTTGGCCGGATTTGAATCCCTCCTCGACGAGACGCTGGACCGGATCCTGGCCGAGGAGCAGAGCGCCGGGTGAACAGGGATGGCCGAGGGAACGGTCGAGGGGATGGGCGAGGTCGCGGGCCCACGGCGCCCAAGACGCCGTAACGCTTCACCGAACGCACCGCACGCGCAGGGCACCCGCCCTGCCGTAACGCTTCAGCGCTTGCGCCGCTTGCCCCGTCCGCCCCGCATCGGAACCCGCGCCCCCAGCGCGTCCACGCGCCCCCCCAGCGCGCCGCCAAGCGCCCCTGAGCCCCCGCCCGGCACCTCCGCGCCCCGGCCGCCCTGTACCCCCACGCCCCCGCCCGGCACCCCCGCGCCGGCGAGCGCCGGGCCCGCTCCCTCGCCCGGCCGGTCCGCCGCCACCACGAGCGCGGCCAGCGCCGTCGTCACCGGCACCGAGGCGACCAGGCCGATGGAGCCGACGAGCGTGCGCACGATCTCCTCGGCCACCAACTCACTGGTGGCGACGGTCCCCACACTGCTCTGCGCGATCGAGAACAGCAGCAGCAGCGGCAGCGCCGCGCCCGCGTAGGCCAGGACCAGCGTGTTCACGACGGACGCGATGTGGTCGCGGCCGATCCGGATGCCCGCGCGGTAGAGCGCCCGCCGGCCCATCGTCGGATCCGCCTGGTGCAGCTCCCACACCGCCGACGTCTGCGTCACCGTCACATCGTCGAGGACACCCAGCGAACCGATGATGACGCCCGCGAGCAGCAGACCGCTCATGTCGATCGACGGATAGAGCCCGTGGATCAGACCGGTGTTGTCGTCGGTGTTGCCCGAGAGCGCGGCCCAGCCGATGAACAGCGAACCGAGCAGCCCGATCAGCAGCAGCGACACGAGCGTGCCGAGCACCGCGACGGACGTACGGGCCGTCAGCCCATGGCACAGATAGAGCGCGATCAGCATGATGGCGCTCGCCCCGACCACCGCGACGACCAGCGGATTCGAACCCTGGAGGATCGCCGGCAGGATGAAGAAGGTCAGCACGAGGAAGCTCGCGGCCAGCGCGACCAGCGCCATCAGCCCGCGCAGCCGGCCCACCACGACCACCGCGACCGCGAAGATCCCGGCCAGCAGCGCCATCGGAATCTTCCGGTCCACATCGGTCACCGCGTACTGCAACTCCCGTGGCGCGTCCGGGGCGTAGGCGACGATGACCTTCTGGCCCGTGTGCAACTGCCGTGGTGAGTCGGGCTGCACGATCTCCGTGAACGTACGGCCCTTGTCCTTGCCCGTGGTGACCTCGACGGTCGCCTTGCCGCAGCTGCCGGTCGACTGCTGCTGGGCCGAGCTGCCCTCGGCGGTCGACGTGTCGCCGGTGGGGGTGTCGCCGGAGGCGTTCACGGACCTGCAGTCCACGCGGTCGACACGGGTGATCTGCGCCTGCTGCGTCTGCCGGTCGAAGCCGACGCCCGTGCGCTCGTGGGGCGGTGCGCCGCCGGGCCAGAGCACGACGAGGCCCACGGCGACCGCCGCCGCGAAGGGGATCAGGATCGCGGCGATGACCTTGCGCAGATGCCGCGAGACCGGGGCGGCCGGACCGTGCCCATGGCCATGCCCATGCCCATGGCCCGCGCCGTGCGGGTGGCCGTGGCCGTGGTCGCCGTCGGCGGGGCCGTGCGGGCCGGGGCCGGACGGCGGAACGGGGGGCTGCTGCGAGGTCGTCACCGCCCGATCATCGCAAGAACGCCGGAGGCCCACTGTTCAGCACGCCCGATATGACGCTAGCGTGGAGGCACCTTTGCACACGCGGGAGCTCGGAGCACCGGGCTGAGAGGGCGCTGACCTCCGTAAACGGACGTACTCGCACGACGAGTCGGCCTACGGAATCCGCTGCGTCGACCGCCGAACCTGTTACCGGGTAATGCCGGCGTAGGGAGTAGGTCACATGACCATCAAGGACGCACGCCCGCCCGCCTCAAATCAGGACGAATCGGGAAACCAGGGTGAATCGGGCGAAAGGTCAATCGGCTGGCACAAGGGCTATGTCACCGGCGCGACCGGTACCCGCCCCGATCTGCGGGTGCCGGTCCGCCAGGTCCACCTCACCAACGGCCGGACGGTCACGCTGTACGACACCTCCGGGCCGTACACCGATCCGTCGACCGGGACCGACGTACGGCGCGGACTTCCGCCGCTGCGCGAGAACTGGATCGTCGCGCGCGGCGACACCGAGGAGTACGCGGGCCGGGCGGTCCGGCCCGAGGACGACGGGATCAAGCACACCTCGCCGCGCGGCGGACTCCGCAATCTCGACGCGGTGTTCCCCGGTCGGCCACGGCAGCCGCGCCGGGGCCGCACCGGGACGCCGGTGACCCAACTCGCGTACGCGCGGCGGGGCGAGATCACGCCCGAGATGGAGTTCGTGGCGCTCCGGGAGAACGTCGAACCCGAGGTCGTACGGGCGGAGATCGCGGCGGGGCGCGCCGTGCTGCCCGCCAACGTCAACCACCCCGAGATCGAACCGATGATCATCGGCAAGCGGTTCCTGGTGAAGGTCAACGCCAACATCGGGAACTCCGCGGTGACCTCGTCGATCGAGGAGGAGGTGGAGAAGATGACCTGGGCGACCCGCTGGGGCGCCGACACCGTCATGGACCTCTCCACCGGCCGCAACATCCACACCACCCGCGAATGGGTGCTCCGCAACTCCCCCGTCCCGATCGGAACGGTGCCGCTCTACCAGGCGTTGGAGAAGGTGGACGGCAGAGCGGAGGAGCTGACCTGGGAGATCTACAAGGACACGGTCGTCGAACAGGCCGAGCAGGGCGTCGACTACATGACGGTGCACGCGGGCGTGCGGCTGCCCTTCGTGCCGCTCACCGCGAACCGCAAGACCGGCATCGTCTCGCGTGGCGGCTCGATCATGGCGGCGTGGTGCCTGGCGCACCACAAGGAGTCGTTCCTGTACGAGAACTTCGAGGAGCTGTGCGAGATCCTTGCGGCGTACGACGTGACGTACTCACTCGGCGACGGGCTGCGCCCCGGTTCCATCGCCGACGCCAACGACGAGGCACAGTTCGCGGAGCTGCGGACGCTCGGTGAGCTGAACACGATCGCCAAGCGGATGAACGTGCAGACGATGATCGAGGGCCCGGGACATGTCCCGATGCACAAGATCAAGGAGAACATCGACCTCCAGCAGGAGATCTGCGAAGAGGCGCCGTTCTACACCCTCGGCCCGCTCACCACGGACATCGCGCCCGCGTACGACCACATCACCTCGGGCATCGGCGCCGCGATGATCGCCTGGTGGGGCACCGCGATGCTCTGCTACGTCACGCCGAAGGAGCACTTGGGCCTGCCCAACCGCGACGACGTGAAGACCGGTGTCATCACATACAAGATCGCGGCGCACGCGGCCGACCTCGCCAAGGGGCATCCCGGCGCGCAGGAGTGGGACGACGCGCTGTCCGACGCCCGCTTCGAGTTCCGCTGGGAGGACCAGTTCAATCTGGCGCTCGACCCGGACTCGGCCCGCGCATTCCACGACGAGACCCTGCCGGCCGAGCCCGCGAAGACGGCCCACTTCTGCTCGATGTGCGGGCCGAAGTTCTGCTCGATGAAGATCTCGCAGGACATCCGCCGTGAGCACGGCGGCGGTTCGGGCGCAGGGGCGGTTGCCGGGACGGGTGTCGCATCGGGCACCGCGGCGAGTACCGATGTGGAGATCGAGGAGGGTATGCGGCAGAAGTCGAAGGAGTTCGCGGCGAGCGGGAACCGGGTGTATCTGCCGCTCGTTGACTGAGGCGATGGCGCCCCCAAGTTCCGGGCCACTGGGCCCGGTTCCTGGGGAACCCCACCGCTCACTGGCGCCGTCGGCCGGGACCCCGTACCGCCGTCGCCAGTCCGGCCGTCGCTAGTCCGGCCGGTGGTCGGGGCCGCCGAAGTCCGGGCTGGTGAAGTCCGGGCTCGAATAGCTCGGGCGCGGACCGGAGTTCGATCCGCCGTCCGGGCTGCTGAAGCCCGGACGGTTGTAGCCCAGGTGCGGCATCCGGTTGGCGGCCGGGCGTGACGGCCCTGAGGTCGTCGCGGCCGGATCGGCGAGGGCCTCACGGAGGAACGGCATGATGCCGCGCTCCAGAAGCGCGTCGTGCCACGCCTCTCTGGCCAGTTCGACCTTCTCGTCGAGTTCGTCGTCCTCGTCGGCGTGGAGCGAGGTGGCGTCGTTGCGCAGGGCGGTGAGCAGCAGTCCGGTCCCGGCGACGAGGATCGCCGCCGCGGTGACCGCGCCGAACACCCACCCCGTGGTGAGCAGGGTCCGGGCGAACGCCTGCTCGGGGTCGAGCACTCTCAGGAGGTATCCGACGAGGAGGAATATCACGGCCGCCGCCCCCGCGAGGACGGGCGCGAGGACCGCGAGGACGGCCACGACACCGGCGCCCGCCGGCTCGGTGACCTCCCCCATGGTGGTGGCGATGCCCACGGTGCCCGAACCGGACTCCGTGGATCCGTTCCTTGTGGTGGCGGGACCTGTCCTCCGTGAGGGCGCACGCCGTTCCTCACGGACCTGCACGAACTGCTGGTACTCGGCCGCGGCGGCGGCCGTGATCAGCGCGGTGGCGTTGAGCGCCATGGTGCGCAACTGCTCGGTGTTGAGCCGACGACCGACCGCTTGGAGTTCAGGTCGGTACGGGGCGGCGCGCAGCGCCTCGTCGAGGAACCGCTCGTACTCCTGGCGGTCCTCACTCAGCAGGTGCTGCGGAACGCTGTTCATGTGCATCCCCCGATGCTCCGTAGGGCTTGGGGCTCGCATGGCTGCGAGCCGTCGGGCAGAAACGGAGGGGAGCCTGCTACGGATAAGCCGATGGTAGAGCGGTCACGGCACACGGTGACAGGGGGTTTCCGAAAATTGGCTCCCCGGCCAGGGGGACCCTCCGGTTCTGCGTCTGCCCGGGGAACGCTCAGCTATCCAGGGGGAGCTGACAGACCAGTAGCTTTCCGGCCATGGTCACTCCGCCGTCCATGGCGATGGCCAGCCCGTCGGCGTACACATGCGGTCCCTCGACGGTGGGACCCGCACCGCCCTCGCCGTCCTCGGACCCGACCTCGCCGAGGAGATACGGAATGGGGCTGTGACCATGGACGACGCGGGTGCCGCCGTAGGTGGCGAGGAGTTTGCGGGCGGCC
The DNA here is from genome assembly GCF_044757265.1 of Streptomyces sp. NPDC091292. Taxonomy (NCBI): domain Bacteria; kingdom Bacillati; phylum Actinomycetota; class Actinomycetes; order Kitasatosporales; family Streptomycetaceae; genus Streptomyces; species Streptomyces sp. NPDC091292. The sequence continues at coordinate 163,089 of NZ_JBIVUQ010000012.1, read as the reverse complement.
TCGGGGCCCGACTCGTCGCGGAACGCGAAGCGCTTGGTGAGCTTGCGGAAGACATCCCAGCACTCGTCGGCGTCATTGCGCGTCAGGGTCTCGCGGACGGTGTCGTTGACCGCTTCGATCGAGTCGCCGTAGTCGAGATAGGCGGTCGTGTCGGAGTGCACGAGCAGATGGCCGTCCTCCGCCTCCATCGCGTCGAGGCGGGCCATCCACTGGAGATGGTGGTCCTGGAGCCGGTCCATGTCCGACTTCTGGCCGCCGTTGAGCAGCCAGGCGGCCTGGAAGGTGGCGGTGCCCGCGCCCGAGTTGACGGGCGTGTCGCCGAAGCGGCGGGCGCCGAGCAGCAGCAGTTCGTGGTTGCCCATGAGGGCCTTGCAGTAGCCGCCGGCCGCCGCGGCCTCGGCGGACAGCCGCATCACGAGGTCGATGACGCCGATGCCGTCGGGGCCGCGGTCGGTGAAGTCGCCGAGGAACCACAGGCGCGCGGTGCCCGCGGACCAGTTGCCGGCCTCGTCGATGAGGCCCTTCTCGCGCAGCGCGACGACCAGCTCGTCGAGATAGCCGTGCACATCGCCGACGACATACAGCGGTCCGAGCCCTTCCGGACCGCGCGGATCCGGTACGGGGTCGGGCACGACCGGCACCTGGAGGGTGTCCCCCCGGTTGATGATCGGAAGGTCGCGCTGGGTGGGGGTGTAGCCCTCCGGCTCGTCGGCCGGCTCCTCACCCTCGCCGGGCGCGCCGGACGGACCGGTCTCATGGACGTACGCCGGCACCCGGAAGTCGCGCAGCGTCGCCGTCCGTACGTCGGGTCCCTGACCGGCCCCCTGAACCATCGACCCCTCCACCACCTTGCGCCGCAACTGCACCGGATTCGGACTGCCTGGTCGCAGCGGCCCGCGGTGTCGTCCGCCCATCATAGGAATGCGGATCGCGCTGTGTGATGACCCAGGGGTGGTGAATCGGAGCAGGACCCCGGCTCACCGAGCTTTTCTCCCGAATTGGGTGGAGGTCGCCTCGGGTCTGAAGGCGCCCCCCACCCCTTTCGCGATGTCCCCCACCCTTCCGGAGGTGGGGCTACCCCTGCGAAGGAGACCGCGGCGGGCTGACGGTCGTGCGCGGCGGGCGCCGCTCGGACGACGTGCGCACGATCAACTCCGTCGGTATCACCTGCTCGACGGGCTGGTCCGAATCGATCCCCTCGATCGCGTCGATGAGGAGTTGTACGACGGCCGTGCCGATCCGGCGCGGCTTCAGTGAGAGCGTGGTGATCGGCGGTTCGGTGGTGGCGTACACGGTCGACTCGCTGCAGCAGACGAGGAGGAGGTCCTCCGGGACGCGCAGTCCGTAGCGCCGGGCGGCGGCGAGCAGGTCCGTGCCGTTGGGGTCGAACAGACCGTAGACGGCGTCGGGCCGGTCGGGGCGCGCGAGCAGCCGGTCGGCGGCGACGGCCCCCGCGCACGGGTCGTGCGCGGGGTACGCCTCGTACACCGGGTCCTGCCCCACCCGCTCGCACCAGCGCAGATAGGCGGTGGTGGAGAGATGCGTGTACGTGTCCGTGGTGGTGCCCGTGAGCAGGCCGATGCGTCGGGCGCCGGCCTCGGCGAGATGGTCGAGGATGCCGAGGACGGCGGCTTCGTGGTCGTTGTCCACCCAGGCCGTGACCGGCAGCGAGCCGCCGGGGCGGCCGTCCGAGACGACGGGCAGGCCCTGGCGGACGAGTTCGGAGACGACCGGATCCTTGTCCGACGGATCGATGACGACCGTGCCGTCGAGCGCCACGTTCGACCAGACGTCGACCGGGCTGCGGCGGGAGGTCGCCGGGAGGATCACGAGGGCGTACCCCCGGGCGAGAGCGGCCGAGGTCGCGGCTCTCGCCATCTCCGCGAAGTACGCGAATTCCGTGAAGGTGAAAGGTTCATCCCCGTACGTCGTCACGGTCAGTCCGATGAGTCCTGACTTACCGGTGCGGAGCGTGCGGGCGGCGGCCGACGGGCGGTAGCCCAGTCGGTCGGCGACCTCGCGTACGTGGCGTCGGGTGGCGTCCGGTAACCGGCCCTTCCCGTTGAGGGCGTCCGAGACCGTCGTGATGGAGACACCGGCGGCGGCGGCCACGTCTCTGATGCCCGCTCGGCCCGGCCGGCCGCCACGGCGGGAGGTTTCCGCCCGGCTCACCTGGTGCTTCCCTGCTGCTGTCATGGCGAGCCGATAGTAGGGCTCAGGGGGTGGGGTGGTGCGGACGCATATTCACGCGTTGACAGGCACGTTTCTGCATGGCGAATGGGGGTCAATTGCCTTGCAAACAAAGGGAGTTGAGCCTCCAGCGAGTGATTGGGCGCTTGTCAGCCTGTATGGGCCTGCCAAATGAGCCATGTTTCGAAGAGGTCTCAACTCACCTTCACGGGGGATGCGCGCCACGGCGCGAGCCACCGGCGCGCGGCGGGGGAGTAAATGCTCCCCCTGAAATCGGGGCCGATTGCGGTCTCCCGGGCCGCGTGATCCAGCGGGTCTCCGGGGTTGGTGTCCGATGGCCGGGGCCCGGAGTCCGATGGCCGGAGTCCGGCGTTCGACGGCCGGACTCCGGAGCCGGGGCCGTTCAGCCATTCGCAGCGGGCGTCCCGCCTCTTAAGGTGGGCCATATGCCGATCGGCGAGTTCGCAGACGCACGAGGAGGACGACGGTGAGCGAGACGAACCCCAGGCTGCGCGCCGAGCTGGAGGGCATCCCCGCCTATACGCCGGGCAAGCCCGCGGACGCGGGGCGGGTCGCGTACAAGTTGTCCTCCAACGAGAACCCCTATCCGCCGCTGCCCGGGGTGATGGAGCAGGCCGTCGCCGCTGCCGGGTCGCTCAACCGCTACCCGGACATGGCGTGCACCGGGCTGATGAGCGAGCTGGCGGACCGTTTCGGCGTGCCCCTCTCGCACCTCGCCACCGGCACCGGCTCGGTCGGCGTCGCGCAGCAGCTGCTCCAGGCCACGTCGGGCCCCGGCGACGAGGTGATCTACGCCTGGCGGTCCTTCGAGGCGTACCCGATCATCACGCAGGTCAGCGGGGCGCGTTCGGTGCGGGTGCCGCTGACCCCGGGCGAGGTGCACGACCTGGACGCGATGGCGGACGCGATCACCGAGCGCACCCGGCTGATCTTCGTCTGCAACCCGAACAACCCGACCGGCACGGTGGTGCGCAGGGCGGAGCTGGAACGGTTCCTCGACCGGGTGCCCGGCGATGTGCTGGTGGTGCTCGACGAGGCGTACCGGGAGTTCATCCGCGATCCCCAGGTGCCGGACGGCGTGGAGATCTACCGTGAGCGGCCGAACGTCTGTGTGCTGCGGACCTTCTCGAAGGCGTACGGGCTCGCCGGGCTGCGGGTCGGTTTCGCCATCGCCCATGAGCCGGTCGCGGCGGCGCTGCGGAAGACGGCGGTCCCGTTCGGTGTGACGCAGATCGCGCAGGACGCGGCGGTCGCCTCGCTGCGGGCCGAGGACGAACTGCTCGGGCGGGTCGGCTCCCTGGTCAGCGAGCGTGCGCGGGTCGTGAAGACGCTGGCGGCGCAGGGCTGGACGGTGCCCGAGACGCAGGCGAACTTCGTCTGGCTGCGGCTGGGAGAGCGGACCCTGGACTTCGCGGCGGCGTGCGACAAGGCGGGTGTGGTCGTACGGCCGTTCGCCGGCGAAGGGGTGCGGGTCACGATCGGGGAGACCGAGGCGAACGACATCTTCCTGCACACGGCGGAGACGTTCCACAAGGAGCTTCAGCCGTAGCGTCAGCCGCAGTTGCGCGGGCCATATGCCCTTAAGTGGGGCATATGGGGGCATGGTTGGGCGGTGCTGAGCAGTACCGATCGGGGCGGCCGGGGCTCTCCAGGGGGCTTCCGTCGCCCCGTCGGCATGTCCGGAGCGGGTCGCGCGCTGGTGGGTTCGCCCCGGTTCGAGGGGCGACTGCGGGTAAGGGGGACCCCCCTGGAAGAGCGGGTCGGTGGTAGTACATAATGCTTGTGAATGTGAACGCGTTCACAAGCTCGCCCGGATGATCCTGTTATGCGGGTGATCAAAGGGGCAAACTGCCGCTGTGAACACGGCACGTAAGGAGAAGGAGACGTGAACCTCGCTCTGGCGCCGGAGACCCTGGCGCGATGGCAGTTCGGCATCACCACCGTCTACCACTTCCTGTTCGTCCCGCTGACGATCTCGCTCGCGGCGCTGACCGCCGGCTTGCAAACGGCGTGGGTGCGGACGGGCAAGGAGAAGTACCTCAGAGCGACCAAGTTCTGGGGCAAGCTCTTCCTGATCAATATCGCCATGGGCGTGGTCACCGGCATCGTGCAGGAGTTCCAGTTCGGCATGAACTGGTCCGACTACTCACGCTTCGTCGGGGACATCTTCGGAGCGCCCCTCGCCTTCGAGGCGCTGATCGCCTTCTTCTTCGAGTCCACCTTCATCGGGCTGTGGATCTTCGGCTGGGACAAGCTCCCCAAGAAGATCCACCTCGCCACGATCTGGATGGTCGCGATCGGGACGATCCTCTCCGCGTACTTCATCCTCGCGGCCAACTCCTGGATGCAGCACCCGGTCGGCTACAAGATCAACCAGGCGGCGGGCCGGGCCGAACTCACCGACTTCTGGGCCGTGCTGAGCCAGAACACGACGCTCACCGTGGTGTTCCACACCCTCACGGCCGCGTTCCTCACCGGCGGCGCGTTCATGGTCGGCATCGCCGCCTATCACCTCGCGCGCAAGAAGCACATCCCCGTGATGAAGACCTCACTGCGCCTCGGCCTGGTGACCGTCATCATCGCCGGAGCGCTCACCGCCCTCAGCGGAGACCGGCTCGGCAAGGTGATGTTCGAGCAGCAGCCCATGAAGATGGCCGCGGCCGAAGCGCTCTGGGACGGGCAGACATCGGCACCGTTCTCCCTCTTCGCGTACGGCGATGTCGACAAGGGCCACAACACCGTGGCCATCGAGATCCCCGGGATACTGTCCTTCCTCGCCCACGACGACTTCAACTCGTTCGTCCCCGGCATCAACGACATCAACAAGGCGGAGCAGCAGAAGTACGGGCCCGGCGACTACCGCCCCAACATCCCCGTCGCCTTCTGGGCCTTCCGCTGGATGATCGGCTTCGGGATGGCGTCCTTCGCCATCGGCATCCTCGGACTCTGGCTGACCCGCAAGAAGTTCCTGCTCCCCCAGCATCTGCGCGTCGGCGAGGACGAGACACCGAACCTGGTGCTGTTCCGCAACAAGGCCCTCAGCCCGAAGTTCACGAACTGGTACTGGGTCGTGGCCCTGTGGACGCTCGCCTTCCCGCTGATCGCCAACTCATGGGGCTGGATCTTCACCGAGACGGGCCGCCAGCCCTGGGTCGTCTACGGCGTCCTCCAGACCCGGCACGCGGTCTCCCCCAGCGTCTCCCAGGGCGAGGTCATCGCCTCGATGACCGTCTTCACCCTGCTGTACGCGATCCTCGCCGTCATCGAGGTCAAGCTGCTCGTGAAGTACGTCAAGGCCGGGCCGCCGGAGCTGACGGAGGCCGACCTCAATCCGCCCACCAAGATCGGCGGCGACCGCGATCCCGACCGGCCGATGGCCTTCTCGTACTGAGAGACAGGAGCTGAGGCATGCAACTCCACGACGTCTGGTTCGTGCTCATCGCGGTCCTCTGGATCGGCTACTTCTTCCTGGAGGGCTTCGACTTCGGGGTCGGTGTCCTCACCAAGCTGCTCGCCCGGAACCGGACCGAGAAGCGCGTCCTGATCAACACGATCGGTCCGGTCTGGGACGGCAACGAGGTGTGGCTGCTCACCGCGGGCGGCGCGACCTTCGCCGCTTTCCCCGAGTGGTACGCGACCCTGTTCTCCGGGTTCTATCTGCCGTTGCTGATCATCCTGGTCTGCCTGATCGTGCGCGGCGTCGCCTTCGAGTACCGCGCCAAGCGGCCCGAGGAGAACTGGCAGCGCAACTGGGAGAACGCGATCTTCTGGGCATCGCTGATCCCCGCCGTGCTCTGGGGCGTCGCCTTCGGCAACATCGTGCGCGGCGTGAAGATCGACGCGGACATGGAGTACGTGGGCAACTTCTGGGATCTGCTCAACCCGTACGCGATTCTCGGCGGACTGGTGACGCTGACCCTGTTCACCTTCCACGGCGCGGTGTTCGTGGCGCTCAAGACCCTGGGGGACATCCGGGAACGGGCCCGTAAGCTCGCCACCCTGGTCGGGCTCCTCACGGCGGTCCTGGCGCTCGGCTTCCTGATCTGGACCCAGCTCGACAAGGGCGACGGCTGGAGCCTGATCGCCATGATCGCCGCCGTGGTCGCCCTGGTCGCCGCGCTCGGCGCCAATCTGGCAGGGCGGGAAGGCTGGTCGTTCGCGTTCTCGGGCATCACGATCATCGCGGCCGTCGCGATGCTCTTCCTGACGCTCTTCCCGAACGTCATGCCGTCCTCGCTCGACCCGGCCTGGAGCCTCACGGTCACCAACGCCTCGTCGACCCCCTACACCCTGAAGATCATGACGTGGTGTGCCGGGATCGCGACGCCGGTCGTGCTGCTCTACCAGTCCTGGACGTACTGGGTGTTCCGCAAGCGGATCGGCACCCACAGCATCGCCGCGGATGCCGCGCACTGAGCGGATGGCGCGTACTGAGCGGATGGCGCGCACTCGTCCCCTACCGTCCGGGGTGTTTCACGTGAAACATCCCGGATCGACCCCGAGGGTGTGTTTCACGTGAAACCGATCGACCCGCGTCTGCTCCGCTACGCCCGTGCCACCCGCCTCTTCCTGGCCGCCGTGGTGGGCCTCGGGCTGGTCGGGGCGGGGTTGGTCGTCGCTCAGGCCATGCTCATCGCCGAGGTGGTCGTCGGGGCCTTCCAACACGGCCTCGGGGTCGAGGCGTTGCGTACACCGCTGCTCCTTCTGGTGGCGGTCGCGCTGGGCCGCGCTCTCGTCGGCTGGCTCACCGAACTCGCCGCTCACCGGGCGAGCGCGGCCGTCAAGTCCGAGCTGCGCGGGCGGCTCCTCGACCGGGCGGGGGCGCTCGGGCCCGGGTGGCTGAGTGGGCAGCGGACCGGGTCGCTGGTGGCGCTGGCCACCCGGGGGATCGACGCGCTGGACGACTACTTCTCGCGCTACCTCCCGCAGTTGGGGCTCGCGATCGTGGTGCCGGTCGCGGTGCTCGCCCGGATCGTCACGGAGGACTGGGTCTCCGCCGCGATCATCGTCGGCACCCTGCCGCTCATCCCCGTCTTCATGGTGCTCATCGGCTGGGCCACACAGTCCCGGATGGACCGTCAGTGGCGGCTTCTCTCCCGACTGTCGGGCCACTTCCTCGATGTCGTCGCGGGCCTGCCCACCCTCAAGGTGTTCGGCCGGGCCAAGGCACAGGCCGAGTCGATCCGGCGTATCACCGACGCATACCGGCAGGCGACGGTCCGTACGCTGCGGATCGCCTTTCTGTCGTCCTTCGCCCTGGAACTCCTCGCGACCCTGTCGGTTGCCCTGGTCGCCGTCACCATCGGGATGCGCCTGGTCCACGGCGAGATGGATCTCTACATCGGCCTGGTCATCCTGATCCTGGCGCCCGAGGCGTATCTGCCGGTACGGCAGGTCGGGGCGCAGTACCACGCGGCGGCTGAGGGGCTTGCGGCGGCGGAGGAGATCTTCGCCGTGCTGGAGGTGCCGGTGCCGGAGGTGGGCACGGGTGCTGTGCCGGCGCTCCGGGGCGATGGCGGGGTGGCCGAGGAGGCGATCCGGTTCGACGGAGTGACCGTCCGCTACCCGGGGCGGTCGGCCGACGCCGTCGCCGACGCGTCGTTCAGCGTCGCGCCCGGCGAGACCGTGGCCCTCGTCGGGCCCAGTGGCGCCGGGAAGTCGACGCTTCTCGCGGTGGCCCTCGGCTTCGTACGGCCCGATGCGGGACGGGTGTTGATCGGGGGCGCCGACCTCACGGGCCTCTCCCCTGACGACTGGCACGCCCAGGTGGCGTGGGTGCCGCAACACCCTCATCTGTACGCGGCGTCGATCGCCGAGAACGTACGCCTGGCGCGGCCCGACGCCGACGACACCGCCGTACGCGGGGCGCTACGGGACGCCGGGGCGCTGGAGTTCGTGGACGCGCTGTCCGACGGCGTGGACACGGTGCTCGGTGAGGACGGTGCCGGGCTGTCGGCCGGGCAGCGGCAACGGCTCGCGCTGGCACGGGCGTTCCTCGCGGACAGGCCGGTGCTGCTGCTCGACGAGCCGACGGCCTCGCTCGACGGGGACACCGAGGCCGAGGTCGTGGAGGCGGTGCGGCGGCTGGCGGTGGGGCGGACCGTGCTGCTGGTGGTGCATCGGCCGGCGCTGCTTTCGGTCGCGGACCGGGTGGTGCGGTTGGCGGTGCCGGGGGAGCGGGTGCGGGGGGCGGAGTTGGGGTCGGGGTCCGGTGCCGGGGTGGCGGGGGCCCGGGTGCCGGTCGTGGCTGGGGTGCCGGCGCCCGCGTCTTCGTCCGATTTCGGCAGCTCCGTGGACCCGTCCGGTGGGGCGCTCGGTGATTCCTTCGGGGGCTTTCTCGACGGGGTTCCCGAGGCGGGGCGGCCGGTTGACGGCGGTGCGGAAGGTGGCGGCGGGGAAGGTGGCGGTGGTGACGTGCCTTCCGGGGGATCCGCTGGCCCGGTGGGGCGCGGCGGTGTACTCGGTCGGGTGCGGGCGATGGCCGGGCCCCGGCGCGGGCGGCTCGCCCTCGCCCTGCTGCTCGGCAGTCTCGCGCTCGGCAGTGCCGTCGGGCTCATGGCCACGTCCGGCTGGCTGATCTCCCGGGCCTCCGAGCAGCCGCCCGTGCTGTATCTGATGGTCGCCGTCACCGCGACCCGCGCCTTCGGCATCGGGCGGGCGGTGTTCCGGTACGCCGAGCGGCTGGTGTCGCACGACGCGGTGCTGCGGATGCTGGCCGACACCCGGGTCGCCGTCTACCGGCGCCTCGAACGGCTCGCGCCCGCCGGGCTGCGGACCACCCGGCGCGGTGACCTGCTGTCGCGGCTCGTCGCCGACGTCGACGCGTTGCAGGACTACTGGCTGCGCTGGCTGCTGCCCGCCGGCTGCGCCGTCGCCGTGTCCGCCGCGTCCGTCGGCTTCACCGCCTGGCTGCTGCCCGAGGCCGGTGCCGTACTCGCCGTGGGCCTGCTCGTCGCCGGGGCGGGCGTACCGCTGCTCTCCGGAGCCGTCGCCCGCCGTGCCGAGCGGAGGCTGGCTCCCGCACGCGGGGCGCTGGCCACCCGGGTCACCGAGCTGCTCACCGGGACCGCCGAGTTGACGGTCGCCGGCGCGCTGCCCGCCCGTACCGCGCAGGTCGGGCGGGCCGACGGGGTGCTCACCCGGATCGCGTCCCGGGCGGCGACGGCCACCGCGCTCGGCGACGGGCTGATCGCGCTCGCCTCCGGGCTGACCGTGACGGGCGCCGCGTTCGTCGGCGCGCGGGCGGTCGCGGACGGGCGGCTGAGCGGCGTTGCGCTGGCCGTCGTCGTCCTCACTCCGCTCGCCGCGTTCGAGGCGGTCATGGGGATGCCGCTCGCCGTGCAGTACCGGCAGCGGGTCCGCAGGAGCGCCGAGCGGGTCCATGAAGTGCTGGACGCCCCCGTCCCCGTACACGAACCCGAGGTGCCGGGTGAGGCGCCCGGATCGCCGTTCCCGCTGGAGCTGCGGGGGCTGCGGGCGCGGTACGCGGGGCAGGCGAGGGACGCGCTCGGCGGGGTCGATCTGACGCTGGAGCGGGGGCGCAGGGTCGCCGTGGTCGGTCCGTCAGGGTCGGGCAAGACGACGCTCGCGCAGGTGTTGTTGCGGTTCCTCGACGCGGGCGGCTCGGGCGGTGGGGGCGGCGCGGATGGTGCGTCCGGCGCGACTGGTTCGCAGGGTTCGTACACGCTCGGCGGAGTGGACGCGTACGGGCTCGACGGGGACACCGTGCGGCGGTTCGTCGGGCTGTGCGCGCAGGACGCGCACCTCTTCGACAGCTCGGTACGCGAGAACCTGCTCCTTGCCCGCAAGGACGCGACCGGCGCCGAGCTGCGGGACGCGCTCGGCCGGGCCCGGCTCCTGGACTGGGTGGACTCGCTGCCCGACGGCATCGACACCCTGGTGGGCGAACACGGCGCACGGCTCTCCGGCGGGCAGCGGCAGCGGCTCGCGCTGGCCCGCGCGCTCCTGGCCGACTTCCCCGTGCTGGTCCTGGACGAGCCCGCCGAGCATCTGGACCTGCCGACCGCCGACGCCCTCACGGCCGATCTGCTGGCCGCGACCGAAGGCCGTACGACGCTGCTGATCACGCATCGGCTCGCGGGGCTGGACGCGGTGGACGAGGTGATCGTCCTCGACGGGGGACGGGTGGCGCAGCGCGGCCGGTACGCCGAGCTGATCGCGGTCGACGGGCCGCTGCGGCGGATGCGGGAGCGGGAGGGGGCGGCGGATTTGCTGGCCCTGGGCGGGTAGCGGGCTGCCCGTACAGGGCACGGGGCGCCGACTTTCCCGTACAAATAGGAATAACTAGGCTCAGGGGCATGCCAGCCGCACCGGACCCCGACCAGGCACCGGACCGCGCCTCCGACCCCATGGACGCCGCCGATCAGGCGGCCCGTGGGCTCCAGGGGCTGTCCGCCGAGCTGACCGCGCGGGTGCCGCAGCTTCTGGAGGCCATGCGGTCCGTCGGCACCGGGCTTGAGCTGCACTCCACGCTCGACCGCATCTGTGAGACGGCCGCCGAGCTGGCCGACGCCCGGTATGCGGCGATCGGCGTGGTGGACGAGGACGGCAAGGGGCTCGCGGACTTCGTGTACCACGGCATCGACGCGGAGACAGCGGAGCGGATCGGACGGCTGCCGGACGGGCACAAGGGGCTGCTCGGCGCGCTCATCCACGACCCCGGTCCGGTGCGGCTCGCGGACCTCGCCGACGACCCGCGCTCCTGCGGTTTCCCGCCGAACCATCCGCCGATGCGCACCTTCCTCGGCGTCCCGATCCGGGTGCAGGGCGAGATCTTCGGCAACCTCTATCTGACCGAGAAGCACGGCGGCGCCGAGTTCAACGACTACGACCTCGGCATGGTCCGCGTCCTCGCCACCGAGGCGGGCATCGCGATCGGCAACGCGCGGCTGTACGAGGCCGCCCGGCAGCGCGAACGGTGGATCGACGGCTCCGTCGCCGTGACCACCGCGCTGCTGTCGGGCGGCGACGCGGACGACGCCCTCCAGGTCGTCGCCGAACAGGCCCGCCGGCTCTCCGACTCGGCGGCCGGCATCGTGCTGCTGCCTGCCGACGAGGGCGGTTTGGAGATCGTCGCCGTGTCGTCTGACCATCCGTCGAGCGCGCTCGGCGTGATCATCCCCGCGGAGAGCGAGATCGTGGGGCGGCTCCTGGACGGCGACGCCGTGTTCATCGAGGACGCGGCCGACGACCCGCGCGTACTGACCGATCTCGCCCGCGACTACGGGCCCGCGATGCTGCTGCCGCTCCAGAGCGACGGCCGTGTCCTCGGCAGCCTCGTCACCCCGCGCGCCCGGGGCGCCCGCCCGTTCACGGAGGCCGAACGGACGCTGGCCGCCCAGTTCGCCGCCCAGGCCGCGCTCGCGCTGATGATGGCCGAGGCCCAGCGCGACCGGGAGCGGCTCGCGGTGTACGAGGATCGCGACCGGATCGCCCGTGACCTGCACGATCTCGTGATCCAGCGGCTGTTCGCGACCGGGATGATGCTGGAGAGCGCCCAGCGCAGATCCGTCGTGCCGTCCGTGCAGGAGGGTGTCGGCAAGGCCGTCGACGAACTGGACGTGACCATTCAGGAGATCCGTACGGCGATCTTCGCGCTCCAACAGGAGCCGGCCGAGGCGCCGTCCGGGCTGCGGACCCGGGTGTTGCGCGAGATCAACATGGCGGCGGTCCCGCTCGGGTTCAAGCCCGCGCACCGCTTTGTCGGACCGGTCGACACGGTGGTCGGCGAACTCACCGGCAAAAATCTGATCGCGGCCCTGCGAGAGGCCCTGTCGAACGCGTTCCGGCACGCGGCGGCGGACAGTATCGACGTCGTCGTGGACGCGTCGGTGATCCTGCCGGACGGGCAGCAGGGCGTACGGCTGACCGTCGCGGACGACGGCGTCGGCATCCCCCGGGGAGGGCGCCGCAGTGGCCTGAAGAACCTCAGGCGGCGCGCGGAATCCCTGGGGGGCGACAGTTGGTACGGGCCCGGGATCGGTGAGGGTGGGGGCGGGACGACGGTCGTGTGGCAGGCGCCGTATTGAGACGTTCGGTGTACGGGGATCGCCGCTACGGGGTTGTCGGCTACGGGTGCTTCGGATTCCGTTTCTTCGGCTAGCGGTTCGCGAGGATTTGTTCGATGACGACCGCGACGCCGTCCTCGTTGTTGGCGACCGTACGGCCGGACGCGGCGGCGATGACGTCCGGGTGCGCGTTGCCCATGGCGTACGAGGTGCCCGCCCAGGTCAGCATCTCCACGTCGTTGGGCATGTCACCGAAGGCGACGACCTCCTCCGGCAGGATGCCGCGCTCGGCGCAGCACTGCGCGAGGGTGCTCGCCTTCGAGACCCCGGCGCCGCTGATCTCCAGGAGGGCACTGGGGCTGGAGCGGGTGATCGTGGCGTGCTCCCCCACGGCCGTGCGCGCGAGGGCGAGGAACGCGTCCGGGCTCAGCTCCGGGTGGTAGGCGAGCAGCTTCAGTACGGGTTGGTCGGCGGGGTCGGGGTGTTGGCCGGTGCCGGTGCCCGTGTCCGTGTCCGTGGCGCTGTCTGTGGCCGGGGCGTACGGGCGGTCGCTGCCGTCGGAGGGGGCCGCGGGTTCGGCGAGCAGCTTCTCGGCGGACGCGACGCTCTCGCCCGGGTCGAGGTGCAGCGGCGGGTACGTCGGCTCGTGGTGCAGCCCGCCTGTGCGTTCGACGGCGAACGATGTGCCGGGCGCGGCGGCGCGGAGCAGCCGGACGACGTCGAGCGCGCGCGGGCGGGGCAACTCCCGGATCTTCACGAACCGGTGGTCGCCGGGGCCGCCGTGCAGGTCGACCACGGCGGCGCCGTTTCCGCAGATGGCGAGGCCGTGGCCGTGCAGATGGTCGCTGACGACATCCATCCAGCGGGCCGGTCGCCCGGTCACGAAGAAGACCTCGATGCCCGCCTCCTCGGCCGCGGCGAGGGCGGCGACCGTACGCGGCGACACCGACTTGTCGTCGCGGAGCAGGGTGCCGTCCAGGTCCGTGGCGATCAGTCGGGTCGGAAGCGAGGGGGCCGGGGGACGGGGTCGTAGCGAAGCTGAGGTCACCGGCCCATTCTCCCGCATATGCCTGCACGGGCGTGCGGTGGGGCGCACATGTGAGTGCTTTACGACCCTGGTCGGCCGAGTTGTTCGACGGCCTCCGTGGCGATCTGTTCGAACACCTTCTCATCGGCCGCGAAGGGCGTGTCGGGGATGGGCCAATGGACGACGATCTCGGTGAATCCCAGCTCGGCGTGGCGGCCGGCGAAGTCCACGAAGGCGTCCAGGGAGTCGAGAGGGTGGCCTTCTGCGGACCCGCCGGGCGATCGGAACTCGGGGGTGAAGCCGGTCAGCAGGATCTTCTCGATCCCACCGTTTTCGACGTCGGGGGTGGCGCTCCGCCCGATCTCCTCGCACGCCTCGCCGAGTTTCTCGACCTGGCCGCGAATGGCCTGAATCGACTGGTCGGGGGTCCCCGTCTCGTACAACTGGGGGTCGCCGGTCGTCACCCATGCCTGCCCGTACCGAGCGGCGAGGCGCAGCCCGCGCGGGCCGGTGGCGGCGACCGCGAAGGGGAGGCGGGGGTTCTGGACGCAGCCGGGGATGTTGCGGACGTCGCCCGCCGCGTAGAACTTCCCCGTATACGTCGTGGTGTCCTCGGTGAGCAGGCGGTCGAGCAGTGGGACGAACTCGGCGAAACGGTCGGCGCGCTCCCGCAGGGTCCAGGGCTCCTGGCCGACCGCGGTGGCGTCGAAGCCGGAGCCACCCGCTCCGATGCCTAGCGTGATCCGGCCACCGGAGATGTCGTCGAGCGAGATCAGCTCTTTGGCGAGCGTGACGGGGTGCCGGAAGTTCGGCGAGGTCACGAGGGTGCCCAGGCGGATGTGGTCGGTGACGACGGCGGCGGCGGTCAGCGTGGGCACCGCGCCGAACCAGGGGCCGTCCCGGAACGGAACGCGCCAGGACAGATGGTCGTAGGTGTACGCGGCGTGAAAGCCCAGATCCTCGGCGCGCTGCCAGGTGGCGCCGCCGCCCTCGTGCCAGCGGCGGTGCGGGAGGATCACTGTGCTCAGACGCAGACTCATGCCTCAGAGCCTACGCAAGGCATCTCGGCGGGGACCGGGGCAGTGGCCTCGGGGAAGCCGTCTCCGGGAAGTTGTCTTCGGGGCGGGTTCCGCAGGCGCTCGGTCGGTGGGACCCGAATCAGTGGGCCCCGGGGCCGTGACCCTTCGAGGCAGGCGGTCGCCTGCGGGTCAGCGGCCCCGGGGTCAGTGGCCCTGCGGAAAGCGCAGGTAGGCCGGGGGTACGGCGGCCGTCAGCCAGACGCCGTTGGCGCTGACGCGGAACTCATGGCCGTCGCTGTGCATGGTGGCGGAGTCGACCGAGAGGACGACGGGCCGGCCACGGCGGGCACCGACTCGGATCGCGGTCTCTCGGTCGGCGGACAGGTGCACGTCATGGCGGTTCATCGGCCGCAGGCCTTCGGCGCGGATCGCGGACAGGCTGCCCGCCACGGTGCCGTGGTACAGGTACGCGGGCGGGGTGGCCGGGGACAGCCCGAGGTCGACCTCGACGGTGTGGCCCTGGCTGGCCCGGATCCGGTCGCCTTCGACGGCGAACCGCTGCTTGTCGTTGGCGGCGACGACGTGGTCCAGATCGGCCCGGGTGATGCGGAAGCCATGTGCGCGTGCTGCCGCGATCAGGGTGTCGATCTCCACCCAGCCGCCGTCGTCGAGGGTCAGCCCGATGCGCTCGGGCCGATGTCGTAGATGCTTCGACAGATACTTGGACACCTTCACGGTGTGTCTTTCGTCCATGTCGCCAGGGTCCCGGCCGCCCGGATTTCGCGCACCCGATTTTGGGTCCGGACGTTTGATCCACAGCCAAGTGCGGTTATCCACAGGGGATTTGGCGATTCTGTGGACAACTGGTCTTGCATTTCAGGTGTTTTGGTCAACTTGGGGCGAATTGCTGAACTTTGAGGTGAGAGCGTTCAATGTCCTCGTCTGTACCTCTCGTTCCGCCGCTGCGGCAACGAACGCTTCGAGCTGGTCCGCGCCAACCAGCTTTTCCACAGCCCGTGTTGTGGACAGTGGGAGCCTGACCGACCGGGGCTCGCCGGGCCGCTGAGCCGGGGTGTCCGCCGCAAGGTGCTGACGGAGATGGCGGGTCGCGAACAGGCGCATGGCGCGGGCGAGTTCCGCGTCGACGGCCTGCTGGGCGAGCGGGCGCAGTCGGCGTACCAGCTCCGCCGCCTCCGCCGCTTCCGCGTCCGACGGCGTGTGCTGGCCGAGGTAGCGCGCGAACACGTGCTCGGTCGTGAACTCCAGGAAACGCGAGGCGATGTGCTCGACCTGGACCCTCAACTCCCGCAGATGGCCCGAGATCGCGGACAGCGGCACACCCGCCGCGTGCAACTCGGCCGCCACGGAAAGCTCTTGGGGGCTCGGCACCAGGAACTCGTCGTCCCGGCCCGGCACCGGCTCAAGCACCCCGAGAGCGAGCGCGTCCGCGACGGCGGCCTCGTCCGAGCGGCCCCCGAACCTCTCGTCCAGCTCCGCCCGGGAGATCCGCGCGGCTTCCTCGTCCGTCCACGGCCCGTCGACCTCGGCCACCAGGCCGAGTACGCCGCCCAGACCGCGCCCCGCGTCCCACGCCTCCAGGAGTTCCTTGATCGACGCCAGGGTGTAGCCGCGGTCGAGGAGATCGGCGATCTGCCGCAGCCGCGCGAGATGCGGATCGCCGTACACATTGGCCCGGCCCCGGCGCTCGGGGCGGGGGAGCAGACCGCGGTCCTGGTAGGCGCGGATCGTCCGGACCGTGGCTCCGCTGTGCCGCGCCAGGTCCTCGATCCGGTACTCGGCCCGGTACTCGGACCGGTCAACGGACCGGTCCACGGTCACCGCCGACCCCTCACTCACGGCCCCGCCCACACCGTCGCCCTCACCCACGCCCTCGCTCCTGCCCACTCGTCCCGAACCGCCCGGTTTCGGACCGCCCGGTCCCCATCCCGGTTTCGACCCGGCTCACCCGCAGGTGCCCGTACGCCCCCGCTTCCGTGCCGTCAGGGGTTTCCTCACCCCCTACCCGAGCGCCGCACGGCCGATCGCTCCCGCCGCCGACCGCGCCGCGGGCGACCTCGCGAGATACTCGACGGCCCGGCGCAGCGAGCCCTCCTGGGAGGGATGGTACGACCGGCGCAGATAGCGCGGCACGGCCCGGCCGAGGTCGCCCCAGGTCGGCAACAGGCCCTTGCGGGCCGCCTTGTTGTGCTCGGTGAGCGAATAGCGCAGGCGGCCCGCGAGCTGCGGATCGTGGCGGATCAGATACGCGGCGCCCCACACCCACAGGTACAGCATCACCGGCGCGGTGATCCCCATGGCCACGATGCGCCGTGCGTAGCGGGGGAGACCTTCGCCGCCGCAGTGCTGGTACATGTCGAAGGCGACCGCCCGGTGTTCGACCTCTTCCGCGCCGTGCCAGCGCAGCAGATCGAGCATGATCTCGTCCGCCCCGGCTCCGTCGAGCGCGTCCGCGCCCAGCACCCAGTCGCCCAGGACCGCGGTGAACTGCTCGATCGCCGCGATCGTCGCCAGCCGCACCCGCAGCCACTCGCGCGCGGGTACCGGTGCGCCCAGCGGCGGACGGTCACCGAGCAGCCGCTCGAAGAGGAAGTCGACGTACTTCGTGTACGCGGCCGTGTCGAGGCGCTGGGCCGCCAGGTGGTCGAGCACATACGCGTGCTGGACGCTGTGCGTGGCCTCCTGGCCCATGAACCCCTTGACGTCCCGACGTAGTTCGTCGTCCTCGACCAGCGGCAGCGCCTCCTTGAAGACCCGCACGAACCACCGCTCCCCCGCCGGCAGCAGCAGATGCAGCACATTGATGACGTGCGTGGCGGTGGGCTCGTCCGGGATCCAGTGCAGCGGGGTCGTGTCCCAGTCGAACGAGACACGGCGCGGGCTGATCACGACGCGGTCCGGTTCACTCCGCGGGTCGCTCATAGCGGCGGCTCCATCCGTGCGATCGCGCGCAGCGCCCTCGGGGCGAACCGGGACAGGAGACGCGCGCCGCGCGCCTCCGGGGTGACCGGGACGACTGCCTGGTTGCGGACCACCGCGCGCAGGATCGCGTCGGCGACCTTCTCCGGCGGGTAGTTGCGCAGCCCGTACAGCCGCGCGGACTTCTTCTGCCGGCGCTTCTCCTCGTCCTCGCCGACCCCGGCGAAGCGGGCGGTGGACGTGATGTTGGTGTTGACGAAGCCGGGGCAGATCGCGGAGACGCCGATGCCCTGCCCGGCCAGCTCCGCGCGCAGGCACTCGCTGAGCATCAGGACGGCGGCCTTCGACGTGCTGTACGCGGGCAGCGCCCTCGACGGCTGATACGCCGCCGCCGACGCGGTGTTGACGATGTGGCCGCCCTGTCCGCGCTCGGCCATCTGTTTGCCGAAGAGTCGGCAGCCGTGGATGACGCCCCACAGATTGACGTCGAGGACCTTCCGCCAGTCGTCGGCCGAGGTGTCCAGGAAGGAGCCGGAGAGGCCGATGCCCGCGTTGTTCACGAGGACGTCCACCACGCCGTACTCTGCGGCGACCTTCTCGGCGAGCTTCTCCATGGCCTGCTCGTCGCCCACGTCGACCGTCTCGCTCCACGCCTCGGGCGCGCCGATCAGCCGGGACAGCTCCGCCGTGCGCGCGGCGGTCTCGGCGTCCCGGTCGACGGCCACCACGCGCGCGCCGGCCTCGGCGAACGCGAACGCCGTGGCCCGCCCGATGCCGCTGCCCGCACCGGTCACCAGGACGAGTTGGCCGCCGAACCGCTCGCCGTACCTGCCCGTGTCCGGGGTCTCGCGGGGCGGCACACCGTCCTCGTGCGCGGTGACGAACTCCGCGATCCACGCGCTCAGTTGGTCCGGCCGGGTGCGGGGCACCCAGTGCTTGGCGGGCACGCTGCGGCGGACCAGCCGGGGCGCCCACTCCGCCAGGTCGTCGTAGAGCCGCTCCGAGAGGAACGCGTCCCCCGTCGGTGTGATGAGCTGCACGGGCGCGTGCGCGTAGGCGTCGGCGCGGGGCCGGCGCAGCCGCGACCGGATGTTGTCCCGGTAGAGCCAGGCGCCGTGGGCCGCGTCCGACGGGAGGGACGGGGTCGGGTAGTCGCCCGCGGGGAGCTTCTCGACGCGCTGGAGGATCGCGGGCCAGCGCTTGCCGAGAGGGCCGCGCCACGCCATCTCGGGCAGGACCGGGGTGTGCAGCATGTACACGTACCAGGACTTGGCGCCCTGGCCGAGGAGTTGGCCCACCGCGCGCGGGGTGGGGTGGGTCATACGGCGCTTGATCCAGTGGCCGAAGTGGTCCAGGGACGGGCCCGACATCGACGTGAAGGACGCGATCCGGCCCTCGGTGCGCGGCACCGTCACGAACTCCCAGGACTGCACCGAGCCCCAGTCGTGCCCGACGAGATGTACGGGACGGTCCGGGCTGACGGCGTCCGCGACGGCGAGGAAGTCGTCCGTCAGCTTCTCCAGGGTGAAGCCGCCGCGCAGCGGGCGCGGTGCCGTCGACCTGCCGTGGCCCCGGACGTCGTACAGCACCACATGGAAGCGGTCGGCCAGGCGGACCGCGACCTCCGACCAGACCTCCTTGGAGTCCGGATAGCCGTGGACGAGCAGCACCGTCGGGCGCGTGGGGTCGCCCAACTCGGCGACGCACAGCTCCACGCCCCCCGTACGCACCCAGCGCTCACGCGCTCCCTGCAAGCTCATGCGGCACCTTCCCGTTGGTTCGCCTCCACGCGCACAGCCCCGCACGCGCTCTCCCCGACGTCACACGCGCTCTCCCTGACCTCGCGCGCGCTCTCCCCGGCCCGGCTCACGCGACCCCCGCCGCTCATCCGGCCCACCCCGCCTCCCCCGTTCACGCGGCCTCCGCCCAGCGCCGCACATGCGGCAGGTCGTCGTCCAGCCAGAACGCGCTCTGCTCCGGGTCCCGCGAGTCGGTGACGACGAGGATCTCCTCGAACTTCGCGCCCGTGCCCCGGAAGCCCAGGTGGGGTTCGACCGCCCAGAGACCGGGCTGCGGCGGGTGGTCCGAGAACTTGTACGGCGACCAGAGCGGCGACCAGCCGTCCCGGTGGCCGCGCAGCGCGTCGCTCGCCAGACCCTTGAGGGACTGGGTGCCGAAGCCGAAGAGATGCGGTGAGAAACGGCGCTCCTTGACCCGGTCGACCTTGTGCGCGATGACGCCGAAGGGATACGCGCGATGGCGGTTGGCATAGCCCTGGCGGACCATGAGCCGGTCCACGTCCTCGTAGATCTCCCGCAGCGGCCGGCGCTCGCGGACCTCGCGGAGGATCAGCCCGCGATGGGCCTCCAGGTCGGCGAGCAGCTTGTCGTGCACCGGATTGAGGCCCAGACATCCCGAGTAACCGATGTCCGCCGTGAAGCCGTTGAACACCGGGGCCATGTCGAGGATGAACGGCATCCCCGGCTCCAGCCTGCGGTCCGTGGGGAAGAACTGGAGCGGGATGCGGAAGTTCACGAACGCGGTGCGGTCGCCGAACCAGGCGAAGGGCAGATGGAACCAGTCCCGCACACCCCGCTCACGCAGCCAGGCGCGCTGCATCCGCGCCGCGTCGCGCTCCGTCACACCTGGCTTGAGCTGCGCCGCGACCGCTTCCGCACATGCGTACGCGAGCCGCTGCACCTCTCGGAACCCTTGGAGCTCCGCGGAGAGTCCCACGGGGAGTCCCACGGAGAGTTCACCCGCCACCGCGCGTCCACCTCCCACTGCCAGTGTCATGCCACCGTCCGTCCGCCGTCCCGGCCTGTGCGCTACGTAGTCGTAACTTGACACTGATGAATGTGACAATGCTCAGCGGCTACGTCAAGGGGCGTGCGGGAGCCTGTGGAAAACCTCGCGCGGCCCTCTCCCGGTCCCCCGTCCCGAGCCGCCTCAGCCCATGTCCCGAGGTGGCGGCGCCCTTCCCGGGAGGGGGCGGCACCCTTCCCCGGGCTGACGCAGAGCCCCGGTGATCTCGCACCCAGGACTGACCCCTACGGGCCCGTAGTACTGGAGTCTGACGCGGGGACAGCACCCTGGTCTGACGCGGCGGTGTGGTGCGCGCCACTACGGTCGAACCGTGACTGTGATCGTGACCGAAAGCCTGAGCAAGCGGTTCCCCCGGGTGACCGCGCTTGACCGGCTCTCCGTGGACATCGGGCCCGGTGTGACCGGACTTGTGGGTGCCAATGGAGCCGGCAAGTCCACACTGATCAAGATCCTTCTGGGTCTGTCCCCCGCCACCGAGGGCCGCGCCGCCGTGCTCGGTCTCGATGTCGCGACCGAGGGCGCCACCATCCGCGAGAGTGTCGGGTACATGCCCGAACACGACTGCCTCCCGCCCGACGTCTCGGCCACCGAGTTCGTCGTGCACATGGCGCGGATGTCGGGACTGCCGCCCGCCGCGGCCCGGGAGCGCACCGCGGACACGCTGCGCCATGTCGGGCTGTACGAGGAGCGGTATCGCCCCATCGGCGGCTATTCGACGGGTATGAAGCAGCGCGTGAAACTCGCGCAGGCCCTGGTGCACGACCCGCGCCTGGTCTTCCTCGACGAGCCGACGAACGGCCTGGACCCGGTCGGCCGCGACGAGATGCTGAACCTCATCCGCCGCGTCCACACCGACTTCGGGATCTCGGTCCTGGTCACCTCGCACCTCCTGGGCGAGCTGGAGAGGACCTGTGACCACGTCGTCGTGGTCGACGGCGGCAAGCTGCTGCGCTCCAGCTCCACCACGGACTTCACCCAGACCACGACGACCCTCGCGGTCGAGGTCACCGACACCGACGAGCACCCCGACGGCACCGGCGCGCTGCGCGAGGCGCTCAAGGCGCGCGGGATCACCACCGACGCGGGCAGCTCCCTGCCCGGCGCGGGACACACCCTCCTGCTCACGGCGGAGGGCGAGGAGACGTACGACGTGGTGCGCGACCTCGTCGCCGACCTCGGCATCGGCCTGATCCGGATGGAACAGCGCCGCCACCACATCGCCGAGGTCTTCCAGGCCGAAGAGACAGAAGCCGACGGATCGGGCGGGACCGACAACAACGGAGCCCGTACGGAGCAGGAGCGGAAGGAGGCGGTCCCCCATGGCGGTTGATCAGCCCACGGCCCAGGCCGGTGAGCAGACCCGTATCCACAACATCGGGTACCGCAACTACGACGGCCCCCGCCTGGGTCGGGCGTACGCACGCCGCTCCCTTTACTCGCAGTCCCTGCGCGGTGCCTACGGACTCGGCAGATCCGTCAAGTCGAAGGTCCTGCCGATGCTGCTGTTCGCCGTGATGTGCGCCCCCGCGCTGATCATGGTGGCGGTGGCCGTCGCGACCAAGGCGAAGGACCTGCCCGTCGACTACACGCGCTATGCGGTGCTGCTCCAGGCCGTCATCGGCCTGTACGTCGCCTCGCAGGCGCCGCAGTCCGTCTCCCGTGACCTGCGCTTCAAGACGGTGCCGCTGTACTTCTCGCGCCCCATCGAGCGCGTGGACTATGTCACCGCGAAGTACAGCGCGATGGCATCGGCCCTGTTCGTGATCACGGCGGCGCCGCTGCTGATCCTGTACGTCGGCGCGCTGCTCGCCAAGCTCGACTTCGCCGACCAGACCAAGGGCTTCCTCCAGGGGTTGGTGTCCGTGGCCCTGCTCTCCCTCCTCTTCGCCGGTGTCGGACTCGTCATCTCGGCGGTCACCCCGCGCCGCGGCTTCGGCATCGCCGCCGTCATCGCGGTCCTCACCATCTCGTACGGCGCGGTGTCCACGGTCCAGGCCATCGCCCATGAACAGGGCAGCGACGGAGCCGTCGGCTGGCTCGGACTCTTCTCACCGATCACCCTCATCGACGGCGTGCAGTCCGCGTTCCTCGGCGCCACCTCGGCGTTCCCCGGCGGGCAGGGCCCGTCGACGGGCGCGGGCGTGCTGTACGTGATCGTCGTCCTGGGCGTCATCGCCGGCTGCTACGGCATTCTGATGCGCCGCTACCGAAAGGTCGGGCTGTGACCACCCTCAAGATCGACCACACGTCCCGCTGGTTCGGCAATGTGGTCGCCGTCAACGACATCACGATGACGATCGGCCCCGGCGTCACCGGCCTCCTCGGGCCGAACGGCGCGGGAAAGTCCACCCTCATCAACATGATGGGCGGCTTCCTCGCCCCCTCCACGGGCACCGTCACGCTCGACGGCCAGCAGGTCTGGCGCAATGAGCAGATCTACCGGCAGCTCGGCATCGTCCCCGAGCGCGAGGCGATGTACGACTTCCTGACGGGCCGCGAATTCGTCGTCGCCAACGCCGAGTTGCACGGACTCGGTGCCAAGGAGGCGCAGCGCGCGCTCGCCACGGTCGAGATGGAGTACGCGCAGGACCGCCAGATCTCCACATACAGCAAGGGCATGCGCCAGCGCGTGAAGATGGCGTCCGCGCTGGTGCACGAGCCGTCGGTGCTGCTGCTCGACGAGCCGTTCAACGGCATGGACCCGCGCCAGCGCATGCAGCTCATGGACCTGCTGCGGCGCATGGGCGCGGAGGGACGCACCGTCCTGTTCTCCTCGCACATCCTCGAAGAGGTCGAACAGCTCGCCTCGCACATCGAGGTGATCGTCGCCGGCCGGCACGCGGCGAGCGGTGACTTCCGCCGTATCCGCCGGCTGATGACGGACCGGCCGCACCTCTACACGATCCGCTCCAGCGACGACCGGGCGCTGGCCGCCGCGCTGATCGCCGACCCGTCCACGGCCGGGATCGAGGTGGACCTCAAGGAGGGCGCGCTGCGTATCCAGGCGGTCGACTTCGGCCGCTTCACCGCCCTGCTGCCGCGCGTCGCGCGCGACCACGGCATCCGACTGCTCACGGTCTCGCCGTCCGACGAGTCCCTTGAGTCCGTGTTCTCGTATCTGGTCGCGGCGTAGGAGGCCGAAAGATGTACGACCCCACAGTCGCCCGGCTCACCTATCGAGCCCTGCTCGGCCGCCGCCGGGCCCTCATCCTGTTCGCCCTGCCCGCCCTGCTGATCGTGATCTCGGCGGCGGTCCGCGGCTTCGCGGGCGCCGACGACCAGATCGCCGCCGACCTGCTCGGCGGCTTCGCCCTCGCCACGATGGTGCCGATCATCGGCGTCATCGCGGGTACGGGCGCGATCGGCCCCGAGATCGACGACGGTTCCGTGGTCTATCTGCTGGCCAAGCCCGTCAAGCGGCCCACGATCATCTTCACCAAGCTGATCGTGGCGATCGGCGTGACCATGGCGTTCTCCGCGATCCCCACCCTGATCGCGGGCTTCATCCTCAACGGCAACGGTCAGCAGGTCGCCGTCGCCTACACCATCGCCGCACTGGTCAGCTCCATCGCCTATGCCGCGCTGTTCCTGCTCCTCGGCACGATCACGCGCCACGCGGTGGTGTTCGGCCTGGTGTACGCGCTGGTGTGGGAGGCGCTGTTCGGCACGCTGGTGGCGGGCGCCCGCACCCTGAGCGTCCAGCAGTGGTCGCTCGCCGTCGCCCACAAGGTGGCCGACGCGGACCTCGTCACCTCCGATGTGAGCCTGCCGGTCGCGACCGTGCTCCTCATCGGGGTCACGGTCCTGGCCACCTGGTACGCGGGCCAGAAGCTGCGGACGCTGAAGCTGGCGGGCGAGGAGTAAGGGACCGGTCACGGATCGGCACCGTCCCGTACCGGAACCGTCCGGTACGGGACCGGACCCTGATCTTGACGGCTTCTTCACCTTCGTACAGCGACACTGGAAAGTGGGCAGGGCGGTCGGTGCTGCCCGCTCGCAAGCCTTCCAGGGAAGGAGTCACGATGGCGCAGGGGCCGACGTCCGGGGAGGACGACGCGTCGGGGGACGCCGAAGCCTGGGACGAAGTCCAGCTCGACGACGACTTCATACGGTCCGCGGAGACGACCGAGCCCTCCGCGCGGGCGCGGATGCTCGCTGCCCGCTGGCGGTCGGGGGCCCCGGAGCCCCAGCCGTGGCGCTCCGATGAACCCCCCGCAGGGTGGTTCTGGAGCAGGGCGCGGCGCCGTAAGAAGCGCAAGCGGTGAGCCGCGAATAATCGGTGGCGACCACCTTCCGCGTGAGCGCACAGTAGTCATGTGAGCGCCGGATGCGGTGCCACTGTCGGGGAGAGGAGCGTGACGTGTCCAGTAGTACGAGGGCGTCACGCTTCCGACAGGGCAGCCCGTGGAGTGCGGCTCCGGAGTAACCCACCGGTCTCCGTCGAGTCCCTCCACGGGAGCTGCCCGGGGCGGTCGCTTCGAGAGCGCACTCCGCGCGGACCGCCCACCCCCCGGAGGATTGGCTGAGTGGTAAAGCACCGGCTTGCTAAGCCGTGGTCGGGCCGAAAACCCGCGCGCGTTCGAACCGCGCATCCTCCGCAAGACGCTGACCGCTGTGGCTGACCCGGTGATACGGCACCGAGATCCCCGGGCAGGGGGCCGACACCGGGGCCTGCGGCCCCTGGACCCCGCCGGGTTGGATGAAGGTGCCGGTTCCGTCGGGTCGGGAGTTCCGCGGATGCGGCCCCCGTACCACCGCCCCCCGGAATCAGCCCCTCAACAGCCGTTCCAATACCACCGCGATGCCGTCCGTCTCGTTCGACGTGGTGATTTCGTCTGCCACTGCCTTCACGTCCTCGTGGGCGTTGGCCATGGCTACGGTGTGGGCGGACCAGGTGAACATGGGGATGTCGTTGGGCATGTCGCCGAAGGCGATGGTGTGTTCGGGTTTCAGGCCGAGGCGGCGAGCTGCCAGGGAGAGGCCCGTGGCCTTGGTGAGGCCCAGGGGGAGGAGTTCGACGATGCCCTCGCCGGCCATGGTCACGCCGACCAGACCGCCCGCCGCGTCCTGCGCGGCCTGCGCCAATTCGTCGTCGGTGAGCCGGGGGTGCTGGATGTACACCTTGTTCAGCGGCTTCGACCACATGTCCGCGATGTCCGTGCAGCGGATCACCGGAAGCGGGCCTTCCAACACCTCGTAGCCGGGGCCCACGACGACGTCGCCGTCCAGACCGTCCCTGCTCGCGGCCAGCGCGAGCGGTCCGACCTCGGCCTCTATCTTGGCGAGCGCCAGACCGGCGAGCTGCCGGTCCAGGGTCACCGAGGTGAGCAGCCGTCGCGTCCCCGCGTCGTAGACCTGCGCGCCCTGGCCGCACACCGCGAGCCCCTCGTACCCGAGGGAGTCGAGTATGTGCCGGGTCCAGGGCACCGCCCGGCCCGTGACGATGATGTGCGCGGCGCCCGCCGAAGTGACCGCGGCGAGCGCTTCCCGTGTGCGCTCCGAGACCGTGTGGTCGGCGCGCAGCAGCGTCCCGTCGAGGTCGGTCGCGACGAGCCGGTAGGGGAAGGAGGACGACATGCTCACGGAGCCACGGGTTCCAGGACCTCGCGGCCACCGAGATACGGCCGCAGCACCTTCGGCACCAGGACCGTACCGTCGGCCTGCTGGTGGTTCTCCAGCAGCGCGACGATCGTGCGCGGTACGGCGCACAGCGTGCCGTTCAGCGTCGCCAGCGGCTGGAGGACCTTCTTGCCGTCGCGGTTCTCGCGCATCCGGATCGACAGCCTCCGGGCCTGGAATCCGTTGCAGTTCGACGCGGAGGTCAGCTCGCGGTACTTGCCCTGCGTCGGGATCCACGCCTCGCAGTCGAACTTGCGGGAGGCGGACGCGCCGAGGTCACCGGTCGCGACATCGATCACCTGGAACGGCAGCTCAAGGGAGTTGAGCCACTGCTTCTCCCAGTCGAGGAGCCGCTGATGCTCGTTCTCGGCGTCCTCCGGAGCGACGTACGAGAACATCTCCACCTTGTCGAACTGGTGGACGCGGAAGATGCCCCGGGTGTCCTTGCCGTAGGTGCCGGCCTCGCGGCGGTAGCAGGGCGAGAAGCCCGCGTACCGCAGGGGCAGCTTGTCGGCCTCGATGATCTCGTCCATGTGGTACGCGGCGAGGGGGACCTCGGAGGTACCCACGAGGTAGTAGTCGTCCTTCTCCAGGTGGTACACGTTCTCCGCGGCCTGGCCGAGGAAGCCGGTGCCCTCCATCGCGCGCGGGCGGACCAGCGACGGCGTCAGCATCGGGATGAAACCGGCCTCGGTCGCCTGGGCGATCGCCGCGTTGACCAGGGCGAGTTCCAGGAGCGCGCCGACGCCCGTCAGATAGTAGAAGCGGGAGCCGGAGACCTTGGCGCCGCGCTCGACGTCGATCGCGCCGAGCGCCTCGCCCAGCTCCAGGTGGTCCTTGGGGGTGAAGCCCTCCGCGCCGAAGTCCCGGATCGTGCCGTGCGTCTCCAGGACGACGAAGTCCTCCTCGCCGCCGACCGGGACGTCCGGGTGGACGAGGTTGCCGAGCTGGAGGAGGAGGCGCTTGGTCTCCTCGTCGGCCTCGTCCTGCGTGGCGTCGGCCGCTTTGACGTCGGCCTTCAGCTGCTCGGCCCGCGTCAGCAGCTCCGCGCGCTCCTCGGGGGACGCCTTGGGGATGAGCTTGCTCAGCGACTTCTGCTCGGAACGCAGCTCGTCGAAGCGGACGCCCGACGACCTGCGGCGCTCGTCGGCGGAGAGCAGGGCGTCGACGAGCGCGACGTCCTCTCCACGGGCGCGCTGCGAAGCGCGCACACGGTCGGGGTCCTCACGGAGCAGGCGAAGGTCAATCACCCTTCAAGGCTACCGGTGCGGGGTTCGGCGCCACGACTCCCTATTGCATTCTGTGCGGTATGTCGGAATTGCCGGGGTTTTCGGGAGTGATGAAATGCGTCGCCGTCAGAAGAGTCGTGAAGGAATCGAGCAGCGTCAATAAAAGACCGCCATTCCTTCGATACGGGGTGATGTGATGCGGTGCCTTGACCGGATTCCCTTGTGGGGAGGGGGACTTGGTACCCGGGCCGATCCGGTTGTCCACAGGGGCCCATAACTCCCGGAGAGTTATCCACAGGCTGTGTGGAAGATCTGTGGATGGCGGAAGTGATCGTTCCGAAAGCCGCATGCGGGACGAAGGATTCCCGGCTCAAACTGACCTCACACCCACTTTCGGGTGGAAATGGTTCGCTCCAAAGGGTTGATCAAGGGAAAAGGGTGGACGAGGGGTGACGTGCGCGACTGTGGACGGAGTTGTGGACTCTGAGCCGATTTGTCGACCATGTCGTGCTTCGTTGTCGACTTGTCCCCAGGTCGAGTTGCTCACCTGTGGATAACTTCTGTGGATGGCGAAAATGTGCTGGTAGGACCGGCGGCCGGGACGCACGGGAACCCCTTGCCCACCCGTGGACGGCCGTCGAAAACCCCGCCCTGAAGACCTCGGCCCCCGAAGACCTTGGTTCTAGAAACGCCCGTCCTGGCAGCGCGTCAGCCAGTCCGACGCCTCCGTGAACGCACGGTCCGACGTCCCCGCCCGCACCGGGCTCACCGCGTCCAGCGCCACACCCGCCCGCGGATACGAGCCGAGGAACCGCACCTGGGGACAGATCCGCTTCAGACCCATGAGGGCCTCACCGACCCGGCGGTCCGTGATGTGTCCCTCGGCGTCGACGGAGAAGCAGTAGTTGCCGATGCCCTGGCCAGTCGGGCGGGACTCGATCCGCATCAGGTTGACCCCGCGTACGGCGAACTCCTGGAGCAGTTCGAGCAGGGCACCGGGGTGGTCGTCGCCCAGCCAGATGACGACCGACGTCTTGTCCGCACCGGTCGGAGCGGCGGGCCGGGCGGGGCGGCCGACGAGGACGAAGCGGGTCTCGGCGTTCGCCGCGTCGTGGATCTCGGTGACGAGCGGTTCGAGGCCGTAGGTCGCGGCGGCGAACTCGCCCGCGAAGGCCGCGTCGTAACGGCCCTCCTGGACCAGACGGGCGCCGTCCGCGTTCGACGCGGCGGATTCCCACAGGGCGTGCGGGAGGTGGGCGGCCAGCCAGTTGCGCACCTGGGGCTGGGCGACCGGGTGCCCGGTCACCGTCTTGACCTCGTGCAGCGCGGTACCGGGGCGTACCAGCAGCGCGAAGGCGATCGGAAGGACCACCTCGCGGTAGATCATCAGCGGCTCGCCCTTGGCCAGCTCGTCGAGCGTGGCCGTGACACCGCCCTCGACCGAGTTCTCGATCGGGACCAGCGCACCCGCGGCCTCCCCGCCGCGGACCGCGTCGAGCGCGACCGGCACCGACACCATCGGTACGAGTTCGCGCGTGGCGGCTTCGGGGAGCGTCCGCAGGGCAGCCTCCGTGAAGGTGCCCTCGGGACCGAGATACGTATACCGGGTGGCCGACATACGGTCACCCTAATGGTCTCCGGCAGCCACCGGCTCCCGCCGTCCGACCGGTGACCACTACCGAGGTCCCCAGCGGCGACCCCACCGAGGTCTCCCGCGTGAGCTACCCCTCCAACAACCCCTGCCCCACATACCCGCCCTTCTCCGCGCCCCCCGGCACCGCGAACAGACCGCTGGCCTCGTGACGGATGAACGGTGACAGCGCGTCGCCCCGGTCGAGCTTCCGCTGCACCGGAACGAAGCCCCGAGCGGGGTCCGCCTGCCAGCAGACGAAGAGGAGACCCGCGTCGGGCACCCCGTCCGCGTCGAATCCGTCGTGGAAGGAGAAGGGCCGGCGCAGCATCGCGGCGCCGCCGTTCTGATCCGGACGTGTGATGCGCGCGTGCGCGTTGATCGGGACGACCAGGGTGCCGTCGGCGCCCAGCTTCTCCAGATCGGGCTCGGTCGTCTCGGTCCCGCCGGTCAGCGGCGCCCCGTCCGACTTGTGGCGCCCGATGATCCCCTCCTGGTCCTTGACCGGCAGCTTCTCCCAGTTGTCGAGGAGCATCCGGATCCGGCGCACCACCGCGTACGAGCCCGCCGCCATCCAGGCCGGTACGTCGCCGCCCGTGGTGTCCGGTACGAAGATCCGCTGCTGAAAATCGGGGTCGGACGGCTTCGGATTCCTCGTACCGTCGACCTGGCCCATCAGATTCCGCGTAGTCATCGGCCGCGCGGTCGCCCCGGGCGAACGGTTGAACCCGTTCATCTGCCACCGCACCCGCGCCGCGCTCCCCGCCTCCTTCTGGA
The DNA here is from genome assembly GCF_044757265.1 of Streptomyces sp. NPDC091292. NCBI lineage: Bacteria > Bacillati > Actinomycetota > Actinomycetes > Kitasatosporales > Streptomycetaceae > Streptomyces > Streptomyces sp. NPDC091292. The sequence continues at coordinate 133,786 of NZ_JBIVUQ010000012.1, read as the reverse complement.
GGGTGCGCAGGGCGTGGAAGGCCACAAGGGAGTCGTTCGCGCCGATCTGCACCCAGAGATCGCCGTTGCTGCGCGCCTTGTCCAGCCGGTCCGACGAGAAGTCGGGCAGCGGATCGAGGGCGACCGGCCGCTGCTTCTCCAGACCGGTGCGGCCGAAGAAGCTGTGCCCGAAACCGAAGGTCACGGTCAGCAGGGACGGCCCCGCGTCGCGGGCCACATCCGTGTCCCCGCTCGGCGACTCGCCCGCCATCAGCCGCTCCGCCGTCGCCGACCAGCGCCGCAGCAGCGCCGTCGCCTCCTTGCGGCCCGCGCCCGGCGCGAGGTCGAAGGCGACGAGATGGCCCGATGCCTGCATGGGCGTCGTGATACCGGCCTGATGTTTCCCGTGAAACATTGCTGTGTCCGCGCCAAGAGAGGTCAGCGGCGCTGCGTCGGCCGTATCGGCGGAACCGGAGCGCGCCGCCGCGTAGCCCGTGGCACCGCCCGCCGCCCCCAGGACCAGGCCCGTCGCACCGGCGGTCCCGAGGAGCCGGCGCCGGGAGATCCGGGAGCCGGGGGCTTCCGTGGAGCCCGAGCCGTCCGTGGAGGGGGAGGCCGGGGCCGAGGATCCGGCGCCGGTCCGGGCGGTCGGCGCCGTCGGGGCGGTCGTCGGGGCGGTCGGAGTCTTCGAAGGTTCCGCCATGGTCGTTCAGCCGATCTTCGCGTTCTTGGTCACGGTCACTTGGTCGATGTCGGAGGTGCGGACGGTCACGGCGATCTGCCAGTCACCGGCCAGCGGGAGCTGGACGCCGCCCGCGCTCCAATGTCCGGTGGCGATACGGTCCGGGACGACCGGCAGCGGACCGATGTCCTTCGACTTCAGCGTGAAGGCGACCTTCACCTCGGGGACGTCGAACCCGCTGCCGTTCGGGCGCTCGACATAGAGGTGCATGCCATTGCTGCCGACCCGGCCGGGCGCGAGGTCGATCACCACCGTGCCCTTGCCGTCCTGCGCCCCGGTGTCGAACGGCAGCCGCAGCGAGAGCGGCCCGGAGTCCGTGGACGCGGCCTGGGTCGCCCGCGCGGCCTCCTCCTCGGTACGGCCCGGTTCGGTGGAGGTCAGCACCGTGGTGACGGCGAGCAGCACGACGGCGACGGACGCCTCGGCCAGCACCGAGCGCCGCAGGCCCGAGCGCCCCGGGTCGGCGTCCCGGTCCCGCTTGCGGCGCGCGGTGGTGAGGGCGGTCCGCTGCCGCGCGAGCTGGGCGGTACGGGCGGGGTCGACGGCGGTGTCGGATTCCACGGAGTCATCGGAATCACCGGAGTCGACGGACGCATCGGAGCCGACAGGCACCGCCGTCTCCGCCACCGTCTCCTCCGTCGACTCCGCCACCGTCTCCGACAACCGTGCCGTCCAGCCGCGCGAGAACCACGCGAGACCGACCACCACGGCGACCAGCGCGACCTTGATCATCAGCAGTTGGCCGTACGAGGTGCCGGTGAGCGCGGACCACGAGCCGACCTGACGCCAGGACTGGTACAACCCGGTCGCGGCCAGTGCGACCACACTGCCGAACGCGAGCCGTGAGAACCGCCGTACGGCCGTGGCCTCGATGAACGGTGCCCGGTACAGGGCGACGAGCAGCGTGCTCAGACCGCCGAGCCAGGCGGCGACCGCGAGCAGATGCAGCACGTCCACGGGCATCGCGAGCCCGACCTGGATGCCGGTCGACGCGTGCTCGGCCATGGCCCAGGTCGCGGCGAGTCCCGCGGCCACGACCACCCCGCCGATACCGAGCCCGAAGGCCAGGTCCCGCTGGGGAACGGCGCCCTCGGCACGGTCCGCACCTTCGCCGGCCCTCGTACCGTCCGAGCCCTCCGTACCCTTTTCGTCCCCCGTACCGTCGCCTTCGTCTCCGCTCTCGCCCGCCCCGCGCGCGTACGCCCCGAACAGCACCGCTATGAACAGCGCGGCAGCCGCGAGCAGCAGGAGGCGCGAGACGAGGGCCGCGCCCGTCTTCGTCTGGAGTATCTGGCCGAGCAGGTTCAGGTCGAAGATGTCGGCGACCTTGCCGGACCCGGTGTAGGAGCCGCGCATCAGGAGCATCGCCAGCGTGGCGGCGGTCAGCGCGACCCAGCCGGAGACCACGACCCGCTGCACCGGCCGCACCCCCGCACCACGCGGCCAGCACGCCAGGACGAACGCCGCCCCGCCGACGAGCAGCACGAAACCGGCGTACGACACATACCGCGCGGCACCGTAGAGCGCGCCGACGACCCCGCCGCCCGCGGCCTCGGACGGCAGGTCCACGGTGGTCTTCGACGGCGCCCCGATCGAGAACGTGTACGCCCCCGAGACGGGGTGGCTGTCGGCGGACACCACCTGATAGGTGACGGTGAACGTGCCGTCCGGCAGCCCCGCGTGCAGCGCGACGGCGTACGTGTCGTTGCCGAGGGAGGCCGCCTTGCCCTTGTCGACGCGTTTGCCCGACGGGTCGAGCACCCTGAGGGAGTCGTCGGACAGCGCCACGCCCTCGGAGAACGTCAGCGACACCCGGTCCGGGGCCGTGTCGACCACCGATCCCTGCTTCGGGTCGCTCCCGGTCAGCGCGGCGTGCGCGGAGACCGGCGCGGCGCCGGCGAGCAGCGCGCCGGCGACCGCGAGGAACAGCAGGAGCAGGTTCCGGAAGCGGGGAACGACGGTCCGCATCTACGTGCCCTCCCTCAGTTGGCGTTCAGTTGGCGCTCAGTGGCGTTCATCAGTGGTGCTTCTTCGTGGACGTCGGGTTGTACGTGGCTTCCCGTACCGGAACCTCGACCGTGACCGCACCGGCCTTCTTGAAGTGCAGGGTCACGGCGACCTTTTCGCCCTGTTTCGGCTGGTGCGTCATCTTTTCGAACATGACGTGGTTGCCGCCGCGCGCGAAGTCGAGGGTGCCCTTCGCGGGCACCTTGAAGGAGGTCTTCTCCACCATCGCGCCGCCGTCGGTGCTGGTGTGCAGGGTGACGTCGGTGGCGAGGTCGCTGGTGACGGAGGTCAGCTCGTCGGCGCCACCGGAGTTGGTGACCGTGAAGAACCCGGAGGCCATGTCACCGGTCGGCGGCGCGGGAATGAAGGCGCCGTCCACCTTCAACTCGGGCTTGGCACCGGCCGCACCGGACTCGGAACCGGAACCTGAATCGCTTCCGCACCCGGCGAGCGCGACGGCCGTGACCCCGGCCACCAGCACGAGCACCCCCGTACGGCCGGTGCGGAGGCTCACGGGTTCTCCCCCTTGATGAGCCGGGGCAGATCCTTGGCGTAGTCGTCGATGGTCGTGGAGTCGCCGTCGTACAGGACATACCCGGCGTCCGTCTTGGGCGAGAAGGCGATGACCTGCTTGCCGTGGACGGAGACGACCTTGCCGTTCTTGTCCTTGGACGGCGCGTCGATGGCGATGGCGAGCTGACGGGCGCCGGCCTGGATGGTCGAGAAGTCACCGGTCAGCCCGATGAACTCGGGGTCCTGCGCCTTGAGCCACTTGCCCAGCGACTCCGGAGTGTCCCGTTCCGGGTCGGTCGTGACAAAGACGACTTGGAGCTTGTCCTGGTCGGCCTTCGGCAGGCTCTTCTTGGCCTGCGCGATGTTCCCCATGGTCAGCGGGCACACATCGGGGCAGTTGGTGTAGCCGAAGTAGATCAGCGTGGGCTTGCCCTTGGTGGCGGCCCGCAGATCGAACTTCTCGCCCTTGGTGTCGGTGAGGACGAGATCCGGCTTGGTGTACGGGGAGTCGAGGACCGTGGCGACCTTCTGGTCCGTCTCGGACTCGACCTTGACGGTCGGTGCGGAACTCTCGTCGCTGCTGCCGCACGCGGACAGGGTCAGGGTGGCCGCGGTCAGCAGGGCGGCGGCGAGCAGGGTCTTCTTGCGCATACTGCATTCTCCAGGCGGACCCCCCGCGGCCCCCGGCCGGAGGGGTCCGGCCGGGGGGCCCGGGGGAATCCGGGACGTTCGAAGGGATTCGTACGGACTCGGAGCGAGCCGTAGGGACTCGAAGGGATCCGAGGAAGCGGAGGCTCAGCTCGCTGAACCGGAACCGGAACCGGAACCGGAACCCGCACCCGGCTCGGCGGCAGCGGGACGCCGACGGCCCGCGAGCACCCCGTACGCCACCCCCAGCACACCGATCACGATCCCCGCGATGCCGAGCGCCCGTGCGGTCGTGTCGCTGCTGTCGGCCGATGCGGACGCCGTCTCGGTCGTGTCACCGGATCCGGTCTTGGCGTCCTTGTCCGCGGCGGTCGTGGGGCTCGCGGCGGCGCCGCCGTGGTGGTCGTCGGACGCGGCGGTCAGCTGGAGCACGGGCGCCGGGTTCTCCGGCTCGGCCTGCCCCTCCTGCTGCGGCTCGATCCAGCGGACGACCTCCTTGTTGGAGTACGTCTGGACGGCCTTGAACACCAACTGGTCCGTGTCCTCGGGCAGCTGGCCGACGGAGAGCGGGAACCTCTGGAAGTAGCCCGGCTCGACGCCCTTGCCGTCGGCGGTCCAGGTCACCTTCGAGATGTACTCGGTGATCTTCTTCCCGTGCAGCTCAAGCGGCTTGTCGAGCGCGCTTTTGGTGACGACGGCCTTCCAGCCGGGCACGGGCTGCGGCATCACGGAGGCGAGTGGGTGGTCGCCGTCGAAGCTCACTTCGAGCTTGGTCGTGGACGCGTCGTCGCGCTCGTTGGGCACCTTGAAGTTGATGGTGGCGTAACCGCCCTTGGCGGCCGGCCCGTCCGGCTGCACGCTGACGTGCGCGAAGGCGGGGGCCGAGAGCAGCAGTACGGCGGTCGCGGCGGTGGCGCCGACGAGGGACACGCGGGACATCTTCATGGCAGAAAGCACTCCACTTTCAGCGGTGGTGACGGTGAGAGGGCGCGCGTGAGCACACACGCGCGCGTGCCGCGCGACAGAGGGTCGCGTCAGGCAGCGAGAACGAGAGCGGCGGCCTTGGCGGGCGGCCCTCGTCTGATCACCGAGTGCTGAAGTGCGGCGGTACGCGGCTTCGGTACCGCCCGCCGGTCCGTACGCGGCACCCGCGGCGCCGCGCCGGGTACCCGGGGCAGTCCGGCCAGGAGGGCGCGTACGAGAGCGAGCGCGCCGCGCAGGGCACGGACGAGCGCCCCTTCCGCCACCCCGTGCGCGGAGAGCCGGACGAGCCGGAACAGCGCGAGGTCGCCCCGGCGCAGCAGCCAGCCCGTGGCCAGCGCCGCGAGCAGATGCCCGACCAGCATGGGCAGCGAGGGCACCAGCGCCATGGAGGGCATGGACGCCATGGAGTCCATGGAGGACACAGTTCCGGATGCGTCGCCGCCCGCCGCGCCCACGGCACCCATCGCGTCCATCGCGCCGGACGCGTGCCCCATGACCGCGCCCGTACCGGAAGCCGCACCGGCGCCGACCCCGTGTCCCCCGCCCACGTCGGCGAGGAGGCGCCGCGCCTGGGCGGGTCCGATGGCCACCGCGCCCGCGCCGCACACCAGCCGCGCGGCCTGCTGCACGAGCGAGGCGTCGGACGCCCCGGCCGAAGCGGAAGCGGAAGCGGCGGTGCCGTGCTGACCGAGCCCGAACAGTGTGTGCAGGGCGATCTGCCCGACCGCGAGCAGCGCCGCGATGCCCGGCAGCGAGCGCGTGCGCCCCGCCAGCGGGACGACCACGGCGAGCAGAACGAGGAACCCGGCGGCCAGCGTCCACAGCGGGACCGCATCGGCGGAGGCGAGTTGATGACTTGCCGCGGACAACGCGACGCAGACCGCGGTGAACACCGCGGCCCGCAACAGCCGGAGATCGAACCCGGCCCGTTCCTCGCGCTGGTGGGGGGCAGTCATGGCGGGCCCATCATCGCACCGGCCCCATGGGCACCGTACGGCAGGTCCGGAAGGTCACGTTCTGGGTATGCGTCAACATCACGCCGACGACCATCACCCCGAACGCTCGGCCACATACACCGACGCCATCCCGTCGCGCGTCCGCCGTATGGGCGGTATCACGTCCGGCGCGCGATTGCGCGTTGCCGGTTGCGGCAATACGTATCGGTATGTCGAGCCGCAGCCAGGAGGCTGGAGCATGAGCATCTGGTGGTCTCTCCATTTGCGGCGCGACGCCGCGAGCGTTCGGCTCGCGCGGCGCCTCCTGGTAGGCACCATGGAGACCGCGGGCGTCGACCCCGACATCTCCTACGACCTGTCGGTGGCCCTCAGCGAGGCGTGCGCCAACGCCGTCGAGCACGGCGGGAGTGCGGCTTCGGGCGGAGCCACCGGCGCGTTTCGCGTGACGGCGTATCTGGACGGCGAGAAGTGCCGTATCGAGGTGGCCGACTCGGGACCCGGTTTCCCCGCCGTGGGCCGCGTCCGCCCCCAGGCCCTGCCGGCCGCCCCCGACGACGCCGAGCACGGCCGAGGCCTCTGTCTCATCCAGGAACTGGCCGACCATGTCCACTTCGGCAACAAGCCGGGCAAAGGCGGCGCCGTGGTGAGCTTCGACAAGATCCTCAAATGGCGCGAGGACTCACCGCTGATGGCGTCCTGAAGCTGATGGCTTCTTGAACGGGCGCGACGGTGAGTCCTCGAACAAGTCGGCGAACGGGTCTTTGAGCAACTGGTCCGGTCGGCTCAGCCCTTGTCGCCCTTGAGCTTCGCCATCCACAGCTCGATCGCGTCCGAGCGGCGCGGCAGCCCGTCGGACAGATTCCGGTTGCCGTCCTCGGTGACCAGGATGTCGTCCTCGATCCGGACGCCGATGCCGCGGTACTCCTCCGGCACGGTCTGGTCGTCGGCCTGGAAGTACAGACCGGGCTCGACCGTCAGGCACATGCCCGGCTCCAGGGTGCCGTCGACATAGGTCTCGGTGCGCGCGACCGCGCAGTCGTGGACGTCCATGCCGAGCATGTGACCGGTGCCGTGCAGCGTCCAGCGGCGCTGGAGCCCCAGCTCCAGGACCCTCTCGACCGGCCCTTCGACGATGCCCCACGCGACCAGCTTCTCGGCGAGCACCCGCTGCGACGCGTCGTGGAAGTCGCGGTACTTGGCGCCCGGCTGGACGGCGGCAATACCCGCCTCCTGGGACTCGTACACCGCGTCGTAGATCTTCTTCTGGATCTCGCTGAAGCGGCCGTTGATCGGCAGCGTGCGTGTCACGTCGGCGGTGTAGAGGGTGTGCGTCTCGACGCCCGCGTCGAGCAGCAGCAGCTCGCCGGAGCGGACCGGACCGTCGTTGCGGACCCAGTGCAGGGTGCAGGCGTGGGCGCCGGCGGCGCAGATCGAGCCGTAGCCGATGTCGTTGCCCTCGACGCGGGCGCGCAGGAAGAAGGTGCCCTCGATGTAGCGCTCGCTGGTCGCCTCGGCCTTGTCGAGGACCTTCACGACGTCCTCGAAGCCGCGCACGGTCGAATCGACGGCCTTCTGCAGCTCTCCGATTTCAAACGTGTCCTTCACCAGCCGCGCCTCGGACAGGAAGCCCCGCAGCTCGTCGTCACGCTCACGGGTGACCTTGTCGGTGAGCGCGGCCTCGATCCCGGCGTCGTACCCGCGTACGACCCGGACGGGACCCGTCGCCTCGCGCAGCCGGTCCGGCAGCTCGCGGACGTCCGACGCCGGGATGCCGTACAGCTGTGCGGCCTCGGTGAGGGAGTTCCGGCGGCCGACCCACAGCTCGCCCTGGCCGTCGAGCCAGAACTCGCCGTTCTCCCGGTTGGAGCGCGGCAGCAGGTAGATCGTCGCGTCGTGGCCGGTCGCGCCGGGCTCCAGGACCAGGACGCCGTCCTCGGTCTGGTTGCCGGTCAGGTACGCGTACTCGACGGACGAGCGGAAGGGGTACTCGGTGTCGTTCGAGCGCGTCTTGAGGTTGCCGGCGGGCACCACGAGGCGCTCACCCGGGAACCGCGCGGACAGCGCGGCGCGGCGGGCCGCGGTGTGCTCGGCCTGGGCGATCGGACGCAGGTCGTGCAGCTCGGTGTCCGCCCAGCCCGACCTCATGCTCGCGGCCAGCTCGTCGGACACGCCCGGGTACAGCCCGTTCTTGCGCTGTTTGATCGGCTCGCCCGCCTCGTCGTCCGCGACCTCTGAGACATCCGGGTTGTCCGGCGAGACACCCGGGTTGTCCGGCGTGAGCTGCTCCGACACGGTCTTCCTCCTTGGATACGGCTTTGGACCCCTTCCATCGTACGGGCGTGCGGAAGGGGGCACAGGGCCGGAAGACCCATTACCGATGCGGAGAGCGCGGAGGGAGGCTCGGCGGAGGATGGCTCGGCGGAGGGCTGGTCACTCGAAGCGGGCGGCTCACTCGAAGCGGGCCGCGAGCAGTACCACGTCCTCCTCGCTGCCCTGATCGTCCAGGACATCCTCCGGCAGCACGCACCGCAGCACATGGTCGGCGAGCGCGTCCGGGTCGTCGCGCGCGGCGCGCGGCGCGCTCGCCGCCGCCGCGTGCAGCCGCGCGAAGGCCCGGTCCATCGGGTCGCGGGTGCGCTGGAGAAGGCCGTCGGTGTAGAGAAGCACCGTTTCTCCGGGCTCCGGCTGAAGTTCCACGCTCGGCGCCTCCCAGCACGCGAGCATGCCGAGCGGGGCCGACAGGGACGTCTCCACGAACTCGGTGCGCCGCTCGCCCACGATCAGCGGCGGGCAGTGCCCGGCCCCGGCGAGCGTGATCTTCCGCAGCGGCGGCTCGCAGTACGCGAACAGGGCGGTGGCGCTGCGCGCGGGCTCCGTCAGCCGCAACAGCAGTTCGAGGTCGGACAGGACGGCGACCGGATCCTCGCCCTCCATCACCGCGTACGCGCGCAGGGACGCCCGCAGCCGGCCCATCGCGGCGACAGCGCTGGGCCCGGAGCCGGTGACGGAGCCGACCGAGAGCCCGAGCGCGCCCTCCGGCAGCGGCAGCGCGTCGAACCAGTCGCCACCGCCGCGCGGCCCGCTGTGATGCCGCACGGCCACCTGCACACCCGGCACGCGTGGCAGCCGTGCGGGCAGCAGTTCGGCGGCGACGGTCGCCAGCGTGGAACGGGTCCGCTCCAGTTCGACCAGTCTGGCCAGGTGTTCGGTCGCATAGCGCGCGTAGAGGCCGATCAGATGGCGCTGGCGGTCCACGGGCTCGGCGGGCTCGTCGTACAGCCACACGGCCGCGCCGAGGCGGCCCGCCTGCTCGGTGGCGAGCGGCAGCGCGTAACTCGCCGCATAGCCGAGGCGGTCGGCGACCTCGCGGTGGCGCGGGTCCAGTCCGTCGTCGGCGAGGAGATCGGGCTGCGCGATCTCGCTCTCGCCGCCCGGCAGCCCGGCCGGGGTGTCGAGCAGCCGTCCGTACGCGGTGGAGCAGCGCGGCACCGTCTCGATGTGGCCGAGATCGGCGCGGGCCAGCCCCAGGCCGACCGTTCTGCCGGGGCCGAGCCCGTCGGCGGGTTCCAGGACGACCAGGCCGCGCCGGGCGCCCACCAGGGCGGCTCCGGCGCGCAGGAGTTCATGGAGGGCGTCGTCCAGTGTCGCCGTGCGCGCGAGGCGTTCGGTGAGTTCGTGCAGCGTGGTGAGGTCGGAGACCCAGCTCGCGAGCCGGTCCTGGAGGACCGCGCCGACGGGGGACGCGGCGGCGGAGCCCGCGGTCGAGCCGGCGGGGGAGGCTGATGAGGTGGCCGAGGTGGCTGAGGAGGGCGCGATGGGCGCGACAGTGTGTGCGGGCGAGGGAACCGATGAATCGATTCCAGCCACTTTCGGAAGCTGTGGGGCGGTCATGGTGTGCGACTCTCAGGCCGGTGCGTATTGCTCAATAGCATCGCAAACCCCCTGTCATTCTGCGCCGCGAGCATTGTCTCCACATCTACACGCACTGATGAGGGGATGTCCAGCATTGTCCTGCTGGGTTCGCTGATGTCCACGAGGCGCAGGCGGTTGTGAGAACTTGGCAAAAAAGTGACCCCGGTAATGGCATATTGGGGTCGACTGACATCGTTCGACGGAGCGTCATAGCGGTTGTGATGGGTACGTACTCGGAGAAGGCCGGGGGCGGTTGGGATCGTCCTGGAACCTGGCGACGGACCCGGGCGTCTTAACCACCAGTGACCGTGCCCCATCCTCCGTGGCGGAGGCGGCAAGAAGCAGCACGGGACGGCAAAGCGCCAGGCGCCGCCACCCCACGCCATGCCCATGCTTGAGACAGACGCACTATGGACGCAGCCAGAATGCTCGGCCCATAGGGGTTCCCCATGCCCACGGCTGGGGTGTGACGCGCCAGCAGGTACGCACGGTGAAGTGATCGACACATGGTGTGAGTGGTCTTCGGCGTTTCAACGGAAAGGAACGAGCGCTCATGCGCGAGATCCTCGGAAAGGGACGCAGGCTCCTGTCCAGGCGCAACAACCGCCGTGACAACCGGCGTGACAACGGGAAGCCTGAGTCGTTCAGCGCGGCCCTGACCTTCGCGGCCACCTGGCAGTGGCCCGTACTCCCTGGTGTGGGGACGGAGCCCCGCGGCGGTGGCCGCTGCGCCTGCCCCGACCCCGACTGCACGGTGCCCGGTGCGCATCCCTTCGACCCGGGCCTGCTCGCGGCCACCACCGACGAGCGCATGGTGCGCTGGTGGTGGACCAACCGCCCCGCGGCGCCCGTCATCCTCGCCACCGGCGGCAACGCCCCCTGCGCCGTCAGCCTGCCCGCACTCGCGGGCGCCCGCGCGCTGGAAGCCCTCGACCAGCGCGGCATCCGGGTCGGCCCCGTCGTCGCGACGCCGACCCGCTGGGCCGTGCTCGTGGCGCCGTACTCCTTCGAGCAGTTGGGGGAGCTGCTGCACGCCAAGGACTTCGTCCCCGGATCCCTCCGGTTCCACGGCGAGGGCGGCTATCTCGCGCTGCCCCCTTCGGAGACCGGCCAGGGCCAGGTCCGCTGGGAGCGCGCCCCGCTGCCCGGCTCGGCCACCCCCTGGGTGCCCGACGTCGAGGCCGTCGTGGACGGTGTGGTGGACGCCCTCACTCGTACGGGTGTGAGCGCGCCGGAGTTGTAGGGGAATCGGGTGTGCGGGGCGCCTGGCGCCCCGCCCCGCGGCTATCTTCGGGCCCATGAACCTTCGCCTGGTCACCCTCATGGGCGTGGTGGCGCTCACGGTTCTGCTGCCGCTCGCCGGGGCGTCGGCGGGACCCCTGGGGGCGGCTGAGGAGAACGGCCGGGTCGGTGGCGGCACCGCGGCACAGGGCGGCGGGACCGTCGGGCGGACGGCGGCCCAGCAGCGGTCGGAACCGGGATTGTCGAAATCCCGGTCGTCCGCGTCCCAGTCGTCTGCGTCTCGGTCGAACGCGTCGCAGTCGTCCGAATCGCGAGCGTCGGGGCGGGCGGAATCGGGGGCGCGGGGATGGCCGGCCTCGGGGACCGTGGCACCCCGGACGCTGTCGTCCTCGCCTTCGTCGCTTTCGTCGTCCTTGTCGTCAGACTCCTCCTCTCCTGCTTCCTCCTCCCTTCTTCGCGGGCTCGGTCTCACCAGCGGTGCGCGGTGCGGGCCGGAACTGGCTTCTCCGGACGGCCTCGAAGCCCAGACCTGTGTGCTGACCCAGGGGGGCGAGACCTGGGCGCGTACCTACTACCGGAACGCGTCGGGGATGGCCGTGAGTTCCCTGCTGACCCTGATGGCACCCGGAGGGCTCACCGTACAGACGCACTGCGTGGTCGGTACGGCCGATGAGCCGGGGGCGTGCGAGACGCCACGAGGGCGCACGCGCGGGAGCGTGGAGGCGTATGCGGCGATCGCGGAGTTCGCGGCCACCGCCGGGGGCGGGGACGGCGCCCACGGGCCCACCAGCAGTGCGGAGAGCGGGCCGCTGCTGCTGCGCTCGGGCAGCAACTCGGCGGCGCCGGAGGCCGGTTGACGCGGAGGTGTGGGCGGGGCGCTCGGGGGGCGCGCGAGGCGTACGCGGGCGGCCTGTGAGCGGAAACGTCAACGCCCGGTTGCTGGCGACGGGGGATGCACCAGCAACCGGGCTATCTGAACGGTAACAAGAGATCGGCGGTTCGCAAATTCGATCCCGCCTATTCGGACAGCGATTTACCTGCGCGCACGGGCAGTTGTGACCGGAGTCACCACTTCCGGCGGCTGACCGGTCGGTCAGCTAAGGGTCACCTGCCGGTTGGTGAGACCCCCGCGCGCGCGGCGCTCGTCGCCGGTGAGCGGGGTGTCGGTGGCGAGGGCGACGGCAAGGCGCTCCGCGAACGCGGCGGCAGGCTTCTCGACGTCATCCGCGCCGACGCCCGTGGGCAGGTCCCAGACGGGGACGGTCAGCCCGTGCGCGCGGAACGAGCCGACCAGGCGGGTGCCCTCGCCGAGCGACGACGTACCGGCCGCGTGCAGCCGCGCGAGCGCGTCCAGGAGCTGCTCCTCGGGGTACGGCATGACCCAGCGCAGATGGTTCTTCTCGGGGGTCTCGCACCAGTACGCGCAGTCCACGCCGGACAGCTTCGCGGTGGGGATGGCGGCGGCGTTGGCCCGCTCCAGGGACGCGCCGACCTCGGGCGTCGCGTTCTCCGCGTCCGGCACCCAGAACTCGAAACCGGCGTGGACGACCGGCTCGAACGTGGCCTTCGGGTCGAGCAGGTCCTGGAGCCGGGGACCTTCGGCCGGAACCCGACGCCCCTGCACGGGGGTGCCCGGTTCGGCCTCCAGCGCGCGCAGGAGGGTGTCCGCGAGGTCGCGGCTGATGTCGCCGGACGACGTGTCGTTCTGGAGGCCCAGCAGGACCGAGCCGTCGTCCCGGCGCAGTGCGGGCCACGCCATGGGCAGGACGGTGGCGAGGGTGACCGAGGGGATGCCGTCGGGCAGCCCGTCCGTGAGCGTCAGCGCGACGGTGGCGGCCGGCACGAGTTCGCGCAGCGCCACCCAGTCGCCCTCGCCCGCGAGGCCCTCGAAGGGCCGCTGCACCAGCTCGGTGACGGCGTGCGACGCGGCGCGCCCGTGGCACGCCTTGTAGCGCCGCCCCGATCCGCAGGGGCAGGGTTCCCGGGCTTTGACGACCGGGATGTCCGCGTCACTGACGCGCGGCTTGGCCTTGGTCTGGGGGCGCTTCTTGGCCATGGTGGATGTCTCCCGGTGACAGCTCGTGCGATACGGCGGCGAGCCTAGCCGCTGCGGGGGTTTGCAGGGGGGCGAGGCTCGTGGGGGTACCGGGTGGCTTCCTGGGGGAGGACGGGGTGCGGCGGGTGCGTGGCGGGGTGTGTGACGCCGAGCGCCATGGGCGTCCGTATCGGAGGCGTGTGCTCCGCGCCCGTGACGCGCGCGGTGTGCGCGGTGCTCGCGCGGTGTGCGTGGTGCGCGCGTGGTGCGCGCGTGGTGCGCGCGGTGCTGATGACGCGACGTCTAGTCCATGTCGTCGAAGGCGTCCGCGAAGTCCAGGTCCGGTATCCCCGAGACCGGTGGCGACGCGATCCGCGTCGCGAAATCGTCGCGGCGGTGTTCGGCGGGCACGTCGTCGTGGACGACCACCCAGACCGTCACCTCACCGCGCGCGTCGTCACGTACGCCCCAGTCGTCGGCGAGCGCCGTGATGATGTGCAGCCCGCGGCCCCCGTGCGCGGTGACCGACGGTGTGGCCGGAACCGGGCGGGTCGGGCCACCGCCGTCCGTCACCTCGACCGTCAGCCGGCCCCCGGTGTCGACGCGCCACGCGGCCCGGACGTCGCCGTCCCCCGCCAACGCCTCACCCAGCGGCCGACCGTGCCGGCACGCATTGCTGAGCAGTTCGGAAAGGATCAGAACGGCGTCGTCGATGACCGACTCCGACACCCCGCTGCCGCGCAACTGCGCCCGCATCCGGTGTCGCGCCTCCCCCACGCCCGCAGGACCATGGGGTACGGCCATGCTCGACGACGTGGGCACTTCCTGTGCCACCACCAACGCCACCCCCGAGACCTCCTTCGCCCCACGCCACGGTGTGAATGCCCCCCTGGACTGGACCGGAAACCGGCCAATCCCCGCCCGGTGACGCACTCGTAACGATCGAACACGGAGCGAACGCGCCGGTGCACTCCCCGTAGTTGCGGCTACAAGCGTCCCAGCTGGGACAGCACCTGCCTCGGGCGGTTGGTGATGATCGCGTCGATGCCCAGCTTCACGCAGAGATCGACGTCCTCGGGTTCGTTGACCGTCCACACATGCACCTGGTGCCCCGCGCGCTGGAGCCGTGCGATGTACGCGGGGTGGTTGCGCACGATCCGGAGCGAGGGTCCCGCGATCCGTACGCCCTTGGGCAGCCGCCCGTCCCGCAGCCGCGGCGACAGGAACTGCACCAGGTACACGGTCGGCAGACCCGGCGCCGACGCCCGCACCCGGTGCAGCGACCTCGCCGAGAAGCTCATGATCCGCACCGGGGACGTCTCCCCCGCGCGCGGGGCGTCGAGTCCGAACCGCTTGAGCTGCACCAGGAGGCGTTCCTCGACCTGCCCCGCCCAGCGCGTGGGGTGCTTCGTCTCGATGGCCAGCTCGATACGGCGGCCCGCGTCCGAGACGAGTTCCAGGAGCCGTTCCAGCGTCAGTACGGACGTGTCCGCACGGTCCGGGCTCGCCTCCCAGTCGGGGCTCTCCTCCCAGCCGGGCCCCTCCTGTCCCTCGGAACGCCGCTTCCAGGAGCCGAAGTCGAGTGCGGCCAGCTCGGACAGTTCGAGCGCGGACACGGCGCCGCGACCGTTCGACGTACGGTTGACGCGGCGGTCGTGGACGCACACGAGATGGCCGTCGGCGGTGAGCCGTACGTCGCATTCGAGAGCGTCGGCACCGTCCTCGATGGCCTTCTTGTACGCGGCCAGAGTGTGCTCGGGAGCGTCTTCGGAGGCTCCTCGGTGGGCGACGACCTGGATCGGGTGCTGTCGTGCGTGGGTCACCGCGTCATGGTGCCATCGAGAGCGGGTGCGCGCGCGTAGTGGGCGATCGGTGGTCCTGGGGAGAGTCCTCGGGGACCTTCTGACGGCCTTCCGGCGACCTTCTGGTGGCCTTCTGGGGATGCGTCCGTTTCGTCCGACATAAAGGATGGCATCGGACGCACAGGAACGTCTTATGGTGCCCTGACGGCCCGTGGGAAAAGCTGACCGCGTACAACAACACAGCGAGACAGCCTGCATGACCCTGTATGGCCCGTTTTTGGTTTGACAGAGAACTGACAGAGACAGCAGTGGACCGAGGAGAAAAGCTGTGAGCACCGAGAACGAGGGCAACCCGGTACCCCCGGCCCCGTCCGCACCCCCCGTGCCGGTGGACACTCCCGCAGCTTCCGCGGACACCGCGCCGGGCTCCGTCCCGGAGGCCCCCGCCGAGGCGGACGGCACGCCCAAGTACCCGGCCGACGCACCCGCGTACCCCCAATCGGCCCCCCAATCGGCCCCTCAGTCGGCTCCCGAGCCGGCCGCCGCGTCCGCTCCCGTGGACCCCGCGCGCGGGGACGAGACGGCGGCCCATGCGGCGGGCTCCCCGGCCGCCGCGCAGGGCGACTGGCCGCCGCCCGCACCCCCGGCGGTCCCGGCGTACGCGAGCGGGGACGGCGCGGGAGCGGGCGGCTGGGGCTCCACGTACCAGGCGCCCGAGCCCAAGCCGGGCGGCCGTCGCGGTGGACTCGTCGCGGCGGTGGCCGTCGCGGCGCTGGTCGCGGGCGGCATCGGCGGCGGCGTCGGCTACTGGGCGGCGGAGCGCAACGACAACTCCTCCAACTCGACGACGGTCTCGGCTTCGGACACCGGACCGGCGCCCAAGCGCGACGCGGGCACGGTCGCGGGCGTCGCGGAGGCGGCGCTCCCCAGCGTCGTCACCCTGGAGGCGCAGGGCAGCAACGGCGAGGGTGGCACGGGCACCGGCTTCATCTACGACACCCAGGGCCACATCCTCACCAACAACCATGTGGTGGCGTCCGCGGCCGACGGCGGAAAGCTCTCGGCGACGTTCTCGAACGGCAAGAAGTACCAGGCCGAGGTGGTCGGCAAGGCGCAGGGCTACGACGTCGCGGTCATCAAGCTGAAGAACGCCCCGTCGAACCTCAAGCCGCTGCAGCTCGGCAACTCCGACAAGGTCGCGGTCGGGGACACGACGATCGCGATCGGCGCGCCCTTCGGCCTGTCGAACACGGTGACGACGGGCATCATCAGCGCGAAGAACCGTCCGGTGGCCTCCAGCGACGGCGGCAACAGCAAGGCGTCGTACATGAACGCGCTGCAGACGGACGCGGCCATCAACCCCGGCAACTCCGGCGGCCCGCTGCTGGACTCGCGGGGCGCGGTCATCGGCATCAACTCCGCGATCCAGCCCGCGAGCAGCGGCGGCGGCATGGGCGGTTCGGGCCAGTCGGGCTCGATCGGCCTGGGCTTCGCGATCCCCGTCAACCAGGCCACGACGGTCGCACAGCAGCTCATCAAGACCGGCGAGCCGGTCTACCCGGTGATCGGCGCCTCGGTCTCCCTGGACGAGCAGAGCGACGGCGCGACGATCACCCAGGAGGGCGCGGGCGGCTCGAAGTCCGTGACGCCGAACGGCCCCGCGGACAAGGCGGGCCTGAAGCCGGGCGACGTCATCACGAAGCTGGACGAGACGGTGGTCGACAGCGGCCCCACCCTGATCGGCCAGATCTGGACCCACAAGCCGGGCGACACGGTCAAGATCACGTACGAGCGCGGCGGCAAGGAGCACTCGGTCGACGTGGTCCTGGGCGAGCGCAAGGGCGACAGCTGACCGGCTAGTCTTGTCCCCGCGCCGCCCCACGGGCCGGCGCGGGGAGGCGTGCCCGAGCGGCCGAAGGGAACGGTCTTGAAAACCGTCGTTGCAGCGATGTAACCGTGGGTTCAAATCCCACCGCCTCCGCACGATGAGCAGTGAGAACGGCCCCTGACCTGGGAATTCGGTCGGGGGCCGCTTTTGTTTCCGGTGGCTGTGACGGTCCGGTGTTCCCCGTGGTTTCCTGCTCGATCGGGCACGGAAGGGGCACGCGGGGGCATGTCTGGGGCACGTCCGGGGCACGGCATTTCGAGATCCAGCGGCGGGCGGTATCCCAATGCTTGCTAACGGCTGATCGGGATCTCGTAGACGATCTCGCAGTGGGCGGCGGGCACCACGATGTCCGCGGTCTCCACGGGGCGGCCTTGGTCGCTGTAGTACGTCCGCTGGATGTGCGTGACGAGTGCGGCCTTCTGGATGCCGAGAAGTGACGCCTCCTCGGCCGTGGCCTGTCGTGGTTCCGGCTGTTCCACCGCGTGGCTGACGGTCACGCCGATCGCGGCCATGCGGTTCACGACGCCCGCCCCGGCGTGGGGTCCTCCTTCGGGGAGGACGACGAGGGTGCCGGCGGTGAGGTCGTACGGTTCCCAACTCGTCGACAACTGGGTGGGCCTGCTGTCCGCCAGGAACTCGTAGGTCGTCCGGACGCAGAGGTCGCCTTCGGAGATGCCGAGTCGGGCCGCGATCCCTGCGGGAGCTGGCACCTTGGCGTCCGTGCGGCTCTCCCAGCCGCCCTGCCTGCCCACCGCCTTCATGTCCGCCCGGAATGGCGATCCTTGGGGCTGCTCACGCGCGGATGAGCGGACCATCCGCACCCGCTGCCTGGGCTCGGCGACGTATGTGCCCGATCCGGCACGGCCCTCCAACACGCCCTGGGAGATCAGCAGCTCCTGAGCCCGGCGCACCACGTTCTCGCCCACGCCGTACTCCTGGCCGATCTGGGCGCGGGACGGCAGGCGGTCCCCCGGCTCCCACACGTGGTCCGCGATCCGCCGCCGGAGTTCGTCGGCGATGCGGAGATAGGGCGGTTGCTCAGACATATGGAAAATCTAGTCCACTAGCTCTAATCTAGTTAACTAGCTTTACTGAAAGTGATCGCCGGTGACGGAGGCTGCCCTGTGCCCGCTTCGGGAGTTAGCGCGGCGGCCATCGCCGCCCGGCTGTCCGCCGTTGGACTCCCCGCGCGCGTGGAGGAGCACACCTTGCACATGTCGGTCGAAGCGGAGGTGCCGGAATCGCTCTCCGCCGAGACATGGCGGGAGGTGCTGGAAGTGGTGGCGGAGGCCGACCGGTTCGGACTCATCGCCACCAGTCTGAACGGCCGCACTCTCTGGGCGGTCGTACGCAAAGCGGTCCCCACGACGGGCGATGTCGGGGGACCGGGCCATCAGCGATAGGAGCTGAGCAGCGTGCTCAACCGTATCCGCCGCCTCGTGTCCCTCACCAGGGTGCGGCACGTTCCGAAGGGCAGGCACCGCCGCCCCTTAACACCCGTCCGGCCGCCGGCCGCACCCGCCGCCCTTGCCTCCACGGCATCCGCTGACGCGTCGACCGTCGTCCTGGGACGGACCTCCGACAGCCCGGCCCATCGCCATTCGCTCAGGGGTGAGGACATCGCGCTCGTCCGCCCGTATGTGCTGGCTTGGGAGAGGCGGGTGCGAACGCGCTCGGTGGTTGCCGTTCCCCACCTGACGGCCGATGTGTGGTCGGCCCTCGCGGGCGCGGGGGTCCACTGATGCCTCCTCTTCCGCCTGGCCAACAGCCACCACACGTCACGGGCGCCTCGGCACTGCCCTATCGGTCGACCGCCTGCCGCATCGGAACGCATCTGGCTTGTACGGAGGCATCTCCGACATCGGCGCCGGTCGACCTTCCGGTGATCTATGAAGCGTGTGAGTGCGCGTGCCACTCGACGTTCGATCGGTCCACGCTTGCGGAGGTGGAGCAGTGAGGTGGCAGCCCCCCGGAGGCGCGCTGGCCTCCCACATCGAGGTCACCGCGACCACCGTGCAGCGCGGCGACATCATCCAACTCGGCGGCCGAGCCTGCTGCGTGAAAGACCTCTTCCAACTCCGCGGGGGAGCCAAGCAACTCGTCTTCGAATCGGGCGAACTGCTGACGATGCACACGCGCACCCGGCTCGTCGCCGTGCGGATGACGAGAAGGTGGTGATCGGATCCATGCGCTCGCGCCATCGCGACATCGCCGATGACCTCCGGGACCAAATCACAACTGGTCGGGTCAAGCCTGGCGAGCCTCTGCCGTCAGAGTCCAGGCTGGCCGGTCACTACATGGTCAGCACGGCGACGCTGCGGAGTGCGCTCGCGGTACTTCAGAGGGAAGGTCTCATCGAGAAGATCCACGGCAAGGGGAACTTCGTTCGCCGTTCCTTTCGCAAGATCACTTACGTGGGCGGATGGGGCGCGCTGGATCTCTGGAATGCTGCCGACGCGGACTTCCGCGTCACGGTCCGTACCAGCGCGATGGGCGCGTACGGGGATCTGACAGCCCTGCTGCGGGTTTCGGACGGCAGCCCACTGACCCAGTTCCAGTGCCTCAGCTACGAGGGCGACTCCCCGCACAGCCTGGCGCGCATCTATGTCCCGCGCGACTTGGAGCCCGTCACGGTGTTCGGCGACGGAATCTCAAGTACGCGGGCGCAAGCAACCTTTGCCGTACTGAGCTTTCCGCCGGCTGAGGTTCGCGAGACGGTATCCGCCCGCCTCCCGACACCAGAGGAGGCGTCGACTCTCCGGATCAGCGGCGCCGTGGCGGTCCTCGCGATCACGCGGGTCGCGGTCGATGCCTCGGGGCGCGTCATCGAAGCAGCGCTCCTTGTGCTCCCGGGGGATCGCGCTGACGCGGTCTTCACTACTCACCATGTGATCGAGGAGAGGCAGACGCAGCCATGACGGCACGGAACGAGTTGCGGCTTCTCCCGTGGTCGGGACTGGACGGCAAGCCCTGTTACTTGAGCACCGACGACAGGGACGGCTACTTGTCCCGCCTGGCGGACAACATCGAAGCCGTACAGGTCGGCTCGGCGGCCGAACTGCTGAAGCAGGCAGCGGAAACCCTCGACGACGAGCACGCGAGCCCGGAGGGCGTGCGACTTCTGGCGACGGAACTGGCCGGGGCCCTGGAGGACGTGCTCCGTGTGGCAACCAGCAGGGGTCACCTTCTGGCGGAGAGGGATCCTCATCCCTTCTGAAGGGGCGCTCGGCAACGGAGCCGCCAGTAACAATGCTCCGTTCAGCCCAATAGGGAGAGGAGCCCGAATGAAGAACCCGGGCTCCTCTCCCTATTGCGTGGATGGTTCCCGATCACTTCGCCGTGCATACGCCTTGACCGAGAAGCTACGTTCGGAACGGACGACTGCCTTAGCAGCGCCCGACGACAGTCAGCCACGATGGTGGGTGCGACGACCGACGAGGTGCGCGTGTGCCTCGCTGCACCACAGCCGACCTCAGCCACGCTGCTTGGTGACGTATGCCAGGGCAAGCAGCGACGGCGGAACCGTGGCGACGAGGCATTGGGCCGTGACTTCTTCGTCCCGATGTAACTCGGGATGCTCGCTGTCCTTGGGGTGCGATGCCTGCCACCTGCGCTGATGGTCCGCTGATGTCCACGGTTGTCACGCAGTTAGACACTCAGGCGGCGGGGGCTCTCACTCTTCTCAGGGCGGAACGGATCTGGTCAGCGGGCCGATTCTCTGTCCGCCTCGGCTTTACTAGGCCAACTTGGCCCACAGCGTCAGCGACCTCGGGCACAATCTCGCCATGGATGCCGGATTGGCCGCAGTGCTGGGAGCAACTGTGGGGGCCACAGGAACGGCTCTGGCCGCTGTCGCAACGGGTTGGTGGGCAAGAAGTCAGGCGAAATTGCAGGCTTCAACGCAATTGCAGCAAACCAGATTACAGCTTCGGTCGGACCAGCTATACCAGCAGCGTGGTCCAAGAGTTGACGCATATGACGCTTTCCTTGGAGGATCGTACACGGTTCTGGACAAAATCCATAACGCCATTATTGATTCACGGGGGATGGGAAGGGTTGAGGCTGATCAGTTCATCAGATCTTTAAAGGGTGAAGTCGACGGTTTGCAGCCGCTCTGGTCGCGCGTGGCAATACTGGGCCCGCACCGGGTCGCTTCTGCCGGGTTGGTGCTACTCCATGGCATAGCCGAGGCTGGGAGGATTGCCACTGCCTACGTCCACGCTGTTGTGGACGAATCTGACGCGCGAGAACAGATCAAAGACGACCTGAGTCAGAGATACTTCGCCACTGCGGAAACGGTGAGCGATTTCATTGAAGCCGCCCGACCAGTTCTTGACCTTGATCCCACTTCAGCAGCCGATCTAATGAGTCAAATGGCGGATGTACAAAGCCTGAGTGGGCGCCGCTCCTTTCGGCGCAACGGAAATATCCCTTCGGGATCGAGGTCACCGGAATAAAATGCGTTTAGCGTGCGCGGATCGGCAAGACGGAACACGGTTAGTGGAGCGACTCTGGGTTGGAGCGGCTTTGGGACGAGTGATCATTGCCCCGTGAGCTTCCGGTGCGTCGGGTGGTTTGTGGAATTGCCCAGTAAGCACGACGTTGGGGCCATGTTCTTAGAGGCTCGCCCCAAAGTGGCTGCCTCAAGCAGTGGAGCCGACCTCCCCAGCCACAAAGGGTGTTTCCTGACCTCGCCCGCATGCACGCAGCGCACCGCCGGGCGCGGCCAGCCGGGGCGCAGACAGGAGGCAGGCCGCGCCGCAGAGGCGGCGTGCGCCCGCGCTGTGCGCGGGCCTTGATGAAGGAGAGAAGGTTTTATCCCGCTGGGATGAGGCGCTTGCCGTCGTGGCTTCGGACGTGGGGGCCGTTGTCGTCCAAGGCGTCCAGGAGCCGGACCGCGTAGACCTCGGACATGTGCTCGCTGACCTCGTCGGGGGTGAGCCAGGAGACGGCCGTGGACTCGGTTGAGGTGCGTTCCGTGCCGCCGGAAGGCTTGCAGCGGAAGACCAAGGCGACGATGGCGCGGGTCATGTTCTTGTAGATGCCGGTGAGTTCGTCGATCTCGATGTGGATGCCGGTCTCCTCCAGGACCTCGCGGGTCACGCCGGCTTCGGGGGTTTCGTCGAGTTCGAGGATGCCGCCGGGGAGTTCCCAGGTGCCGTTGTCGGCTCGGCGGATTGCCAGGAGGCGGCCGTCCTCGCGCACCACTGCTCCGGCCACGGATACGGAGTGCCGGGGGGAGGGTGTCGCTTCCTGTGGTTGACTCATGTAGAGGAGCATAGGAGGCAGAGAAGGACTATGGGAACTGTGGCGGGAGGGGTCGGTTCCGGGCCTCGGTACGTGCAGATCGCGGACGAGATCGTGCAGCAGATCCGGGCAGGGGTTCTCAAGCCCGGTGACATGGTGCCGAGTGAGTCCGAGCTGGTGGAGCGCTATGGCGTGGCCGGCGGGACGATCCGAAAGGCCATGGTCGAGGTGCGGGCGAGCGGGCTGGTCGAGACCCGGCACGGCAAGGGTTCGATCGTGAAGGACCGGCCTCCGGTGCGGCACCGCTCCTCCGATCGTTTTCGGCGCTCGCTTCGGCAGGGTGGGCAGGCGGCCTATCTCGCAGAGTCCGCGCAGTCCGGTGCCAGTGCCAAGGTCAGCGTTCTCTACATCGGGCCCATGGAGGTGCCTGAGGGTGCCGCCGAGCGTCTGGGCGTTCCGGTCGGCACACAGGTGCTGGCTCGTCGGCGCCTCTACTTCCGTAACGGCACCCCGGTCGAGACGGCGACGTCGTACCTGCCCTGGGACGTCGTGAAGGAGATTCCGGAGCTGTTCGCCGAGAACCCTGGCGGTGGAGGCATCTACGCCCGACTCGAAGACCACGGGCATGAGTTCGCGGAGTTCGTCGAGACGCTGCAAGCCCGGCCGGCCTCGAAGTTCGAAGCCTCGGAGCTGGCGCTGAGTCCGGGGGCGCCCGTGGTTCACCTGGTGCGGGAAGCCCGTACGACCGCAGGTGTCGTTGTAGAGGTGTGCGACACGCTCATGGCCGCTGACCAGTTCGTTTTCGAGTACCGGATCCCTGCGGACGACTGACGCCCGCTCAACTTCCCACAGCCCGTCGCGAGTTCTTCCTCGCGGCGGGTTGACTCATGTATAGGAGTGGGGCACTCTTCTTCATGTCACTCATATACATGAGTGGCGGAGTCCAGCATCTATAGAGGAGCGATCTACGTGCGTCAGATTCCCGTCGACACCTCCGGTGCGGTCGTGATGGTCGCCAAGTCCCCGCAGGTCAAGGTGCGTGACCGCCGTACCGGTGAGATCGCCACCGATGCCGAGACCGGAGCGAAGCTGATGACGGTCGACGTGATGTTCGCGGCGAACGACGAGGTGGAGATCCTGTCCGTCACCGTTCCGGAGCCCGGGATCAGCGGTGAACTGTCCATGGGCACGTCGGTCGCGCTCACCGGCCTGATAGCCCGGCCCTGGGAGAACGACTTCAACGGCCAGAAGCGGCACGGCATCGCGTTCCGCGCGGTCGCGGTCACCTCGCTCGCCGACGTCGACGCCGATGTCGCCACAGGGTCCAAGGCGGCCTGATCATGACCGGGTTCGTGGTCGTGCTAGTTCTCGTGCTGGTCGTCGTCGCCGTGGGTCTCCTGCGGTGGCGGCGTCCCGCCTGGTACTGGTTGACCTTCGGGGTCACGGTGGCCGTGGTGCGGGTCCTGATCCGGTACGGCTCGGTCATGGACGCGTGCGGGCTGACCGTTCCGCCCTCGCGGTGGCGGCTCGCCCTGGCGCGGGCCACCAACCGGCCGATACCGGAGGCGCGCTCGCCGCGCATCCTGCGGTTGCGGCCGAGTCGCACCGGTCTGGTCCTGCGGCTCAAGCTCCGCCCCGGACAGGACGCGTTCGACATTGCCGCCGCCTCGGACCGGCTGCGGCACTCGTTCTCGATGTACGGAGTGACCTCGCGTGAGCTGCGCTCCGGTGTCGTAGAGGTGCGGATGACCGGCTACGACGTGCTCAAGCGGGTGCGGATGCCCGCCGAGACCGAGACCCTGCCCATGCGAGTGCCGGTCGCCCTGCGGGAGGACGGCTCGGTGCACTACCGCGACTACCGGGCGATACCCCACGCCCTCACCCTCGGCGCCACGGAGTCCGGGAAGTCGGTCTACCAACGCAACCTGGTCGCCGGACTCGCCCCGATGGACGTCGCCCTCGTCGGCGTCGACTGCAAGCGGGGGGTGGAACTGTTCCCGCTGGCCCGCCGGTTCTCCGCGCTGGCCGACGACCCCGACACCGCTGCCGAAGTGCTTGATGCGCTCGTGGCACGGATGGAGCGTGTCTATCAGCTCATCCGGTCTCAGCAGCGGATCACCTCCGACCTGCCGGACGCTGAGGTCGCCGCCGACATCTGGGACCTGCCGACAGAGTTACGCCCGGTCCCCGTCGTGGTCCTGGTCGACGAGGTTGCCGAACTTGCCCTGTACGCAACGAAAGACGAGGAGAAGCGGCGGGATCGCATCATCACCGCCCTGGTCCACCTCGCCCAACTCGGCCGCGCGGCCGGCATCTACCTCGAAATCTGCGGGCAGCGCTTCGGATCCGAACTCGGCAAGGGGATCACGATGCTCCGCGCCCAGCTCACCGGCCGTACCGCCCACCGTGTCAACGATGAAACGTCCGCCAACATGGCCTTCGGAGACATCTCCCCGGACGCTGTCCTCGCCGCCATCCAGATTCCGGCCGAGATGCGGGGGATCGCCATCGCGGGCGACTCCTCCGGAGGATGGCACCGCATCCGCGCCCCGCACACCTCGCTGCGCCAGGCCGCGAACATCTGCAACCGATACGCCGACCGGACCCCGGACCTGCCCGAACTGGCCCCGTTCCGGCCCGCCTTCCCCGGCTCTGAGTCCGATGCTGCGGTGCTCGTGCCGCTGGTCAAGGCATCCTCGGCCACCGCCTGATCCCTGCCGGATCCCCACGGTTGGTGTGACCGCCTTCGCGCCACGTCCCTACCCCGCTATGCCCCCGAGAAGGGAGAACCCGCCATGTGCCCGACCTGCGAAGACTTCGCCCGAACTGTGCTCCTGCTCGGCCAACTCGCGCTTTACGCCGACATGGCCGGCGCCGATCTCGACTTCGTGGACGCCGTCAGCCCGTCCCTCGCCGTCTCGCTGCCCGAGCCGCCGCCCGGCATGTTCCCGGACGACGACTACGACAACGGCCTCGACAACGGCCCGGACGGCGGTCCCAGTGACCGGGGCGATGTCTGATGGGCAGCGCGCGTCACGGCATCCGGGTCGACGCGGTTCTGATTCAGGCCGTCATCGCCGGTGCCCTGTCCTTCGCTCACCTGCACGACCTGGCCGCCGCTGCCGGACAGAACGGCTGGAAGGCGTGGGCCTACCCGGTCAGCGTCGACCTGCTCCTGGTCGCGGCCTGGCGGCGGCTGCGCAGTGAGGGGCCGTCCCGGCTGGCCTGGTGCTGGTTTCTCATCGCCCTGTTCGCCTCGCTCGGCGCCAACATCGCCACCGCCGGGTTCCTCGACCTGGCCGACCCGCCCGCCCTGCTCCGCCTCGGCGTCGTCGGATGGCCCGCGCTCGCCTTCCTCGGCGGAACTCTTCTCGCGCACTCAACCGCTGCGGGGCCTGGGCCGGAGCCGGTTCCGCCGGCCCGCGTCACGGATACGCCGGACGCCGAGCAGCCCGTAGCGGCGGAAGCCCTCCCCAAGCCTCCAGTGGCGGAAGCACCGCCCGAGACCGCGATGGCGGAACCCCTGCCTGAGCCCGACGCGACCTCGGCTCCCGTCGCGAACGCCCCCGCCTCTACGGCTCCGGCCGCGCCCGACCCCGTTCCTCCAGTCCCCGCCGTCCTCATCGACCACGCCCGCAAGGTCGCCGACGAGTACCGCGCCCGCACCGGCTCCCCGATCGACACGGACACCCTCCGTTCCCGCCTCGGCGTCCCGCCCCACCCCGCTGACGCCATCGCCTCCCACCTCAGCTGACTGCGAGGGAGAACAGAGATGACCTCCGACCCGGCCGACTTGACCGCGTCCGACTACATCGACGCGGCGCGGGACATGGCGGCGGCCGGACGTTCCTACCTCGCGCACCTGCTCGCAGAGGAAGCCGCGCGACGCGTGGACGACCCGACCACCGCCCGGAGCATCCGCGCCTGGTACCCCGACCCCACCACCACCCGAAGGGACTGACCGCCATGCCCGCCCGCGACAACCTCCACTCCCTGATGCGGATCGGCCCCGTGCATATCGGCACCCACCGCGACCGCAACGGCCGCACCACGCACGCCGCTGTCTGCACCGCCGACCGCTGCGGCTGGTCCGCCGACTACTTCAGCCGGACCGCCGCCCAGCTTGCCGCCCGCACCCACCGCTGCACCGTCCGCTAGGAGTCCGCCCCGATGGACGTCCCCCTCTGGTTCGCCCTGCTGGCCGTCGGCTACCTCGGCGTCAAGCTCATCCGCCCGCCCTGGTGGCTCATCGGCGTACTGCTCATCGGCGGCTACCTCTTCGCCGACAGCGTCCTGGCCCCCGTGATCGACAGCGCCGTCAAGTAACCGCCTGTGAAAGGAGATCCGACCATGTTCCGGCCCAAGCTCCCGACGATGCCGCAGCCCACCGGCCTGACCACCCCGCCCGCCGTCATCCAGCCGACCACCATCACCCCCGGCCCGTCGGCCACCCCACTCCCGCCACAGGCACCCATCGCCCCCATGCCGTCCCGCCCGGTCGTCCAGCTCACCCCCGGCACCGCTCTCGCCCTCGTCGGCGGTGGCACGGCCGTCGTCCTGGTCGTCGGCGCCGTCCTGGTCTCGCTGCTCCTGGCGGTCGCCATTACCGGCGCCTCGGTCGCCGTCTGCGCCGTCGTCCTGCGTTCCCTGCTCGCCTCCGACGCCAAGCGGCTCGCCTCCGAAACCAAGCGCCGCTGACCGGCCCCGGGCGGCCTCGATACCGCCAAGCATCCGCCGCCCGGGAGCCGCCCCTGTCCGATCTCGCAACCGGAAGGAACCACCAGCATGGCCCACCGGGCCTCACCCGCGCCGCCGAACGCCCTCACGTCCGCCCCTTCGCTCGACCCGATCACGCTCGGAGACATCCTCCGAGTGGCCTCGGCCTCCGACTACACCCGCTGGGAAGACCAGATCCGCCGCACCGGTGGCTGCTCCGACCCCATCCACCTCACCGGCTGGACCCTCACCAAAGACAAGACCACCGGCGAGACCCTGCATCACTACTCCACCGCGAATGAACCGGGCGGACGCCTCCGCCTCGCCTGCGGCAACCGTCGAGCCTCCCGCTGCCCCTCCTGCGCCTGGACCTACGCGGGCGACACCTACCACCTGATCCGTTCCGGCCTCGCCGGGGACGACCGCCGCGACATCCCCGCCGCCGTCCGCGACCACCCGCGCGTCTTCACCACCCTCACCGCCCCCTCCTTCGGCCCGGTCCACAACCGCCCCGACCACGGCGGCGTCTGCCGCTGCGGCACCCCGCACACCCCTGACGCGCCGGAGCTGGGCACCGCCCTCGACCCCGACGCCTACGACTACCCGGGCGCCGTCCTCTTCAACAACCACGCCGGACAGCTCTGGCAGCGCTTCACCACCCGCCTCCGCCGCGAACTCGCCGCCCGTGCCGGCCTGCCCCGCCGCGAACTCCCCGAACACCTCCGCGTCTCGTACGGCAAGGTCGCGGAGTTCCAGAAGCGCGGCGCCCTCCACTTCCACGCCGTCATCCGCCTCGATGGGCCGGACGGCCCCGGCACCCCGCCACCGGCCTGGGCAACGGTCGACCTCCTCATCGACGCAATCCGCGCCGCCGCCGCGCACTCGTACACGTCCGTCTCGGTCCCGACCGTCGGTGACCAACCCGCCCGTACCTTCCGCTGGGGCCGGCAACTCGACGTCCGCCCGGTCAAAGCGTTCAGCGACGGCTCCGACATCACGGAACAAGCCGTTGCTTCGTACGTAGCCAAGTACGCCACCAAAGCAGCCGAGAACACCGGCACCCTCGACCGCCGCATCGGCGAACTCGCCGAACTCGACCGCCACCGCATCCCCGACCACGCCCGCCGACTCATCACCGCGTGCCGCGACCTGGACGCGCTCTATCCGGACCGACGTCTCTGGGCCTGGGCGCACATGCTCGGCTTCCGCGGCCACTTCTCGTCCAAGTCGCGTACCTATTCGACGACCCTCGGCGCTCTCCGCCAGGAACGCGCCGACTACCGCGCCGCCCAAGAGGCATCCGCCCTCGGCCTCGACGACCGCGAGCCGGACACCGTCCTCGTCCTGACGGACTGGCAGTACGCGGGCCACGGCCACACGCCGGGGGAAGCCGCTCTCGCCGCGACTGCCGCCCGTGACCTCCAGCTCAACCGCGATACAGCGCGCGAGGCATTGACCGAACTGTCGGCCGACGAGGGGGAGTGGTGACCGTGGACCGACTCCTCACCGTGGATCAGGTGGCCGAACGTCTCGGCACCGGGATCCGCTTCCCGCGTCGGCTCATCGAGGAACGCCGCATCACCTTCGTCAAGGTCGGCCGACATGTCCGCATCCCGGAGAGCGTCGTGGACGCGTATGTCAGCGCCAACACGGTTGAACCGGTTCGCCTGCGGCGCTCGGCATACGGGAGGGCTGCCTGATGGCCGGCAAGCGCAAGTCCCGCCGGAACTTCGGCCGCG
Source organism: Streptomyces sp. NPDC091292 (assembly GCF_044757265.1). Taxonomy (NCBI): domain Bacteria; kingdom Bacillati; phylum Actinomycetota; class Actinomycetes; order Kitasatosporales; family Streptomycetaceae; genus Streptomyces; species Streptomyces sp. NPDC091292. The sequence continues at coordinate 105,376 of NZ_JBIVUQ010000012.1, read as the reverse complement.
TTCGCAAGCTGCCGTCCGGTCGCTTCCAGGCTCGCTATCCGGGCCCTGACGGCGTGCTGCGGGCTGCCGATCGGACGTTCGCCACCTCGACGGACGCCGATCGCTGGCTGGGGCGGAAGCGCATCGAGATCGAAGAGGGGCGCTGGTTGGACCCGGCTGAGGGACAGACCACCGTCCGCGACTGGTCGGCGCGCTGGCTCACTGCCGTCTCACCCCAGCTCAAGCACAAGACACAGGCGTCGTACCAGTCCTTGGTCAACTCGCTGATCGTTCCCGCACTCGGGGATCGGGAGCTGTCCAGCCTGCGGCCGATCACCGTCGTCGAGTGGGTGGGCGCGATGAGGACCCGGGGCCTCAGTGCCTCGCGGATCAGGCAGGCGTACCGCGTGCTGTCGCAGATCATGCGCGCCGCTGTCGACAACGAGATGATCGCCCAGTCCCCTTGCCGAGGGGTGAAGCTGCCCCGGATGCCGCAGACCGAGCCGCACATCCTCACCCCGCTGGAAGCGTCGTGGATCGTCCGGAGCGCGACGAAGCCGCATGACCTGCTCATCGCCCTTCTCGCGTACGGGGGCCTGCGCATCGGTGAGGCATTCGCGCTGCGGCGCGCCGACATCGACGTCTCCGGCGGCCTGGTCCTGGTCGACGAGAATCTGGCCGAAGCAAACGGCGCCCTTGTCTTCGACACCCCCAAGTCCCATCAGAAGCGGGTCCTGCGGATCGGCCCCTCGCTCGCGAAACGGCTCGGTCGGCACCTGGAGGCACTGCCAGGCGGGGAGGATGCGCTTCTCTTCGTCACACCCGGGGGCAAGCCGCTGCGCTACAACCAGTGGCGCAAGGCGTACTTCGATCCTGCGGTGGCGGCGGCCGGGCTGACCGATGTCACCCCGCACGATCTCCGGGCCTCGCACGGAACATGGGTCGCCGACAAGTACGGCGTCATGACCGCCGCGCATCGCCTCGGACACTCGAACGCGAGCGTCACCACCCGGCACTACGCCCGACCGGTCGCCGGTCGTGATGATCAGGTGGCCGAAGCGTCCGACTCCTGGCTCAGCGGGCACGATCACGAGCCGGGGGCACGTAGCGGGCACGACGACGATGACGACGGGTTCTCCGGGGCTCTCGTACCCGTCTGACCTGCGGCGGAGAACCCACCGCCCATGAGCGCCGAAAGGTCTTGAAAACCGTCGTTGCAGCGATGTAACCGTGGGTTCAAATCCCACCGCCTCCGCACAGGTCGACATAGACGCAGGTCAGAAGGGGTTCCCCAGTGTGGGGCGCCCCTTCTGCGTCCAGGGGATGCCTTTGGTGGGCGCACGCCCGCGCGTGTGGGTTTGGTGCTGATACGGCAGCGCCCGTAAGGGGGGTTTGGCTCTGGCATGCCTGAGCCAGAAGTGGCGCGGCAGCCATCGTGAAGGCGTGGTCCACGTGAGTGGGCCCGCTGCCGGCGCTGGGTCGGCTCTCTTGAAGGGGGAGTGTTCATGGCTGCTGTGTTCACCGCGGCGCTGATCGCCCGCCACAGTGACAAGGCTGTGTCGGTCAACGGTGAGAAGACGGACAACGGCGCGGAGGTCATCCAGTACGTCTTTCAGAGCAAGGACCACCAGAAGTGGAACCTGGAGGCCACCACCGGCGAGTACTACGTGGTACGCGCCGTGCACAGCCAGAAGGCCATGTCGGTGAACGGCGAGAGCACCGCCAACGGCGCGAAGATCCTTCAGTGGCAGTGGGAGACCAAGCCGCACCAGGAGTGGCGCCTGGTCCAGAAGGACAACGGCTACTTCGCGCTCCAGAACCGCAACAGCAACCTGTTCCTGTCGGTGGACGGTGAGAGCACCGACAACAGTGCCGCGCTGGTCCAGTGGCCTGGCGGAGACCAGCCGCACCAGCAGTTCCGCCTCGGCTGATCGTCGCGCCAGGTCCGGGGACGAGGACCTGGGTGCCGAAAGTGACCACGCGGAACGGCGCCGAAACCGCTGCGGTCCCGCTCACCCTTGATGTGGGTGAGCGGGATCGAGGTGCGTTGGACGCCGGCCGACTCCCGCGCGCGGGATGATGAACTCCGGGACGTCCAGGTTCCGATGAGCCTGGCCCCCGACGACGAGGCGTGGGAGGCCGCGCTGCGCGGGAAGGTGGGCTAACTCGGCCGGTTCATGCCGCGCTGAGCCGTTCGTCCTTCGCCGTCACGCCTCAGCAATGGCCGGGGCGGGCGTAAAGGACCACCTGGGCTCCCTTGACCTCCGTGCGGGAGCATTCCGTGAAGAATTGGTCGAGTGTCTGTCGTTTTGTTGTTTCTTCCGGGTACTGGTCCAGGGGCTGGCCCTTCGGGTCCATCAGGGCCACGATTCTCTTGCTGTTCAGGATGTTGCGGCGGATTTCCTCCGCCGGAAGTTCCGTTCCCTGGAGCGTGGTCGATTCTACCGGGGAATCGCGGAGGGCAAGGTCCTTCAGGGGGGCGTAGTCCTTTACGTAGGACAGGGCCCATTCTCTGCGGCGTGCGGGCATGTAGAGAATTCCGTCCCCGTCGGACGACGTCTGGCGGACCGTTTCGGCGATTGCTGCTACATCGTCCTTGCGGCTTTCCGGTGTGCGCATCTGAAGCGTGACCGGGATGAGTGCCATAAACGCGAGGAGGGTGAAGGTGAAGAGTGTCCAAGTTTCGCGGAATTTCGCGTTCCCGACGCTCGGTTTCGGCACGCGGCGGGTCAGAGTGTCGAGTGCTGCGGCCACCAGCAGAGCTAGGCCGATCTGTGAGAAGAGAACGTATCTGTCCAGGTAGACCGGGTCGCGAAGCGAGGCCAGGAGCAGGGCCGCTGTCGGGAAGATCAGTAGTGGCAGGGACAGTTTGGGGAGCGTGAGGGGATTCCGTTCGGATCCCTCGAAACGCCCCGTGACGATTCTCTCCGACTTCTCCGATCGGCCCGCGACCACCTTCGCGCAGAGCAGGCCGATCGCCGTGGTCACGCCGATGACCAGCCACTCTCGTGGCTTGGGCATACCGATCCAGGAGACCTGGCCCGACTGTCCGAGGCTGAAGAGGACGAGTGGGAGTGTGACGGCGACCGTGACCGCTGCCGCGATGATCCATTGACGTCGAATGCGGGCAGAGATCGGCGACATTGCCAATGTGATGCCGTGGGACAAGAGGCACAGTACGGCGAATTCGTGGAGCAGTACGGCGGCGACGAGTGTCGCTGAGTATGCCGTCCAGAGGCGCGTCGACGGGGTGTCCACCGCTCGGACGAAGAGGTACGTGGAGATTCCCGCGAAGGCGCACACCAGCCCGTAGGAACGGCCCTCTTGTGCGTACATTTGGACCAGGGGAATCAGTGCGAAGGTCAGGCCGCTGAGGGTTCCCACGCGGTTTCCGGCGAGGCGTCGTCCGGTCAGGGCGACGAAGCCGGCGCATACGCTGATCGCGAGGACCGAAGGGAGTCGCAGGGCCCAGAGTCCGCCGTCCCAGATGGAGAAAACAGCGTGCATCAAGAAGTAATACGCCCCATGCACGGCATCTACGTGGTGCAGTAGCGACCAGATCTCTGGAATGCTTCTATGGGCCACCTGATAGGTGACCGACTCGTCGCGCCACATCGATCCCTCGCGCGTTATCCCCCAGAGATTGAGTGCGAGAGCCAGTAATGACGGAAGGGCGAAGACGAGCATGGTGGGAGCCCTTTGGCCGGGTGTGTCGGGCACCCGCGGATTCCGTGCCGTCTCCGCCGCGTGATCCCTCGTACCGCTGGTCATGCCCGCAACTCCCCCGCGCTGTCAGATACGCGCCCGCACGTCATCCGCCGGCGCCCGCCAGCCGCCAGCCTCGCACGGCGCCACGGACCGCGGGGCACCCACTACGCGCGCGTGCCCGACGAACCGGTCCCCGGATGCGCCTCCCCGCAGGCGGCCCCGCGACCGAAAACGGCCTCCCGCGCGCGTGCCCTACGGCTGGTTGCCCGTGAGGCGGGCCGCCGATGCGATGGTGGCGCGGGCTTCCCGGTCCGTGAGCCCGGTGCGGATGGCCGCGTCCACCAGCGGCTCCAGGAGGTCGTGCCCGATCCCGTTCTCGTACGCGCGGCAGGCCGCCCAGAACAGGCGCGTGTTGCGCTGGCCCTCGTGCGCCGCGAGGACGAACTGCACAAGGCCCTGGCCGTGTTGCGGATCCGGTGGTGCCGGTTCAGGCCGATGCGACCGGGACGGGGGCGTGAGCAGCCGCAGCAGCGCCGGCGGACAGGGCGCGGGTGGCAGATGCGCCGTACCCGGAACCGTGCTGTACACCCCGTGCTCCGTACGGGATCCGGGGCCGACCAGATAGCCGCCCGCGCCGCGTATGTCGATGCCGGGAGCGAGTCGGCCTGCCGAGTTCGGGACGACGACGTCCGGTGGGCCGGACAGCCACACATGGCGGCCCCCGCTCGGCGTGACGACCACCACCGTGTCCGGAATCGTGAACAGATGGCGCAGCGCCAGCTCCCGCAGGGCGGCCGACGCGTCCGTACCGGACTTGGTGTCGAGGTCGACGCCGATGAGGTGGTGCGGCGGCAGCCCGCACGCGATGCCGTACCCGCTCGCCCAGGGCGCGGCGGCGAACAGTTCACGGATCCGCCGGGGGTCGGTCGTCGCGTCGTACACGCCGTGCCCCGGGCGCCCGCACTCGCCGCGGCACAGGGCCGGTTCGGGGTCGTCGCGGTGGGGGGAGCGCAGTGCGGGGAGCTTGGCGCGGGAGAGCGGGATGACGGCCAGTCCGCGTTCGGCGGCGGACAGGGCATGGGCGAGGGCCAGGGTCGCGGGGGGCACGGCATGCCGGTCGGTGGTGGCCATGGCTCTATATTCGTACACATGTTCGATGAAGGGAAGGGCGGCGCGCCCGGGAACGGTCATTAGTCGAGAATGTGCCGAAACGCTTCCCCCCGTGCGGCGCCTGGCCTGCCGGGACGGCGCAACGGGGCGTCCGCACTTTAGGTGCATGAAGGGTGTTTATCGACTTGTCCTCACGCTTGCGAGCGAATCAGGGCATCCGGACTGGTTCGCCGGGGATTCGGTGGGCAACTCTGATCTCGCGACGTCGTGACCCACCCCGAGGCGGTCGGCCAACTGCCCCGGAATAAGCCGCACTTACCGGTACTCACCGGCGTGTACATCCGGTTCTGGAGGAATCTGACATGGCAAGCATCCGTAGCGCTCGCGTCATCGCCGCAGTCGCCGCCGTACCCCTGGCGGCAGCCCTCTTCTCGGGCGTGGCCATCGCCGACAACGGCTCTTTCGCGAACGACGGATCGAACGCCGCCGTGGCGAACATCGTCGGCAGCGGCGTCGGTGGCAACAACCACGGCAACTCGTCCACCACGCAGCAGCAGGCGGTCGGCTCCGGCGCCTCGAACCAGAACAACACCGCCCAGGTGAACGGCTCCGCGTTCACGGCGATCCACCAGTCCAACGAGAACATCTCGGTCCACTTCACCAAGCTGTGGTGACCCGGCGGCCCGCGAGGCCGTGACGGCCCGAGTGGTCCCGGGTCCCGAACGGCCGAACGGCCGACCGGCTGAAGGCTTCACAGCAGGAAGGCCCTCGCTCAGGCGACGGCTTCATGGGGTGGCATGAACGTCCTCGCGGCGGTGCTTCGGCATCGCCGCGCAGGCGTGTGTGGGGCCGGCACATGGAGGGTGGCGTCAGGTGGGGCGTCCGCATGTGTGGGGCACAGGCTTGTGGGGTGCGGGGGTGTGTGGGGTGCGCACAGTGGTTGGGGCGCGGGCGGCCGGTGCGGGTGTGACCTGTTGACACCCGACCGTATCTGACACACAGTCAGAAACCCGATGCCAGCCAGTTCGGCCGTTCGGCCCCCCCGGCGCGCTCGGTCCGCTCGGCCCGCCACAGGAGACGGAGAGGCCCCGTGCACCTCGCCCCCACCCCACGCCAGCACGAGCTACGCGCGGAACTGCGTGCGTACTTCAGGCGCCTGATGCCCGACGGGCCGCCGCCATCGACGGACCCCGCGCGCGGGCGCGCGTTGCTGCGCCGTATCGGATCCGACGGGCTGCTCGGCCTCGGCTGGCCCGTCGCGTACGGAGGCCAGGGGCGCGGCGCCGACGAGCAGTTCGTGTTCTTCGACGAGGCCTATCGCGCGGGCGCGCCCGTGTCGATGGTCACGCTCAACACTGTCGGGCCGACGCTGATGCGGTACGGCACCGAGGAACAGAAGGCGGCGTTCCTGCCGCGCATCCTCAGCGGCGACCTCGTCTTCGCCATCGGGTACAGCGAGCCGTCGGCCGGGACCGATCTCGCGTCGTTGCGGACCCGGGCCGTCCGCGACGGAGACTCCTGGGTCATCGACGGGCAGAAGGTCTTCACCTCGAACGCCCAGAACGCCGACTGGATCTGGCTCGCCTGCCGGACCGATCCCGACGCCCCGAAGCATCAGGGCATCTCGATCATCCTGGTCCCGACGGACGCGCCCGGCTTCTCGTGGACCCCGATCGAGACGGTCGGCGGGCTGACGACCACGGCCACCTACTACGACGGGGTACGGGTCCCGGCCGGCCGTCTGGTCGGCGAGGAGAACGGCGGCTGGGGTCTGATCACCAACCAGCTCAACCACGAGCGGGTCGCCCTCGCCGCGATCGGCATGCAGGCCGAGGACTTCTACGCGGCGGCGCTCGCCTCGGCCCGTACCCCCGATCCGGTGACCGGGAGGCGCCGGGTTGACGAGCCGTGGATCAATTTCCGGCTGGCCGAAGCGCATGCCCGGCTGGCGGCATCACGCCTGCTCAACTGGCGTTTGGTGGGGGATGTCGGGGCGGGCCGGCTGACCCCCGGAGACGCGAGCGGCGTGAAGTTCGTGGGAACCGAATCCGCGGTCGAGGTGTACCGAATATGTCAGGAGATCGTGGGGGAGGCCGGGGTGATCCGGGCCGGTTCGCCGGGGGCGTTCGAGGACGGCGAGCTGGAGCGGATGAACCGCGCGGCGCAGATCAACACCTTCGGGGGAGGGGTGAGCGAGGTGCAGCGAGAGATCGTGGCGACGATGCGGCTCGGCATGCGGAGGGGGCGGCGATGAGCGAGCGCGAGCCATTGGGGAAGCGGGACGAGGCCGGTGAACCGGGCGATGTGTACGCGCGGTTGAAGGAGTTCGAGGGGCGCCCGGCGGCGACGGCGGGCATCGGCAAGGACCTGGTCAACGAGGCGATGATCCGGCACTGGTGCGAGGCGATGGGCGACACCAACCCGGCGTACACCGGGCCGGACGCCATCGCTCCGCCGACCATGCTCCAGGCCTGGACGATGGGCGGCCTGTCCGGGCACCAGGGGCGGTCGGCGGCGTACGACGAGCTGTTCGCCCTCCTCGACGCGGCGGGCTGCACCTCCGTGGTCGCCACGGACTGCGAGCAGGAGTACGGGAGGCCGCTGCGCCCCGGCGACGAGATCACGTTCGACGCGGTCATCGAGTCGGTGTCCGAGCGGAAGACGACGAAGCTGGGGACGGGCCACTTCGTCACGACCCGCATGGACGTCAGAGCGGGCAGCGAACTGGTGGGCACCCACCGGTTCCGCATCCTCAAATACGCCCCCGCGGCGCGCGCCACACGGCGGACCGGGGCGCCCGAAGCGGCCCCTGTCCCCCGCCGGCCGAGACCGGTCGTCAACCGGGACAACGCCGGCTTCTGGGAGGGCGTCTCCCGGCACCGCCTGCTGATCCAGCGCTGCACGGCCTGCGCCACACTCCGCTTTCCCTGGCTGCCCGGCTGCGGGACCTGCGGATCCCAGGACTGGGACACGGTCGAGGCGAGCGGCGAGGGCACGGTGTTCTCGTACGTGGTGATGCACCACCCACCCTTCCCGGCTTTCGACCCGCCGTACGCGGTCGGGCTGATCGAGCTGGCCGAAGGCGTGCGGATCGTCAGCAATGTGGTGGGGGTGCCACCCGACAAGGTACGGATCGGGCTGCCGGTCCGGCTCGCGTTCCTGCGGGTGGACGACGAGGTGGAGCTGCCCGTGTTCCGAGGGAGTGAGGGCTGATGGACTTCACGCCCACGGAGGAGCAGTCGGCCGCGCGCGACCTGGCGGCGCGGATCTTCGGCGACCTGTCCACGCACGAGCGGCTGACCGCGGCGGGCACCGGCACGGACGGGGAACTGTGGAAGGCGCTGTGCGGCGCGGGTCTCCCGGCCGCCGTCGAGGAGATCGGGCTCCTCGGGCTGGTGCTGCTCCTGGAGGAGCAGGGCAGGACGACGGCCCAGACACCGTTCGCGGCGAGCTGTGTGTACGGGCTGCTCGCTGTGGCGGCCCATGGCTCACTGGAGCAGCGGGAGCGGCTGCTGCCGGGGATCAGGGACGGTGGTGTGGTGGTGAGCGGGGCGTTCCCGGCGCGCGCGGGGGTACGGGCCCGTGGTGCCAGGAGTGCCGGGAGTGCCGAAGCGGTCGGGGCCGAGGGGGCGGTGGGGACCCTGAGCGGCATCGTCCCGGTGGTGCCGTGGCTGCGGGACGCGACCCATGTGCTCGTGGCCGCCGAGGACCGGGGCCTGTGGCTGGTGCGGACGGCCGAGGCGGGCGTCGAACCGGTCGAGCTGACCGCCCCGTGGTCGGCCGGGCGCCTGGTCCTGGACGGGACACCGGCGGAGCGGCTGGGGGCGGGCGCCCCGGCCGAGGGGTACGCGTCCACGGCCGGCCCTTCGACCGCCGGCCCGCCGACCGGAGGCGCGCTGCCCGAAGGCGCCCGCACCGGAAGTCCGCCCACCGGCACCCCGCTGCCGGCAAGTCCGTACGACGACGTGCTGGCCACCGCCCGTACCGCCTTCGCCGGGCTGCAGGCCGGAGTCTGCGCGGGGTCGCTGGCCCGTGCGGTGGAGTACACGAACGGGCGGGAACAGTTCGGGCGCCCTCTCGCCGCCAAGCAGGGGGTCCAACTGCGGGCGGCCGACGCGTACATGGACACCGAGGCGATACGGGTCACCGCGTACGAGGCGGCGTGGCGGCGGGACGCGGGGCTGCCGTACGGGACCCATGCGCTGACCGCGGCCTGGTGGGCGTCGGAGGCGGGGCGGCGGGTGGTGCACGCGGGGCAGCATCTGCACGGCGGTATGGGAGCGGACCTGGAGCACCCGGTGCACCGGCACTTCCTGTGGGGGCGGCAGTTGGACGCGTATCTGGGCTGCGGGGGTGAAGTCCTGGCGGAGTTGGGCGAGTTGATCGCGAAGAGGGAGGGGACGGAATGACGGAGACACGGGCGCCGGATGAAGGCACGCGCGCGCGGGGCGCGGCAGAGGCGGTGCCGGGTGCGCCAAGGGTCGGTGACGAGGTGCCGCCGCTGGAGATCCCGATCACGCGCACCCTGATCGTGGCCGGGGCGATCGCCTCGCGGGACTACCAGGACGTGCACCACGACGCGGAGTTGGCGCGGGAGAAGGGGTCCCCGGACATCTTCATGAACATCCTGACGACGAACGGCCTGGTGGGCCGGTACATCACGGACCACTTCGGCCCGGCGGCCGTACTGCGGAAGGTGGCGATCCGGCTCGGAGCGCCCAACTATCCGGGCGACACGATGGTGTTGACCGGCGCGGTCACCGAGGTCACCGAGGTCGGCGACGACACCACGGTGACGGTGCGGGTGACGGGGGCGAACGGGATCGGCCGACACATCACGGGGACGGTCACGGTGACCCTGCCACCGCCGGAAACCGGGACACCCGGCGCGAGCGGAGAGCCCGCCTCCACCACCACCGCACCCCCACCCCCGGGAGGCCCCTCATGAGTGTGCGGAAGCGCGACACGCTGGGCGGCAGGGCGGCGATCGTGGGGATCGGGGCCACCGAGTTCTCCAAGGATTCGGGCCGCAGTGAGCTGAAGCTGGCTGTCGAGGCGGTGGGCGCCGCGCTGGACGACGCGGGGCTCGCTCCGGGCGATGTCGACGGCATGGTCACGTTCACGATGGACACCAGCCCGGAGATCACGGTCGCCCAGGCGTGCGGCATCGGGGAGCTGTCCTTCTTCTCCCGGGTGCACTACGGCGGGGGCGCCGCCTGTGCGACGGTCCAGCAGGCGGCGCTCGCGGTGGCGACGGGCGTGGCGGAGGTGGTGGTCTGCTATCGGGCGTTCAACGAGCGGTCGGGCCGGCGTTTCGGCTCGGGGGTGCAGCACCGGGAGCCGTCGGCGGAGGGGGCGGCGCTCGGCTGGGCGCTGCCGTTCGGACTGCTGACACCGGCGTCCTGGGTGGCGATGGCGGCGCAAAGGTATCTGTATACGTTCGGGCTGACACCGGAGGCGTTCGGGCACGTCGCGGTGGTGGACCGGAAGTACGCGGCGACCAACCCGGCGGCGTACTTCCACGGGAAGCCGATCACGCTCGCCGACCACGCGGAATCACGGTGGATCGTGGAGCCGCTGAGGCTGCTCGACTGCTGCCAGGAGACCGACGGCGGACAGGCGCTCGTCGTGACGTCGGTCGAGCGGGCCCGCGACCTGCCGAACGCACCGGCCGTGATCACCGCGGCGGCCCAGGGCGCGGGCCGGGCGCAGGAGCAGATGACCAGTTTCTACCGGGACGGGCTCACCGGGCTCCCGGAGATGGGGGTGGTGGCGCGGCAGCTGTGGCGGAGTTCGGGGCTGGGGCCGGGGGACATCGACGTGGGGATCCTGTACGACCACTTCACGCCCTTCGTGCTGATGCAACTGGAGGAGTTCGGGTTCTGCGGGCCCGGCGAGGCGGCGGACTTCGTGGCCGAGGAGAGGCTGCCGCTCAACACGCATGGGGGTCAGCTCGGGGAGGCATATCTGCACGGGATGAACGGGATCGCGGAGGCCGTGCGGCAGCTACGGGGCACGGCGGTGAACCAGATACCGGGCGCCCGCCGCACTCTGGTCACGGCGGGCACGGGCGTTCCCACATCGGGGCTCGTTCTGGGGGCTGACGATTGACGGCGGGGTGAGCGGACGGCCGGGGGTCCGTGGGAGGGGCGACTCAGGGATGAACCCTCAGTGGCGTGCTCCCTCCCTCCACCTTCAGGAGGTGGGGCTACCACCCCGACTACAACCTGAGGCGGACACGGCTTCGGGACCTGTGGCCGATCCCCAAAGGTAGGGGGCGCTCCTAGCGTGGAGCCATGACCGCAACCATGGCGCCTGTCTGCACCAGCGCAGCGAAGCACGTGGCACCGACGGCCACGGCGCGTGTGGCTCCGACGGCCACGCCGCTCGCGGCACCGACGGCCACGACACCGGCCACGACGCCGACGGCACACCGGGCGTACCCGTCGTTCGCGTCCTACGTACGGGCACGGGGGCCCGTACTGCTCCGTACCGCCCGGTCGCTCACGGCGAATCCGAGCGATGCCGAGGATCTGCTCCAGACCGCGCTCACGAAGACCTATGTCGCGTGGGACCGCATCGAGGACCACCGGGCCCTCGACGGGTATGTGCGACGGGCCCTGCTGAACACGCGGACGTCGCAGTGGCGCAAGCGCAAGGTGGACGAGTTCGCGTGTGACGAGCTGCCGGAGCCGGAGACGGTTCCGGCGGGGGATCCGGCCGAGCAGCAGGCGCTGCGGGACGCGATGTGGCGGGCGATCATGAAGCTGCCGGCCCGGCAGCGGGCGATGGTCGTCCTCAGGTATTACGAAGACCTCAGCGAGGCGCAGACGGCGGCGGTGCTCGGGGTGTCGATCGGCACGGTGAAGAGCGCCGTGTCGCGGGCGCTCGGCAAGCTCCGCGAGGATCCGGAACTCACGGCGGCCTGACATCCGGGGGCGGCGGGGGCCGCCTGAAGGCATCGGGTACGAGAAGTTACGCGGGGGTAGTGACATACCACGCGGTATGGCCGCAGAATCGGCTCACCGATCCCCGACCTTCTCTGCCAAGCCACCGGAGGCCGCCGTGCTGAGCACCATGCAGGACGTTCCGCTGCTGATCTCAAGGATCCTGACCCACGGGTCGACGATCCACGGCGGCTCCCAGGTGATCACCTGGACGGGCGAGGGCGCACCGCAGCGCCGCAGCTTCGCCGAGATCGGCTCCCGGGCGGCCCAACTGGCGCATGCGCTGCACGACGATCTCGGGGTACGGGGCGACGACCGGGTCGCCACGCTGATGTGGAACAACGCGGAACACGTGGAGGCGTACTTCGCGGTGCCGTCCATGGGGGCGGTGCTGCACACGCTCAATCTGCGGCTCCCGGCGAACCAGCTCGCGTGGATCGTCGGCCATGCGTCGGACCGCGTGATCATCGCCAATGGCTCGCTGCTCCCGTTGCTCGGTCCGCTGCTGCCGCATCTGCCGGGAGTGGAGCATGTCGTGGTCTCGGGGCCCGGCGACCGTTCCGTACTGGAGGGCGCGAGCGCGCGGGTGCACGAGTACGAGGAGTTGCTGGCGGGGAAGCCGACCACGTACGACTGGCCCGAGCTGGACGAGTTGCAGGCCGCCGCCATGTGCTACACCTCCGGCACGACGGGCGACCCGAAGGGCGTCGTCTACTCGCACCGTTCGGTGTACCTGCACTCGATGCAGGTCAACATGGCCCAGTCGATGGGGCTGACCGACGCGGACACCAGCCTGGTCGTCGTACCGCAGTTCCACGTCAACGCGTGGGGGCTCCCGCACGCCACCTTCATGACCGGCGTGAACATGCTGATGCCGGACCGTTTCCTCCAGCCGGGCCCGCTCGCCGAGATGATCGAGGCGGAGCGGCCGACGCACGCCGCCGCCGTGCCCACCATCTGGCAGGGCCTCCTCGCGGAACTCACCGCGAAGCCGCGCGATGTCAGCTCGCTCACCCAGGTCACCATCGGTGGCTCGGCGTGTCCGCCGGCCCTGATGGCGGCGTTCGACGAGCTGGGGATGCGGGTCTGTCATGCGTGGGGCATGACGGAGACCTCGCCGCTCGGCACGATCGCGCGGCCCCCGGCCCACGCCGTGGGCACGGACGAGGAGTTCGCTTACCGGCTCACCCAGGGCCGTTTCCCGGCGGGCGTCGAGGCGCGGCTCAGCGGGCCGGGCGGTGAGCGGCTGCCGTGGGACGGTGAGTCGGCGGGTGAGCTGGAGGTGCGCGGGCCGTGGATCGCGGGGGCGTACTTCGGTGGGACGGACGGTGAGGCGTTCCGGCCCGAGGACAAGTTCAGCGCGGACGGCTGGCTCAAGACCGGAGATGTGGGGACGATCAGCCACGACGGTTTCCTGACGCTCACCGACCGGGCCAAGGACGTCATCAAGTCCGGCGGCGAGTGGATCTCGTCGGTCGACCTGGAGAACGCGCTCATGGCGCACCCGGATGTCGCGGAGGCGGCCGTCGTCGCGGTCCCGGACGACAAGTGGGGTGAGCGTCCGCTCGCCACGGTCGTCCTCAAGGAGGGCGCGACCGCCGACTTCGAGACGCTGCGCGCCTTCCTCGCCGAGCGGGTCGCGAAGTGGCAGCTGCCGGAGCGGTGGACGGTGATTCCGGCAGTGCCGAAGACGAGCGTGGGCAAGTTCGACAAGAAGGTGATCCGGAAGCAGTACGCGTCCGGGGAGCTGGATGTGACGCAGATCTGACGCCGACCGGGGCGACCTCCATGGGCGACTCATCGGGCGGGTGTTTCACGTGAAACACCCGCCCATCGCCGTTAGTTGGTCCCTATCTTCGCCAGCAGGTCCACGATCCGGGCCTGTACCTCGGTGCTCGTGGAGCGCTCCGCGAGGAACAGGACGGTCTCGCCCGCCGCGAGCCGGGGCAGCTCGGTCCGGTCGACGGCGGCGGTGTAGACGACGAGCGGGGTGCGGTTGAGCTGCCCGTTCGCGCGGAGCCAGTCGACGATTCCGGCGCGCCGACGGCGTACCTGCATCAGGTCCATCACGACGAGGTTCGGCCGCATCTGCGCGGCCAGGGTCACCGCGTCCGCGTCGGTCTCCGCCCGCGCGACCTGCATCCCACGCCGTTCCAGCGTCGCCGTGAGCGCAAGGGCGATCTCGGCATGCTGCTCGATGAGCAGGACCCGCGGCGGATGCTGCTCGCTGTCGCGCGGCGCGAGCGCCTTGAGGAGTACGGCGGGATCGGCGCCGTACGCGGCCTCGCGCGTCGCCTGGCCAAGGCCGGCCGTCACCAGGACGGGCACCTCGGCGGCGACCGCGGCCTGGCGCAGCGACTGGAGCGCGGTCCGGGTGATGGGACCGGTCAGCGGGTCGACGAAGAGCGCGGCCGGGAACGCGGCGATCTGGGCGTCGACCTCTTCGCGGGAGTGGACGATGACGGGACGGTAGCCGCGGTCGCTCAGGGCCTGTTGGGTACTGACGTCGGGCGCGGGCCACACCAGCAGGCGGCGCGGATTGTCCAGCGGCTCCGGGGGCAGCTCGTCGTCCATCGGCTGGAGCTGCGGCTGATCGGCGATCTCGACGGCGCCGCCGGGGCCGTCCAGCGGCTCGGGGCCCTCGTCGGCGTCCTCGTCCGGCGCTCCTATGGCGTAGGAACGGCCGCTGGGGGCGGAGGCGGTGGCGAGGCGGGACTGGGGGTGGGGGTGCGCCTGCGGCTGGGCCTGGGGCTGGCCCCCCGGTGCCGGTGCCTGTTCCGGTGCCGGTGTCGGGGGTTGGTTCTGGGCGAGGTCCGGGCGGGTGGCGAGTTTGCGGCGGCGGTTGGCGGAGGCGCTGTTCGCACCGCCGAGCGTCCCCTGTGTGCCTTGGGCGCCCGGTGCTCCCTGAGTGCCGTGGGGTGGGGTCTGCTGGGGCTGGCCGGTGGCGCGCTGCTGCTCGGCGATCTGGCGGTCGAAGGGGACGCCCTGGCCGAGCGTACGGACGCTTATGGCACGGCCCTGCGTGGAGGACGACGGGTCGCCTGCGGCGATCTCCGTCGGGGCCTGGCCCTCGGCGGGCAGGGCTTGGGCGGCGCGGACGCGGGGGTCGAGGGGTGCCGGTGTGCCCTGGGCCGGTGCGCCTTGGTGAGGGATGCCTTGTGCGGGGGTCGGCTGTGCGGGATGGGCCGGTACGGGACCGCCCTGGGCCGGGATTCCCTGGCCGGGCGTGCCCTGACCAGGCACCGGCTGCTGTCCCGGAACCCCGGGCACCGGAACCCCCGCCCCGGGATACGGCCCGCCCTCGGCCTGCTGGCCCCTGCGGCGCCCCGTCGGACGG
Source organism: Streptomyces sp. NPDC091292 (assembly GCF_044757265.1). Taxonomy (NCBI): domain Bacteria; kingdom Bacillati; phylum Actinomycetota; class Actinomycetes; order Kitasatosporales; family Streptomycetaceae; genus Streptomyces; species Streptomyces sp. NPDC091292. The sequence continues at coordinate 90,295 of NZ_JBIVUQ010000012.1, read as the reverse complement.
TCCGCCGGGTGGGGCTGCGGCGGGGTGTGGTCCTCGGTCGGGTCGTGCAGCGCGGCGGCGTGCTGGCCGGTGTCGCCGTGTCCGTCGAGGTCGCTGTGCCCGTAGCCACCGTCGTCGTACGCACCGGCCGGTCCGGCACCCGGGGCTCGCCGCCCGTCGACCTGACGGCCCGGTGCCTGCGCGCCCGGCGCACCCGACATGCCCTGCGCAGCAGTCGGTACCTCCGGTCCCGTCGGTGCGCGGTCCGCGTCGGCCGGGGGCAGGGCGAAGACCGGACGTGGACCGTTCTGTTCGGGGGCGGGGCCCAGTGCGCGGCGCGCCCGGCGCCCCGACTGCTGACCCGGGATCTCCGCGCCCTCGCCGTCGTCCATTCCCCCGGTTCCGGCCCCGGCCCCGGCGCCGGCAGGCAGCGCGTACGGAGACACCGGCGCCGCACCCATGGCCGTACCGGAACCCGTACCCGTCCCGGAACCCGTCGCCCCCGGAGGCAAAGCGTGCTGCTGTTCGTCGTCACGGCGCGCCCGGCGGCCGGTCGGTGTGGGGACGCCCTGCGGCGGGACCGCCTGGCCGAGCCCCGGAGGCAGCGCGGCCTGTTCGTTCGAGGCCACGACCGAGCCCTCGGCGGGGCTGGGCCGCCCCCGCCGACGCCCCGTACCGCCGCTCGCGTCGCCACCAACCGCTCCGCCGGCCGCTACGCCCACCGTCCCGTCCGTCCCACCCGGCGCGGGCATCGGCGCCACCAGGGCCCCGGCCGTCTCCTGCGTCACGGATGCCTCGGGCGCGCGCCGCCCCCGCCGTCGCCCGGTCGGTACGCCCGACTCCGGCCCGGCACCCGTACTACTACCGTCGTCGCCGGTCCCGGCCCCGGTGCCGTCGCCCGCGACCTCGCTCTCCAGGAACGCGTCGACCGAGGCCCGCCGGGCCCGCCGCCGCCCACCACGGCCACCGCCCGTCCCGGCCCCCTGCTCGGCCACGGCCACCTGCGCACCCGCGCCGACATCCACACCCGCACCGACACCCGCACCCGTACCCACACCCGCCCCATCCGGAGCCACCCCGGGCGGCGGAACCGTCCCCGCCCCACCCCCGATCGGCACCTCAAGCACGAACGCGCTGCCGCTCATCCCCGGCACCACATGGGTCTGGAGCACACCGCCGTGCGCCCGTACGATCCCCCGCACGATCGGCTCGTGCACGGGGTCGCCGCCCGCGTAGGGCCCGCGTACCTCGATCCGGACGACCTCGCCGCGCTGGGCCGCGGCCACCACGATCGTCGAGTCCATGTAACCGCCCGCCGCGACCGGCGCGTTGCCCGTCGCGTCGACGCCCGCGACGTCCGCGACGAGGTGCGCGAGGGCGTTCGCGAGGCGTTCCGGGTCGACCTCGGCCTCGATCGGCGGGGCGTGCACCGCGAACTGCGCGCGCCCCGGACCGATCAGCTCGACCGCGCCCTCGACACCGGCCGCGACGACGGCGTCCAGCATCACGGCCCGTTTGGCGAGCGTGTCGGCGCCGGAGTCGAGCCGCTGGTAGCCGAGGACGTTGTCCACGAGGGTCGTGATGCGGGCGTATCCGGCGGCGAGGTGGTGCAGGATCTGGTTCGCCTCGGGCCAGAGCTGCCCGGCGTCGTCGGCGGCGAGCCCGGACAGTTCGCGGCGCAGCTCGTCCAGCGGGCCGCGCAGGGAGCCGTCCAGCACGGCGAGCAGTTGCTCGTGCCGCTCGGCCAGCGCCTCGTACCGGTCCTGTTCGCGCTCGGCGAGCGCCGCGTACCGGTCCTTCTCGGCGTGGAGTTGCTCCTCGTGCTCCTCGGCGAGTGCGGCCAGCTCCTGCGCGTGCGCCTCGCGGAGACGTGTCACCGCCTCCGCGTGCTGCCGGCCCAGCTCGTCCTTCTCGGCGGCCAGGGCGTCGTACCCGCGCCGGTCGGTGAAGGTCAGCACGGCGCCGACGAGCTGGTCCCCGTCGCGTACGGGCGCGGTCGTCAGGTCGACCGGGACCTTCTCGCCCTTCTTCGACCACAGGACCTGCCCGCGTACGCGGTGCTTGCGGCCGGACTTGAGGGTGTCGGCGAGCGGCGACCCCTCGAACGGGAAGGGCTCGCCGTCCTCGCGCGAGTGCAGGACGAGGGCGTGCAGCTCCTGGCCGCCGAGGTCGCTGGCGCGATAGCCGAGTATCTGCGCGGCGGCCGGGTTGACGAGGACGACCCGCCCGTCGGTGTCCGTGCCGACGACGCCTTCGGAGGCGGCGCGCAGGATCATCTCCGTCTGCCGTTGCGAACGCGCCAGCTCCGCCTCGGTGTCGACGGTGCCCGACAGATCGCGGACGACGAGCATCAGCAGCTCGTCGCCGCTGTATCCGTACCCGCCGCCGTGACCGTCGTACGCGTGCTGCCCGTTCTCAAGATTCGCGCTCGTGACCTCGACCGGGAACTCGCCGCCGTCGGTGCGGCGGGCGATCATGCGCTTCGGCTTGGTACGGCCGAGGGTGTCGATGGTGTCCGGGCGGCGCATCGAGCCGGGGATCAGCCGGGAGTCGAACTCGGGCAGCAGATCGAGCAGCCCGCGGCCCACCAGCGCGGTGCCGGGGGCCTCGAAGGTCTCCAGGGCGATGGTGTTGGCGTTGACGACGGTCCCGTTCGCGTTGACCAGGACCAGCGCGTCCGGGAGCGCGTCGAGTATCGCTGCGAGGCGAGCAGCGCCTCGGGATGGCCTGCTGCTCACGAGACGCTTCCTCCCTGTTACCGCATCGAGCCGACCGCGCAGGCCATCTTGCCTCGCGGCCCGCAGCGTGTCACGCGAGGGAGTCTACGGGGAGCGGTTGCGCTCGCGACGCCGGATGAGAGGGAGGTCGCACGCAGATGCGAGGCAGATGCTGTGACGCCCGCGCGGCCCCGGGCGGGCGTCGGGTCGGGGCCGCTGGTCACACGTACGGGGGTTTCCTGCGGGGGCTTCCTATGGGGGCTTCCCTACGGGGTGTGCTCCGGGGAGTTTCCTCAGCGGGCGCGTCCGGGGGCCGGCAGCACCGGCACCATCGCGTTCCACCGGGCGATCTCGCATCCGTTGGTCCGCGAGTACGTGGTGTCGACGGCGTGGCCCTGCCAGCGGCCGGTGACGCGGGCCGTGGTGGAGCCCCCGTACTGCTGGGTGCACATGGCGTCGGCGGGCACCGGCGCGAAGGGGTCGCGGCGCTCGGCGGTGAGCTGGTCGAGGCGGCGGCAGGCGGCCTCCGGGTCCGGGTGGGTGCCGCCGGCGGGCGAGCAGTCGAGCCGGTACGTGCCGTCGATACGCCGCTCCGATCCGGACACCGTGACGGTGAGGTGGTCGGGCGCGGCGAGGAGCGTGGGGAGGGGCAGGGGCGCCGCCTCGGCGTGCGCGGTGGCGGGGAGACCGGCGCCGAGGGCGGCGACGGAGGCGAGGGACGCGGCGGCGGTGACGACGAGACGGCGCAGCATGCGGGCTCCACGGGGTGCGGGGGTGAGGGGTGCGGGGGTACGAGTACGCGTACGGGTTACGGGTCCGGGAGGCTTAACGCGGCGGCGCGTGGGATGTTGCGGTACGGGGAAGGGCTTTGCCCTGCGCTGGGGCTGCCTAGTACCGTGGGGGGCGATTGGTGACACCCCGCTCGGCTGTGTCATCATCTGCACGCACCGCATCGCGCTCGCGCGAAGGCGGTTGTGCGGGAGGCGTCGCCTAGTCCGGTCTATGGCGCCGCACTGCTAATGCGGTTTGGGCCTTCAAGCCCATCGAGGGTTCAAATCCCTCCGCCTCCGCACCTTGATACCGAAGCCCCGGTCGACCCCGACCGGGGCTTCGGTGCGTCTCGGTTACCGCCGCCAAAAGTGGCATCTGCGCAGGTCAGCCCAGGTCCGGCAAACGGATTTCACCTCACGCCGCCGGTCATGTAATGTTGTTCCCGCAACGCCTACCGGGCCACAACCCGGCCAGGAAGAGCAAGAAACACAACAGAACAACAGGCACTCGTAGCTTAACGGATAGAGCATCTGACTACGGATCAGAAGGTTGCAGGTTCGAATCCTGCCGAGTGCACATTGGATGAGAGAGACCCCGTGGAGTGATCCACGGGGTCTCTCTGTCGCGTGCGTGTTGTCTGCCTGGTGCGTGCCTGTCGCGTGCCGGATTCGCTGCTCCGGTGGCCCCGGGAAATAGTACGGTTGCGTTTCTCCGGGGCCTGGTCTACGGTGATGGTACGAAACAGTTCTGTACTAAAGGGAGCCTCGTGATGGCCCGTACCAGCGGTGATGAGCCGATTCGCCGTCCTCGGATGACCCCCGAGCGGGAGGAGGAGCTGCTTGCCGCGGTGATGGACGTGGTGCGCGAGGTCGGGTACGCCGAGTTGTCCATGGACCTGGTCGCGGCGCGCGGGCGGTGCAGCAAGGCCACCCTCTACCGGATGTGGCCGACCAAGCCGCAGATGGTCGCGGCGGCGCTCTACGCCACCCGGCCGCTCAGGCCGGAGGAGATCGACACCGGGACGCTCCGGGGCGATCTGATGGCCATGGTCGATCTGTTCGGCCCCACCGCGGAGAAGGACTCGGCACTGATCGCCGCGCTCGGCCATGCCGTACTCGCCGACGAGGAGCTTGCCGAGGCGATGCGCACCACGCTGGTGCAGCCGTGGTTCACCGATCTCGCCGGTGTCGTCGACCGGGCCGTCGAACGGGGCGAGCTGGCCTCCAGACCCTCGGCGACGGATTTCCTGCCACAGCTGTTCCTCAGTGTGGCGCTGACCCGGCCGGTGTTCGAGGGAGCCTGTGCCGACGCGGAGTACCTCGCGCGCTGCGTCGACCAGGCGCTGCTTCCCGCACTGCTGCACACCTGACTCGGCCCGCACACCTGACCCGCCCCGCTGACCGAGACGTCACCGACGAGCCGGAGCGTGCCGAGCCCCTGAGTACGGAGAACGAGACATAGGGGCAGCGTCATGAACCAGGAAGTTCCAGAAGTCCCCCGGCCGACCGCGTCCGTCCTCACCCCCCTGGCGCCCGCCGAGCGCACCGAGGAGCAGCGTGAACTGCTCTCCGGCGTATTCGGGGACGACGCACCGAATCTCTTCAGCACCGTGGTACGCCACCCCGCGCTGTTCCGGGCCTGGCTGCCCTTCTGCCTGCGACTGCTGGCGCACTCGGTGTTCCCCGGCAGGGAACGCGAGCTGCTGATCATCCGGACCGCCTGGCGCTGCGGAAGCGCCTACGAGCTGGCCCACCACGTCGAACTCGGCGCCAGGGAAGGGCTGTCCGACGGCGAACTGGCCGCGCTCACCGGTGAAGCCGCGGGGAACTGGTGCCCGCGCGAGCGTCTGCTGATCGCCGCGGCCGACCAGCTCCATGTGAACCAGGTGATCCACGAGGGCACCTCGCGCGAGCTGCGTGCGCTGCTGACCACGGAGCAGATGATCGAACTGCCCATGCTGGTGGGCCACTACGTCCTGCTCGCCGGAACCCTCCGGTCCCTGGGGGTGCCGCTCGACGGTCCCCGTGCCGCTCCGGCATTCCCTTCCTGAAACCTCACCGACTTCAGGACCCCCTCAACTTCAGGACCCCCTCAACTTCAGGACCTCCCGGACTCCGGGACCTCCTGGACCGCAGAACCTCCCACACCTCTTGAGCCGAAGGAGCGCGCCGTCATGCGCCTAGGAGTCATCGCCAACCGCCTGGTCCTCGTGGACAAGGACCAGAAGGACCACAAGAACAACAAGGGCACCGCCGTCGATCTGGAGCAGGCCAGCAAGGGCCGCTTCCCGGCCGATCCCGAGCGCGTCTTCGACAGCTGGGACGCCCTGGTCGAGTGGGCCGCCTCGTACACCTGGGACGACGAGCAGGAGCGACTGCCGCTCGACGGGTTGCAGAATCCCGTACCCGCGCCGCGGCAGGTCTACGGTATCGGCGCCAACTACCGGGACCACCTGGAGGAGGCCGGCCGTGCGCAGGGGCACCAGGGGGATATCCCGGCGCCCGGGACACCCTTGATCTTCACCAAGTTCCGTACCAGCCTCACCGGCCCGTACGACGCCGTCCCGCTGCCTACCCGGAACGTCGACTGGGAGGTCGAACTGGTCGTCGTCATCGGCCGGCACGCCGAGCGCGTGGCCGAGAAGGACGCGTGGAGCCACGTCGCCGGCCTCACGGTCGGACAGGACATCTCCGAGCGTGTGATCCAGCTGGAGGGCATCGCACCGCAGTTCTCCATGGGCAAGTCCTTCCCCGGATTCGGCCCGATGGGTCCCGTGCTCGTCACGCCGGACGAGTTCGAGGATCCGGACGACCTGGAGATCGGGTGCAGCCTGGGCGGCCAGGTGATGCAGACGGGGCGTACCGGGGACCTGCTCTTCTCCGTCCCCCAGCTCATCGCGTACATCTCCGGGGTGACCCCCCTGCTGCCCGGCGACGTGATCTTCACGGGCACGCCCGCGGGCGTCGGCCTGTTCCGTGAGCCGCCCGTCTTCCTCCAGCCCGGCGACACCCTCGTCACCTGGGTGACGGGCATCGGCGAACTCAGCAACCCCGTGACCGCGGGCCCCGGTTACCCGGCCGCGGACGACCAGGACGGAGACAAGTGATGACCACCCCGACACCCGGCACATCCGGCACATCCGGCACGTCCGGCACGGAACCCGCGCGGTACGACGTCGGCGGAGTGCTGCTGCCCCGCCCGTTCAAGATCCGCCGCTTCGGTCACTTCGGCTTCAACTCCGATCACCTCGACGAGTCGATCGCTTTCTACACCGACCTCCTGGGTTTCCGCGTCACCGACGAGGTCAGCCTGCTCGACCAGGTGCCGCCGGAGCTGCGCTCCCTGGTGGAGGGCGTCGTCACCGACCCGCGCATGATCTTCACCAGCAACTCGTCCGACCATCACGCGCTGCTGCTCGCCCACCGCACCTTCGGCACCGTCAACGGCAACGACCGGATCGCGAAGGACATCACCCTCAGCCAGATCACCTGGCAGGTCGGCACCCTCCAGGAAGTGCACGACGCGGAGGAGTACCTGCGCGCCAAGGGCGTGGAGTTCGGGCGCGTCGGGCGGGACATGCCCGGCGGGAACTGGCACATCTACTTCCGCGACCCGGACGACAACATGGTCGAGCTGTACTACGGCATGGAGCAGGTCGGCTGGTCCCGCAACTCCAAGCCGCACGCGATGCACTACCGGGGTTTCGACGACAGGCCGCCCCTGCCCCAGATGTCGGAAGCCGCCGAGGTCCGTGAGGCGCTGGACAAGGGCATCGACATCCACTCCGGTTGGCGGCCCGCCGAGTCGCACCTGGCGGAGACCCACGACGTGGGCGGCATCCTTCTGCCGCGCCCCTTCAAGGTCACCAAGCTCGGCCCCGTGTCGGTGTTCACCGAGCGCATGGACGAGATGGTCACGTACTACACGGAGCTGCTCGGCTTCGAACACGTCGAGGAGTCCGCGTACCGCGGCAAGCGCATCGTGTTCCTGCGCAACGGCACCGAGCACCACTCCTTCGTCCTGGCGGACAAGGCGCTGCGCGGCATGCTCGGGCTGAGCGAGCACAGCTCGTGCCTGAGCATGGGCATGGAGGTCGGCAGCTACCGCCAGCTGCGCGCCGCGGTGGAGTTCCTTCAGAGCCACGGCCACACCCTGGTCGAGGGCATCCCGCCGGAGCTGTACGCGGGCATCGACTACGCGGCCCACCTGCGCGACCCGGACGGCCACCTGGTCTGTCTCTACTACTACATGGAGCAGGTCGGCTGGGACGGCAGGCCGCGCCCGAGCAGCGAGCGCCGCACCGTGACCGGCACCTGGCCCGACGCGCTGGAGCCGCTGTCGGACACCTACGTCGACCAGACCTACATGGGACCCCTGGGCTGAACGATGAGCGACGACGCGAGAACGACGAACGACAGGGCGACAACGGTGAACCACGACGTGACGCGGCGCGGAGACGACACCGATGTACTGATCGCGGGCGCCGGCCCGGTCGGCCAGGTGCTGGCACTCCTGCTGGCGCAGCAGGGCTTGCGCGTGAGCGTCGTGGAGCGGTGGGCGCAGCCCTACCCGCTGCCCCGCGCCGTGGCCATGAGCCACGACGTCCAACGGGTCCTGCGGCAGCTCGGCATGGGCGCCGAACTCGACGGGATGCTCGAACCCTGGGGCGTGGACGGGCAGCGGTTCAGCTTCGCGGACGGGGCGGGGCGGACCCTGGGTGACTCGGAGTACCCGCTGGAGTCGGAGTCCGGCCTCGCCCAGATGTCCGGCTTCTCCCAGCCCGACCTGGAGACCCTGCTGGAGCGGCGGGTGCGGGCCGAGCCGCGGATCGACCAGTACCGGGGCTTCTCGCTCGACGGGCTGACCGACGACGGGAGCGGCGTCAGCGCCACCATCCGGCCCCACACGGGCCTCGCCCCGGTGCCGGACGGAGCGCCGCGCACCCTGCGCGCGGCCTACGCCGTCGGCTGCGACGGCGCCAACAGCACCGTACGCGCGCTGCTGGGCCTTGAGCTGACGGACCTCGGCTTCAACCGTGACTGGCTGGTCGTCGACGTCATCCCGCACACGCCGCCGGACTGGCTGCCCTACGCCTGCCAGGTGCTGGGTCCCGGCAGGCCGACGACCCTCGTACCGGCGGGTCCGGGGCGGCGCCGGTGGGAGTTCATGATCATGCCGACGGACGACCAGGAGTCCGTCGACACCGACGAGAACTCATGGGAGTTGCTCAAGTCCTTCGAGATCCACCCCGGCAACGCCGAGCTGGTCAGGCACGCCCGGTACACCTTCCGGGGCCGCTGGGCCGACCGGTGGAACAAGGGCCGTGTCGTCCTGGCCGGGGACGCCGCGCACCAGATGCCGCCCTTCACCGGCCAGGGACTGAACTCCGGCATCCGTGACGCCGCGAATCTCGCCTGGCGTCTGGTCCTGCTGGTCCGGGGCGAGGGCGACGAGCGGCTCCTGGAGGACTACACGGCCGAACGCTCCGGGCAGATCGCGCGGGTCATCCAGGACACGGTGGGCCTCGGCCGGCTGATCTGCATGACCGACCCGGACGAGTGCGCGGAGCGCGACGCCATGCTGGGCGGAAGCGTCGGCATGGTCCACGAAGTGCGGGAGAACTGGACCCTGCGCGGCGGCACCCTCCAGGACGACGGGATCGGCGGCGGCCTGGGCTTGCAGGCCACGGTCGGCTCGGGGACGCGGACCGGTCTCCTCGACGAGGTGCTCCCCGCGGGCGGCTTCCTCCTGCTGGGACGGGACCGCGATCCGCTGGAGCTGCTGTCGCCGGTCCAGCGCACGGCCTGGCAGCGACTGCGAGGCCGCAGCGCCCACTTCGGGCCCGGCGGACTCACGGACACCGAGGGCAGGTACGCCGCGTGGTTCGAACAGCTGAACGCGTCGGTCGTCCTGATCCGCCCCGACTTCCACCTGTTCGGCGGGGTCCGCACCCCGCACGCGGCGGACGGGCTCGTGCACAACCTGTCCGAACGCGTCCTCGCCGAGCGCGCGTCGCTGTCATGAACAGGAAACCGTGTCCGGGGAACCCTCTCTGACGAAAGTGGCCAGATCTCCGGTGGGTATCGGGGATCTGGCCATTTTCTGAAACAGGGTGTCGGTGGGGGCGGCTAGCTTCGACTGTGTGAGTTGGTCGTGTGTGGGTGTGCGGTGGGGGGAGACAGGCCCCCGGCTTCGGTGGGCGAGGGACGCGGGTGCGGAGCGGGAGAGTCCTCTTGTGTACGGGCGCCTCATCGCTTTTCGGGTCGTGGGGATACGGCGGTGTCCCGGGGTGTGGCGGGGTGGGCGGTGGGTCGGGTGCGGGGACCATGCCGTGGTGCCGGGGCGGAGTACCCGGGGGCAGTGTGACGCGTGTGCTCGCGTCGACCGCGCTCATTCCGTGGCGGCCGACACCTTTCTCGACGACCCCCGGCCTTACCACGTCTATTTGGCGTGGTTCGGGGACGGGCTGGTCAAGGTCGGGATCACCGGGGTGCACCGAGGGGCGGACCGGCTCCTCGAACAGGGTGCCGTCGCCTTCAGCTGGCTCGGCGCCGGGCCGCTCATGGCCGCGAGACGGACCGAGGAGCTGCTGCGGGCCGCGCTGCGGGTGCCCGACCGGATCCCGTACGGTGCCAAGCGCGCCGTACGGGCCGAGCTGCCCGGTCCGGCGCATCGCGCCGCCGCGCTGACCCGGCTCCATCGCACCGCCCGCGCGCTGGACGGCTGGCCCGAGGCGCTGGAGCCGTTGCCGTGCGCGGTGGTCGATCACGGTGCCGTGTTCGGGCTCGACGGGTTGCCGCCCGCCGGCGGCGTCGTCAGCGAACTGGCCGAGGGCGGGGTCGTCCATGGGCGGCTGCTCGCCGTCGCCGGGCCCGATCTGCATCTCGACGTCGCCCCGCAGGTCGTCGTACTCGACAGCCGGCTCATGAGGGGATGGGCGCTGGTCGCCGACGGCGCCGGTCCAGGGCGTATCACCCTGCCCGTGCGGGATGTGTCCGCGGTGCAGAAGGAGTTGTTCTGAGGGGCAGGAGGCAATGGACAGGAAGCAGGGGCAGGAACCATCTTGGGTGTCATGAGCGATCATCCTGTGGCGCCTGTCGCCGCGCACGAGCCGCCGTACTACGCCGTGGTGTTCACCTCCCTGCGGACCGACGGGGACAACGGGTACGGCGAGACGGCCGACCGTATGGAGGAGCTGGTCCAGGAGATCCCCGGGTTTCTCGGGATGGACTCCGCGCGGACGCCCGGCGGACTGGGCGTCACCGTCGGGTACTTCCGTGACGAGGACGCGATCAAGGAGTGGCGGGCCGTCGTGGACCACCGTGCCGCGCAGCGGCGGGGGCGCGACGAGTGGTACGAGCGGTACGCCGTGCACGTCGCCAAGGTCGAGCGGAGTTATGAGTTCCGGCGCGGTCCCGAGGCCGGAGGGACGGAGGGGCGCGGTGAGTGAGGGGGAGATCGAGAGTGTTCGGGGGTTTCGGGAGCGGCACCGGCTTCCCGGGCTGGTCGATGTCCATACGCACTTCATGCCCGAGCGGGTCCTGCGGAAGGTGTGGGCGTACTTCGACGGTGTGGGGCCGCTGACGGGCGTCGCGTGGCCGATCGCGTACCGGCAGGAGGAGGAGCAACGGCTCGCGCTGCTGCGGGCGTTCGGCGTACGGGCCTTCACCGCGATGCTGTATCCGCACAAGCCGGGCATGGCGGCGTGGCTCAACGAGTGGGCCGTCGGGTTCGCCGTGCGGACACCCGATGTCCTGCACACCGCGACGTTCTTCCCGGAGCCGGGTGTGGAGGCGTATGTCCGGCGGGCGCTCGACGACGGGGCGCGGGTGTTCAAGGCGCATGTGCAGGTCGGGGGGTACGACCCGGCGGACCCGGTGCTCGACCCCGTGTGGGGGCTGCTGGCCGAGGCCGGTGTTCCCGTCGTGACGCACTGCGGCTCGGGGCCCGTACCCGGCAAGCACACCGGGCCTGAGCCGGTCGGACGGGTCCTCGCGCGCCATCCCGGGCTGCGGCTGGTCGTGGCGCACCTCGGCATGCCCGAGTACGCGGACTTCCTCGACCTCGCGGAGCGGTACCGGGAGGTACGGCTCGACACGACGATGGCGTTCACCGATTTCAGTGAAGGGATGAGCCCCTTCCCGAAGGCCGAGCTGGGGCGGCTGGGCGACCTCGGGGATCGGGTCCTGCTCGGCACGGACTTTCCGAACATCCCGTATCCGTACGTCCACCAGCTCGACGCGCTCGAACGGCTCGATCTCGGTACGGAATGGCTGCGCGCGGTCTGTTACGGGAACGGGGTCCGGCTGTTCGACCTGGGGTGAGGACCGGGCGGCCCTTTCTCAGGAGATTCACAGGTTCCCGAAAGAGCCTTCTCAGGCCCGCGTCCCAGGGTGTGCAGCATGACCGCTACCACGCCCCAGGGGCGGACCGAACTGCTGAGGCCGGACGGGAGTCCGGTCCGGGTGCTCGTCGTGGACGACGAGCTGTCCATCACGGAGCTGCTGTCGATGGCCCTGCGCTACGAGGGCTGGCAGATCCGCAGCGCGGGCGACGGGACCGGCGCGGTGCACACCGCCCGCGAGTTCCGGCCCGACGCCGTCGTCCTCGACATGATGCTGCCCGACATGGACGGACTCGCCGTCCTCGGGCGGCTGCGCCGTGAACTGCCGGACGTACCCGTGCTGTTCCTGACCGCGAAGGACGCCGTCGAGGACCGGATCGCGGGGCTCACGGCGGGCGGCGACGACTATGTGACCAAGCCGTTCAGCCTGGAGGAGGTCGTCGCGCGGCTGCGGGGGCTGATCCGCAGGGCGGGGGCGGCGGACCGGCGCAGCGAGTCGCTGCTCGTCGTGGGCGATCTGACGCTGGACGAGGACAGCCACGAGGTGGTGCGGGACGGGCGTTCGATCCACCTCACGGCCACCGAGTTCGAGCTGCTGCGGTTCCTGATGCGCAATCCGCGCCGCGTGCTCAGCAAGGCGCAGATCCTCGACCGGGTGTGGAGCTACGACTTCGGCGGCCAGGCCAATGTGGTCGAGCTGTACATCTCGTATCTGCGGCGGAAGATCGACGCCGGTCGGGCGCCGATGATCCACACCCGGCGCGGCGCCGGCTATCTGATCAAGCCCGCCGTCCCGGCATGACCCGGCGCCCGCGTACGAGGTCCCTGCGTACCCGCCTCGTCGTGGGCTCGGTCGCCCTCATCGCCGTCGTCTGCGCGGTCATCGGCACGGTGACCACGATCGCGATTCACTCGCATCTGTACGACCAGCTCGACGGCGCGCTCAAACCTCTCGCGCTGCGTGCGGCCGGCCCGGTCGGCGTCCCGCCCAGGCACAACGCGGCGGACGACGGGCCGCTCGACTTCGTCACCAAGGGGCCACAGGAACCCGGCACCCTGGGCGCGGTCGTCGTCGACGGCACCATCGCGGAGGGAGAGGTCAGCAAGGAGACGCAGGACAGCTACGGCCTGCGCCTGTCCAGCGACGCGCTCACGCCCGCCCAGGAGGCCGCGCTCTCCGGCGTCCCCAAGGTCGAGCACCAGCAGCACAACGTCGACCTCCCCGGGCTCGGCGAGTACCGCGTGACCTATGCCCAAGGCGTCAACGGCACCTTCTACGTCGGCATCCCGACCGCCAAGGTCACCAACACCCTCCACACCCTCATCGCCGTCGAGATCAGCGTCACCGCCGCCGGACTCGTCGCCGCCTCGCTCGCCGGCGCCGCCATGGTCGGCGTCGCCCTGCGCCCCCTGCGCCGCGTCGCCGCCACCGCCACCCGCGTCTCCGAACTGCCCCTGCACAGCGGCGAGGTCGCCCTGTACGAGCGCGTCCCCGAAACCGAGGCCGACCCGCGCACCGAGGTCGGCCAGGTCGGCGCCGCGCTCAACCGCATGCTCGACCACGTCCACGGGGCGCTGGACGCCCGCCAGCACAGCGAGACCCGGGTACGCCAGTTCGTCGCCGACGCCAGCCACGAACTGCGCACCCCACTGGCGTCGATCCGCGGCTACGCCGAACTCACCCGCCGGGGCCGCGAACCCACCGGACCCGACACCCGGCACGCCCTGGGCCGTATCGAATCCGAGGCGCACCGGATGACCGGCCTGGTCGAGGACCTGCTGCTGCTCGCCCGGCTCGACGCGGGCCGCCCCCTGGAGTACGCGTGCGCCGACCTGTCGCCCCTGGTCGTGGACGCCCTCAGCGACGCGCGCGCCGCCGACCAGGACCACGCCTGGCGCCTCGACCTGCCGTCGCAGCCGCAGCTCGTCCTCGCCGACACGGCCCGTATCCAACAGGTCCTCGTCAATCTCCTCGCCAACGCCCGTACCCACACACCCCCGGGCACCACCGTCACCGCGCGGGTGCACCGGCACGGGAGGTGGGTCTGTCTGGACGTGTCCGACGACGGGCCCGGCATCCCGCCCGCGCTGCTGCCGCACGTCTTCGAACGGTTCGCGCGCGGCGACTCCTCGCGCTCCCGCATCTCGGGGTCCACCGGGCTCGGACTCGCCATCGTGCAGGCGGTGACGGCCGCGCACGGGGGTGGTGTGACGGTCGAGAGCGGGCCGGGGCGGACGGTGTTCACGGTCCATCTGCCCGCGTACGACGTGGGTGTCTCCGGGTCCGTCACGGGCGGGCGCGCCTTGCCCGGTACGGCAGTTCACACGACTGTCACGCACTCACAGGCGGGCCACAGGCGGACCACACAGCCCTGACAGCGGGTCTGGCGAGTGTCGGTGGCATGCGAACCGACTCTTCTTTCGGCACCGGCCCCACCGGGCCGACCCTGGGTGCCCTGCCGGCCAGGCAGCACCTTCCCGCCGGTGCGGACGGTGTGCCGGTCCTCGACGTCGTGGTCCCCGTGTTCAACGAGGAGAAGGATCTGGAGCCGTGCGTCGTACGGCTCCACGACCATCTCGCCCACACGTTCCCGTACCGCTTCCGCATCACGATCGCCGACAACGCCTCCACGGACAGCACCCCCGAGGTCGCCGCGTGGCTCGCGGCGTCGCTGCCCGAGGTCTCCTCGGTGCGGCTCGAACAGAAAGGGCGCGGCCGGGCCCTGGGCACCGTATGGGCCGCGTCCGACGCGCACGTCCTCGCGTACATGGACGTCGACCTGTCCACCGACCTCAACGCGCTCCTCCCCCTCGTCGCCCCGCTCATCTCCGGCCACTCGGACCTGGCGATCGGCTCGCGTCTCGCGCGCAGTTCGCGGGTGGTACGCGGGCCCAAGAGGGAGTTCATCAGCCGCGCGTACAACCTGATCCTGCGCGGCTCGCTCGCCGCCCGGTTCTCCGACGCGCAGTGCGGCTTCAAGGCGATCCGGCGCGACGTCGCACAGGTGCTGCTGCCGCTCGTCGAGGACACCGGCTGGTTCTTCGACACGGAGATGCTGGTGCTGGCCGAGCGCGCCGGGCTGCGCATCCACGAGGTGCCGGTCGACTGGGTGGACGACCCCAACTCGACCGTGCACCTGCTCAGGACCGCGACGGACGACCTCAAGGGGGTGTGGCGGGTGGGGCGGGCGCTCGCCGTGGGCGCGCTGCCGCTCGACCGGCTGGCCCGCCCGTTCGGCGACGACCCGCGCGACCGGGCGCTCACCGGGGTGCCGCGCGGACTGGCCCGCCAACTCGTCGGGTTCTGCGTGGTCGGGGCGCTGTCGACGCTGTTCTACCTCCTCCTGTACTCCGGCTTCCGGATGGTCGCGGGCGCCCAGATCGCCAACGCCCTCGCGCTCCTGGTGTCCGCCGTCGCCAATACGGCGGCCAACCGGAGGCTCACCTTCGGGGTACGCGGCCGGGACCGTGCCGTACGGCATCAGGCGCAGGGCCTGGTCGTCTTCGGGATCGGACTCGCCCTGACCAGCGGGTCGCTCGCCGCACTCGACGCGGCGGCGTCGGACGCCTCGCACGGTACGGAGCTGGCGGTGCTCGTCGCGGCCAATCTCGCGGCGACCGTCCTGCGGTTCCTGCTGCTGAGGGCGTGGGTGTTCCCGGACCGGGGGCAGCAGCCGGACGCCCCGCAGGAGAAGCCCGCCGCCGCACCCGACTGGTCCCCCTTCGAGAACAGGCACCAACCCCCGTACACGGAACTCCCCCACACGGAACTCCCCCACCAGGACCCGGGCATGTCCCCCCGCCACGCCCGCCGTCCGCTCGACTCCGACCCGAGGAACACCCGATGACCACCTCGCCCACCGATCCGTCCCTGGCGGGCTACCCGCCCCCGGCACCCGTCCCCAACAACTTGGCCGCCGCGCACCCCCACCGCCGCCAAAGCGCAGGCCGCGCCGCCCGGCTCTGGCGCGGCCGTCCCGACGACCCCCGCTGGGCACGCCCCGCCTTCCTCGGCCTGCTCCTCGCCACCACGGCCCTGTACTTCTGGAACCTGACCTCCTCCGGCTACGCCAACTCCTTCTACTCGGCGGCCGTCCAGGCGGGCAGCCAGTCCTGGAAGGCGTTCTTCTTCGGCTCGCTCGACGCGGGCAACGCCATCACCGTCGACAAGCCGCCCGCCTCGCTCTGGCCGATGGAGCTGTCGGTACGGATCTTCGGCCTCAGCTCGTGGGCGATCCTGGCCCCGCAGGTCCTGATGGGTACCGGCACGGTCGCCGTCCTGTACGCGGCGGTGCGGCGCCGGTTCAGCCCGGCCGCCGGTCTCCTCGCGGGCGCGGTGTTCGCGCTGACGCCCGTCGCGGCACTGATGTTCCGCTTCAACAACCCGGACGCCCTGCTCGCGCTCCTCATGACCGTCACGGTCTACTGCGTGCTGCGCGCCCTGGAGGACGGCCGCACCAAGTGGCTGGTGTGGGCGGGCGTCGCCGTCGGTTTCGCCTTCCTCGCCAAGACGCTCCAGGCGTTCCTGATCCTGCCGCCGCTGGCGATCGTGTACGCGGTGTGCGCCCCGGTTCGGCTGCGCAAGCGGTTCGGTCAGTTGCTGCTCTCGGGGCTCGCGGTGCTGGTGTCGGGCGGCTGGTGGGTCGCGATCGTCGAACTGTGGCCCGCGTCGTCACGGCCGTACACCGGCGGCTCCCAGACCAACTCCTTCCTGGAGCTGACCTTCGGCTACAACGGCCTCGGGCGGCTCAACGGCGACGAGGCCGGCAGTGTGGGCGGGGGAGGCGGCGGTGGCGCGGGTGGCGCGGGCGGCGGACGGTGGGGCACCACCGGCATCGGCCGCATGTTCAACGAATCCTCCGGCGGCCAGATCTCCTGGCTGCTGCCCGCCGCGCTGATCCTGCTGGCCGCCGGTCTGATCGTGACGTGGAAGGCCCGGCGCACCGACTCCGCGCGCGCCGCGTTCCTGGTCTGGGGCGGCGCGCTGCTGACGACGGTCGCCGTCTTCAGCTTCATGGCGGGCATCTTCCACGACTACTACACGGTCGCCCTCGCCCCCTACATCGCGGCGCTCGTCGGCATGGGCGCGACGGTCCTGTGGGAGGAGCGGGCGAAGCCGTGGGCGGCGCTGTTCCTCGCGGCGACGGTCGGGGTGACGGCCTGGTGGGCGTACACACTCCTGGGCAGGACCCCGGACTATCTGTCGTGGCTGCGGACGGCGGTCCTGGTCGCGGGCATCGCGGGGGCCCTCGGTCTGCTGCTCGCGCTGCGGCTAGGGCGCCGGGTCGCGCTGCTCGCGGTGGCGGTGAGCGCGGTGGCGGCGCTGGCGGCTCCGACCGCGTACACCCTGTCGACGCTGGACACCGCGCACACGGGGTCGATCGTGACGGCGGGTCCGGCGAGTGCGGGGCGGGGTGGGTTCGGGGGAGGTCCCGGTGGCGGGATGCGACCCCCCGGCGCGCAGGGGCAGGGGCAGGGGCAGCCGCCTGCGGGCGGTACCGGGCAGGCACCCCAGGCGGGTACGGCACCGGGCGGCGGGACGGGCAAGGCGGGCGCCGGACGACAGGGCCAGGGTCAGGCCCCGGGTGCCGGTGCCCGTGAGTTCGGCCGAGGCGGAGGCGGCGGAGGCGGCGGCATGGGCGGCCTGCTCGACGGCGCCCAGGTCAGCACGGAGGCGAAGCAGCTCCTGGAGGCGAACGCCGGGGACTACACCTGGCCGGGCGCGGCCATCGGCGCCCAGAACGCCGCGAGTTACCAGCTCGCCACCGGCGACCCGGTGATGGCGATCGGCGGCTTCAACGGGAGCGACCCGTCCCCGACGCTCGCCCAGTTCCAGCGGTACGTCGAGGACGGGAAGATCCACTACTTCATCTCAGGAGGCGGCGGCGGAGGCGGCATGGGCGGCGGAGAAGGCACCGCGTCCGCGATCACGACCTGGGTGGAGGAGCACTACACGGAGGTCACGGCGGGCAGCACGACGTTCTACGACCTGACCAAGCCGGTGAGTTGACCGATCTATGGCTGACCGATCAACGGCCGCGCGTGACGGTCAGATCGGCGACGACGGGGCGGTGGTCCGAGGCAAGCGTCTCGACCACCGCCGCGTCCCGTACCCGCACGGTGTCGTGCGAGACGGCGACATAGTCGATGCGCTGCGTCGGGTTCCGCGCCGGATAGGTCGGCCCGCCCGGATCGGCGGCCGTCAACTCCTTCCACAGCGGGGCGAGTTCGGGGGCGGTCGGCTGCGCGTTGAAGTCCCCGAGCAGAATCCGCGCCGGACACTTCCCGCGCGCGTCGCAGTCCTGGGCCATGATCCGGCGGGTGTCGGCGACCTGGGCGGTGCGTACGGACGGGTCACCCCGGTAGTCGAGATGGGTCACGTACACATGGACGGGCACCCCGCGCACCTTGACGACGACCTCGGGGAAGCCGGGTGCGGGGGCGGGCACCGGGTTCGGGTCCTGCGTGGAGAGCCGGGTGAGGTCGTGGTTCTCGGCGGAGCGGATCTTGTACCGGGACAGCACGGCGAGCCCGTACTCACGCCGGGGCGCGCCGTCGGCGGGCGGGTCGAAGCTGTATATCGGCGCGAAGTACACGTGCATGCCGAGGCGCCGGGCGAGTTCCCCGGCCATGTCGCGCCACTCGCTGCGCTCGCCCCAGTGGACGTCGACCTCCTGGAGCCCGATGACATCGGCCCGCAGCCCGCGCAGCACGGCCTCCTGCCGGTCGAGATCGAAGACGTTGTCCATGCCGGAGCCCGCGTGCAGGTTGTACGAGGCGACACGGAGGGGGACGGAGGAGTCGGCCTGCGCGGGAGACCCGGTGAGTCCGGTGAGTCCGGCAAGAAGCCCGGCGGCGAGTAGGGAAAGGGATCTGACGGTGCGTCGTCGCTGTGTCATGGCCGTGAGGCTAAGGGGGCCGGCTGAACTTCGGGTGCGGGACGCGCCCTTGAAGGGGCGCGGGGAACTGCGCGACCAGCCACAGCGGACCGGCAGACGAATCACGGCTCAACCAGACGAATCACGGCTCAACCAGCGGAGCAAAACCCGTTTGTACGCCGTACAAGGCTTGCCCTACGGTGAACGTCACCCGACCGACGTACACCGTATAAGGAGTGAGCCGGCATGACGGCCCCCGCCGCCGAGACGAGCAGCACCCTCCAGCGCCATCCCCGCCGCTGGCTGATCCTCGGTGTCCTCATGCTCGCGCAGCTCACGGTGCTGCTCGACAACACCGTGCTCAATGTCGCGATCCCCTCGCTCACCCGCGAACTGGACGCGTCCACCGCCGACATCCAGTGGATGATCAACGCGTACTCGCTGGTCCAGTCCGGCCTCCTGCTCACCGCCGGCAGCTCGGCGGACCGCTACGGCCGCCGGAAGATGCTCGCCGCAGGACTCGCCCTCTTCGGCGTCGGCTCACTCGCCGCGGGCCTTTCGCAGACGTCCGGACAGCTGATCGCGGCCCGCGCCGGGATGGGAATCGGCGGCGCCCTGCTGATCACCACGACCCTCGCGGTCGTCGTACAGATCTTCGACGACTCCGAGCGGGTCAAGGCGATCGGCATCTGGTCGACCGTCAACTCCCTGGGCTTCGCGGTCGGTCCGCTGCTCGGCGGTGTGATGCTCGAACACTTCTGGTGGGGCGCGATCTTCCTCATCAACATCCCCGTGGCGGCGCTCGGCCTGATCGCCGTAATCCGGCTGGTCCCCGAGTCCAAGAACCCGCAGGGCGACCGCCCTGACCTGCTCGGCGCGGTCCTCTCCACGATCGGTATGACGGCGGTGGTCTACGGGATCATCTCCGGACCCGAGCACGGCTGGACGTCGGCCCAGGTCCTGGCGTCGGCGACCGTCGGCGTACTCGCCCTCGGCGCCTTCGTCCGCTGGGAGCTGCACGTCCCGTACCCGATGCTCGACATGCACTTCTTCCGCAACCAGCGGTTCGTCGGCGCCGTCGCCGGCGCGATCCTGGTCGCCTTCGGCATGGGCGGCTCCCTCTACCTCCTCACCCAGCACCTCCAGTTCGTACTGGGCTACGGGGCTCTGGAAGCGGGTCTGCGCACGGCGCCGCTCGCCGTCACCGTCGTCGCACTCAACCTGACGGGCCTGGGCGCCCGGCTGCTGCCCAAGCTCGGCACGCCCGGAACCATCGCCTCCGGCATGACCCTCCTGGCCGCCGGACTCGCCGCCATCGCCCTCCTCTCGGGCGGCACGGACGGCGCGTACGGCGGGATGCTGTTGGGTCTGGTCGTGATGGGCGCGGGCATCGCGCTCGCCATGCCCGCCATGGCCAACGCGATCATGAGCGCGATCCCGCCCGAGAAGGCGGGCGTCGGCGCGGGCGTCAACGGCACGCTCGCCGAGTTCGGCAACGGCCTGGGCGTCGCCGTACTCGGCGCCGTACTGAACTCCCGCTTCTTCGCGCTCGTATCCGTCTCCGCGGCATCCCTGCCGGCCGCGCTCGCCGCGGCGTCGTCGGCCGGTGAACGCCAGGAGATCGCCGACGCCTTCGCCTCCGGCCTGGAGACGAGCCAACTGGTGGGCGCGGTGGCGGTACTGCTCGGCGGACTGCTCGCCGCCGCGTTGCTCCGGCGCGCGGAACGGGCAGACTCGGCGATGTCGGCGGACACCACCACGGGCAAGTCCACCGACACTGACACGGATAAGCGTACGAGCGCCGCATAACATCGGCGCACAAGGAAGAGGTGCGCCATGGTGAGGGCAGCCGACCGGGCCGAGCGTCCGGCACGGACGAGCGTCTGGCTGGAGGGCAAGGCGCCGCGCGCCGCGTCCGGACGCCGGAGCGAGCACCCGTCCGGCCTGGACCGGGACCGCATCACCGAGGCGACGGTACGGCTGCTCGACGCGGAGGGCCTGGCCAAGTTCTCCATGCGCCGCCTGGCCGCCGAGCTGAACGTCACGGCCATGTCGGTCTACTGGTACGTGGACACCAAGGACGACCTCCTCGAACTGGCCCTGGACCACGTCTTCGGCGAACTGCGCCTCCCGGACCCGGACGCCCCGGACGACTGGCGCGACGAACTCCGCGCCCTCACCCGCGCGTACCGCTCGCTCCTGGTCCGCCACCCGTGGACGTCCCCGCTCGCCGGCACCTTCCTCAACATCGGCCCGCACTCGCTGGACTTCTCCATGACGGTCCAGCGCGTCATCCGCCGCACGGGCGTGCCCGCCCAGGGCCAGACGGGCGCGCTCTCGGCGGTCTTCCAGTTCGTCTACGGCTTCGGCACGATCGAGGGCCATTTCGCGCGGCGCGCGGCGGCGGCGGGCATGACGCAGGACGCGTACTACAGCGAAGCGATGTCCACGATCAAAAGCACCCCGGACCTGGCCCCTCTGGTCCAACAATCAGCGGACCTGATGGCAGCGAGGGGAGGCGACACGGTAGAAGAAATGCGAGAACGAGACTTCACCTTCGCTTTGGAACTCCTGATCAAGGGAATCGAAGCAATGGCCGAGAGATAACGCTCGGGTCCCGTTGTGGGCAGGCGTTCCGCACGGCGGAACGGGTGGGCACAACCCAATCCAACGGTTCGCCCTCAGTCCTCGCTCAACCGAGCCGGAAACCCCCCGGTGGCAACCGGCCCCCACCGGGTAGGTGAAACCCGAATAATGGACTTCCCCTGCTTCCGCATGGCGTCCCGGTACTCGTCCCAGTCCGGATGCTCCCCCGCGATATTCCGGTAATACTCCACCAACGGCTCCACGGACTCCGGAAGATCCAACACCTCCGCGACCCCGTCCACCTGCACCCACGGCCCATTCCACTCATCGCTCAACACCAGCACACTCACCCGCGAGTCCCGCTTCGCATTCCGCGTCTTGGCCCGCTCCGGATACGTGGACATGACGATCCGCCCCGAATCGTCGACCCCGATGGCCAGCGGCGAACTCTGCGGTGACCCGTCACTCCGGCGCGTCAGCAGAATCCCGCGATGCCGGGGCCGGACGAAGTCCAGCAACTCGTCCAGTGAGACGGAGGTGTTCGTAGCGATGTTGGGTGCCATGACCGGCACCTTACGCCTCGGGCAGCGCCTCGCCCTGGACCGCCTGAATGTCCAGCGTGACCTTCAGCGTCGTACCGATCGCGGAGATCCCGGCCTGGACGACCTGGTTGTAGTGCATGGCGAAGTCGTCGCGGCGCAGCTCGGCGGTGGCCCGGAACGCGGCCCGCACCCCGCCCCAGGGATCGGACCCGGTCCCGAGGTAGCTGAGGTCGAGAGCGACCCCGCGCACCACACCCCGCATCGCCAGCTCACCGTGGACGGTCCAGCGGTCGGGCCCGGCGGGGGTCAGCCCGGTCGAGCGGTACGTGATCTCCGGGTGCCGTTCGACGTCGAGGAAGTCGGCCGACCGCAGATGGCTGTCGCGCATACCGTTGCCGGTGTCGATGGAGGCGGCCTTGATGACGGCCTCGACCCGGGACTTCTCCACATCGCCGGCGACCTCGACCCGCGCCCCGAACTCCGTGAACCGCCCGTGCACGCTGGAGATCCCCAGATGCTGGGCGACCGCGCCGACGGACGAGTGCGCGGGGTCGACGGTCCACGGTCCGGGCGGCGGGAGTTCGGTGCCGCCCTGGCGGGCGAGGACGACGTTCCCGATCTCGGCCCGGCCACCGGTCGTGACCAGGGCGGTCGAGGCGACGGGCGCGTACCCGACGGCGGTCACGATGACCGTGTACGAACCGGGGGCGAGGTCGGTCGCGTCGCGTACGGCGCCCTCGTCGTCGGCCCCGGCGCGCAGCACCTGCGCACCGGTCATGTCGGTGAGGGTGACGACGGCATGCGGCACGGCCCACCCGTCCCGCGTACGAATCCGCCCACGGACTGCCATCTGGTGGTTCTCCTCTGATGCACGCTGATGAATCGGTCGGTGACTGTCGTCGTGGGCCATCGTCCTGCCGGAAGGGGCGGGTGGACTCGCCACCCGCCCCGTTTCACCCGACCGATGACTACTCGCCGGGGTGCGCGAGTTCGATGTCGTGCGCGTCGACCCCGTGGCCGTTCACGCTGACCGTCGAGGCGGCCGGCGGGTACCCGGTCGCGATGACGGTGTACTCACCGCTGTCGAGATCGGTGAACCCGTACGCCCCGTCGGGTCCGGTCCGTGCGGTGCCGATGACGTTGCCCGCCGCGTCGACGAGGGTGACCCGCGCGTCGTGCAGCGGCCCGCCGCCCGGCGCCCGTACGGTCCCGAGGACCTGCGCGCCCGGGTACAGGTCGACCTCGATCCGGGTGACCCCGGTGGAGCCGACCTCGACGGGCAGGGCGAGCGGACGGTGGCGCGCCGCGTTCACGGCGACCGTGACGGGCCCGGGGACCAGCTCGGCGAAGGTGAACTCGCCCTGGTCGCCGGTGGTTCCGGTGGCCAGTACGTCACCGCGGACATCGGTCACGACGACCATCGCCCCGGCGACCGGCGCCCCGCTGTCCACGGCCCGCACCAGCCCGGCGAGCCCGCTGGTCCCGCTGAGCAGGATGTCGTACGCGACGGGTTCACCGTCGACCACGACGGTGGACGCCTGCGGCTGGAAGCCGTCGGCCGATGCGATCAGGACGTACGAGCCGGAGCCCGGCGCGTCGACCGCGTAGGAGCCGTCGGCCTGGGCGACCGCGCGGCCCAACTGGCGTCCGCCGAGCGAGATCAGCGTGACGGCGGCCCGGGAGACCGGCGCGCTCTCGACACCCCGGACGTGACCTCGTACCGGAATGCCACCGAGGCCGTTGGCGGCCACCGGGACCGGAACGGCGTCCAAGGCCGGGGCATGGGCCTGGCCGGGTATGGAAGCGGCAGTGGAAGGGGAGGCGGAAGGGGCGGCGGAAGCGGACGCCATGGCCGCGACGGGAACCGGGGCCGGCTCCCCTTCACCCTCCGCCTCCGCACTCTGCGCCAGCGCCCCCTTGGTCCGCAGCGGAACCTCCTTGATGAAGAGGGTCACGAGGAACGCCAGGAACGCCATCGGAGCGGCGATCAGGAAGACGTCCGCGATGCCGTGCCCGTACGCGGCCTCCATGACCGTACGGATCGGCGGGGGCAGCGTGTCCATGTCGGGGATGGCGCCGCCGCCGGTGCCGCCGTGGCCCAGCGCCTCGCCCTTCGGGCCGAGCGCGGCGAAGCCGTCCTTGACGTAGCCGGTGATCCGGGTCGCCATGATCGCGCCGAGCGCGGAGACGCCGATCGCGCCGCCGAGCGAGCGGAAGAAGGTGACCGTGGAGCTGGCGGAGCCGAGGTCGGAGGGGTCGACCTGGTTCTGGGTGCAGAGCACGAGGTTCTGCATCATCATGCCGACGCCGAGCCCCATCAGCGCCATGAAGATCGCGATGTGCCAGTACGGGGTGTCGTACCGGATCATGCCGAGCAGGCCGAGTCCGGCCGTGACGAGGACACCACCGGAGACGAGCCAGGCCTTCCACCGCCCGGTCTTGGTGATGACCTGCCCGGAGACGGTGGACGAGATGAACAACCCCCCGATCATGGGGATCGTCATCACACCGGACATCGTCGGGGACTTGTCGCGGGCGAGCTGGAAGTACTGGCTGAAGAAGACGGTGCCGGCGAACATCGCGACACCGACGAAGAGGGAGGCGAGGGAGGCGAGGGTGATGGTGCGGTTGCGGAACAGCCGCAGCGGGATGATCGGTTCCTTGGCGATGGACTCGATGAAGACGAAGATCAGTCCGAGCAGGACCGAGCCGCCGACCATCGCGGCCGTCTGCCAGGACATCCAGTCGTACTTGTCGCCCGCGAAGGTCACCCAGACGAGCAGCAGGCAGACCGCGGCGCTGATGAAGAAGGCACCGGCCCAGTCGACCTTGACGCCCTCACGCTTCACGACGGGAAGCCGAAGCGTCTTCTGAAGTACGACAAGAGCGATCACGGCGAACGGGACGCCGACGTAGAAGCACCAGCGCCAGCCCAGGAACGAGGTGTCCGTGATGACACCGCCGAGCAGCGGGCCGCCGACGGTGGCGACGGCGAAGGTGGCGCCGAGGTAGCCGCTGTACCGGCCGCGCTCACGCGGCGAGATCATCGCGGCCATCACGATCTGCGCGAGGGCGGAGAGACCGCCGACGCCGATGCCCTGCACGACACGGCAGGCGATCAGCATGCCGGCGCTCTGCGAGAGACCCGCGACGACGGATCCGGCGACATAGATGACCAGGGATATCTGGACCAGGAGCTTCTTCGAGAAGAGGTCGGCGAGCTTGCCCCACAGCGGGGTGGTCGCCGTCATCGAGAGGAGCGAGGCCGTGACGACCCAGGTGTACGCGCTCTGCCCGCCGCCGAGGTCGCTGATGATCTGCGGCAGGGCGTTGGAGACGATCGTGGACGACAGGATCGCCACGAACATGCCGAGCAGCAGTCCGGAGAGCGCTTCCATGATCTGCCGGTGCGTCATCGGGGCGCCGTCCGGGGCCGCCCCTCCGTGCTTGGCATGGCTGCCCCGCACACCGGCCGGTGTGGTCGTTGCCATGGACTTCCTTTTCTTGAACGGGTGTTAAACGGGTGTACGGGTGGTCGGTGCGGAAGGGATCCGGGTTCCGGGGTTCGGGAGCCGCACGGACTGCGCCCGGCAGTCCCCGAAGCTGTCGCGCAGCCGGGCGAGCAGGGTGCAGAGCTGGTCGACCTCGTCGTCGGACCAGTCGCCGAGAAAGTGGGCGAGCGTCTCCACGTAACGCTCGGACATGTCGTCGAGGCGCTCCTTGCCCGCAGGGGTCAGCCGCAGGATGCGGGAGCGTTTGTCGGCGGGGTCGGGGCACCGCTCGATCCAGCCCCGTTCCGCGACGTGCGCCACATGGCGGCTGGTCACGGACATGTCGACGGCGAGGAGTTCCGCGAGGCGGCTCATCCGCATGTCACCGTGCCGGTCGAGCAGGGTGAGAACGATCGCCGAGCCGGGGGGACAGTCCTGCGGGAGCGCTCGCGCCATCCCGCGCTTCACGGCCCCGATGGCACCGAGCTGCCGAGCCAGCTCCTCATACTGCCGCCGAGCCACCACGAAACCCCTCCCACACTACTTGTTGCTTAGGGCAACCATAGAGAAGCATGGTTGCCACAGGCAAACGAAAAGGGGTGCGAACGCCCTAAAAACCTGGTAAAGGGGCGGGGGGTGACGGGTAAAGGTGCAGGTGGGGTGGGGTAAGGGCGCCGGGATGGGCCTGTGAAGGCGAAGGGGCGGCCCATTTGCGAGCGCGGGGTCCCTGGGAAGGCTGGAGGCGCCAGGGTCGCTTCGGTTTTGCTCACCGGCCTGATTCAAGGCAGCCTGCCTACCTGTCGGCCGCAGGCCAATCCCCACCGCAGCGGTGCTTGCCCACGGCGCTGACACCACTCCCGGCTGTCGACGCGCCACAGCCCCCTTCCCACACCACTGCTGACCACGGCCGACCGCGTCCGCCGCAACAGCCACGACTGTCGCCAACGCTCTCCCCGCTAGGGGCGCAGCCCCAGGTTCGCCGCAACGACGCTCACCCACAGCGGCCTGTGCCCGACGAAATCGTCACGGCCCCCACCAAGTTGTTGGCCGACCGCAGCAATTTGGGGTTGTGTCCGGCGGAATGGTCTCTGCCTCAGGCTGGTTGTCTGCTGGCCGCAGGCCATTTGCTGCCGCAGGGGTGGTTGACCATGGCGGGTTGTGTCCGGCGGGACGGTCTCCGGCCTGACCCTCGGTCGCCTGCTGGCCGCAGGCCAATTCTCGCCGCAGTGGTGCTCAGCTACGGCCGGGCTGTGCTGACGAAATCGTGACGGCCCTCACCAAGTTGTTGGCCGGCCGCAGGCCATTTGCCGCCGCTGCGGTACTCAGCCACCGCCGGTTGTGTCCGGCGCAACAGCCACGGACGGTCGCCAACGTTCTCCGCTCGGGGCGCAGCCCCAAGTTCGCCGCAGCGGCGCTCACCCACAGGGGCCTGTGTCCGGCGGAATTGTCGCGGGCCTCACCACAGTCGTCTGCCGGCCGCAGGCCATTTGCCGCCGCAGCGCTGTTCAACCACCGCCGGTCGTGTCCGGCGCAACAGCCACGACTGTCGCCAACGTTCTCCGCTCGGGGCGCAGCCCCAGGTTCGCCGCAGCGGCGCTCACCCACAGCGGCCTGTGTCCGGCGAAATCGTCACGGCCCTCACCACAGTCGTCTGCTGGCCGCAGGCCAATTCCCGCCGCAGCGGTGCTCAGCTACGGCCGGTTGTGTCCGGCGGAATGGTCTCCGGCCCGACCCTCGGTTGCCTGCTGGCCGCAGGCCCCTTCCCGCCGCAGCGGTGCTCAGCTACGGCCGGGCTGTGTCCGGCGGAATTGTCGCGGGCCTCACCACAGTCGTCTGCTGGCCGCAGGCCAGTCCCCGCCGCAGCGGCGCTCGGCCACCGCCGGTTGTGTCCGGCGGGGCAGGAGTCGACCCCCACCCGTTCTGCCGGGCGCAGCCCACCCCACCTGTTCCCGCACGGACGTGCATTCGCTAAGGTCCGCCCATGGCACAGAACCCCCAAGCTCCCCAGGGACCCGAGGGCGGCTACGACCCCGCGGGCAGCACCCAGATGTTCCGCGCTTTCGTCGACGAAGGCGCCCCCCAGGCCGGAGGCGGCCCCCAGCAGCCCCAGGCCACCTCGTCCGGCCCCCGTGTCGGCCTTATCGCCGGGGTGATCGCGGCCGTCGTCATCGTCGCGGCGGTCGCCTGGCTGGCCCTCAGCTAGTTCCGGGCACGTCACTTCCACGTCGCCGACACGTCGCGGGTCTCGATGTGCATGCCCAGCGGCACTCGCCAGGCGTCCACGCACACCTCGTACGTCTTCTCCTTCGTCCCGCCCGCCGCGATCGGCGCCGGCAGCGGCTGAGTGGATTCGATGGTTGCCCAGTCGATGCCCAGGGCGCCGATGATGTGGGTGCCGAAGGTGACGGTGCCGGAACGCGCCGCCGTGCCACCGGTGTTGTGGAAGGCGACCGTGACGTTCTCGCACCAGCGGTGGTCGGCGGCCTCGCGTTCGGGTGCGTCGAGAGTCAGAGCCGCAGGGGTGTCCGGCGTCGGAGACGACGAAGGGGGATCAGGCGTCCCCTCCACCGGAGCCCCACCCGAGCCGCCACCGCCCGTACCGCCCGTACTGCCTGTACCGCCCGTCCCAGAGGTCGGCCCCGGCGCCGAAGTGCCGGGCCCGGCCGGCGAGTTCACCCCACCGCTCGACGCCCCCGTACGCGCACCCGTACCGGAACCCGTACCCGTACTCGCCCCACCAGACCCCGCCCCCGGCGAACGGGAACCCCCCGAACCCCCGGAAGGGCCATCACCGGAACCCCGATCCCCGTCCAGCGGCACCAACGCCACCTCACCCGTCGGCCCCACCGCCTTGCCGGACGACCCCGAGCCGCCGTTCGGCCCCACCGCCACATAGCCGTCCAGGCCGCCGCCCGTGCCGCACGCGGCCAGCAGCGTGCCGAGGGCGACCGCGGTCACCGAGACCGCGGCCACGGCACCCCTGCGCCCCCGGGTCCAAGTCCGTCGCATCGCGCCAGTGTGGCTGACGGTCCGTCAAATAGGAACCCTGGGTACCCGTAACCCGGTAACCCGTAACCCCAGGAAGGGCTAGTCGGAGATCAGGCCCTCGCGGAGCTGCGCCAGCGTCCGGGTCAGCAGCCGCGACACATGCATCTGCGAGATACCGACCTCCTCGCCGATCTGCGACTGCGTCATGTTCGCGAAGAACCGCAGCATGATGATGCGCCGCTCACGCGGCGGCAGCTTGGCGAGCAGCGGCTTCAGCGACTCGCGGTACTCGACGCCCTCCAGGGCCGAGTCCTCGTACCCGAGGCGGTCCGCGAGGGAGCCCTCGCCGCCGTCGTCCTCCGGGGCCGGCGAGTCCAGGGACGAGGCCGTGTACGCGTTGCCGACCGCGAGGCCGTCGACCACGTCCTCCTCGGACACGCCCAGGACGGCGGCGAGTTCGGGGACGGTCGGCGAGCGGTCG
Source organism: Streptomyces sp. NPDC091292 (assembly GCF_044757265.1). Classification (NCBI taxonomy): domain Bacteria; kingdom Bacillati; phylum Actinomycetota; class Actinomycetes; order Kitasatosporales; family Streptomycetaceae; genus Streptomyces; species Streptomyces sp. NPDC091292. Next base: position 61,518 of record NZ_JBIVUQ010000012.1, on the reverse strand, counting down.
AGCTTCTGCGCGAGTTCGTCGCTGGCCTTGGTGAGGGCCAGGCGGAGTTCCTGGAGGCGGCGCGGCACCCGCACCGACCACGAGGTGTCCCGGAAGAACCGCTTGATCTCACCGACGACCGTCGGCATGGCGAACGTGGGGAATTCCACGCCCCGTTCGCAGTCGAAGCGGTCGATCGCCTTGATCAGGCCGATCGTGCCGACCTGGACGATGTCCTCCATCGGCTCGTTGCGGCTGCGGAAGCGCGCCGCCGCGTACCGCACGAGCGGGAGGTTGAGTTCGATGAGGGTGTCCCGGACATAGACGCGCTCCGGGCTGTCCTCGCCGAGCGCGGCGAGCCGCAGGAACAGGGAGCGGGACAGGGTGCGGGTGTCGATGGCTTCCGAAGTCGTGGACGGCGCCGAGCGGTGAACGGTCACCGCCGGGCTGTTCAGCGCGTCGGGCGCGGTTGCGCTCTTCGTGAGCGTGAGCACCTTCGAGCTGCCCTGGTCTACGGACATGCCACCCCCTTGAGGTCGCGGACGGTCGTGGCCGGCGCACCCGTCTGAGGAACGCAGCCTCCACCTGAATACCGGCGGTGGGGCCCCGGCAAACGCGGTTCCCGCAGAATGTCACATGTCGGCAACACGCTGTAGTGACTTGTCGACATGTGGAGGGGGAGTCTGCGCAGGAAACAGGGGGTCTGGGGGTTTTCGGCGCGTGTGAGGTCGGCAACCGGCTCCGGAGACGGTCGACCCGTTCCGGTTACGCCTCGATCCTGTTTGCGGATCGCAAGCGCGCGAAGCTTCGGGCGAGGAGCCTTGACACATGCATCTGGGACACACCCAGTTCGGCGCTGATCTGCGACTGCGTGAGATTGCTGTAGTAACGCAACAGCAAAATCCGCTGCTCCCTTTCGGGCAGTTGTACGAGCAGATGCCGTACGAGGTCGCGGTGTTCGACGCCGTCGAGTGCGGGGTCCTCGTAGCCGAGCCGGTCGAGCAGGCCGGGCAGTCCGTCGCCCTCCTGGGCGGCCTCAAGGGAGGTCGCGTGGTAGGAGCGGCCGGCCTCGATGCAGGCCAGCACCTCCTCCTCGGTGATGCGCAGCCGCTCGGCGATCTCGGCGGTGGTCGGGGACCGCCCGAAGTTGGTGGTCAGATCCTCGGTCGCGCCGTTCACCTGCACCCACAGCTCGTGCAGGCGGCGCGGTACGTGGACGGTACGGACGTTGTCGCGGAAGTACCGCTTGATCTCGCCGACGACGGTGGGCATCGCGAAGGTCGGGAACTGGACGCCCCGGTCCGGGTCGAAGCGGTCGATGGCGTTGATCAGGCCGATGGTGCCGACCTGGACGACGTCCTCCATCGGCTCGTTGCGGCTGCGGAAGCGAGCGGCGGCGTACCGGACGAGGGGCAGGTTGGCCTCGATGAGCGCGCCCCGGACCCGGCCGTGCTCGGGGGTGCCGGGCTCCAGGTGTTTGAGCTGCCCGAAGAGGACCTGGGTGAGGGCGCGGGTGTCGGCGCCTCGGCTGCGGGGCGGGGCGGGCTCGCCGGCGGGGGGTTCCTCCGGGGGCGGCTGCTCGGCCGGGGGGTCCTGGGGCGCGAGAGTGTCCGGGGGTGTGGCCTGGTGGGGCGGCGCCGGGGGCGCGGCGGCCTGGGGCGGAGGCTGGGGTGGAGCCTGAGGCGCAGTACTGGCCGGCACGGTCAACGCCACCCCTTCACCCACGTTCGTACAAAACGTTCAACTCATCCGTCAAAAGCGGTCATAGCATCACAAGACATGTGCACTGTGTGCAAGCACCGCATAACGCCGTGTTGGGGGAGATATGGGGGAGATATGACCGAACCCCCCAGGGCGGCCGGTAGGCCGTGGGGGGTTCCGGGGTACGGAGGGGGGCGTTCCGGGGGTGCGGGGCCTCAGAACTCGTAGTCGGCGATCACCCACGTGGCGAACTCGCGCCACAGGGCGACGCCCGCCTGGTGGGCCGGGTGTTCGAGATAGCGCCGGAGGGCGTCGGTGTCCGCGACCGCCGAATTGATCGCGAAGTCGTACGCGATGGGCCGGTCGCTGATGTTCCACGCGCACTCCCAGAACGCCAGCTCCGGGATCTGACCGCCGAGCGCCTTGAACGCCTCGGCACCCGCGACGACGCGCGGATCGTCGCGTACGACGCCGTCGTTGAGCTTGAACAGGACCAGGTGGCGGATCACGGCGACTCCTAGACGGACCGGTGGACAGGCGGACGGACGGGCTCCGTCGCTCGCTCAGTCCTTGGCGCCGTTGACGATCCACGTCATGAAGTCACCGATGGCTTGAGCGGCGCTCGATATGCCCTCGAACCCTATCTGCACGTAGTCGGCGGCCTTGCCCGGATCCGTGATGATCACATACAGCACAAAGACGACCACCACATAGAGCGCGATCTTTTTCGTCTGCACCACGCCGTGGCCTCCCCTACCTGCCGCCCGCCCGCGTCCCCTGTTGTCGGCGGTGCAGTGTATCCCGCCGTCAACAACGTGCCACGGGAGCCCTTACGCGTCATCGGGCAGAAGCCGGAACGCCGGATGTCCGGTCAGTGGCCGGATCATGCGGAAGTGCCGGTCGGTGGTGAACAGGACAGCGGTTCCGTACGCCGCCGCCAGGGCGACGTTCATGGCGTCCGTCAGCCCGACGCCCTTCCCGCCATCGGCATCCGCGTACCCCTCGGCCACAGCGATGGCCGCACTCAAGTGCGCCGCGACGTGCGGCACTTCGAACCGGCGGGTGGCGGCGTAGCGCTCGATGAACCGCGCCGCGGCCAGCGCTTTGCGGGCCCCACCCCGCGCCGAGATCAGATAGTCCAGCTCGGCGAGGACCATGGGCGGGACGATGAGGTGGCTGATGGTTGCCAGCGCTTTTTTGTGTGCCTCATGACCGTCAAGGCCGGGGTCGAGGAGGCGGTAGAGCGCGTTGGTGTCGGCAATGGCGATCACGTGCCCATTCCCCCGAGTACGTCCTCGATCTCGTCGTTGGTGAGGTTGGGGAGGCCGAGGTCGGGAAGGTCGATCTCGCCCATGGGGTCGGTGGGATAGGGCGGGACATCGTCGTTGATGGGCACCACGCGCGCGACCGCGACGCCGTTCTTGGTGACGGTGATCGTCTCGCCACGCGCCGCCGCCGCGAGTATCTGCGAGGACTTCTGATTGAACTCCCGAGCCGTGGTCTCCATGTAGTACATGTTACTACTCGCACCCGCCCGCACCCTGACGCTCTGGGTCAGGAGCCCCCTGGACGTCCAGGGCCTGCCGGACAGGGTCAGACGCGGACCCATTCCACCGGGCTTCTGCGGCCTACGGATGCCGCGTGGCAGAGCTTCGGAATGTGGGAACCGTCGGTGGAGGCGACCTTCATCGGTCCGCCCGAGCAGGCGGCAGTGGCGACTACGAGCGCGTCCACCACGTTTTCGTGACCGTCCAGGCCGGCGTCCTCCAGTAGCTCTGCCGCGCGGTCGGCGATGATCTCGGTTGCGGGAATGACGGTGAGCCGGGAGCGCAGCCAGCGCAGGTGGTTCGCGGCCTGTCCGGTGCGGCGGACCTCGGCGATGCTGACCGTGGAGATCGCGGCTGCGTACCCCTCGGCTTCTGCGACCTTGAGCATCAGTGCCATTCTGCGGTCCTGGTCGGCCAGGAGAGACAGTGGCTGCGCATCGAGGACGAGGAGGGCGCGGGGGAACGACGGGGCTACTCGCCGTGCCATGTCCGACGGGCCTCCTCGATCTCCTCGGGCGTGAAGGAGCCGTGCTCGTCCTCGTACGCCTCGACGATCTCTCTGGTTTTGGTCAGGGCGAGGGCGTGTTCAACAGCGTCGGAGACGAAGCGCGAGAAGCCCCGGGCGCCGGTGCGGGCCTCTACCTCCCGAGCAAGCGATCTGGGGATGGTGACGGACTTCTTGACTGTGGTCTCGTCCGCAGGCGCGTGATCAATAGCCATGCGTGCATTATCCCACTAGGAGTAGGACTTCTGTCCAGTTCGAGGGGGCTCGTCCGGTGGAAGGGGTAACACGCCCCGTGCGCAGGCCAATTGTGCTGTCATCAGCCCGCGTGCCGCACGCAAAACACCCTCCCGGCCGCGTTTCCGCAGGTCAAGAGGGTGTGAGAGCGGTAGCGGAGGGATTTGAACCCTCGGTGACTTGCGCCACACTCGCTTTCGAGGCGAGCTCCTTCGGCCGCTCGGACACGCTACCGAGAGAGACCTTACCGCACGGTGGGGCGTGCTCAGAAATCACTATCGGTCGCGGAAGAAGTCCGTGAGGACCCGTCCGCACGCCTCGGCCAGGACCCCGCCGATCACCTCGGGCCGGTGGTTGAGCCGGCGGTCCCGGACGACGTCCCACAGGGAGCCGGCCGCGCCCGCCTTCTCGTCGCGGGCGCCGTAGACCACGCGGTCGACGCGTGACTGCACGAGCGCGCCCGCGCACATCGTGCACGGTTCGAGCGTGACGACCAGGGTGCAGTCCGTCAGCCGCCACGAGCCGAGCTTCGCGGCGCCCCGGCGGATCGCCACGATCTCGGCGTGGGCGGTCGGATCACCGGTCGCCTCCCGCTCGTTGTGGCCCGCCGACAGCAGGGTGCCGTCGGCGGACAGCAGGACCGCCCCGACCGGTACGTCACCGCCCCGGACGGCCAGCCGCGCCTCGTCCAGGGCGAGCCGCATCGCCGCCCGCCAGGGGTCCCGTACGGGATCGGGCGGTCCCTGGGGCGGGGTGGCGGGACGGTCGTTCATACGGGGAACCTACACGCGCCACCCGCCCCGACATCCGCCCCGGCATCCGTCCTGGGCATCAGTCCTAGCGGACCGTTTCGAGTACCTCCGCCACTCCCAGCACCTCCGCGATCTCTCCGAGCGCGTCCCCGCTCTCCAGGGCGAGCAGCTCCTTGACGGTGACTCCGAGGTCCACGAGGACGGCGCTGTCCCCGATCGGACCCGAGGGCGCGGCGTCGGCGGACGGCGCGGCATCGTCCTCGTCGTCGGACGAGGAGGCGTCGGGTTCGCCGTCCTCGGTGCCGTCGAGGTCGAGTGCGTCGAGATCGGCGTCGTCGCCGGGATCGCGGCCGAGCAGTTCGTCGGTGAGGAGGATCTCGCCGTAGGAACTGCGAGCCGCCGCGGCGGCGTCCGAGACGTAGATACGCGGGTCTTCCTCGCCGTCCACGCGGACGACGCCGAACCACGCACCTTCCTGTTCGATGAGGACGAGCACCGTGTCGTCGTCGACCGATGCCTCATGGGCCAGGTCGGTGAGGTCCGACAGGGTTTCCACATCGTCCAGATCTGTGTCGCTCGCTTCCCACCCGTCTTCGGTGCGCGCGAGCAGTGCGGCGAAGTACACCGTGACTCTCCCACTGGTCATAGGCGTGCCGGTTGGGGTTCCCCCCGGCGGAGGTCGGGGGCGGGGGTGCTGAGCCAGACTCCCGCCCACTCGGAATCGTGGCAGAAACCACGCCGTGAGGAGAGGTCTTCCGCCCGCTGTGTCCGCGTCGCTTTGTCCGGACGGCGTGTTCAGGGCGTGTTCAGGGCAAGTTCAGGGGGGTGTTCAGGGCCGAACGGCGGGCGTGTACGGCGGCGCGCGCACGCTGCGGTGTGCGCCGCCCCCTCACCAGCGGAACGTACGCATCCGGACCGCTTGCCGCATTCGGGCCGCGCGGACGCGACGCGGCTGGACCCGGTCGCGCAGCTCCCGCGCCTCGGTGAGGTCGCGGAGGAACTGGGCGCGGCGCCGCCGGCGCTCGGCTTCCCGTTCGACCTCCCGTCCGGTCTCCGGTTCCTGCTCCGGCATACGCGACACCCCCACTCGGTCCCTCCCCCTTTCCCCCGGTCGGGCGGTTTGATGCCCGTACGAGGGTGCGCGGGCCCCGGCTACTGTTATGGGTATGCGTCTCCACGTCGTCGACCACCCGCTGGTCGCCCACAAGCTCACCACCCTGCGCGACCGGCGTACGGACTCCCCGACCTTCCGGCGGCTCGCCGACGAACTCGTCACGCTGCTCGCGTACGAGGCCACCCGCGACGTACGGACCGCGCTGGTCGACATCGAGACCCCGGTCTCACCGACCACCGGCGTCAAGCTGTCCCACCCGCGGCCCCTCGTGGTGCCGATCCTGCGCGCCGGGCTCGGCATGCTCGACGGCATGATGCGGCTGCTGCCGACCGCCGAGGTCGGGTTCCTGGGCATGATCCGCGACGAGGAGACGCTTCAGGCGTCCACGTACGCGACCCGGATGCCGGAGGATCTGTCCGGGCGGCAGGTGTACGTGCTCGACCCGATGCTCGCGACCGGGGGGACGCTGGTCGCGGCGATCCAGGAGCTGATCAAGCGCGGCGCGGACGATGTGACCGCCGTGGTCCTCCTCGCCGCCCCCGAGGGCGTCGAGGTCATGGAACGCGAACTCGCCGGCACCCCCGTCACGGTAGTGACAGCCTCGGTGGACGAACACCTGAACGAAAACGGCTACATCGTCCCGGGCCTGGGCGACGCGGGCGACCGCATGTACGGAGCAGCGGAGTAGCAACCGCGCGGGGGTACAGTAGCAACGTCTGCCGACACGGCTGCCGGGCTCAGCGCCCAGCCCAAGTACACCCGGAATGGCAACGGCCCGTGGGCGCCCGCCAAAGCCACTTTCGGGCGGAGGCCGGTCCCCGTCAACTCCCGCGGCAGCGGCGCCCAGCCACCGCCCGCCGTACCCCGGTGGGCCGGTCTCCGTCGAGTGGTGCGGGCAACGGGGTCCCTCGGTGGGGAGAGGCGGCATCATCGAGTCAGGTGAGCACCCAATCCCGCCGCAGCGGCGCCCAGCCACGACTTGCGGTGTCCGGCGGAATGGCGACGGCCCTGTGGGCGCTTGCGCAGGGCCGATTGCCGGAGGCATTCGCTCTCGCGCGGGGGCCATGCTCCGTTCGACTGCCGCAGCCACAGACTCCCGCCGCAGCCACGACCCGCCGTGTCCGGCGGAATGGCGACGGCCGCATGGCGCTTGCGCAGGGCCGATTGCCGCAGGCACCGGCTCTCGGCCGGAGGCCGGGCTCGGTTCGACTGCCGGAGTCACAGACTCCCGCCGCAGCCACGCCCAGCCACGACCCACCGTGTCCGGCGGAATGGTGACCGTCCGGTGGGCAGGGCTCTGTCGAGTGCCGCAAGCACTCAATCCCGCCGCAGCGGCGCTCAGCCACCCCCCGCCGTGTCCGGCGGAATGGCAACGGCCGCATGGCGCTTGCGCAGGGCCGATTGCCGAACGTACTCGCTCTCGGCCGGAGGCCGGGTTCCGTTTGACTGCCGGAGTCACGCCCAGCCACGACCCACCGTGTCCGGCGGAATGGTGACCGTCCGGTGGGCAGGGCTCTGTCGAGTGCCGCAAGCACTCAATCCCGCCGCAGCCGCGCTCAGCCACGACCCGCCGTGTCCGGCGGAATGGCGACCACCCGGTGGGGAGGGCGCCGCAGGCACTCACTCCCGCCCCAGCGGCGCTCAGCCACCCACGCCCCAGAGTTCAGCGGAATCCTCGGCGGCCCGGAGGGTGGTTCCTGCGGTAGCAGGAAGTAAGGGCGGGTGGGTGGGGGGAATCAGCGCTTGCAGGGTGTCGGTGACGGGGACGGTGGGGTCGTCAGGGCCGTCAGGGCCTTTGTCGCGTCGGCCGCCGGAGCCAGCCGGGTGAACGCCGTGCCGAGGATCAGGTCCACATCGCCGCCAGCCCGCGCGTCCGTCTTCTGCTCGGCTCCCGCGAGCTGAGCGGCCAGTACCGGAAGCGCACCCTCCGCCGCCGCCTTGGGTCCCAGCACTATCCCGGTCCCGGCGACCTTCTTGTCGTACTCCTTGGACGCGTTGCCGACCTGACCGATCGCGAACCCGCGTTTCTTCAGCTCGTCCGCCGTCTGCTTGGCCAGACCGCTGCGCGGCGTCGCGTTCAGGACGTTGACCTTGATGCCGCCGGGCCGGGGCAGCGACACCGCCGCCTGAGGGGCCGTCGACGCCGTCGACTTCGGCGGACACCCGGCCCGCGGCCCCGCCGCCGTCGCCTGCCCGCCACCCGTGAACACGTCCACGAGCTGGAGGGTCCCCCAGCCGATGAGACCGAGCGAGGCGGTCGACGCGACGAGCGCGAGCACGATCCTGCTGCGCCGACGGCCCGGACGCATACGGGGATACTTGTCCCCCGTGATGCGGTAGCGACCGCCCATGCCGGGGGGTGTGAGCATGCTCATGGGCGCAGCGTAGTGCGACCTGACGGCGATGCCTATCAAATGATCATCGACAGCCGAGCAGTCCAACCCAAAAGGGTCAATGTGTGTCCGGCGAACGCCCGATGAGCCGGCCCCGCACAGGGGCGACGGCGCGTCAGCCCAGTTCGAGCACGCGCGCGTGCAGCACCTGGCGCTGCTGGAGTGCGGCCCGCACCGCGCGGTGCAGCCCGTCCTCCAGATAGAGATCGCCCTGCCACTTCACGACATGCGCGAAGAGATCGCCGTAGAACGTCGAGTCCTCGGCGAGCAGGGTCTCCAGATCGAGCTGGCCCTTGGTCGTCACGAGCTGATCGAGGCGGACCGGTCGCGGCGCGACGTCCGCCCACTGCCGGGTGCTTTCCCGGCCGTGGTCGGGGTACGGCCGGCCGTTTCCGATGCGCTTGAAGATCACACGGAAAGCCTACCGGTCATGACCTTCCGGGCGCAGCCATGGCGGTGGAGTGCGAGGCTGGGACATATCGCCGTAAAACTGTACGAACCGGCACCAGAGCGCCCCGGGTAGGCCGGGGGCCGGCCGGGAACAGGGGCCTGAAAATGAGTGACAGCCAGCCGTCGCCCACGAGTCCGGCGCTGCCGCCGCAGGCCCAGGAGATCGCCGCCGGGTACGCCTTCACCGGCCCTGCCCTCGACCTCGGCGCCCTGATGTGGGACGGCGCCTGTCTGCCGGACGCCCGGATCCGTATCCCGCTCGCCATGCTCAACCGGCACGGACTCGTCGCGGGCGCCACCGGCACCGGCAAGACGAAGACGCTCCAACTCGTCGCCGAACAGCTCGCCGCGCAGGGCGTCCCCGTGTTCCTCGCCGATGTGAAGGGCGACGTGTCCGGGATCTCGGCGCCCGGCGCCCCGGACGACAAGGTCACCGGACGGGCCGCCGAGGTCGGCCAGGACTGGGAGGCGCGGGGCTTCCCCTGCGAGTTCTACGCGCTCGGCGGCATCGGCCACGGCATCCCGCTGCGCGCGACGATCACCAGCTTCGGCCCCGTACTCCTGTCGAAGGTCCTCCAGCTCAACCAGACCCAGGAGCAGTCCCTCGGACTCATCTTCAGCTACGCCGATCAGAAGGGCCTGGAACTCTACGACCTGAAGGATCTGCGGGCCGTCGTCACCTTCCTCACCTCGGACGAGGGCAAGCCGGAGCTGAAGGACATCGGCGGTCTGTCGTCCACCACGGCCGGGGTGATCCTGCGCGCCCTGACGGCGTTCGAGCAGCAGGGCATGGGCGCCTTCTTCGGGGAGCCCGAGTTCGACACCAGCGAGTTCCTGAGGCTCGCGCCGGACGGCCGGGGCACGGTGTCGCTGCTCGAACTGCCCTCCGTACAGGACAGACCACAGCTCTTCTCGACGTTCCTGATGTGGCTGCTCGCGGATCTGTACCACGACCTCCCGGAGGTCGGCGATGTCGAGAAGCCGAAGCTCGTCTTCTTCTTCGACGAGGCGCATCTGCTGTTCAACGGGGCCTCGCGGGCGTTCCTGGAGTCGATCACGCAGACCGTGCGGCTGATTCGCTCGAAAGGAGTGGGCGTCTTCTTCGTGACGCAGACGCCGAAGGACGTGCCGGCCGATGTCCTCGCGCAGCTCGGCAACCGGGTGCAGCACGCCTTGCGCGCGTTCACGCCCGACGACCAGAAGGCGCTCAGGGCGACCGTGAAGACCTTCCCCACCTCGCCGTACGACCTGGAGGAGGTGCTGACCTCGCTCGGGACCGGAGAGGCCGTGGTCACGGTGCTCAGCGAGAAGGGCGCGCCGACGCCGGTCGCCGCGGTCCGGCTGCGGGCCCCCGAGTCCCTGATGGGCCCGGCTCCGGAGACCGCGCTCGACCAGGCGGTCAAGGGGTCGGTGCTGTACGGGCGGTACGCCCAGGCGATCGACCGGGAGTCGGCGTACGAACGGCTCGCTGCGCGGCAGGCGGAAACGGAGGCCCAAAAGCGGGCCGACGCGGATGCGGCGGCGGCAGAGAAGGAGGCGCGCCAGGCGGCGAAGGGGCGGGGGAAGGAGCCGCAGTCGGTGGTCGAGCAGGTCGTGGGGAGCGGCGTCTTCAAGTCGCTCGCGCGGTCCCTGGGGACGCAGATCGGGCGGGAGATCAGCCGGTCGGTCTTCGGGACGGCCCGCAGGCGCTGAGCCCAAAGGGATCTCCGTAGGGGAGCCGGGCCCCGGAGGCGATCCCCCGGGGCCCGGCCCTGCCGGACTCAGGTCCGCAGCGGGGTCGAGTAGTCGGGTACGGGTTCGGGGGCCGGTTCCGGTACGGAGGATTCCGCGGGCTTCGTCTCGCGGACCGGGGGGCGTCGGTCGCGTACGGCCTCGGCGCGGACCAGGGCCTGGAGGGCCGCGAAGGGATCGATGGGCATGGGTGTACCGCCTGTCCTTGCATGTGCTGGTGGGGGGTGGTCCGAGACGGCTCGGGCCGGTCAGCAGCGCAGGACTACGGTCCGCAGGGCGCGCATCGCACCGGTGGGGGATCCGGTGCGGGTCGCCAGGGGCGGGCGGGCGGTGCGGGGGCGCTCGGGGGTGGTCAGCGGGCCGGGTGCGGGAGGTGCGGCCGTCGGCCGCGCGGGGGGACGCAGCGCCGGCTCGGGGCACGGGTGCGTCTCGCCCGACTCCGTGGACACCAGGGCGGGCGGTGCGGGGAGCGCGCCGGCCGGGGAGCCCGAGGCGAAGGCCGTGCCGAGCACGGCCACCAGGACGACGAGCGCCCGTCCCCACACCGTGCCGCGCGGGGCACGGTGGGTGGTGCGGGACGTGGTGGCGCTCATACGAGGTGATGTGCCCAGGTGGGAGGCGCCGCGCACGGTGACGGACGAGAAACGCCCGGTCGGACTACGGGTGCGGCGCCATGTTGACGCACCACCGTGACGTGGGCGGCGGCTGTTACTTCCGAGGCATGCGGGGCTTGCGGGGCGCCGCTTTCGCGGACGGTGCCGTGGACGGCTTCGCCGCCTTCGCCGCCGCCTTCATCTCCTGCTTGTGGGCGCGGACCTTCGCGAGCGATTCGGGGCCCTTGATGTCGGCGACGGACCGGTACGAACCGGCCTCGCCGTACGCCCCCGCCGCCTCCCGCCAGCCCTGCGGGCGCACGCCGAGCTGCTTGCCGAGCAGGGCCAGGAAGATCCGCGCCTTCTGCTCGCCGAACCCGGGCAGTTCGTGGAGCCGGCGCAGCAGTTCGGCGCCCGTGTCGACGCCCTCCCAGACCGCGTCCGCCCGGCCCCCGTAGTGCTCGACCAGGTACTGGCACAACTGCTGGACGCGCTTCGCCATCGAGCCGGGGTAGCGGTGCACGGCCGGTTTGGCGGACAGCAGCGCGGCGAACGCCTCCGGGTCGTACGCGGCGATCTCGTGCGCGTCGAGGTCGTCCGCGTTCATCCGCGTGGCGATCGTGTACGGGCCCGAGAACGCCCACTCCATCGGGACCTGCTGGTCGAGGAGCATGCCGACCAGCGCGGCCAGCGGACTGCGGCCGAGCAGCCGGTCCGCGTCGGGGTCCTGGGCGAGGTGAAGGGTGACGTCCATAGGTCGATGATGGCCCGGCACCGGCGCGCCCGCAGTCCGCGTCGACGGGTGCCCGCCCCCGATCCGCCCCCTCGCCACGCCTAAGTTAGGCTTACCTAACTTTCTCGGCATGTGGGGGGATTCGTGGACTTCGAGGTGCGGCGCGACTCGTGGGGGATCCCGCATCTGCGGGCCGCCGACGCCCGCGCGCTCGCGTATGCGCAGGGGCACAACGCCGCCGTCGACCGCGCCTGGCAGATCGAGGTCGAGCGGCACCGGGCCCTGGGCACCACGGCCGCGTTCCTCGGCGTCGACGCGGTCGGCTGGGACACCTTCGCGCGGCAGGCGCGGCTCGACGACACCGCGCGCCGCTGCTTCCGGCGCCTGGCGGACGAGGACCCGGAAACCGCCGCCTGGCTCACCGCGTACGCCGAAGGGGTCGAGGCCGGGCTCGCGCGAGGGGCCGCCGTGGCACCGGAGTTCGCGGCCACGGGGCTCGCCCCCGGCGGCTGGCGGCCGTGGACCCCGCTGGGTGTGTGGCTGTCCACGCACATCCTGTTCGCGGGTTTCCCGGCCAAGCTGTGGCGGGACGCGACCGCGCGGCGGCTCGGGCCGGGCGCGGTGGACCTGTTCGCGGCCGACGGGACCGGCACATCCGGGAGTAACGGGTGGCTAGTCGCGGGCGGCCGTACCGGCACCGGGCACGCGGTCATCGCGGGCGACCCGCACCGCTTCATCGAGGATCCGGGGGTCTACCAGCAGATCCATCTGGTCTGCCCGGAGTTCGATGTGATCGGCCTCGCGGTCCCCGGCGTGCCGGGCCTCGCCCACTTCGGGCACACCGGGACGGTCGCGTGGGCGATCACCAACGCGATGGCGGACTACCAGGATCTTTACCGGGAGCGGTTGCGCCGCGTGGGCGGCGGTGTGGAGGCCTTCGGTCCCGACGGGTGGGAGGCCGTGGCGGTCCACACGGAGACGATCGAGGTCGCGGGGGCCGAGCCGGTACGGATCGAGGTCGTCGAGACGGAACGGGGGCCGGTGGTGATCGACTCCTACGACGGCGACGGCGACGGCGACGGCGACGGCCGTGATGTGCTGGGCGAAGGGGTCTGGGCGGCCGTCAGCCTGCGCTACCCGCCCCGCGTCACCCATGACCTCGGCTTCTCGGCGCTTCCCGCGCTGCTCCGCGCCCGTACGGTCGCCGATGTCGACCGGGCGCTCGACGGGTGGGCCGAGCCGGTGAACGTCGTCCAGGCCGCCGACACCGACGGCGGCCTGCTGCACCGGGTCGCGGGCCGGGTGCCGGTGCGGCACGCGGACAACGGCCGCCGGACCGTACCGGCCTGGGACCCCGCGTACGCCTGGCACGGCCGGCACGGGCCGATGCCGCGTGCGGAGGTGGGGGACCGGGGCACGGCCGTGATGGCCAACCAGCGGGGTCTCGCGGCGCCGTTCGGGGTCGAGTTCGCGCCGCCGTATCGCGCCGACCGCATCCAGGAGCTGCTGGACGCGGACCACACATGGACGGCGAAGGACATGGCGGCGATCCACATGGATACGCGACTGCCGTCCGCGCGGCCCCTGTTGGACCTGCTCGCCGGGCTCGACGGACTCAGCGACCGGGCCGCGCGGCTGCGGGAGCGGCTGCTCGGCTGGGACCGGCGGATGGCCGCCGGGAGCAGGGAGGCGATGGCGTACGCGGAGGTGCGGGGCGCGGTCGTACGGCGCTTCGCCGACCACCCCGAGCTGGCGCCCGTGGCCCAACTCCCGGATGTGCCCCAGGTGTTCCGCCCCTGGCTGGCCCTTGCGCCCCGGGTCGCGTTCGCCCTGGAGACGCTGCTGACGACCGATCGGTTTCCCGGGGTGGACCGGCCGGCGCTGGTCCGCGCGGCCGTCGAAGAGGTCGCGGCGGGCGCGCCGGGCGCGGTGCCGTGGGGCGAGGCGCACCGGCTGACGCCGTGGCGCGCGCTGCCCGACCCCGACCCCGACCCCGACGCGGAGCCGGGGCCCGCGCTCGCCGGTGACCACGACTGCGTCCTCTGCACGTCCAGCCTGCCCGCCGTCACCGACCGCTGCGCGCGCGGACCCGCCGCCCGTTACGTCTGGGATCTCGCCCGGCGCGACGACAGCCTCTGGGTGGTCCCGCTCGGCGCGTCCGGGGCGCCGGGCCCTCACCAGCGCGACCAACTGCCGCTGTGGCTGCGCGGCGAACTGGTCCCGGTGATCACCGACTGGAATCTGCTTCTGCCGGAGCCCCCCGCTGTCGCCGCCCGTCCCGTCGTCCACGCGCAGGTGGTCGACGGCTTCGGGACGGTCCGGATACGGCCGGTCGACCCGGACGCCGACCACGCGCTGCTGCACGCGTGGTTGAGCCCGGAGCGGGCGCGGTTCTGGGGCATGACCGGGCAGAGCCGCGAGCAGGTCCGTCGGACGTACGCGCATCTGGACTCGCTCGACACGCACCACGCGTTCCTGATGTTCCGCGACGAGGAGTCGGCCGCGCTCTTCCAGACGTACGAGCCGACGGCCGACCGCGTCAGCGAGTGCTACCAGGTCGAGCCGGGCGACACCGGAATCCACCTGCTCATCGGGCCCGGCCCGGCCGAGGGCGCGCGCGGGCACACGGCCACCCTGGTCGACGTCTTCCTGACGTACGTCCTCGCGGACCCGGCCGTACGCCGCGTGGTGGCCGAGCCCGACGCGGCCAACACGAAGGCCCTCACCCGACTCGCCCGCTCCGGCTTCACGCTGGGCCCGGAGGTGGTCCTGCCGGAGGTCGATCTGCCGGAGGTGCACATCCCGGCGAAGAGGGCCCGGCTGGCGTTCTTCAGCGCGCCACCCCCGCGTCCACGTACGCCGTGACCAGGCCCCCAGCTTCCGTGCCGGCTTTCCTGCGGAGCAGGCGCGGCGTTGTTCAAGGGGCGCGGGGAACTGCGCAACCGGGAAGTGCCGGGTGCCAGGCGTTTCTTAAGGGGCGCGGGGAACTGCGCGACCGGGAAGTGCCGGGTGCCAGGCGTTTCTTAAGGGGCGCGGGGAACTGCGCGACCGGCCACCTGCGGCCCGCAGCTTCCGTACCGGCCTTCCTGCGGGGCAGCGCGCGGGGAACTGCGCGACCAGCCACCCGCGGCCCGCGGCTTCCGTACCGGTCTCGCCGACGGGACCTCAGTCGCTGAGTTCGCCCTGGGCCACCTCTACGTTGCCGTGGAGGTCGTGAGCCGCCTCCAGGGCTGTCGTGGTGGAGATCGCCACGCAGGTCAGGAGGGCGGCGGCCAGGACGCGGTGGGGGCGGTGCGTATGGGTGGGGGTGGGGGTCAGGAGGGCCGCTACCCGGCGCGGGACCGGGCCATGGGCGGCTGCCAGGGCCATCCGGGGGACCGGGGCGCCCTGGGGGCCCGCCGCGTGGGTCGCGAGGGCGGCGCGGCCGATCGCGCGGGCGGCGAGGCGCCGGTCACCGACACTCGTCGCGGCGGACTCGTCGGCCCAGCGCTCCAGCGCGTACCCGAGCGGCGCCCGCAGCCCCCGTAGCGCCGGATGGAGGGCAGCCGCGAGTTCGCCGACGGCCAG
Source organism: Streptomyces sp. NPDC091292 (assembly GCF_044757265.1). Classification (NCBI taxonomy): domain Bacteria; kingdom Bacillati; phylum Actinomycetota; class Actinomycetes; order Kitasatosporales; family Streptomycetaceae; genus Streptomyces; species Streptomyces sp. NPDC091292. The sequence goes on along the minus strand of NZ_JBIVUQ010000012.1, from coordinate 46,219 downwards.
GAAGACATGGTGGCGCCCGGCGAGATGCGCGCGCTCGTGCGCGAAAAGGACCTCCCGTTCGGCCGCGCCCAGCGACCGCAGCATGCCGGTCGTGACGACGACCCGCCCCGGCCGGCCGGGCAGCGCATAGGCATAGGGCCGGGCGTCGACCCGTACCGCGAGATCGCCCCCGCAGCCTTCCTCGCGGTGCGCCGCGTGCGCCGCGCGCAGCTCGCGGACGAGACCCTGCGCCCGGTGGACGAGCGTCCCGGCGGCGACCGCGAGCAGGACGGCCGCGACACAGGCGGCGGGCACGATCAGGGGCGCCGGTTCGCGCAGCAGCGGCAGCGAGAGATGCCCGTACGCGGCGACGAAGGGCAGCCGCAGCGCGCCCGCGGCCATCAGCAGCCCGAGCGCGGCGGTGCTGCACCCCGCGAGGACGATCGCGCACGCGGCGAGCGCCCAGGCGGCGATCCGGGGCGGCAGGACGGGGCCGAGGCGGCGCGCGGCAGGCACGGCGAACAGGGGTACGAGCAGCGGCACCCATACGGCATAGATCATGAGCCTCCGCCTTCCTCGGGCACGCCCTCGGATATGTGCCCGAACTCCGCGTCGCCCACCGACCCCAGCAGCTCCCGCAGCACCTGCTCGTCCTCGGTGTTCAGCTCCGAGACGAAGCGGGCCAGGACGGTGTGCCGGTCGGCGTCCTTGTCGAGTTCGGCGTGCATCCGGCGGGCGGTCAGTCCGTGCCGGTCCTGGGCGGGCTCGTACGCGAAACCGCGCCCCGCGCGCGTACGGGTCGCCGCGCCCTTCGCGTGCAGGCGCGTGAGGATCGTCGTCACCGTGGTCCTGGCCAGCCCTCCACCGAGCGCGAGCTGCACCGCGCCCGGCGTCAGCGGCGCGTCGGCGGCCCACAGCGCCGCGAGCACGCTGGCCTCCAGCTCGCCCGCGGGGCGCCGGTCCGACGGCTGGTCCACCTGCCGCTCCGACGGCCGCTCCAACGGCTGCTCCGACGGTCGGCCGGACTGTTCTTCGGCCATGGGAACACTCCTCACCCGCTATTCGTCTACAGTGATGTAGACCGTCTACTGCACTGTAGTCATCGGGGCCCCGGCAAGGCCGCCCCGCACTCCATTATGAGAGGGGCCGCGCCCATGGGCGTATCTGCGTTCGGATCCACGCTCGCCCAGCCGCTCGCGGTGAATGTTCTGGACGCCAGTTCGCTGCTCGCCGCCTTCGGCGCGCTCGGCATCGCCGTGGTGCTCTTCGCGGAGACCGGCCTGCTGGTGGGCTTCTTCCTGCCGGGCGACTCGCTGCTGTTCACGGCGGGCCTGCTGTGCGTCCCGGGCAGCGGCGGCAGCCATGGCGGGGTGCACCTCTCCCTGCCGCAGGTGCTGATCGCGGCGGCGGTCGGCGCCGTCGTGGGCGCCCAGGTGGGGTACTGGATCGGGCGGCGCGGCGGTCGCGCCCTGCTGGCCCGCAGCGGTGCGAAACGGCTCCATGAGGGCGCGGCCCGCGCCGAGGAGCTGCTCGCCAAGTACGGATACGGCAGAGCGATCGTCCTGGCCCGCTTCGTCCCCGTGGTGCGCACCGTGCTGAACCCGCTCGCCGGCGCCCTCGATGTCCCAGCCAGGACCTTCCTGCTCTGGCAGGTCGCCGGCGGCCTGATCTGGACGACGGGCCTGATCCTCGGGGGGTACGCACTGGGGTCCTCGATTCCGAACGTCGACAAGTACCTGCTGCCGCTGGTCGCCCTGATCGTCGTCATCTCGCTGATCCCGCTCGCCCTGGAGCTGCGCAAGTCCCGTGCGGCGGCCCGCCGCGCCACCACCACCCGCCCGACCGGCGACAAGGTCTCGTAACCGACAAGGCCTCACCTGGTCGGTCCACCCCGGCTGCGGCCCCCGGCTCCCCGTCGGACGCTGTGCGTGTTCTCTTCCGTTCTCTCTTCCCGTCGCTCTCTTCCCGACCGAGCGGCGACACGTGGCGACACGCGGAGGCGCGATGGTGTCCGACGGGCCGGCCTACCGCCGGGACCCGGTCCGTGCCTGGCTGTTGGTCGGCCTGACGATCGCCGTCATGGTGACCGTCTTCGCCCTGCTCCCGGTCACCGTCTTCGGCCCGAAGCACCCGTTCCTGAGCTGGACCGTGTTCATCGTGGCTCTCGTCGTGATCGCGGCCCTCCTCCTGAGGCACATGCGCGACGCCGTCCTCGACCGCCCCGGCACCTACCCGGCGTACGCCCTCCTCGTCCTGATGTGCCTCACGGTCCTCGTCTTCGCCTTCACCTATCTGGCCCTGGCCCGCCAGCACGGCGAGATGTCCGGCCTGGTCACCAAGTTGGACGCGATCTACTTCACGATCGTCACCCTCGCGACCGTCGGCTACGGCGACATCACCGCCACCGGCCAGTCCGCCCGCCTGGTCGTCGTCCTCCAGATCGTCTACACCTTCGTCTTCCTCACCGCAGCCGCCACCACCCTCTCGGGCCGCCTCAGATCCCGGGTGAGCGGAAGGGCGGAGCAGACGGGGCGTCATGACAAGGGGCGTCATGACAAGGGGAAGTGACGGGGTAGTGACGTTTCCTTGCGGCGTCCTGACGGCGTCTTAACGCGTTCTTAACGCCCCTCGGCATGAAGGACGGTGTGAACGTTGCCGGGATACGGCAATGCGCCACGGGGTGAGGGGGCGTCAAGATGACCGCAAGGGGAGCACCGGACGGTCCCGGTGCCGGACACCGGCAGGTGGCCCGACACCGGGACCGATTGCGCCGGGGTGGCTCCGGAGCCCGCACAGGGGTCCGGGGAGCCTCGGGAGGGGGAGGTCGGACGTGGGGACGTTTCTGGAAACCGTCGCGGCATTCCCCACGGTCATGTTCTCCGCCGCACTCGCCGTCGTCATCGGCTTCTGGGTGCTGGTGGCCGTCGGGCTCTCCGGCACGGACAGCTTCGACTCCGACGCCGACCTCGGGTCCTGGGGCCTGGGCGGGGTCCCCGTCACCGTCGCGTTCTCGCTGATCACGGTCCTCGGCTGGTTCACCAGCCTCACCGCGACCGTGCTGCTCGCACCGGTCGTCCCGTCCGGCGGCGCACTGCGCTCACTCGTCCATCTGCTGGTACTCACCGGGGCCCTGCTGGTCGCCTGGCGGGTCACCCGATGGCTCGTACGGCCCCTCGCGACCCTCTTCCCCGAGGAGACCGGGCCGTCCCGCCAGGACTTCGTCGGCCGGATCTGCACCATCCGCACCGGCCGCGTCGACAGCCGCTTCGGACAGGCCGAGGTCGCCGCGCGTGACGGGTCCACGGCCGTCGTCCAGGTCAGGCTGTCGGCGCCCGACGCGGCTGTCGCGGCCGTCGAGGGGGACGGGGGTCTCGGGTACGGGGGTGCCGGGCTGCTGTACGCGTACGACGAGCCGGGCGAGTTCTTCTGGGTCGCGCCCTACGACGCGGCGCTCGCACCCGGCGACCCGGAACCGGAACCGGGGCGGAATCGGGATCGGGATCGGGAGCCCGGTCGCAAGCGGTCCCGACCGCGCCCGTAACCCCGTAGCCCCTCAAAACCCGAGCCCGTACGCCCCGCAGCGCTCACCACGCCCGGTGGGCGGGCCGCCGCGCGCCACGACGGGTCACCGATTTCCCTACGTCCGCCGCTTTTTCACCACCAAGGACTTCCATGGATGCCATCTCCTTGGGCATAGGCGTGCTCGTCGCCGTTGTCCTGTTCGTCGTCATCACGCTGCTGTTCGTCGTGTCCCGGCTCTTCCGCAAGGTCGAGCAGGGCAAGGCGCTGATCGTCTCCAAGATGCGCAAGGTCGACGTGACCTTCACCGGGCAGGTCGTCCTGCCCGTGCTGCACAAGGCCGAGGTGATGGACATCTCGGTGAAGACCATCGACATCATGCGGACCGGCCGCGAGGGCCTGATCTGCCGGGACAACATCCGCGCCGACATCCGTATCTCGTTCTTCGTCCGCGTCAACAAGACCGTCGAGGACGTCGTGAAGGTCGCCCAGGCCATCGGCACGGCCCGCGCCAGCGACGGCAACACCTTGCAGGAACTGTTCAACGCCAAGTTCTCCGAGGCCCTGAAGACCGTCGGCAAGCAGATGGACTTCGCCGACCTCTACACCAAGCGCGACGAGCTGCGCGACCGCATCATCCAGGTCATCGGCACCGATCTGAACGGCTACAGCCTGGAGGACGCGGCGATCGACTACCTGGAGCAGACCCCGCTCTCGCAGCTCGACCCGGCCAACGTCCTCGACGCCCAGGGCATCCGCAAGATCACCGAGCTGACCGCCGTGGAGCATGTGCGGACGAACGAGTTCCAGCGCCACGAGGAGAAGGAGATCACCCGGCAGAACGTCGACGCCCGCGAGGCCATCCTGGAGCTGGAGCGGCGCCAGGCGGACGCCGAGATCAAGCAGAAGCGGGAGATCGACACCGTGAGGGCCCGCGAGGAGGCCGAGACCGCGCGGGTCGTCGAGGAGGAGCGGCTGCGGGCGCAGTCCGCGTTCCTGCGGACCGAGGAGCAGCTCGGGGTGCAGCGCGAGAACCAGGCCCGCGAGGTCGCCGTCGCCGCGAAGAACCGCGAGCGCGTCATCGCCGTCGAGAGCGAGCGCGTCGAGAAGGAGCGGCTGCTCGAAGTCATCTCGCGGGACCGGGAGACCGAGCTGACGCGGATCGCCGCCGACAAGGAGGTCGAGGCGGAGCGCCGTGACATCGCCGAGGTCATCCGGGAGCGGGTCGCGGTGGACCGTACGGTCGCCGAGCAGGAGGAGTCGATCAAGCGGCTGCGCGCGGTCGAGGAGGCCGAGCGCGAGCGGCAGGCCGTGATCATCGCGGCCGAGGCGGAGGCGCAGGAGAAGCTGGTCAAGGACATCAAGGCCGCCGAGGCAGCCGAGCAGTCCGCCACGCACCGCGCCGCCGAGGAACTGACCCTCGCCGAGGCCCGGTTGAAGACCGCCGACCTGGACGCGCGCGCCAAGCTGCGGCTCGCCGAGGGCGTCCAGGCCGAGACCGCCGCCGCCGGGCTCGCCGAGGTCCAGGTGCGGGACAAGGAGGCCGAGGTCATCGAGAAGGCGGGGCGTGCGGAGGCGGAGGCCGCCGAGGCGCGGATGCGCGCGGAGGCCGAGGGCACCAGGGCCAAGGCGCTCGCCGAGGCGGAGGGCGCCCGTGCGAAGGCGCTCGCCGACGCCACCGCGATCTCCGAGCGGCTGAAGGCCGAGGCGGAGGGCATCAACCAGAAGGCCATCGCGATGGCCGCGCTGGACGAGGCGTCGCGGGGCCACGAGGAGTACCGGCTGCGCCTGGAGGCCGAGAAGGACATCCGGCTCGCCGGTCTCGACGTGCAGCGGCAGGTCGCCGAGGCGCAGGCCACGGTCCTGGCGACGGGTCTGGAGCACGCGGACATCAACATCGTCGGCGGCGAGTCCGTCTTCTTCGACCGGCTGATGAACTCCATCGCGCTCGGCAAGGGCGTCGACGGTTTCGTCCAGCACTCCGAGACCGCGCAGGCGCTGGTGCGGCCGTGGCTCGACGGCACGTCCAGCTTCACGGACGACGTGACGCGGGTACTCGGCTCGGTGTCGACGTCCGACGTGCAGAACCTCACGGTCTCCGCGCTGCTGATGAAGCTCATGAAGTCCCCGGGCGGCGCCGTGAACTCCGACCAGGTGAGCCAGCTTCTCCAGAAGGCCGGTGAGCTGGGCCTCGCCGACTTGCCGCTGTCGGAGCTGAACGGAAGCGCCGCCAAGGTCTAGGTCCCGCACGGGACCCTCTGGCCACCCTCGAAACGGGTCCGGAGCCGCCACACGGGGGTGGGCGGCTCCGGACCGCTCCGTCGGGACATGTCGAAAGACGAGAGAGACGAAGGCAGGACGAGATGGCAACCGGTACCCACCAGGCAGCCGACACCGGTACCCACGAGGCGTCCGACACCGGTACCTACGAGGTGCTGCGCGACCGGCTCGCCGCGCGGGCGGCCGAACTGGCCCACCGCGCCGAGGAGTTGAACGCCCGCCGGATCGAGGAGTTCGGCTCGGCCCGCCTGGAACTCACCGGCACCGGGAATCTCCGTACCGAACGCGCCCGTACCCCGCGCGACCTGGTCGCCGTCGCGGACCGGCTTCTCTTCGGCCACCGCACCGCACTCGCGCCCGGCGCCGAGACCACGCCCGCCGACGTGTTCACGCTGTACGACCGGGACCTGAACCCGCTGCCCGAGGACGCGGTGCCCGGACTGCTCGACGACCCCGCCTTCGTACGGGAGTTCGCCGCGCTGTTCCGCTACTACCAGGGCAGCCGGCTGCTCCAGTTGCGGCACACCGAGGGCAAGCTGCTCGCCGTGTTCCGTACCGGGGAGCAGAGCGGTGACGTGCGGGTGCTGCGCTGGGCGATCGGCGACGACGGCACCGCCGCCTTCCTCGACGGGCACGGTGAACGCGGTGAGCACCACGCCGTGTTCCCGCCGTCGCACGATTTCACCTGGACGGAGACGACGCGCGAGGACCACGTACTCGGCAGGCATCCCCATGTGGCGGTCGAGGGCGAGGTGTTCGTGTCGACCGTCGGCGGCGCGCTGACCCTGAAGACCGACGACGACACCGAGACCGCCGACTCCCTCCACTCCGAGCCGGTGGACGAGCCGCTCCAGGCGCTCGCCGACGCGGACATCGCGTACGCGCGCGTGGGTGCTGCCCTGATCCTGCTGCGGGTGCGCCCCTACCGCGAGCCGGACCACCGCTATCTGGTGTTCAACACGCTCACCCGGACCGCCGTCCGGCTCGACGCCATCGGCCGGGCCTGCCGCCGCCTCCCCGACGACCAGGGCATCGTCTTCCCCGGCGGCTACTGCCTCGCCGAGGGCTCCCACAAGATCTTCGACGGGGTCGACGCCACGGACCTGGAGTTCGAGCGGACGCTGCGCTCACCCAACGGCGAGGACGTCCTGTACGCGTTCCACGCGCGCGCGGAGGGCCGCAGCGTGCTGCTCCCCTACAACCTGATCCGCAAGGAGACCGCGCCGCCGCTGGTCTGCCACGGCTGGGCCCTCTTCGACGACGGCACCCTCTGCGCACTGCGCACCGGCCCTGCCGGTCCCGAGGCGGCGCGCGTGCACCCAGTGCAGGTGTGGCGCTCGCCGTTCCTGTCCGACACGCGCGCCGCCGCCGGACCCACCGCGTCCGGACCGCTGGCCCGCGTCGGCAACGCCGACCTGGTGCGCGGCATCTCCGACTGCCTCTCCCTCACGCGCGCGGCCACCGCGACCACGCCGACGACCGAGGGGTACGAGGCGCTGGCCGCCGACTGCGCCCGCGCGGCCGACTCGTACCACTGGCTGTCCGACACCGCACTCGGCGCCCTGGGCGAGCCGCTGGCCGAGCTGCGCGCCACCGCCGAGCAGGTGATCGCCGAGTTCGCCGCCGTGCGCGCGCTGACCCGGCAGGCCGCCGACGCGCTCGGCGAGGCGGCGGTGCGGATCGCGGCCGTCGTACGGCGGCTGCGCGGCGAGGCACCGCGCTCCGCGGTCGCCTGGGTCGAAGGACTCACCGAACTCCGGCGCGCCCAGGGCCACCTGCTCACCCTCAAGGACATGCGGTACGCGGACACGGACCGGATCGACGCGCTCGCTGCCGATGTCGAGGCCGATCTCGGGGCGTTCGGGCGGCGCGCCGTCGCGTTCCTCGCGCGCGAGGACGCCTTCCGGGGCCACCACGAGGACGTCGAAGGGCTGATCGGTGAGGCGCGGGAGATCGCGACGGTCGCCGGGGCCGCGCCGCTCGCTGCCCGCGTCGACGAACTGGCCGAAGGGCTGCGGACGGTCACCGAGGTCGTCGCCGGGCTCGACATCGGCGACGCGACCGTCCGTACCGCCGTCCTGGAGCGGATCGCCGACGTGCTCGGCGGGGTCAACCGGGCCCGCGCCGAGCTGGAGTCCCGGCGCCGCGACCTGCTCGACCAGGAGGGGCGGGCCGAGTTCGCCGCCGAGTTCGCGCTGCTCGGCCAGGCGGTCACCGGGGCGCTCGCGGCGGCGGACAGCCCCGAGGCGTGCGACGACCAACTCGCCCGCTGCCTGCTCCAGTTGGAGACACTGGAGTCCCGTTTCGCCGAGTTCGACGGCTTCCTCGCGCAGCTCGACGCCAAGCGGACCGAGGTCTACGAGACGTTCTCGGCGCGCCGCCAGACCCTCGCCGACGCCCACGCGCGGCGGGCCGAACAGCTCGCGGCGTCGGCCGGACGGGTCCTGGAGATCGTGGCCCGGCGGGCCGCCGCGCTGCCCGACGCCGACGGTGTCAGCACGTACTTCGCGTCGGATCCGATGGTCGCCAAGGTCCGCCGTACCGCCGACGCGCTGCGCGCACTCGGCGACGCGGTACGGGCGGAGGAGCTGGAGGGGCGGCTCGCCGCCACCCGGCAGGAGGCGGCGCGCGCCCTGCGGGACCGGGGGGACCTGTACTCGGACGGCGGGGCGGTGGTGCGGCTCGGGCGGCACCGGTTCGCGGTCAACACGCGCCCGCTGGATCTGACGCTGGTGCCGGACGGTGTTGGGGACGGGGGCGGGCTGGCCTTCGCGGTCACCGGGACGGACTACCGGGCGCCCCTCACCGAGGCGGGAGGCTTCGCGGACACCCGCGCCTTCTGGGACCGCCCGCTGCCGTCCGAGTCGCCGGAGGTGTACCGCGCGGAGCATCTGGCCGCGCGTCTCCTGGAGGAGCACGGTCCGGACGGGCTGACGGCGGCCGATCTGCCCGCGCTGGTGCGCCGGGCGGCCGAAGAGGCGTACGACGAGGGGTACGAGCGGGGCGTCCACGACCTGGACGCGACCGCGATCCTGCGGGTGCTGCTTCGGCTGTACGAGGGTGCGGGACCGCTGCGGTACGAGCCGGCCGCGCGGGCCGCCGCCCAGCTCTTCTGGGCGCACGGTACGACCGCCGGGGCGCGGGAGGCGTGGACACGGCGCGCGGTGTCGCTCGCGCGCGCCCGCGAGACCTTCGGCCTGGCACCGGCCGTCGCGGACTTCCAGGGGGAGTTGGCGGAGGCGATCGAGCCGGGTGCCGGAGCGGAAGGGGCGTCGGCCGCCGCGTATCTCTTCGAGGAGCTGACGACCGGGCCGGACGGATTCGTGGTCAGCGCGGCGACGCGCACGCTGCTCGACAAGTTCCGTGGGGCGGTGGGGGATGCGGCGTACGACGACGATCTGGCGGCGCTGGGGGACCCGGACGACCTGGGGGCGCGGCGGCAGTTGGTGGAGGCGTGGCTCAGCGCGTACACGGCGTCGACGGGGGAGGAGCCGGGCGCCGGTGATCTGGCGGAGGCGGTGGCCGTGGAACTCTGCCCGGGGCTCGTCCGTTACGAGTACGAGGCCCCGGTGACCGCCACCGCCGAAGGTCTCCTCGGCACCCACCCCCGTATCGCCCACCGCACCCTGACCGTCCGGATCGACGAATTCCTCGCCCGCACCCGGGCGTTCCGCACCCACGACGTCCCCGCACACCGCGCCTACCAGCGGCGCCGCACCGAGCTGGTCGCCGCCGAGCGGACCCGGCTGCGCCTGGACGACCACCGTCCGAAGGTGCTGTCGTCGTTCGTGCGGAGCCGGCTGATCGACGAGGTGTATCTGCCGCTGATCGGCGACAACCTCGCCAAGCAGCTCGGCACGACCGGCGACACCCGCCGCACCGACACGAGCGGTCTGCTGCTGCTCGTCTCCCCGCCCGGGTACGGCAAGACGACGCTTGTCGAGTATGTCGCCGACCGGCTCGGGCTGGTCCTGGTGAAGGTCGACGGCCCGGCGCTCGGACACGGAACCACGTCGCTCGACCCGGCGGACGCGCCGAACGCGACGGCACGACAGGAGGTGGAGAAGATCAACTTCGCCCTGGCAGCAGGCAGCAACACGATGCTCTACCTGGACGACATCCAGCACACCTCACCGGAGTTGCTCCAGAAATTCATCCCGCTCTGCGATGCCACACGGCGGATCGAGGGGGTGTGGGAAGGCGAGCCGCGCACGTACGACCTGAGGGGGAAGCGGTTCGCGGTGTGCATGGCGGGCAATCCGTACACGGAGTCGGGCGACCGGTTCCGGATCCCCGACATGCTGGCCAACCGGGCCGACATCTGGAACCTCGGCGAGGTGGTGACCGGCAAGGAGGAGGTGTTCGCGCTGAGCTTCGTGGAGAACGCCCTCACGTCCCACCCGGTGCTCGCCCCGCTCGCCGGCCGCGACCGCGCCGACCTGGACCTGCTGATCCGGCTGGCGAACGGCGACGCGGGCGCCCGCGCGGACCAGTTGGTCCACCCGTACTCGACGGTGGAACTCGACGGAATCCTGGGCGTGCTGCGCCCCCTGCTCGCGGCTCGGGACACGGTCCTCGCGGTCAACGCCGAGTACATCGCGTCGGCGTCCCGCGCCGAGGCGTCCCGCACCGAACCGCCGTTCCGCCTCCAGGGCTCGTACCGCAACATGAACAAGATCGTCCAGCGGATCCGCCCGGTCATGAACCCCGCCGAACTCGCTGCCCTCCTGGACGACCACTACGCGACCGAGTCCCAGACGCTCACGACGGGCGCCGAGTCCAACCTCCTGAAACTCGCGGAACTCCGGGGCACGCTCACGGAGGCGGACGAGGACCGCTGGACCCGCGTCAAGGCGTCCTACACCCGCACCCTCACCCTGGGCACCCCGGACGACGATCCGGCCACCCGGGCGATAGCGGCCCTGACGGTCCTGGCGGACCGTATGACGTCGATGGAGCAGGCGATCGTACGGGCGGCGGGGCCTCGGTGGGGGTGAACCCGGTGACGGGTCACCGGGCTCACCGGGCTCACCGGGCTCGTCAGGGGGTGAGGCCCAGGTTGAGCAGGGTTGTTGTGGCCGCTGTGGCCAGGAGGAGGGAGGCGATCAGGACGGGGGAGCCGGGTGGGAGGCCCTGGGTGGTGAGGGTGGTCGACGTCGTCGCCGTCTCCGGGTCCAGGTTGTCCGCGCGGACCAGCCAGGGGGTGGGCGGGTATGGGGGGAGGATCACGCGCCAGGGCTGGCGGGGGTCGTACTCGACGACGGCCCGGGTGCGGTGGAGGAGGCCCTGGTGGTCGAGGGGGTGACGGAGCTGGATGCGGTACGGGCGGCTGCCGTCCGGTGGGACCACCGTCAGCTGGAAGGCGAACACGCTGGTCAGGGACTGCGGATCGGCGGTGAGACCGGTCACCGTGTCGACGGCCCGTACCGAGTGCACCACGGCAGGCGCGAAGGCGCGCGGCCCGCCCGACCGCAGCGACATCGCGACGCCCCCTTCCGGCGCCGTCTCCCCGAGCACACCGAACATCGCCAACACCACGGCCGACGACGTCGCGCCGGTCACCAGCAGCCACCGGGGACCCTCGATCGCGCCCACGCCCAGCGCGGTGAACGCGGCGGTCACCACCAGGGCCGCCACCAGCAGATGCGGCGCGAACAGGCGCCGTACGGCGGAGAGCGCGCCCGAACCGCGCGCGGGGCGGCTCACGCCGGGAGCCGTACGGCGAGGTTCGCGGTCCGGCTTCCGCGCGGGATCGCGACCCGGGTGCGGCGCGGGTCGTCCGGGTGGTCCGGCGCGTACACGGCGAGCACCGGGCGGCCCAGCGCGAGGCGTTCGGTGACGGCGGGCACCTCGTGGCGGACGCCGTCACGGTCCTCGAACACGAGGGTCGCGGCACCGTAGTTGCCGGTCACGCGGCGCCAGTCCCGGACCGTCGCGTCGGCGGTCGCGTACCGGCGGGAGAGGCGGTGAAGGGCGGCGGTGCGGCGGAGGCTGACCGCGGCGCCCCGGCTCGCGAACAGCGCGCCGACGCCGAAGACGGCCCACAGGAACACCAGCCAGCCCGACACGGACAGATGGACGACCGGGATCAGGAGGGGGAAGTCGGTGACGGTGTCGTAGTCGACGCGGCCGTCCGTGACCGCCCGGTACCAGCCCGCGACGCACGCGAGCGCCGAGAACGCGAGCGTGGCGCCCGCCGTCGCCCGGTGCAGGAACCGTGCGGCGAGTACGCCGAGGAGGAGGGCGCCGGCGATGCCCGGGAGGGGCGCCCAGGCCGCGAACTGGTCACTCGCGCAGCCCCCGTTCCCGTCGCAGGCCGCCTTCACGCCCGCCGCCTCGGAACTCGACACGAACCACAGGAGCCACACCTGCCAGCCGAGCAGTCCGCACGCCAGCGCGCGCAGCCCCTGCCCGTAGACCGCGACCGCCACCGCCTTGCGCACGCTCCCCCGCCCCCTGTCCCCTGACCCCGTAGGTCGTACGTCCCCTGCCCGCAGGGACCTTATACGGGACGGTCGCCCTGTGTCGGTGACCGGAACGAATCGGCGTGCTCCCGGGCCCAGTCGGTGAAGGTGCGGGCCGGGCGGCCGGTCACGCGGGGGACCGTGTCCACGACCGTGCGGCCCACGGGCGGGGTGTTCTTGTAGACGTCGAGGAGCCAGGCGATCGACCCCTCGTCCTGACCCCACGCGCGCATCGCCTCCGCCGCCTCCTCCTCGGTCTGCTCCACGAGGGTCACCTCGCGGCCACGGGCGGCGGCGATGGCGGCCACCTTGTCGCGGACCGTCAGTACGTCCGGCCCGGTGATCACGTACTCCTGGCCCGCGTGCCCGTCCTCGGTGAGCGCGACGGCGGCCACCGCGCCGATGTCGCCCTCGTGGACCAGCGCGCTGAGCCGGTCGGCGAAGGGGGCGCGGGCGGTGCTCTCGGTGCTGATGGACTCGGCCCACTCCAGGGTGTTCGCCATGAACTCGACGGGCATCAGCACCGTCCAGTCCAGTCCGCTCCCGCGCACCGCGTCTTCGAGCGGGGTCGGGCCGCCGCCGTTGAGGACGGTGACCCGGCGGACGCCCGCCTCGTCGGCCAGGTCCACGAGGTCGGGGCCGGTCTCCAGGGGCTCGTAGCCACCGGAGAACGTGATCAGGTGGAGGCCCGTCACACCGTTCAGCGCGGGTGCGACGGTCGCGGGGGCGGTGAGGTCGCCGCGTACGACGTCGACGGCGTCGGGGAAGGCCGCCCCGGCCGGGTCCCGGGTCAGCGCGCGGACCCTGTGCCCCCGCTCCAGCAGCTCCCGGACGACCTGTCGCCCGACGGTCCCGGTCGCTCCGGCGACGAGATGAATGTCTGCCGTGTGCGTACGTGTGTGCGTGTGCGTGTTCGCCATACCGGCACGCTAGGAGCGCTTGCGGTCAGTGAGTGTCCGCGACCGGACCCGCCCCAGAGTGAAGGCCGGGGTGGACCGGGCCGAGGAACAGGGCGAGTTCGGTGCCGCCCGGCGCGGGGTCCGTCACCTGGTGCCAGCCGAGGCGCCGGTAGAAGCGTACGGTCGCCTCCGCCCGTACCGACGTGACCAGCCAGCACCGGCCGTCCGGCGCGCCCGACGCCACCGTGTCCAGCAGCGCGGCGCCGAGACCCCGCCCCCGGGCACCCTCCGCCACGGCGAGTTCGTCGATCCGGACCGCTCCGCACAGCCACGCGGCGGCGCGGCCGGGACCGATGGAGGCGACCTGCGCGTACCCCGGGCCGTCGGGGAAGTCCGCGGGCGTCACCCACCCCGTCGCGAAACCCCGCACCTTCTCGCCGTCGAGCGCGAGCGCCGCGGCGAAACCGGGCCGCGTCACCTCGCCCGCCAGCCGCCGCACATACGCCTCCGCCTCCGCGTCCCCGTCATGCCAGGGCGCCCCGGCGAAGGCGTCGGCGTAGACGGCACGGACGCCGTCCGCGCGGGCGAGCAGCCCGGTGCCGGAGACACGGCGGACCGAGGCGTCGGTATGGGGCCCGTGTCCGGTGCGGATCACTCGCGTACTCCTGGAAAGTCCGGGGCTTCGGATGGGTGGCACACGTACCGTACGGCCCATGGAATCAGGGGAGTTGGCCGGGGAGTCGACAGGGGAGCTGATCGGGACGGGACGCAGCGCCGACGTCTTCGCGCTCGACGGCGAGTGGGTGCTGCGGCGGTATCGGAACGGGGGTGACGCCGGCGCCGAGGCGCGGGTGATGGCGTATCTCGCGGGGTGCGGATACCCCGTACCGGAGGTCCGGGACCCGGTGGCGAGCGGGCCCGGCGCGCGTACCGACCTCGTGATGCGGCGGCTGCGCGGCCCGTCGATGCTGGGGGCCCTGGCGGACGGGACCCTCACACCCGAGGAGGCGGGCGCGATCCTCGTCGACCTGCTGCACCGCCTGCACGCGCTCCCCGCCCGCCGCTCCGCCGACCCCGCGCACCGCGTCCTCCACCTCGACCTGCACCCGGACAATGTGATGCTCACCGGGGCCGGACCTGTCGTGATCGACTGGGGCAACACCGAGGAGGGGCCGCCGGGTCTCGACCAGTGCATGTCGGCGCTGATCCTCGCGCAGGTCGCGGTCGCCCCGGGCCCGTACGCCGCGCCCGCCCGCTCCGTACTCGTGTCGCTGCTCGCCCATCTCGCGCCCCTGGACGCCGGGTGTCTGGCGGCGGCCCGCGCCCGCCGGGCCGACGACCGGGGCCTCACGGCGGCCGAGGTGGGGCTTCTGGACGACGCCGTGGGTCTGCTGAGGGACCTGAAAAGCGTTGGACAGGGTCCGGGGCGGGGGTGACGCTTCGGTGGTGACAGATCAATCAGAGAAATCCCTCCGTTTCGTACCGTTGTCGACCGCCGCGCTGGGTGCCCTCGCCGAGGCGGACCTGGTGCGCGGGAGCGCCGAGGCCGGGGTCGGCCTGGGTGACTTCTTCGCCACGGACACCGCGCGCTGGGTCTGGCGGCACCGGCTCGGCCAGCTCGCCGAGCGGCCCGGCATCGAGGGCTGGCTCACGCACGCGGTGGTGGACGACGCGGCGGAGGGCGCGGCCGTCGGATACGCCGGGTTCCACGGGCCGCCGGACGAGACGGGCATGGTCGAACTGGGCTACTCGGTCGTGCCCGAGCGCCGCCGTCAGGGGTACGCCAGGGCGATGCTGACCGGCTTGGTGCGCCGGGCCGCCACCGAGGAGGGCGTACGGACGGTCCGCGTGACCATCAGCCCCGACAACGCCGCGTCCCACGCCACGATCGCCGGGTTCGGCTTCGAGAAGGTCGGCGAGCAGTGGGACGAGGAGGACGGGTTGGAGATCATTTACGAGGTGCCGCCGGACCGGGGCGCCGCCGCCTGACCGACGCCCCGGGATCCGTTCCGTCCGGGTGCGTGTCACGCGGCCGGTTCGGCCAGCATTAGCATTTGTGTCGGAGTCCCACTGGAGTTGATCAGCTCCTGGCGACTCCAGTACACGGTGACGATCCCGTCCTGGGCCCGCCCGACGACCAGTTCCTGGCGCACCGAACCGGAACCGGTCAGCCGCAGTCGCGGCAGATCGGTGGTGTGCAGCTCCTCGCCGCTCACGGCGTCCAGGACGAGCAGCCGGGACGGCCCGGCCTCCGGCGGCCAGCTCTCCTCCTGGAACGGCTGCTCCACGACGTACACCCGCCCGTCGGCGACCCTGGCGGCTCCGAAGCGGGTGTCCCGGGCGGGCCGCCGGATCCACTGCTGCTCGCCGTCGGCCAGGGACACCCCGCGTACGGCGGCCGACTCGGCGCGGGACTGGGCGACGAGGGTTCCCTCGTGCACGCCCCGCGTGCTGTGGTCGTCCGCGAACGGGAAGGTACGGATACGGGGCCGGGCGCCGGAGACATCGATGACCGAGACGCGGTCGGGATCGTCCTCGGCTCGGAGCAGGGTGGTGTCGTCCACGCGCAGGACGGGCCTGAGGCTGGCGTCCTGCGGCTCCCGCCACCGTACGGTGCCCGTGTCCGGGGCGAGGCCGACCCGGGCGTTCCGCGCGGTCTGCGGGTCGTCGTCGTAGGCCGGGTCGTCCGCGCAGTCCGTGGCCAGGGCCGTCACCAGGTCCCGCGTCTGGACCAGGTCTTCGAACGCTGCCCACTGCTCGCAGCCCTTGGGCGGTCCGGCCCGCCACCGGCGCTCGCCGTCAGCCGCCGAAAGGGCCCACAGTTCGGCCTCGGTCATGACGTACACGGTCCGGTCCAGGATGGCCACTTGGCTGGACATGTGGTGGTACCCGTCCATCAGGGTGGGTGGCTCCAGGCGCCAGCGCGCCGTGCCGGTCCGCAGGTCGATCGCCGTCAGTGCGTGGCCGGAGGGTCCGCTGCTCCACCAGACCACCGCGAGGTCGTCCGAGAACTCCAGGCCGTAGATCGCGGAGCGTTCGCGCCCGTACGCCCAGTAGGTTTTGCCGGTGCGGATGTCCCGGGCCGTGAGGTGACTGCCCTCGTCCGACGTGCCGCTGTGCAGGGTGAGCCCGCCCACGATCGCCGACGGGCCCCCGTCCATCCGCCGCACCTCCTCGCTCGGCCGGACCGGCGCCTCGGTCCCCAGCGCGGCGGGCACCGGACTCTCCGGCCCCCGGCTCCACTCGCGGGGCCCGTCGTCGGTCAGCCGGTCGTACGTCCACCAGCCGGCGCCGCCGAGCAGGAGGGCCAGTGCCAGGGCGACGGCGAGGGTGATGCGGGGTGAGGCGCGAAGTGCGGCGGCCCAGCGGGCGGTTCGCCGGGTCGCTCCGGGCTCCCCGCCCGTCGTGTTCGTTCCCCCGTCGCTCACGCGCGTTCCTCCTCGGCCATCGTCAACAGCGCCTTCTCCTCCCTCGAACCCGGTGGAGCCGTGTAGACGAGCAGGCTCAGCTCCGGGTCCTGGGGAAAGCGGGTGATCTCGTACGTGAGGCTGAGCGGGCCGGCCGCCGGGTGGTCGACGCGCTTGACCCCGTACGACTTGGTACGGACGGTGTGGCGCTCCCAGTGGTTCCGGAACTCGGGGCTGTGCGCGGTGAGTTCGCCGACCAGGCGCCAGAGTTCCGGGTCCTGCGGGAAGCGTCCGGCGGCGATACGGAGATGGCCGACCGCTTCCCGGGCGATCATCTCGCGGTCGGGGTACCGGGCGCCGATCTCGTCGTCCAGGAGGTGGAGGCGGCACAGGTTCCGCTCGCGGGGCGGCAGGGCGGCGAAGTCGGTGATGAGGGCGCACACGGACCGGTTCCAGGCGAGGACGTCCATGCGGTGGCCCATGACGAGGGCCGGGGCCGCGATCCAGTCGAGCAGGTGCTGGACGCCGGGGCGCGTGACCGCGAGTCCTCCGACACCGGCGGCCCCCGCACCCGGGTCTTCTCCCGGGGCCTCCTGGGGACGGGCGAGCCGGATCAGATGGGCGCGTTCGTCCTGGTCGAGGCGGAGGGCGTCGGCGACCGCGTTGAGTACGGCGTCCGACGCGCCCCGGTTGCGGCCCTGTTCCAGGCGTACGTAGTAGTCGACGCTCACGCCCGCCAGATGCGCCAGCTCCTCGCGCCGCAGCCCCGGCACCCGCCGTGGCCCGGCACCGGAGGCGAATCCGACGTCCGCCGGCCGGATACGGGCC
Organism: Streptomyces sp. NPDC091292; assembly: GCF_044757265.1. Lineage (NCBI taxonomy): Bacteria > Bacillati > Actinomycetota > Actinomycetes > Kitasatosporales > Streptomycetaceae > Streptomyces > Streptomyces sp. NPDC091292. The sequence goes on along the minus strand of NZ_JBIVUQ010000012.1, from coordinate 28,843 downwards.
CGGCGCGAACGCAGGAACTCCCCCAACTCCTTCTGCTCACCCTTGTGTTGACCGTGTCGACCCATGTCCACCATTGTTCCCGGCTCGGGGGCCGGGCACCCGGGGGTGCGGGCCCGTAGGTCCGGGCGTACCCAGGTACGGGGGTCCCCGGGTCTGGCGGACCCCGGGTGGCGCCGGGTGACGGGAGGACGCGTCGCGGGCCCTGAACATGGGGGTACCAGCGGTCGAAACGGCGGGGAGGCGGCGGCGCATGACGGGGTACGGGTGGCGCGGAGCGGTGGCGGCAGCGGGGGTCACGGGGGTGCTTCTGCTGTCGGGGACGGGTCCGGCGGGGGCGGTGGGGGCGGCGGGCGGTCCGCCGCCGGATCCGGCACCGGGGGGACCGCAGCGCCCGTACGAACCGGATGTGGAGGGTCCGCGTAACGTCGACTCGCTGACGGCGGAGGTGACGGCGTACGGGGGCGAGTACGGCGGCGGGTACGGGGGCGGGTCCCGGGGGGTGGGGGTGACCTTCGACCGGACGAGCCGGGCGGAACCGGCGGGGCCGCCGGCCGCCGCGCGCCGCTTCGTGTTCCTCTTCGACAAGGCGCTGACGTTCCGCCCGGAGTCCTTCCCCACGTGTGCGCGGGGCACGATCGAGGAGGGTGGTACGGGGGCCTGCCCGGCGGGTTCGCTGGTCGGCCGAGGCACGAGCCACGCGTACCCCGAGGGCACGGCGGAGGTACGGGCGTACAACACCCGTCACGCGAACGGGATGCGGGGCGCCCTGGTGGTGGTCCCGGCGAACGGCACGATCCTGGAACTCACCTGGGAACGGGTCACGCCCACGTACCAACGCCTCGGCTACGCATGGGCGCTGGACGAAATCCTTCCGGCGACGGCAGTGCCGCCCGCCGAGCGTGTGGGCACGTCGCGGTTCGAGCTGACGTGGGGTGCGAAGTGGGGCGACCGCAGCTTCGCGCACTTGAACCGGGAGGGGGCCGGGGCCGGGGCCGGGGGTCCCCTGCGCCTGGCCCTCTGGAGCCACTTCGTCACGGGCCAGACGGAGCTACCGGTGGCGAGGACGGAAAGGCCGTGAACAGGCGGTGCCGAGGGGCAGGCACCAGCGGACTAGGTCGATGGTTCCGCTGCCTGGTCCTCCGGGCCGATATCCCCCGGTGGTAGCGCCGTTAGCTTCGCTCTATGCGTATGCGTATAGGAATTCTTGGAACCGGACATGTGGCCCGTGCTCTCGCCGGGGGATGGAAGTCGGCGGGGCATGAGGTCGTTCTGGGGTCGCGGGACCCCGAGGGGCGGGTGGGGCTCGGATTCGTGGTGGAAGGGGTCGCCGAGGCGGTGGCCCACGCGGAAGTCGTGGTGAACGCCACGCCGGGCACCGTCTCGGTGGATCTACTCAGAGAGATCGGCGCACGGGCCCTGGACGGCAAGATCCTGATCGACGTCGGCGTCGGCCTCTCCGACGACTACACCGAACTCGCCCACCCCAACAGCAGCCTGGGCGAACAGATCCAGGCCGCGTTCCCCCGTACCCCGGTCGTGAAGACGCTCTGCACGATGGACTCGACGGTGATGACCGACCCGGCCGCCCTGACGGGCCCGAGCACCGTCTTCCTCTCCGGCGACGCCCCGGAGGCCAAGCGGACCACGGCCCGCCTCCTCACCGACCTCGGCTGGCCCCCGTCGACCCACCTGGACCTGGGCGGCATCACCACGGCGCGCGGCCAGGAACATTTTGCCCTCTTGTTCATGGGCATCGCGAACGGTTTGGGAGCCCACGATTTCAACATCGCGGTGGTTCCCCGCCGAGTGGCTGACTGATCCGACGTGGGGGGGGGCAGCCGGTCACAGCGTGCCACCGTTCCACAGGCAGGCCCCGGTGTGGATGAAGCCTCGGTGTGACGAGCTGTTGCCCATCCAGACGAGGGGGGCGAAGGTGCCGGCCGCCAAGTCCTGTTGGGTGAGGGGGGCGTGGCAGGAGACGCAGATGGGCCGGCTCTTGTGGGCGGCGGTGCGGGCTCGTAGGAGTGCGGTTTGTTGTGGGGTGGCGGTGGGGCAGGAGTACGGTGCCCAGCCGGTACCGGCCTGGAGGTTGACGCCTGCCCCGGGTGCGAGGTCATCGGCGCACCATACGCACGCGGCGCCCGTGTTCTGTTGGTCGGTGAGCTGACGCATGCCCGGGATCTCGAAGAACTGGAGGTCGGCCAGGTCCTGGTCTTCGGCGGCGCTCATCGGCGGGTCTCCCTCAGCGCGCGGCGCAGAACGGTGCCCGGCTCGCACTTCCGCTGGTCGGTGTTGCACTGCGCGCAGGTGATGGTGTGCTCGATCAGCGCTTCGTACGCGACGGCGGCGTCGGGGAGCATCACGCTGCGGCCGTCTTCGGTGAGGGTGAACAGGCTGCGGGTCATACCCGTGTCCCTACGGCGATGGTGTCGGCCCCGGCCAGTTTGGCCATGGCCCGCAGCACGATCGCGAGGCGGCGGTCGCCCAGTGACTCCAGGTTCCAGAACGTGATGTTGCGGGGAAATCGGACCGCGACGATGAGGGCGAGGAACGCCTTGTCCGATGACGTGAGCCCAGGCGCCCGGGGGTACCGGGCCTCGAACGCCAGCCAGTCGTACGACACCGCACCGCCGTCGTGTTCGGCGACGAGAATCCGCCGCACGCACTCCCGCGCCAGTAACTCGTCTTCTTCGATGAGTGCGGCCAAGGCGAAGCGTTCACAGGGGGGGTTGGTGCCGTACCCAGGCGGTGAGTCGGTCGGACAGTAAGGGTGCCGTTTCGGTCGGGTCCGGGTCGGTTGTGTGGTGTGGCACGTCGACTCCTTCAACTGGTCGGCCACGCCCCGGGCTCGCTAGCGCGATCACCGGGGTACTTGCTGTGGCACCTCCCTCACTCTTGCGAGTTGAGGCGGGCGTTCCTACTGCGGCCCGAGAACGTTAGGTACACAGTGGAAGGGCTCCAGAAAGCGTCCCTAACGTCCTGGGGGTACTTGTGAACGAAGCACTGCGCCGCGCGATGGCCGAAGCACATGTGGGTGACCGTGAGTTGGCCGAACAGTGTGGCGTCGACGTCAAGACGATCGGCCGGTGGCTCACCCAGACGGGCCGCGTGCCCCGGGCACGCCACCGGTGGGCCGTCTGCAAAGCGCTCGGGGAGGACGAGGCCGTGTTGTGGCCAGTGGCGGCGAAGAAGGCGATCAAGGTTGGTCCGGACAGGGAAGTCGTCTCCGTGTACCCGTACCGATCCGGCTGCCCCGCCTCACTGTGGCGATCACTGATTGGCAACGCCAGGCGGGAACTGACCTTCGCCGGGTACACCAATTACTTCCTCTGGCTGGAACAGGCCAGATTCGGCAAGGAGTTGGGGCGGAAGGCGGCGCAAGGGTGCCGCGTACGCTTCCTGCTCGGGGATCCCGACAGCGATCTCACACGGACACGCGAGCAGGACGAAGATGTCGCGCTCACCCTGTCGACACGTATCCGCGTGACGCTCGCCGAGCTGGAGAAGATCAAGGGGCAGTCGGGCATCGACGCGCGGTACAGCGACGGACACGCCCATCTGTCCGTGTTCCGCTTCGATGACGACATGATCGTCACCCCTCTGTTGACACACAGCGTCGGACACGATGCCCCCACGCTGCACCTGCGCAGACATCAGGACGACGGCATGTTCGATCGCTTCGCCTCGCATGTCGAGGAGTTGTGGAACCGGGGCACCCCGGTATGGGAAGGGGAGACTGATGGGCAGGCGTGACTACGAGGACGATCCGGACGCGCCCGAGGCGAACAGTCTCGTACCGGCCGCCTCCGTCGTCGTGGTCGACCAGGCAGGGCGCGTGCTGCTTCAGCGCCGGGCCGACAACGGTATGTGGGCACTCCCCGGGGGCGCGATGAACATCGGCGAGTCCCTGCCGGAGTGTGCCGTCCGCGAGACCCGCGAGGAAACGGGACTCGACGTCGAGATCGTCGGCCTCGTCGGCACGTACACCAATCCACGGCACGTCTTCGCCTACGACGACGGCGAGGTGCGGCAGGAGTTCTCCATCTGCTTCCTGGCACGCCCGGTGACCGGCGAGATCAGGGTCTCCGACGAGTCGACGGACGTCCGCTGGTTCGACCCGGCGGAGATCGACACCCTGCCCATGGTGTCCGGCATCCGCAAGCGCGTGAACGACTGGCGCGGCGGCACGATGCCTGCCTTCCGGTGACCGGGGTGTCATCGCTGGGCATCTGTGCCATGCAGAACCTCGTACGCACCGCAGCCCTGGCCACCACTACCGCTTGAGTGCCCTGTACCGCTTGAGCAGCGCCGTGATCCGCGCCTGGTCCGCGGGTCCGTTGAGTTCGGTCAGCAGGTCGTCAGGGCAGAGTTCGTAGAGGTCACCCCACCACCCCCGCCGTCGGTTGTCCCAGATCCGGTAGCCCCCGGGCACACCTCTGGCGACGTAGCGCCTCCGACTCACATCCCCTCCCCGTCCTCAGCGGCACGAGCCTTGCCCGATCGACGGGAACACGCAAGGGATTACGGCCGAGGGAGAGATGTTCCGGACGTTCGGAGAAGAGGACGCGGACAGCCGGTCAGAGCGTGCTTCCGTTCCGTAGGCACGGCCCGGTGTGGACGAAGCCTCGGTGGGGCGAGCTGTATCCCATCCAGGCGAGGGGGACGAAGGCGCCCTCCTCTAACTCCGCCTCGGTGATGGGGTGGTGGCATGAGATGCAGACCGGTGGGCCCTTGTCGACCGCGACGCGGGCCCGTAGCAGAGCGGTCTGCCCGGACGTGGCCTCCGCGCACAACCGATCCCCGACGAGGACAGCGGCCTCGCACGGTTCGCACGAGGTCCAGTGGAGGTACAGGGTCCTGTACGTACTGACGACGGCGGTGCGGATCGGGTAGCAGGTGGGGCAGGAGTGGGGTGCCCAGCCGATGCCGGCGTGGAGGTTGATGCCGGTGGCGGGGGTGAGGGGTTCGGCACACCATACGCAGGCGGCGCCGGTGTTCTGTTCGGTGGTGAGTTGGCGCATGTGGGGGATCTCGAAGAACTGGAGGTCGGTGAGGTCCTGGTCTTCGGTGGCGCTCATCGGCGGGTCTCCCTCAGCGCGCGGCGCTGGCGTTGGTCGGTATTGCAGTGCGCGCAGGTGACGGTGTGTTCGATCAGATTTTTGTACGCAACTGCGGCGTCGGGGAGCATCACGCTGCGGCCGTCCTCGGTGAGGGTGAACAGGCTCCGGGTCATACCCGTGTCCCGACGGCGATGGTGTCGGAGCCGGCGAGTTTGGCCATCGCCCGTAGCACGATCGCGAGGCGGCGGTCGCCCAGTGACTCCAGGTTCCAGAAGGTGATGTTGCGGGGGAAGCGGACCGCGACGATCAGCGCGAGAAACGCCTTGTCGGATGACGTGAGTCCGGGCGCCCGGGGGTATCGGGCCTCGAACGCCAGCCAGTCGCACGACACCGTCCCGCCGTCGTGTTCGGCGACGAGAATCCGCCGCACACACTCCCGCGCCAGTAACTCGTCTTCTTCGATGAGTGCGGCCAAGGCGAAGCGTTCACAGGGGGGTTGATCCCGTACCCAGGTGGTGAGTCGGTCGGTCAGCAGGGGAGTGTCCGGCGGAGGAGCCGGGTTCGGGTTCTTGGTGGGAGGTTCCGCGGCGGCGGCACTGGCGTCCATGCCAGGAAGCTATGGTGACCGCGAGATGGCCAACAGTCACGCTTCGTGGCTGTTGGCCAGGCCGCCGCCCCGTGACGGACACGTTCCGTGTCCCTTACTCCGGGCCGAAGAACGCCGCCAAGTCCCGGTGCTGCGTGGAGATGCGGCGCCGCTTGCTCGTTCTGGTGATCGTGCGGAATGTGCCTACTGCCATGCGCTGATGGCGCAACCACTCCGGGGTCTCGTCCCACAGGGACCACAGAATTCCGGTGGACTCGTCGAACTGCCGCAGCATCACATGCGCCTGGGCAACGTCGAGCATATGCCGACGCATGAACAACCGGTCCTTCTTGTCCTTGGCACGGGGCAATCGGGCGGACAGTCCGAGAACTCGGTCCGGCCGTTCCGCCACCAGATGGTTCTCGATCCCCTGAAAGGCGACGGTCCGCCAGTCGAAGCGCCCCCAGCTCGACAGCTCCGCCACCTGCCCGCCACCGAGCGCCGCTCCGGCGGTACGCCCCAGGCGCAGCATCTCCCTGGCCTCCTGGGGCCGGTTGTTCCGGGCCGCAGCCGCGCTCGCGTGGACCAGCAGCTTGCCCCAGGCGCCCAGCGCGGGCCTGCTGGCCCGGGAGATGCGCGGCTCGACGGCCTCTGCGGCGGCGATGCTGACCTGTTCGGCCTCGTCCAGGCGCCCTTGTCTGATGAGCAGCCATCCCTGCTGGTAGACGGCGCCGGCGATCAGGCCCTTGTCATCGACCCGTGCCGCATCGGTGATGGCGTCCCTGAGCGCGATGTGCGCGAGGTCGTAGGCGCGTACCTGCGTGAGATACCGGCCCGCCATCTGAAGGATGTTCGAGCGCACGCGCAAGGCGTCCCCGTGCTGCGGGGAACCGCTGAAATGCCCCACGGCATCGTGTGACGCGCGTACGAGAGAAGGCAGCACCTCGGCGACGTAGCTGTAGTCGTCGTTGTAGTAGGCGTATGCCTGGCCCACCTTGTGTGCTGCCGAGCGGAGTTGGTCCAAGTCCGGCTCGGCCCAGGTGGAGTTGCCGGTGTCGAGGCGCCCGGAGTGCGTCACGGCGGGAGCGATGGCCTGCCGTAACGGCATGAGGGGGATGTTGTCGTCGTCCGACCGGGTCGTGGAGTGCGGACCGCTCGTCTCGAAGAGCCTGGATGTGCGGACTCCGAGGGCTCGGGCCAGCGCGTGATAGCTCTCCAACCGGGCGGTACCGCCCCGTTCGAGCTTCTTCACGACGCCGAGGCTGACCTTGGATCGTTCGGCAAGTCCCTCCTGGGTCATTCCCCGGCCGAGCCGGAGTTCCTTGAGGGTCTCGCCGGGAAGCGGGGAAGCGGCGTTGTGCTCGCGCATAATGGCTCCCATTGCGTAGCTGACACTCGCAATGTACGCCCGGACCAAGTCCAGGACGTATGGCCTGTGGCCCTCGCCCACGCGCGGGGGCTGCGTCGCGGCCGACTGAACTCTGGACTCGCTGAAAGTCGCCTTAAAGGTGGCGCCGGAGATGGGCGAGCTGCACCCCATGTGCCATGAGGTCGTGAGAGTAGTCTTCGCCATGCACCAGCGGACCCGTCCGGACCTGATGACGATGGCCCAGCGAGTCGGTCTGACGGATTGACGCCTGTAGCCGGTAGGCCAGTTGGGATCAAACGAGGTGTGGCCGTCCGCCTCCCGACGTTCACCCCTCGTCCGGATCGGGCTGGCTAGTTGACGATGCCTGATTGAGTGCCATGCCCACAGGAGCGGGACCACATGGGGGCCCGCTTTCCGAAGTAGAGCGCGAGGGGACCACCCCCGCACGCGCGGGGACCACAGGCTCTCGCCGTTGAGCGTTGTAACTACCTTGGGACCACCCCCGCACGCGCGGGGACCACTCCCTCAGAAACCTGTGCACGGGAGCCCCCCTGGGACCACCCCCGCACGCGCGGGGACCACCCGTTACCCGAACGGCCCCGGGGGCCGCCGGAGGGACCACCCCCGCACGCGCGGGGACCACTCTCACCGCCTCCTTCGTCCACGCCGGCGGATGGGACCACCCCCGCACGCGCGGGGACCACCACCCCCGTCTTGGGTGTCAACAATTGAAGACGGGACCACCCCCGCACGCGCGGGGACCACCCGTTACCCGAACGGCCCCGGGGGCCGCCGGAGGGACCACCCCCGCACGCGCGGGGACCACCGAGGTACAGGCCCAGGAAGAGACCGAATTCGGGGACCACCCCCGCACGCGCGGGGACCACATCCCGTCAGGGGTGGCCTCGGACTGGTACAGGGGACCACCCCCGCACGCGCGGGGACCACAGGCCCTGACCTGGTGCTTTAGGGACGGACGGTGCCGTTTTTCTTTACTTTCAGGGGAACGGACATACCGACCATTCGCTCCTCGTTGGCGAGATGTCGCAACCCTATTGCCCCGGCACCCCATCTACCGCTTCCCGTGCCGGAGGCAAAAACGCGTGCAACCACCGCTCCGTATGCGCCACATGCGCCGACGCCGCCGCCCCCGCCGCCACCGGATCCCGGTTCGCGATCGCCGTCGCGATCGCCCGGTGGTCCTCGTCGCTTGCCCGCTTGATGCGGGCGCCCTCCGGGAGGGTGAAGACCTGGTATGCGCGGGAGCGGGCGCGGAATACGCCCAGGAGCGACTTCAGTGTCGGGTTGCCTCCGATATGGGCGATCTCGGCGTGGAAATCCTGGTCGAGGGCCGACACCCGCTCCGGGTCCTCCGTCGCCTCCATCGCCTCCATGTATTCGAAGATCGTGGACAGGGACTCCGGTGTGATGCGGGCCGCCGCCTGTGCCGCCGCGTGCGACTCCAGGACCCGCCTTATCTCGTACATCTCCAACAGGCCCGCGAGCGGGAGCAGGTCCACCGTCAGCGAGAGGCTTCCTACGATGTCCTCCGGGCGGAGCTGCGACACATACGTGCCCGAGCCATGCCTCGGTTCGATCACCCCCAGCGCCGCGAGCATCCGCACCCCCTCGCGCAACGAACCCCGCGACACGCCGAGTTCCTCGCACAGCTCGCCCTCCGGCGGAATGCGCTGCCCGGCGACGAGCCGGCCGTCGGCAATCATGCGCCGTAGGCCGTGGAACGCCTGGTCCACTGCGGACATCGCTTCCCCTCCCGAGACCTGAGCGCCGCGGGCCCGCCCTGTCGCCCACGGTCGAATGTGCCCCCGATTGTGCCCCCGATCCTACAGACGTGTCCCGACCGTCGGCCGGAGAGTTGTCCGATCTCTTCCCCCACCCCCTCAGCCAGTCATCAGATGACTTGACCTCCCCCCACGTAACCACCACGTGAACACTCTTGTTTTTCTCCGACATCCGGTGCCAAGATGCCGCGCAAGTCGTCGGAGTCATCAGACCTCTTCCAGAGGCCGTCCGATGAGTCCGTCCGATGAGTCCACCGATCCATCGCCCAGCCGGCACGACCTAGGGGAGATCTTGAACCACGTGAGCGAGACCGGTGTCACCACGGCGCCCCGCCCCCTCCTCCTCGCCGACGGCCGTCCGGCCCGCGAGGCATGGTCGCTGCTCGGCGCGCACCGGCACCTCAACCACGGGTCGTTCGGCGCGGTCCCGCTCGTCGCCCAGCGGGAACAGCAGCGACTCCGCGAGGAGATGGACGCCTCACCCGGCACCTGGTTCCCGAGCCTGAACACCCGCGTCGCCGCCGCCCGGACCGAGATCGCCGCCTTCCTCCGCGTCCCGGCCGACGACCTCGCCCTCGTCCCCAACGCCAGCGGCGGCGCCAGCGTCGTCTACGCCAACCTCCCCACCAGGGACCACGGCGAGATCGTCGTCACCGACCACGGCTACGGCGCCGTGACCATGGGCGCCCAGCGCCTCGCCCGCCGCTGGGGCGGCACCGTCCGTACCGCGCACGTCCCGCTGGACGCCGGCGAGGACGAGGCGTACGAGGCGATCGCCGCCCATCTCACCGACGCCACCGGGCTCATCGTCCTCGACCACATCACCTCGGCCACCGCCCGCTGGATGCCGGTCGAACGGATCGGCGCGCTGGCCCGCGAGCGCGGCATCCCGCTGCTCGTGGACGGCGCCCACGTCCCCGGCCTCGCGGAAGACCCCCTCGCCGGACTCGACTGCGACGCCTGGATCGGCAATCTGCACAAGTTCGGCTGCGCACCGCGCGGTACGGCGGCCCTGGTCGCCCGGGGCCCGCTGCGGGACGCGCTCTACCCGCTGATCGACTCGTGGGGCGCTGAGGAACCGTACCCGCACCGCTTCGACACCCAGGGCACCCTCGACGTCACGAGCTACCTCGCGACACCGACATCGCTCGACTTCATCGACACAGCATGGGGCTGGGACACCGCCCGTACCTACATGCGGGACCTCGCCGACTACGCGGAACGCCTCATCGCGGACGCCTTCGCCGAGGCCACCGGCGCCGGCACCGACGCCCGCGTAGATGTCGGCATGCCCGTCAGCGCGCTGCGGCTCGTCCGCCTCCCCGAAGGGCTCGGCACCACCCACCCCGACGCCGACGCCCTGCGCGACCGGGTCGCCGCCGAACTCGGCTTCGAGGCCGCCTTCACCAGCTTCGGCGGCGCCGGGTACTTCCGGCTGTCGACCCACGTCTACAACACGGCCGCCGACTTCGAGGACTTCGTCGAGCGCTGCGTTCCCGTGCTCGTCGAGTGGGCCCGCGCCGCCCCGCAGGCGTAACCGCCCGCACCCGTCATCAACAGATCACCCCTGAACCGGGAGGACACCAGTGTTGAGCAGAAGAAGGGCCGCCACGGCCCTCGGTCTCGCCTCCGCTCTCGTGCTGTCGGGCTGTGCCGCGGGCGGAGGCGGCGCCGCCGACGGCACCGTCACCCTGCACATGGTCGAGAGCCTCACCAACCCGACCCGTACGGCGGTCCTGAAGGACCTCATAGCCCAGTTCGAGAAGCAGAACTCCAAGATCAAGGTCGATCTGATCTCGCCGCCCACCGACCAGGCGGACCAGAAGATCCAGCAGATGCTCCAGTCCGGCAGCGGCGTCGACGCGCTGGAGGTCCGTGACATCACGTCGGGCCCGTGGTCGACCAACGGCTGGCTGTACGACATGAGCAAGGACCTGAAGGGCTGGCCCGGCTGGGACGAGCTGACGGACAACACCGTCAAGTACGCGAAGGACGCCAAGGGCCGCACGTTCTACATCCCGTACGGCTTCTATGGGCTGAGCCTCTTCTACCGCAGCGACCTGGTGACCGGCGCCGGCTTCCAGAACCCGCCCGCGAGCTGGGACGATCTGCTGGAGCAGGCCACCGCGATCCAGAACCCGGGCAAGCGGCAGTACGGGTACGCGTTCCGGGGCGGGACGAACGCCAACAGCAACGCGGTGGCGGTCATCGAGGCGTACGTCGCCGACCGGATCGACCGGGAGAACGGCTTCAAGCTCACCGACGGCAGCACGATCTTCTCGGCGCCGGAAGCGCTCGACGCGCTGAAGACGTACTTCGCCCTGTTCAAGAAGGCGTCGCCGCCGTCGTCCGTCGCCTGGGGCTACCCGGAGATGGTGGAGGGCTTCTCCAACGGCTCGACCGCGTTCCTGCTCCAGGACCCCGAGGTCATCGCGACGCTCGGTGAGTCGAAGGCGATCAGTCAGAAGCAGTGGACGACGGCGCCGCTGCTGACCGGGCCCAGCGGCAAGGCCGTGCAGCCGGTGGCGACCGCGGGCTGGGGGATCGCGTCGGGCAGCAAGCACAAGGCGGAGGCCACCAAGCTGATCAAGTTCCTCGCGGAGGGCGACGCGGCGACCACGTTTGGCAAGAAGAACAGCCTGGTGCCGATCCTCAAGAGCGCGGCGGACGACCCGTACTACAGGACGGGCGCCTGGGCGAGCTACGTGAAGATGACGGAGAACCCGGACGCGTACATCACGGTGGTGCAGCCGCGCGGATCGTCGTGGTGGACCGAGTGGATCCAGAAGTCCGACGCGGACATCCAGAAGGTGCTGCTCGGCAAGATGACGCCCGAGGATCTGCTCAAGGGCTGGGACGCGTACTGGACCGGTAAGTGGAAGAGCGAGTGAAGACTCTGGAGCCGTCCGCCCCCGCGGAGCCGGCCGAGGCTCCGCGGCCGGCGCCGCCCGTCCACTCGCGCCGCCGCCCCGTCTTCACCGGCCGCCAGGGCCTCACCATCGCCGCCTTCCTGGCCCCGGCCGCCCTCTTCGTCGCCGCGTTCATCTACTACCCGATGATCGCGGGCGGTCAGATGGCCTTCCGCAACTGGAACCTCAACGACCTCACGGACACATCCTGGGTCGGCCTCAAGAACTTCCGGGACATCTTCACCGACCCGGTGTTCGGTACGGTCCTCAGCAATACGGGGATCTGGGTCGTCGGTTCGATCGTGCCGCAGTTCGTCATCGGGTTCGCCATCGCGCTGTGGCTGCGGCGCCGTTTCCGCTTCCGCGGGCTCTATCAGGCGCTGATCTTCTTCCCGTGGGCGATCTCGGGATTCCTGATCGGCATCCTGTTCCGCTGGATGTTCAACAGCGAATTCGGCGTCGTGAACGACCTGTTGGAGAAGGCCGGCATCATCCATGAGCCGATTCCCTGGCTCGCCGACCCGAAGACGGCGATGGCGGCTGTCGTCATCGCGAACATCTGGTACGGGGTCACGTTCTTCGCCATTATGATCCTCGCCGCTCTCCAGTCCATTCCGGACGAGATCTACGAGGCCGCCGAGATCGACGGCGCCGGCAAGGTCCGTACCCTCTTCCAGGTCACCATCCCCTCCATCAGGGGAACGCTGTCGCTGACCGTGCTGCTGAGGGTCATCTGGATATTCAACTTCCCCGACCTCATCTTCGCGATGACCGGCGGCGGACCGTCCAACGAGACGCACATCGTGACCACCTGGATGATCACGGTGACCCAGCAGGGCGACTACGGAAGGGCGTCGGCGATCGGCCTGATCGTCGTCGCGATCCTCATCGTCTTCTCCCTCTTCCACCTCACGGCCACGCGCGAGAAGAAAGGAAAGTACCTGTGATCGGGAAGGAGTCCACCGCCGGGCGCACGGTCCGTGTCGTCTTTCTCTCCCTCTGGCTCGTCGTCACGGTGTTTCCGCTGTACTGGATCACCATCACCTCGTTCAAGAGCCCCGGGACGATCTTTTCCTTCCCTATCTCGTACTGGCCCACGCATTTCTCGTTCGAGAACTACACCGGCCTGTTCCGCGATGCCCAGTTCGGTGTGTATCTCACCAACAGCCTGATCATCGCGACGGCCGCCGGGACGGTGGCCACGGCGATATCGATGCTGTCGGCGTACGTCCTGGCCCGTTTCGAGTTCCGCAGCAAGGGCGCCGTCCTGATGGCGGCGCTCGTCACACAGATGATCCCGTCGTTCATCGCGCTCGGCCCGCTCTACATGATGATGACGGAACTCAACCTGGTGGACAGCAGGTTCGGGCTCACCCTGGTCTATATCGCGGTGTGCATCCCGTTCTGCACGGTCATGCTCCGCGGTTTCTTCGAAAACATCCCGGACGCCCTCGAAGAGGCCGCGATGATCGACGGCTGCTCACGCCTGGGCGCCCTTTTCCGGGTACTGCTCCCCGTCATGCGCCCCGGAATCGTCGCCGCTTTCATCTTCAATTTCGTCAACTGCTGGAACGAACTGTTCCTGTCGGTGACCCTGATGAACGGCGACGACCACAAGACCGTACCGACCGCCCTGAACGGCTTCATCTCCAGCTTCAACATCGACTGGGGCTCGATGTCCGCCGCAGCGGTCCTCACGATCGCCCCCACGATGCTCCTCTTCGCCTTCGCCAGCCGCCACATCGTCCAGGGCCTCACTTCGGGGGCGGTGAAGGGATGAGGCGCTCCCCCTTCACCGACCCCTTTACCGGCCGCCTGTTACCGATTACTTGGTGAAGTACAGGTACTTCCAGGACCCGTAGGTCGTCGAGTTGACGTTGTCGCCCGATGAGCTGTTGATGTACGCCGAGCGCATGCGGGCCTTGATTCCGGACTCGCCGGGGCCCGGGAGGCGGACGGACAGCTTGCCGTTCGTGGGGAGGGCGAAGTACTCCGAGTCCGCGGCGTACCACCTGCCCTGGTAGTAGACCTGGAGGTCGAACCGCATCTGACGGCCCTTGTAGTACGTCATCGTCGTGTTCAGGACCGGGTCGCTGTTCTTGTGGAACCAGTAGTACGTGGTCGAGCCGCCGACCTTGCCCGTCTTGTAGTGCTTCGAGACGGAGGTGGAGAGCTTGACCTTGGCGTACGCCGTGACCTTCACGGTCTTCGGCGCGTACCGCCCGTCGCCCCGGAACACCGCGGTGACGGTGGTGTCCCGCTTCATGTCGACGGTGCCGTAGAAGTTCCCGTTGGAGTTGACCTTCCCGGTCCGCACCAGCTTGTTGGGCTTGTCGGCGCCGTACGGGTTGGCCCAGATCTCGACCGTGCGGTTCTTGTACGTCGAGCCGAGGTGCGCCTTGAAGGAGACGTCCTTGCCGTACGAGTAGACCTTGCCGTTGTTGCTCAGCGTCAGCGTGGTCTTGGCGCGGGAGACGTCGACCTTGTCGGACGCGGAGACGGCCGTGTGCCCCGCGTCACCCGCGTACGCGACCCGGTATGTGACCGTGCCACCCGCGGGCGGGGTGTCCGTGAAGCTGTACGTGCCGTCCGTCTTCAGCTTCACGGCGGGCAGCGCCTTGCCGTTCGGGCTCTCCAGGTCGGTACGGGTGACCGTCAGCGAGACCCCCGCCGGCAGCGGCACGGTCGCGGTGAGCTTGCCCGTGACCGTGAGCTTCTTCGCGCGCGTGGCCTTCGACGGCGCGTTCACCGTCAGGGTCGGCACGTTCAGCGTCGGACCGGTGAGCGCCTTGAGGGTGTAGCGGCCCCCCGAGCCGACGAGCGCGAAGATCCGCGAGGAGTCCGGCGCCCACGTCAGGTCGCCGGTGCCGGTCGAGCTGGTGGTGTAGGTGCGCAGCGGCTTGGTGGCGTCGGGGCGGTAGACGGCGAGCTTGTCGCCGTTGACCTGGGCGACGAGGCCGTTCGCGGCGATGTCGGCGCGCTGCCCGGCGGGGTACTTGCCGGCCTGGGTGAACTTGCCGTCCGCGTACGCGTCCCGCGCGGTGCCGTTGACCAGGACCTGGGCGGAGCCGGGGACGAGGTCGATGTCGCCGATGCCCTCGTTCAGCGTGTAGTCGCCGTCGTGCCAGGCGACCATCTGCGGCGCGTCGCCCGAGACGTCCACGACGGCCATCGAGTCCGTGGAGATGCCCGACTGGCCGATGGCCAGCAGGCCGGGGGACGACGGGTCGGTGTCGAGGAGCCCCGGGCCCCAGATCCCGATGTTCCCGTCCCCCTGCGGGAACTGACCGAGCGTCACCGGGTCGGTGCCGCTCGCCGGGTCCACGGCCGGATCGACCGAGCCCAGGTCGCCGTCCCACTGGTCGCCGTACGTGAACCAGACCTTGCCGCCGGCGAAGGCCACGTACCGCGGGCCTGTGTTCGTGGACACGGCGTAGCGCGCCTTGACGTCGAGGGTCGCCGCGTCGAGCGCGACGATCTCGTGGCTGGCGGACGCCGCCGCGTACAGCGTCGTACCGTCCGCGGAGAGTGCCAGGTCGGAGACGCCGCTGATGCCGCTCGCCGAGTCGACGAAGGCGCCGGAGTAGTCGGCGGCCAGGATCTTTCCGGCCGACTTGTCGCCGACGAACACCCGCTTGAGCGTGGCGTCGGCGACGATGCCGCCGGGTGTGGCGACGGTGGCCGACGCCGCCGAAGCGGGCCCGGCCGTGGTGACGGTCAGTGCCGCCGAACTGAAGAGGACCGCGAGCGCCGTCGCGGTCGACATGGTGCGTCTTCGCACAGTGATGTTCCCCCCACAAGGAATCCCGGTGCATGGCGGTGCCTGCCCGGTGAGACGAAGGCGCCGCGCAACACCCGGACCACACCGCGTGAACGGTGCCGGAACGGGGCGCGGCTTCCATCGGGCAGCGTAAGCCATGCCTCCGACAGCGGCGCAGGGGGTTTTCCGGCCTCCCGGCACACCCCCCTCATCGAGGGATTGACCGTGCCTGTACGGCGGGTCAGGATCTCGGACCAATCAGGCGTATTTCTCGACTACTTGGGTGGGAATCGAGATGAACAAGAGACTGATCAACAAGAAACTGACGAACAAGCGACTGGTGAACAAGAAACTGAGGAACCGTGGGGCCACGCTCCTCGCGGCCGGTGCGCTCGTGTGCGGAAGCTCCCTCACGCTCGGAGCGACCGACGCGGCGGCGGCCGGCTGGACCTTCGACAAGAGCGCGGTGTCCGCCAACGGAAGCTTCACCATCGCCGCGTACTACGACGGCACCTATGCGGGACTCATGGAGTGGAACGCCGACCCCATCGACGCGTCCAACATCCCGGGGGACGCCTTCCGGGTGCTGGACCGCCTCGCCGACGGGTGGGGCATGGAGGCCACGATGATCAGCCCGGTGACGGGGCGCGTCGCCACGACGCGCGGGCACGCGGCCGTCTACTACAGCCCCTGGAACACGGGCAATCTGACCGAGGGCACGGCGGTCTACATCCAGCTCTGCGCGGTCAAGGGCGACTACTCGGCATGCAGCCTCGCCTACAGCGGTCGCGCGTGAGCGCTCCCTGGACTGCTGCTCAGGGGCGGCGTACCTCGAAGTGGAGGCAGCCGTACTCCACGGCCCGTACGTGGACGAGCGCCACCTCGGGGTCCGCGAACGCCTCGTCGAGGGCCCGGTCGAACGCGGTGCCGGCGTCCTCGGGGATTTCGAGGAGGCGGCCTCCGGCGATGTGGCCCCGGGCGTCGTAGCGGCGCAGGGTGCGCAGGGCTCCCGGCCGGATGGCGGGGTATCCCGCCGGTTCGGCGGGCCCTGCGCACTCGTCGGCGTGGATGAACACCGGCCCCGCCTCGTCGTACGCGCCGGGCTCGGCCCCGGTCGCCGCCGCCCAGCGGCGCAGCGGCGCGTACGAGACGAGCGCGACCCGTTCGCCGGGCTCGATCCCGCGCAGACAGCAGCGCAGCGGACTGCCCACGGAGTCGATGGGGGCACCCTCCACGCCCGCGATGTACGGGCGCATCGGCTGCCCCGAGTCGTCCGTGTCGCGGAGTTCCTTGAGGGCGGAGGGGGTGATGGGGAGGGCGGAGTAGTGCGTCATGGTGCGAGTGTCGGTCGGGGGACGGCGGGTCTGCTGGCGGGATTCGGACGGGGAGTTCGGAGGGGGGTTCGGACGGGGGGTTCGGACGGGGGGTTCGGACGCGGAGTTCGTACCCGCCCTACCCGCCGTCCCGCTGTACCCGCCGTCCCGCTGTACCCGCCGTCCCGCTGTACCCGCCGTCCCGCCGTACCCGCCCTAGTCCCCGTACCCGCGTACCCGCCCCCCGTACCCGCTGTACCCGCCCGCCGTACCCGCCCGCCGTACCGCCCTACCCCCCCGGTCCCCGCTGTGGGCAGGCGTCCCGCACGGCGGGACGGGTGGGCACAGCCCGAGTCAAACGGTCACCCGGAGTCAAACGGTCACCGAGCCAAACCGTCACCCAATGCAAAGCACCAGTACGCAAAGCTGCGGCTTGGTCTTCTCCGGCGGAGTGGCGGTCTCCGGAGGCGCCGGCTGCGTACCACCCGCAGGGTCCGCGGCCGGAGGCGTCTGAGCCGGCGGAGCAACCCCACTGTCCGGCACCGTCTCCACCACACTCGGCGCGGTAACCACCGGCTTGGGAACGGCAGTCGCCAAAGACTGCCGATCCGCGGCCTCGGTCCGCACATCCCGCGGAGCCACACTCTGCTGCGGCGAAACACCGGACCGCTGCTTCGGAACCTCGGCGACACTCCGCTGACCGGACCCGGACCCGGACCCCGCACCGTCCGGCGCCCGATGACGCCCCTCGGGCCGCGCAGCGGGCGCACCGGACTGCTCGTCCGCCGTCTCCTCCTCGGCGACACCCATGCTCGTGACATCAGGACCGTCGTGCTCGGGCGCGGCACTGGCCTGCGCCTTGTCGGCGGCCCCCCGGTCCATCGCGGCGACGGTCAACCCGCCCCCGACGAGCGCGACGGCGGTGGCGACGACGGCCCGCCGCTGGTTCTTCTTCCACTGGGCCCGCTGCCGGCGCCGCGCCGCCCGCCCCTGCGGCAGCACGGCCGGGGCCTGCACATCACCGGACGGCTCGAACGGTTCACGCTCCCACTCGGCCAGGGACATGGGCGCCACCAGGGCCACGGCGGCACGGCCGTCGGCGGTGGGCGGAACGGCGTCCAGGACGGCGTCCGCGGCGGGGCGGGGTTCGCCGACCGGAGCGATGTCCGGGGCGTAGGCACCGCACCCGGGACACACCAGGGCGCCATTGAGATGTCGGCGACACGAGGAGCAGTAATCCATCTGCGGTCTTCCTGAGTTGACTTGCCGTCGAGCCGCAGAACCGCGGCCTCGTTCACGTTCGCACGTGGAATCGAGCGGCCAGTCACGTTAACGAGTAACCCGAAAGACTGTGTGCAGCCTGTGTGACACTCCTGCACGGATTCTCTGCAAGCCAGGCATGTCCGCCATACGGGCGACGGGACAAGTCCTAGTTCGTGGGCTCGTACCGGGATCCGTCGCGCAGCGGCAATGTGTCCGCCGGTACGAGGACCCGGAACAGCGCCTCCATCGGCGTGAACTTGGGGCGGGCGTCGTCCTCGATGCCGTCCTCGTCCCTGTAGTCGAAGAGGCGGTCCCAGGGCGGGGTGACGAAGGGGCGGATGCGCGGGCCCGGTGCGGCGGGGGAATCGGGGTGGTACTGCCAGACGGTGCCGAAGTGCCGGTTGTGCACCTCGCCCGTGTACCAGGCGGCGACGGGGAGCAGGTCGCCGTCCTCGTCCGCGCGGGCCTCCTCGTAGCTGCCGTAGGAGGCGCGGACGAGGTCTTCGAGCCGGTCGAGCGAGTCGGGCCGGAAGTCCCACACCCCCTCATGGCGCACCCGCCACCCCTCGAACGCACCCCGCTGCCGCTCCAGCCACGCCCTGAGCACCGGATTGTCGGACCTGAGCCCGTCCACCCGCCGCAGCTCTTCGAACTCCTCGTCGTCCAAGTCCATACGCCCGACCCTAACCACTCCCGGCTCGAACCTGTGGAGGTGCTGTGTACATGCCGAGTTGACCGGCGGCGCGCCGTGCCGTGCTCCGTGTCTTCCTCGTATCCCCGCCCCTAGGGTGATGGGCGCTCTGCGGCGCCACATCGCACACGGGGGCTCCTCGGCGCCGCAGGAGACCCGACCTTCCCGGGGCCCCAGGGGGAGCACGCATCGTGACATCACGCACCATCAAACCGGCCTTACGACAGGCCCGTTGGGGGACGCTGAGCCGTACCGCGACCGCCGTGGCCTGCGCCACCGTGCTGGGCCTGACCGCCCTGCCCGGCCTCACCGGCACGGCCGGCGCGGCGCCGGCCGCCAAGCCGCTCGACCCCGGCAAGCGCTGTGACGAGCTGTACGGCCTGGCCGAGGACCTGCAAGGCATCGTGGATCTCCCGGAGTACGACGCGTCCCGCGCCAAGTCGCAGTGGGACTCGTACGAGTACGTCAATCCGGGCAAGCAGTGGGACGGCCTGGAGGCGCCGACGGCGGAGAAGATCGCCGAGCTGGAGCAGCTAGACAAGCAGCCGCCGAAGTCCAAGCCCAAGGACCGGATCTGGTACTCGTGGCTCCAGGCCCGCAAGAGCAACCCGAACGCGTGGGGAGCCTTCGACGACTGGCGGGACGCCCGGTACATCAAGAACGCCGGGAACGACCCGCGCGGCAAGGCGTTCGAGCGGAAGGTGGTCAAGGACCACGGTCTGGTCGGCCCTGACTGGTGGTGCCAGAAGGAGGTCGAGTTCACCGACCGGGACGGCAAGACGTACCGCCGCAAGCTGGACGCGTACAACCCCAGGACCGGTCAGATCGTGGAGATCAAGTCCAACGGGAAGCCGGACCGGGACCAGATACCCAAGGACAAGGCGTGGGCGAAGGACCCGAAGTGGAAGGACACCCGCTTCAAGTACGTCTTCGCCGAGCCGCAGAAGGGCGAGGCGAAGAACTTCCTGCGGGACCTGCGGCAGCAGGCGCCGGGCCGGGTCACGGAGTACAACTACCGTTCCGACAAAGTCGAGTTGGCGCCGAAGGGCGGCTCGCGGGCGACGTCGAATCTGTTGCAGCCGCCCGGCCAGTCCGGCAGCAGCCGCGGTGGCGCCTCCGATCTGATCCGCGAGTCGCGGCCGAATCCGGAGTCGATGCGGCAGCAGTTGGAGCGGATCAGGGCGGCCGACCCGCGCGGGCTGAACCCCCGGGGTCCGGGCGGCGTGGACTTCACGACGCTCGAACTGCGGTACGTCGGCAAGCCGGTCAAGGGCAAGGGTGTGGACTACGCGTTCAGCGCCAAGGAGGACCCGGAGGAGAACTCCGGCTGGGGCGGGCAGGCGAAGTCCCAGCTCGTGTCGGACGCGTTCTTCACGTGGCTCGCGCTGACGCCGGAGAAGTTCTGGGTCAACCTCAACCCGGACCAGCCGGACAAGATCATGGACTCCGCGTTCGGCAAGACGGACGCGGGCCGGATCCTGCTGGAGGCCGACCTCGAAATGAAGCGTGATTACGCGGACGCGATGAACCCGACCAAGCGGCCCGAGGCCGACCGGTTCTGGAAGTCGATGCCGCGCAACGCGCAGGGCGTGCCGTGCTGGTTCCAGGTACGCAACTGGATCGAGCCGGACACCGCGCAGGTCCGCGAGCAGGACGGCGGCATCTACATCCTGGACACACCGTTGAAGGTGAAGTCCGAGTACATGAAGATCGACGCCGTACCGCCGGGCTCGTACCTGTGCGACTTCGACGAGACCCAGAAGAAGTGGGCCGAGCAGCAGGTCAACACGCTGATCATCCCCGAGGTCGAGAAGCGCATCAACAACGACCCGGAGTACGCGGATCTGCGCCGCGTCTACACCGCCCGCGTCGCGGCCGAGTGGATCCGCCAGCAGGACGCGGCGTCCCCGACGGACTACCACGCCCTGATCAACTCCAACAACGTCAGCCGGTGGCCGCTGCGCGGGGAGAACAAGGACTGGACGCGCGAGAAGACGTACCAGGCGTACCTGAAGTCCCTGAAGGACGGCGAGTCCCACTGGGAGCACGACGCCGGCGGTGGCCAGTACACCTACGGCGTCGGAGGCGTCGACTTCTCGAAGCAGCCGAAGCGCAACATCTCGGGGACCCGTTTCACCGCCGAACACCGCTATCTGCCCCGGCAGACGAAGACAGCGGTGAAGACCCTGACCGACAACGCGGAGACGGCGGGGCTGCTGGTCCTGGGCGGCAACACGGACTCGACGGACACGGATGACGGAGGCGGCACGAAACCGACGCCGACCCCGACACCGACCCCGACGAACCCGGGAACCCCGACCCCCACGGCCCCCGCGACCCCGGCCCCCACTCCTCCCTCGGGCGGCCACGAGCCCCCCGCGAAAGACCCGAACGGCGACCTGGCCCACACGGGCTCGGACACCCCGTTCGCCCTGATCACGGGCGTGGCGGCAGCGCTGGCGGCGGCGGGCGCGACGCTGGTGTGGTGGATCCGCCGCCGAAGGACGACGGAGGCATAGCAGCAACGCACCAACGCGGTGGCCCCTCGCCGGAAAGGCGGGGGGCCACCGCACGTTGAGGTGGTTACGCGGTGAGCAGGAGCACGCTGATCGTCAGCATCACCGCGGCGGTGGCTCCGTGGATGCCGTAGACGGCTGTCTTGGGGCCGTTGCTGCGCAGCACTATCAGTGCGTCGCCGAGGGGTGTGACGGTGGCGGCGAGCAGGAACCAGCCGAGCAGGTGGGGTGTCGCTCCCAGCAGCAGGACGAAGATGAAGAGCCCCGAGGCGATGTCGCGCACGGCCTTGACGGTCAGCCAGGCGTGGAAGGTGCGGTCGTCGGTGGGTGTGTCCGGGATGCCGAAGCCGACTGCGCCCTGCGGCGCACGGAAGGCGCTTACGCCGATGAAGATGATGCCGGCGCCGATCAGTCCGGCGAGCACGCTGGCGACGTTGGTGAGCATGGTTGTTTCCCCCTTGGTGACGGCGCCCCACTGCTGTTTTGTCTAGCGGCGCTAGTAGTGATAGCGAAGGTACTCTGCCCCCGGCAGGATGTCTAGCGTTGCTAGGGCGCGGCGCCGGTCGGTCCTGGCTGGACCGTGGCGGCGAGGGCCTGGGCGCCGAGACGGAGACAGCAGCGGGTTACGGCCCCGGCCGGTGGACGCTCCAGGGCCAGCGGGCATGATCGGTGACATGCGTGTTCTAGTGATCGGGGCGACCGGGACCGTCGGTCGGGCTGTTGTCGATGCGTTGGGGGACTCCCATGAGGTCGTGAAGGCCTCGCGAAGGGGGCCAGTGACTGTTGATCTGGAGGATGTCGCCTCTCTCGACGCCCTGTTCGGGCAGGTCGCGGATCTCGACGCGGTGGTGTGCTGTGCCGCCAGTGGGCCGCTGGTGGATCTGGCGTCCGCGACGGACGACGAGGTGGCCGCCGCGGTGCGCGGCAAGCTCTGGGGACAGGTCGCATTGGCCCGGCGCGCCCTGCGTCACCTGCGCGACGGCGGCTCCGTCACGCTGACCGGCGGCACCTTCCCCGGCCCGCTGGCCGGCGGATCGCTGGGAGCCCTCATCAACTCCGGCCTGGAGGGCTTCGTCGGCAACGCCGCCGACGAGCTGCCAAGGGGCCTGCGGATCAACCTCATCAGCCCCGGATGGATCAGAGAGACCCTGGAGAGCATGGGCGCGGACCCGGCCGACGGAACTCCGGTCTCCGAGGTGGCCCGCGCGTACGTGGAGGCAGTGGAGGGCAGCGCGCGGGGACGGATCGTACGTCCATAGCCGTTGGACGCAGGTGAACTCGCGCAGCCATATGGCTCACCCGTTCGAGCCAATCCCCTCGAACGAGGGACCGTCGGTCAACTCTTCTTGACGTGATCAAGAGAAATCTCCGACGTGCCGCGACGATTACCGCCGCACTCCTCCTGACGGCGCTCACCGCACCCACCACCACGGCCCACGCGCAGGATCGTTCCGCCGAGAGGTACGAGACGTACACCGTCCCGATGGCCGGTGCGGTCCACCTGCTGCCGCTCGCGGCCGAGGTGCGCGACGGCTATGTGCGGACGAAGTTCAAGCACTGGAACGCGGGCAAGAACCCCACGGACGGCTGCAACACCCGCGCGGAGGTGCTGATCTCCGAGGCGGTCGACGCGCCCGAAGTGCTGCCCGGCTGCAAGCTCTCGGGTGGGCGCTGGTGGTCGTACTACGACGACAAGTGGGTCACCCCCGCCAACGCGCTCGACGTCGACCACATGGTGCCGCTCGCCGAGGCGTGGGACTCCGGGGCGTCGGCGTGGACGGCGCAGCGGCGCGAGGCGTACGCCAATGACCTCGACGCCCCGACCTCGCTCGTCGCCGTCTCGGCGGCCTCCAACCGGGCCAAGGTCGACAAGGACCCGGCCGAGTGGCTGCCGCCGGCCACCGACGCGAGGTGCCGGTACACCTCGGAGTGGATCGGGACGAAACTCCGGTGGGGCCTGAGCGCGGACACCGTGGAGGTGGAGGCGCTGGGGCGGCTCGCGGAGGGGTGTCCGGGTACGACGGTGACGTACGAGCAGGCGCCGTAGAGCAGCCGTTGAATTGCGGGGCCGACTCGTAGGCGAGGGATTGACCACGGGCCATCGTGGACAGGGCACTCAACGACCCTGCAAGGAGGCCGCTTTGTCCGCGTACCGTGGTCTGATCCTCGATTTCGGCGGTGTGCTCACGACGCGCATGAGCCTCATCGGTGAAGCGTTTGAGCGGGCGGAAGGGCTGCGGCCCGGCGCCTACCTCCACGCGCTGGACGAACACCCGGAAGGCGTCGCCGTGTATGCGGCGCTGGAGGTCGGCGACGCCACGCAGGAGGAGTGGAACCGCGTCATCGGCGGCATCCTCGACATCGACCCGACGGACCTGATGCGCCGCGCCCTCGCCCACCTCCACCCGGAGCCGCAGATAGTCGAGGCGGCGCGGCGGGCGCGGGCGGCGGGTATCAAGGTGGCGATGCTCAGCAACTCGTTCGGCGTCGAGCCGTACAACCCGTACGAGGACAAGGGCCTGTGGACCGGCTTCTTCGACGCGGTGATCCTGTCGGAGCGGGAGGGCGTACGGAAGCCGTCGCCGCTGATCTACCGGCGCGCGCTGGAGGCCCTGGACCTGTCGGGCCCCGAGTGCGTCTTCGTGGACGACCGCGACGAGAACCTGCCCCCGGCCGAAGCGCTGGGCATCCGCACCCTGCACCACACAACGGACCCGACAGCCACGGCGACGTTCCTGAACGCCTTGCTCGCCGACCGCACCCCTGCCGGCCCGGACCGTTGACCAGGGACCGCCGGTCCCCGCAGTCCCGGTACCGACAGCGCTGCTCCGCCCCCCCGGTGAGAGTGAGCGCGCGCCGCCGGTTCTCCAGGGCGACGCCGCCGTGGTGGCGGATTCCGTACGTACGGGTGATCTCGTCCCCGTCACGGCGCCAACCGGGCGCCTCCCGCAGAGCCGCGTCGATCTCGTCCTCGGTCAGCGGCACGGGATTCTCGGCCACGCTCAGCTCCCCTCGGCCACGGCATCCAGGATCTCAAGGTGAGTAACCAACCCCCGCCGACTCCCTCCGTATTCAGGTGGATCGGGACTCGATCGCGCTCTCCTCGCTCGTCCCGGGCGATCCCAGAGCATGGTTCGGTTCGCCCGCACTGGCGGCCGTCGTAGTGGCATACGGGAAGAGGTAGTTGCGCTTGCGGGTCTCGTCCCTGTCCTACTTGCGCAGCGGGCCAACGGCGGGGTCGTGGCGTGGCTGAGGTGGTGGCGGGCAGGATCGGCGGCATGAGGATTCTTGTGCTGGGTGGGACGTGGTTTTTGGGGCGGGCGGTTGTTCGGGCGGGGCTGGGGCGTGGGTGGTCGGTGTCGGTGTTCAACCGGGGGCGGTCGGGGGTGGCGCCGGACGGGGTGCGTGAGATTCGCGGGGATCGCAGGGTGGCGGAAGACCTTGCGGCCCTCGCCGGTCACGGGCCGTGGGATGCCGTCATCGATACGTCGGCTTCGGAGCTGGCGCCGCGGGATGTGCTGGCGGGGGCCGAGGTGCTGGAGCCGGTGGCAGGTAGGTACGTGTATGTCTCCACGGTGAATGCGTATCGGGGGTGGCCGGACCAGCCGTTGACGGAGTCGTCGGAGGTTCTGGACGGGCCTGCTGACGCCGATGTGGATTACGGTCGTCTGCCGGCGAACTGGGACGGGCCGGATTGGTACTACGGCCGTCAGAAGGCGGGTGCGGAGCGGGCTTCGCTGGCGGCGTTCGGGGCCGGGCGGGTGTCGATTCTTCGGCCGGGGGTGATTCTGGGGCCGGGGGAGTATGTGGGGCGGCTTCCCTGGTGGCTGCGCAGGGTGGCGAAGGGTGGGGCGATCCTCGCTCCCGGTGACCCGGGGAGGCACATCCAGCCGGTGGATGTCAGGGATGTGGCCGCCTTTGCACTTGATCGGGCGGCTGCTTCGGGGGGTGGGGCGTTCAATGTCACGGCGCCGTTGGGGCGGGAGACGATGGGCGGGTTCCTGACCGCGTGTCTCGATGTGACGGGGACGGCCGGGCGGCTGGTGTGGGCGCCGGACGGTCTTCTGGTCGGGCAGGGTGTGCGGCAGTGGACGGAGTTGCCTCTGTGGCGTACGCACGCCGGGGTGTGGAGCGTCGATTCGGCTGGGGCGGAGGCGGCCGGGCTGCGGTGTCGCCCGTTGGCGGAGACGGTTGCCGCTACGTGGGAGTGGTTGCAGGGCGGGGGTACGGCGGTCCAGCATCCCCGGTGGGCCGAGCACGGCATTACGGGGGCGAGGGAAGAGGGGATCCTCGCGATGCTGAAGGGGTAGTCGTCAGGGGTCGGTGCGGGTGCGGGTGCGGGTTTGTGGGCTGTCGCTGTCGCGTCGATCGGCGGGTACGGAGGCGAGTGGTTTCAGTCGTCCAGAGCGCGGGCGCCGTGTGCCTCGGCGATGCCGTCGATACGGGTGGCCAGATCGAAGTCGGCCGTGGTGAGCCGGTTTCCGGCGTCGTGCGTCGTGATTCCGAAACGGACCCGGTCCCAGCGCAGGTCGATGTCGGCGTGGTGGCCGATGAGGCGTTCGATGTCGGCGACGTGGACGATCAGTGCGACGCCGCCGTGGTAGCGGATTCCGAACGTACGGGTGATCTCGTCGCCTTCACGGCGCCAACCGGGCACCTCCCGCAGCGCCGCGTCGATCTCGTCCCCGGTCAGCGGCACCGGATTCTCGGCCACGCTCAACTCCCTACGGTCACGGGCTCCAGGATCTCGGCGAGATCCCGGCCGACCTGGGCATCCTGCCACGGCCGCATCGCGCCCTGAAGAGTGACCAACTCCCGCCGCATCCGGGAAGATTGGGTCTCGATCGCGATGTCCGTGACCTTACGGGCGATCTCCAGGGCGTGGTCCGGTTCGCCCGCCGCAGCCGCCGCCGTAGCATGCCGGGCGAGGTACACGCCACGGTCCCTGCGCGCGGTCTCCGGGACGATGTCGAGTACCTGGTCCCACAGGGAGACGGCCTCGGCACCGAGCCTCAAGCGCCCATAGCACGTGGCCCGCTGCACCTCCAAGTAACCGGGCGTCCGGCGGCAGGCGTTGCCCCATGGCAGATCGTCATCGACCCGGGCGAGGGGTCCGTATGCCTGATCGATGAGGTGGTCCACCGCCGCCCGGTCACCGAGGAGGCTCGCGCCGTGTGCCTGCTGCTGAAGGGACATCACCCGCACCTTCGGCACCAGCCGATCAGCGTCATCCAGCGCGGCCTCGCACAGCTCCACGACCGCGGGCCCGTCGCCCAAGTCGGTACGGACCTGAGCCTGGTTGACGAGGGAGTACCCGATCAGGTGCGGATCCCGAGACCGCACCGCCACCTCTTGAGTGATGCCTCGCCAGAAGCTCGCGCCGTCCATGTCTCCGGCATCCTGGTACAGCCAGCCCACGAGCGCGGCGTATGCGGCACCGACACGAAGAAGCCCGCGCCGCGTCTCACCCTTGGCCGAGCGGGTCAGCTTGTCTATGAGCTGGTACTGCGCGGACACGGTGCCGATCAGATCATGTGGTCCGAGGAACATGTCGGCGCGGTAATGCCCCTCAAGTTGCTGTTGGAAGTAGTCGATGAGGGACGGATCGACGTGCTGCGGGGCTACTGGTCCAGCGACCAGCGCAGCGGCGGTTACGGACATGAAGGCTCTGCGCTGCATGTCGGCCTCTTCATGATGCTCAGGCCGGATCCAGCCCGGCGGAGTCGTGAACCCAAGATCCTCCGGCCAGCGGCCGAGAGCATCGTGAATGACGAGCGCGGTCTCCTCGGCCGGCCACCCCGGGCGGTCGCCCTCCCACCGGCGCCATGTCCGTGCGGACACGGTGAACTGTCGATCGTCGAGTAGCTGTTGTCCATGCTCGGTGATGGATGTGGCGGCTGCCTCCATGGTCCGCCATCCCTTGCGTAAGCGAGCAGCTCGCAGTGCGTCGTTGCGGCCCATGTGCCCAGTGTGAGGTGTCATCGTGCGCGCTCCCGGTCATGGCCGCTACGTGGCCACGCGTGGCCGACAGTTGGCCTGGTTTCTGTCCGACGTGCGGATCCATCATCCACCTGTGACTACGCAAAGTGCACGGGAAGTTACGGCTGGTGCTCTGCTCAGCGATTGGCTCACCAGGTGGGCGCGGGACCTGCCCCCATGCGAACGGGTGGCCGTGGCCGCGCTGATCGAGGAGGACGAGTTGCTGGCCCGCGAGTGGGTACGCCGTCTCCTGGTCGTGGAACACGGCGGCGCGTTGTCCTGTGACTGGTTGGGGTTCGAGTCCCGCTACACCCGGGTCCCGGGACCGACTCCGGCGGACAAGGCGTTCCTCGCCTTCATCGTCGCTGTTCGCTTCCCCCGCACCGTCCCGCTTTGGCCCGTCGAGTTGCTGGACGACCGCCGCCTCGGGATCGTGCTCCGCGCGCTCGCGGCGCTGGCCGGGTCCGACGCGATCACCGTCGGAACCCGCTCATGACCGGCCACACCACCTCCGAGGACGACAAGGCCACGCTGCTCCCGGAAGCCGCGACCCCGAACAGGGTGCCTCCCGCCTTCGGGTCCGTGATCGTGGACGCCGACAGGGACATGGTCGGAGTCTTCTGCGGCACGTCCGGGGACCGGTGGTCCCTGCGGCCCGTAACTGGCGGGGCCGAATGGACCGTTGACCCCGAGGACGTACGACCGTCCAGCCCCGAAGAACGATTACGTGCCGAGACCGCCCGTGCGAACGCCCGAAGCCGGGGCGAGTACCTGTGACCACCGCGACCCGCCGCGTATTCCGCTACGTCCGATGGACGTTACGACCCGACCAGGACGACGACGCCCCGCCGCACACGTACGCCTTCCGGTGCCTCGCCCTCACCGAAGACAACGGCAACGACATCGAGTGCGACGCCAAGTCACCTACGAGCACCGACCCCACCGAACCCCTGACCTGGGCGTTCGCCCACCTCCGCGACCACCCCGAGCACACCAGCTACGCCGAAGTCATCGAGCGTCCCTGGGTGATGTGGCGCCAGGGGCCCGTATGAACTGCGCCCCCGACCAGCCGAGTTACCGGTGCGAAGTCCACGCCGAAGGACCCGTCTACGGCACCGGACACACCGCCCACCACACCCTCGCCACCCACCACACCATCTCCCCGATACTCGCCATCCGCTGGCTCCGCAGCCAGGCCCTCCGTATCGCCGACCGCCTCGACCCCGACCCCGCCCACTCGCCGTGGGTGCAACCCACCATGCGCAAAGCCACCACCCCACCCGAACCCGACACCCCCACCCACCTCCGCACATGGGCCCACAACCCCACCCGCCAACAAGCGGCGCGCCTCCGCATCAAAGCCGGCCACCCCCTCCTCATCCTCATCCCGGACACCGACTGCTCCTACACCCTCACCGTCCAACCACCCCACCCCCCACTAGGACCAGCCATGCACCCCTGCCAAGCCACCACCCCCCTCACCCCCACCCCCCTCCTCTTCGCCATCCTCGCCGGACAAGGCCGCGTCCTCGGCAACGACCTCGCCCACACCCCCACCCACACCCACTGCGAACTCGCCCACGGACACCCCGGCC
>NZ_JBIVUQ010000011.1:216313-280864 GCF_044757265.1 Streptomyces sp. NPDC091292 | reverse complement strand
TGAACGGGGCTATCCAGGACGGCTCCGACGCCGTGATCACACCAGCCACCACAAGATCATCTCACTGTGACCAGCAGTTACGGGACAACCCTTAGCCAAACCGGCGATCCCGCGCATCATTGATGGTCCACCGCCGCTACTTGCCCGCACGTCGAAAGGCATCGCCAAGACGATCACGAATCCAACTCACCGCGCATCGTCAGCGCGCAACGCTGCCGCGCAGCTCATGAGGAACGGCCCCGGCCGCACTCCGGATCTTTCGGCGCGAGCAGTTGGACCGTTGGTTCGCTCATGCCGTGGTGACCGAGCCTTGTCACGTCCTGGGTAAAGCCGGAAGTGATTTCGACCTGGGCGGCCTGCACAACGGCATTGACCTCAGCGCGCGATGGGGCGCGACCACCTTGAAAGGGACTGAAGAATCCGCAATGCACAGCCAGAGCCACGAGCTGCAGGGCTCCAAGTGCAGCCCTGCGCGTATCCGCGCCACCTGGGACGGAACGGGGAGCGTGGCGGACGCCTCCAGGGCGTTGGGTTTCTCGCGGGCGAAGGGCTACGACCTGGTGCGCCGCGGGGAGTTCCCGTGCCGCGTGCTACGCGTCGGCCATACGACTCGTGTCGTCACCGCATCCTTGCTCCGCGTGCTTGAAAGCGGAGAGCCGGAGTACAACGGACCCCACGCCAGCCCCTGCACGCGATCGTAGACCGCTGCTCACAGAAGCCCCGCAGGAGCAAACCTGCGGGGCTTCGTCGTCTCACGCGCTCTCACGCAGCTCTCACCAACTGTGCGGACTCCCCCGGATAATGAGGCCCTGACCTGGCATAACGCGCCTCGCTTGGACCAGTTGGACGCCCCTGGACGGTAGTTACGACCTGTGCCATGTGGTACCCGAGGTGACCCTCGTCAGCACCCCGGACAGCACGCCAAGATTCCGGACCAGACGCGGACCAACTCGACGTCGCACCATCCGATTTCGCCCTTAACCGCAGGTCAGAAGCGATTAGGGGGGTACCACCAGCAGACGAAGAACCTACTGCCACTCTGCGCAGGTGACTGAATGGAACCGCTCTGCACCACGAAATTCTCGGCGTCTTGCCATACCTGCACAGCCAGGAGGTCGCCTGACCAGCGGGATAACGCGCCTGATGACCCATCAGAACGAGCGTCAAATGAGCGTCATTTCAGCGTCAAGATATCGCCCGTAACGCCCACGCCGCACATAATGCGCACGCACGAAACTGCAGGTCAGGCGCCCTTTGTGACCGGTTCAAGGATGGCAACGCACTCCACATGATGCGTCATAGAGAACACATCGAGTCAACACCCGAAGGCTCCCTCCCACAGCACCAACTCGAAGTGACACCGCCGACGTCGGCCCTGTCCGGCACGCAAGGTGAGCAGGCGATCCAACCCCGTGATCACGTCAGCAACCCGCTACCAGGCCCGCCCCTGGGGAGAATCTGGGGAGAATCGAGGCCCGTGGGGAGCGTCTGGGGAGAATCGGCCGCACAAGACCACTCGAACCTGAAAGATCGAGAAAGAAGCATCAGGCCAGTTCAGAGCACCTCCAGAGCGCGAACTCCCCGGTCAGCGGGGTGAGGCAGAGGATTTCAAAAAAATCTCCCCCTGGGCGGCCATCCTCTTCGCCCCCACCCTGGTCGGCACGATCTACGGCATGAACTTCGACCGTATGCCGGAACTCGCGTGGACCTTCGGCTACCCTTTCGCGATCGTCCTGATGGCGGTGGTCTGCGTCAGCCTGTACTTCATCTTCAAGCGCCGCGACTGGCTCTGAGCAACCGCCGCGAGTCCCGATCTGTCGTGGGGCAGAGGACCTGGCCGCAGCTGTCGCGTAGGTCCCCGAACCCGCTGGGGAGCATCCACCGCCGGAGGCATATCGACTACGCGAGTCTTGCCCCTCTTGGACAGAGTGAAAAACAGGCTCCGCCGCCGGACGCGGTGTGACTCTCTTCGGCGAAGGCCGCGCATAATCGAAGGCCCAAAACCTCAGTGGCTCGGATATGGAATGCAGCGTCTGCAACAGGTGTGGTGCAGGCGGACTCAGCGGGTCCCTTCCAGTGCTCTGACCGCATGGGTTCACCGAGTTGAGTGCGCTCAGTCGAGCCGTGCCGCCTTCCACACCCACGACGTCCGGCGGGGCAGACCGTCCAGGTCCCCGCGTCCGGTGCACCACAGCAGCACTCGGACGGGCTCGCCGGGCGGGGCGTCGGGGAACAGCCGGTCGAGCACGGCCGCGCACAGCGGTGCCGACGGCAGCCAGTCCTCGCCCAGTCCGCGGGTGATGTCGTTGGTGTGCAGCAGGATCTCGGCGACGCCCATCGCAGCGAACCCTGTTGGGTCGCACGGGCCCCAGTGCCAGGCCCGCAGGGACCGGTCGGCGGTGGCCAGCGCACTGCCGAGTAGCCCGCCGCAGGCAGTGGCCACCCGCAGCACGTCTGCAGGCGAGGCGGTGGGTCGCACGCGCAGGTCGAAGGGGAGGTAGGCATCGGCCGGGCTCGCGGCGAGCTGGCCCGCATAGGCCAGCAGGTCGTGGCCGATGTGCGCGGCCGTCTGCTGGCAGCTCCACTCCAGCGGGCCGGCCGGAACCGTCCAGTCCTCGCCCGTGCGAGGCCCCAGTACCTCCAGCATCCCCGCCACGGCGGCCTGAACGTCATGGTGGTCCATGCGGTGCTCCTCGCAAGGCAGGTTGTGGTGCGGCTGTACTGTTCGCTCGTTCAGAGGGTGTCTGAGAACCGTCACGTTGAGGTCTGGAGCTGACGGGGAGATTGATATGCGGCTTTTGGGCAGGCGAGCCGACATCTGCGACAAAGCTGTGACAGGCGATGCGATTTCTCTTACAGCGCGGGGTTCCTGGTGTTGATGTAATCGCGTTTTGATGCTTCCTCAACCAAGATAGGGTGCGCATGCTGCTCCTGGCTTTGCCCTTGTTTCTCCTGTCGGCCGTCGGCGGGGTGATTGCCACGGTGGGTGTCGTTGCCATGGCGCTTCCGGGTCGGCCCCAGCCTTGGCAGAAGCACCTGGCGCG
Organism: Streptomyces sp. NPDC091292; assembly: GCF_044757265.1. Classification (NCBI taxonomy): domain Bacteria; kingdom Bacillati; phylum Actinomycetota; class Actinomycetes; order Kitasatosporales; family Streptomycetaceae; genus Streptomyces; species Streptomyces sp. NPDC091292. The sequence continues at coordinate 277,820 of NZ_JBIVUQ010000011.1, read as the reverse complement.
CCGTGTCACATCATTGACCGCCAGCATGGCTGTTTTCTTCTATTCATTAGGGTTTGCCCATGTCTCCTGGTCCGAGCACGAATTCGGAAATGGAGCGGACTCGACACCGGCGCCAGCTTGCCGGGATGGCTTCGAGCCGGCCGTGCGTGAGGGTCTCTCCCACCATGAGTCGTCCTACTTGCCGCTGCGTTTCGACTGTATCCGCGAGAACGGCACCAGCTACCCCAGCTGGCCAGACCTTGTGTGGATCAACTGGGCGGCCCTGGCCCTGGCGCTGACCACTGCGCTGCTCGTCATTGGCGCCGGCTATGTGACCGAACTCCGCGCCCGCAATACGACGCCACAATAGTGAGCGACGGCCGTCTCATTTGATCGGCGTTGACCCGGCAGCCAAGCCTCCCGCCTCGTCCTCGAAGACCAGGATGCCGTGCACGTATCGCAGAGGGTTAGCATTCTTCTTCTTGCGATTCGCGCGATTCGTGAAAATTTCCAGCAATTCATACCCGGCGCACAATATGGCTTCATGCCCCTCGTACGACTCCAGATTTGTCACCGCGGCCTCAAGCAGGCCGACCTCGCTGACGAGCAGCGGGATGCCGTCGCGTCTTTGGATCGCGGCCAGTCCGGCTCGGGCGTAAAGCGACGGTATCAGGATCACCCCGCTGGCATTAGCAAGGGTTTCCCTGTCCGCATCGCTCAACTTTGCTATTTGAGCATGGGCATGCTCGAATATTTCCACAAGGGTGGCCATTTCGGGTATCGAAATGGAAAGAGCATCCGAGATGCTTGGTGCCGAGGGTGCTTGAGGCTTTGCACGGTGGCGTCGGCGCATTTCAGTACCTCATGGTGTCCATCCAGCCGTGATCCTTGGTCCTGTACCCCAATCATCCTCACCGGCAGGGCCTGCCTCTGTCGTCAGCACCCAGTCACCAGAGTCTTGTGGCTCAGTGACGCAACCTTCGGGCAGGGCGGCATGTCCGTGATATGAGCATCCATTTCTGAGGAGGGGACCCTCATGCCGACCGGGCGTTCACCGCAGGCTCCGCAACGTCAGCCGCTGCCTTCCGTGGTGTTCAGCAATCTCGGGGTCGCCCCGTCGGACCGGCTCGCGCACTGGTTGGACCGGTGCCCCGGTGACCACGCCGCCATGTATGTGTCGACACCGCACGCCGACGACTACCTGATCCGCCAGCACACCATCACGCTGGGCGATGTGGCGATATGGCGTTCGTCCTTCCCGCCGGTGACCCTCCGGCGCACCAGCCACCTGATCCGACGGTCCGACCCCGAGGACTACCACCTCTCCCTCGTCGTGCGGGGGCAGGCGGAAACCGCCTGGCGCGGCGGGAGCCTGCTGTCAAAGCCCGGGATCTACCACACCACCGACAGCTCACGGCCCGTGGAGATCCAGGCCGGCCGCGAACAGAACCCCATGGTGAGCATCGGGCTCGCCGTACCTAAACGGTCTCTCCCCCTGCCCCGTCGACTCGCGGACCGTGCCATCGGACTGCCGATCCCGGACGGCGAAGGGCCCGGGGCGCTGCTGGCGCAGTTCCTCCGGCACACGGTGCGCAACGTCCGGGAGTACCACGTCACCGACGGACCCCGGCTGGCGCTGGTGGCCGCCGATCTGCTGGCCGCGACACTCGCCCACGCGGCGGAGCGCGAGGACGCGCTGCCACCGCACACACAGCAGTACATGACGGTGCGCCGGATCAAGGCGTTCATCCAGCGGCACCTCGACGATCCCGACCTGACCCCGGCCACCGTCGCCGCCGCGCACCACATCTCCACGGGACACCTGCACCGGCTGTTCCGCACCGAAGAAGTCACCGTCGCCGCCCTGATCCGCCGGTCCCGGCTGGAGCGCGCCCGAACGGAACTCGCCGACCCCCGCAGAGAGCGCGAGCACATCCACACCATCGCCGCACGATGGTCCCTGCCGGCCCCCGAATTCAGCCGCGCCTTCCGCAGCGTCTACGGAATGACACCCGGCGAGTACCGCCGGTCCCAGAAGCAACCCCGCTCCGGGCACGGCACGGGAACTCCGTCCTGATCTGCACGAAGGCCCCCGGTCGGCCCGTCGGCCGCGACAGTGGACGACGTGGAGAAGCCCGCCACGTGGACCTTCGGTTACCCTTTCGCGATCGTCCTGATGGCGGTGGTCCGCGTCAGCCCGTACGTCGGCTTCAAGCGCCGCGACTGGCTCCGACACTGTCCACTCCGCCATCCCAACTACGGGAGTCGGCTTGGCGTCTCATGCGGGAATCGGCCGTGGTGCCGCACTGCTCCTGGCGGTCGCGTCAGCAGCCGGAGTTCTCACCGGATGCTCCGTTCTGGACGCCGGGCTCGACCGGGGCTGCGAGAACACCGGGAGCCGGGTCAAGGAGCTGGAGTCGTACGGCATCCTCGACTCCCGGCCCGAAGGAACCGTCGTACCGCAGGGCTTCAAGGATCTCGAATCCGGCTGCTGGGCGGACAGCGGCGACGCGTCGGTGTACGCCGAGCGGACGTATGTGTTCCCCGGTGACAAGGCCGAAGTGACCCGGTACTACCGGGCTGCGGCGGAGCGCGACGGCTGGAAGGCGTTTCCGGCCTCCGGGAAGTCGTCGACAGCGGAGCCCTCCACGGATCTGTGCTTCACCCTCGGCAAGGAGGCCGGTACGGCGATGCTGGACGTCTTCTTCCTGACCGACAAGATCCTCGATGAGGAAGAGCGCGAACCCGGGCCCGAGTTCAGCTCCGGATCCGGCTACCGGGTGTCCGTCACCTCCGCTGCCGACGGTTCCACGATGAGCTGCGCGGACTGAGGCCGACCCGCTGCGCGGCTACCCGACTCTCCGGCTACCCGGCTGCCCGGCTACGACCTCGCCATATCAGCATCGATATCGGTATCCGTCGCGGCCAGCACCGCCACCCGGGTCCGGCCGGGGTCGAGTACGGCGAACGCCACGTCCGCCGTGTCGCGGTGGAACCAGTCCGTGAACGCCATGAACCGCAGCCACCGGTAGTCGGCGGAGCGCCGCACCGCCTCCAGGAGCGGCAGGCCGGCGGGCAGCCCCATCAGCGCGTACAGGCTGCCCCAGGCGTACAGCCGTGCGTACGCGCCGCCCTGCCCCTGGCCGCTCACCCCGCCGTTGTACGCGGCCGAGAAGAGTTCGTTCAGCACATCGTCGGGTGTCGTCGCGCAGGCGAGCGCGCTGCCGCGGCGTCCGCCTTCGCCGGTCAGGCAGTCCAGGGGCAGTTCCTTGAGGAAGGAGATGCCGAAGTCGTCCGGGCCGAGTGGGCTCGGCAGCGTGAAGAACCGTGCCTCGGGTTCACGGGCCCATCCACTGGCCGTGAACGGCCGGCCGGCCGCCGTCGCCCGCGTGTCATCCCCCGTCTCACCGGCGCCGCGGCCCGCGTCCGTACCGCTGTCGGTCGGGGGAATCTCCGGGAAGCGTGACCGGAGCTGCTGCGAGGTCTTGATCGGACCCAGGCCCCGGACACGGACCGTGAACCGGTGCTCCAAGTCCACTCGCTCCCTGGGCAGTTGGGCCAGCGGATGACCCAACTCCCGCAGTCTTTCGGCGTACGCGTCCAGGGGGCGTCGGCCGAGCCCCGAGCCGATCAGCGCGAGTTCCCCGAGGAGACAGGCCCGTAGCTCGACCGCCGGGCTCTCAATTCCGTCCGGCAGTTCGCCGAACAGCGGCTCAAGGTCGCGCAGTTGCTGAGCCTTGGCCAGCCGCGCGGCCACCGAACGCAGCAGCCGGTCACCGACGGGCAACAACTGATAACCGACCGGCCGCAGCCGACCCACGATGTCCGCGGCGAGTGCAGCGCACTCGCGCGAGCGCGTCTCGGCAAGGGTCACGGCGATCCGCCCCACGGTCCGCGCCGCGGCAGCTCCATCGGGCCCGCCGCCGGACACACGGCGGCACAACTGCTCCACCGCTCCGTACAACACCTCCGGCCGCTGCTCGGCCAGTTGCTTCAACTCCGCCGGTTCGCACCGCTCCCAGAGGGAGTGATCGGAAGCGTCGTCGCCAGGTGTCAGGTGGTTGTGGCTCACCCGCCGAGTCTACGAGCCGGGGACCCAGTAGGTTTGCTGAGGCATACGTGCGTGGGGTGCGGCGATGCAACGGGGGGAACAGCATGGCTTTTCGGCCAACGGATTGGCATGTCCTGGACCTGGACAAGGATCCGACGCCGGGTGATCCGGACCGGGTGCGAACGCTGGCGAAGGGCCTGCACGACTTCGCTGATGACGTCGGTGAGGCGTTGCGGCTGGTGAAGGGGATGGCGGAGGAGGACGCAGTCCTGACGTGGGCGGGCAAGTCCGCCAAGGCGTTCCAGGACGAGTTCTCGGGTGTGCCGAAGAATCTGCGGAAGCTGAAGAAGTCGTACGAGATGGCGGGCGACGCGCTCGCCGCGTACTGGCCGAAACTGGAACGCGCCCAGGCCCTCGCCGACAAGGCACTCGTCAAGGGCCGCGAGGCACAGGCCGACCTCTCCTCCGCCCAGTCCCGTCTCACCTCCGCCGAATCCTGGGTCGACCGGGCGGGCAAGGAAGCCGACAAGTACAAGGACGACCCGACCGGCGGCAAGGACGTACCCAAGCCGGACCCGGACAAGGTGAAAGCGGCCACCCGGGACGCACAGAGCGCGAAGAACGCCCGGACCAGCGCACAGTCCGACGTGTCCTCCGCCTCGAACGCGCTCGACGCGGCGAAGAAGATGGCCGCCGACGCCCGGAAGATGCGCGAGGACGCGGCGCGAGAGGCGAAGGACAAGATCGGCGACGCATCCGACGCCGGTATCCAGAACCGGAAGTGGTGGGAAGAGGTCGGGGACTGGTTCACCGACAACTGGGACACCATCGTCGCCGTCTGCAAAGTCGTCGTCGCGGTGGTCGGCATCATCGCGCTGATCATCGGCGGCCCGATCCTGGGAGCAATCGTCCTGATCGCGGCCCTCGTCGTCCTCGCGGACACCTTGAGCAAATACGCCAAGGGACAGGCGACGTTGTGGGACGTGGCGTTCGCCGCGCTGGACTGCATCCCGGGCGGTAAGGGCATCACGACGCTCGGCAAACTCGCCACGGGCATGAAGGCCCTGGGCAAGGGCGGTCTCAAGGCCATGGCCAAGGGCCTCGGGAAAGGTCTGCGTAAGGGAGCCGACGACGTCCTCGGCAAGAGCAAGCCGGCCAAGGGGCGGTGCAAGAACGGCGATCCGATCGACATGGTCTCCGGCGAAATGCTCATGGAGGCCACCGACGTCGAGCTTCCGGGGCTCCTTCCGCTCGTGCTGCGGCGTACACATCTCTCGACGTACCACTGGGGCCGGTCGTTCGGTCCGTCCTGGGCCTCGACGCTCGACGAGCGTCTCGAACTCGACGGGGAAGGCGCCGTCTTCGCCGCCGACGACGGCATGATCCTCGTGTATCCGGTACCTGAGCCCGGTACGTCGGTCATGCCGTCGGAAGGCCCGCGCTGGCCGCTGGACTGGGACGGCGCGCCCGGCGCGCCCCTCCGCATCACCGACCCGGCCACGGGCCGCACCCGCCACTTCGCCCCGCTCGCGGAACCTGTCGCCGGACCTGCCGCCGGATCTGTCGCCGCACACGACGCGTTCGCCCTCCCCCTGGCCGCGGTGACCGACCGGTTCGGCAGGCGCATCGACTTCGACCGGGACGAAACCGGCACTCCCACCGCCGTCCGCGACTCCGCGGGGCGTCACCTGCACATCGACACCGAAGGCGACCGCGTCGTCGGGCTGCGGCTGCGCGACGAGGAGGACGGGCCCGACGGCACGACGCTGCTGCGCTACGGATACAGCGCCGACGGACACCTCACGGAGATCCGCAACTCCAGCGGCCTCCCGCTCACGTTCACGTACGACATCCAGGGACGCATCACCTCCTGGACCGACCGCAACGGTGCCTGGTACCGCTTCGCCTACGACGACCAGGACCGGTGCGTTCGGGGCGACGGCGCCGACGGGTTCCTGTCCTGCTCCGTCGCCTACGACCCGGAAGCCGGAGAGACGCGCTACACCGACTCGCTGGGCCACACCACGGTCTACCGGTACAACGACCGCCGACAGGTCGTCGCCCAGACCGACCCGCTCGGTCACACGACCCGCGCCGAGTGGGACACGTACAACCGGCTGCTCTCACGGACGAATCCGCTGGACCAGACGTCCCGTTTCGCCTACGACGAGCGCGGCAACCTCACCCGTGTGGTCCGGCCCGACGGCACGGTCACCACCTGCGAGTACGACACCTTCGACCGCCCCCTGTGGATCACTTTGCCGACCGGCGGCAGGCGTGGCTACGCGTACGACGAGCAGGGCCACCCGACAGCCGTGGTCGACGCCGACGGCGCCGTGACCACGTACGCCCATGGCGCCTCGGGTGAACTGCTCGCCGTGACCAACGCGCTGGGAGCCACGCACCGGGTCCGGCCCGGCGCGCTGGGTCTGCCGGACTCCGTCACCGCGCCGCTGGGCGGTACGACCCACCTCACCCGCGACGCCTTCGGCCGCATCGTCGAGAGCGTCGACGCCGCCGGCGCGACGACCCGCACCGCGTGGACGGTGGAGGGCCTGCCCGCTGAGCGCGTCCTGGCCGACGGCAGCGGCGAAAGCTGGTCCTACGACGGTGAGGGCAACGTCGTCCGCTACACCGGCCCCGACGGCCGGAGCACCACCCACGCCTTCACCCACTTCGACCTGCTCCGCGCCCGTACGGAGGCGGACGGCTCCACGACGCGGTTCGCGTACGACACCGAGCTGCGGCTGACCTCCGTGGAGAGCGCGTCGGGCGCGGTGTGGTCGTACACGTACGACCCCGGGGGCCGTCTCGTCGGCGAGGTCGACTTCAACGGTCGTGCCGTCTCGTACGCCTACGACGCGGCGGGCCGTCTGATCCGGCGTACCAACGGCGCGGGCGAGATCACCACCTATGTGCGCGACGCGTGCGGACGGGTCGTGGAGCGGCGCTCCGGCGAAGCGGCCACGACCTTCGCCTACGATTCCGCCGGCCACCTGGTCGCGGCGGTCACGCCCGACACGGCTCTCGCCCTCACCCGCGACGCGGTGGGCCGGGTCGTCACCGAGGAGTGCGACGGCCGTGCGCTGCACTCGACGTACGACCTCCTCGGCCGGCGGGTGGAGCGCCGCACTCCGTCGGGCGCCGTCAGCCGCTGGGAATGGGACGCGAACAACCGCCCCACCCGGGTCCGGCTCGCCGGTAACGCCTTGTCCTTCGCCTATGGGGCGTCGGGGCACGAGACCGAACGGCGGTTCGGGGAGACTGCGGTGCTGTCCCAGGAGTGGGACGCCGGCCACCGTCTGACCGGCCAGACGGTTCTCGGACAGACCGGTTCCGGCACGGACGCGTCGGGTGAGGCGCTGCTGCGGCGCTCGTACACGTACGGGCAGGACGGCGGGCTCGCCGCCGTCGAGGACCAGACCTACGGCGTCCGCCGCTTCACCCGTGACCGTCTCGGCCGGGTGGAGACGGTCTCCGCCTCCGGGTGGTCCGAGCGGTACGCCTACGACGCGGCCGGCAATGTCAGCGGGGCGGACGCACCGGAGGGTGTGCAGGGGCAGCGGGTCCACGACGGCACACTCATCCGCAGGGCCGGCCACATCACCTACGCGCACGACGCGCAGGGGCGCCTCGTCCGGCAGACGCGCAAGCTGCTGTCGGGGGGCGTACGGGAATGGACCTACGCGTGGGACGCCGAGGACCGGCTCACGCAGGTCACGACGCCCGACGGACGCCGCTGGGCGTATGTCTACGACGGGCTCGGCCGACGGGTCGCCAAGCGCCTGCTGTCCGACGACGGCCGACCGGTCGAGGAGACCGTCTTCACCTGGGACAGCTCCCACCTGGTCGAACAGGCCAGCTCCGCCGACGGTCCCACCCGGAGCTGGGAATGGGCGCCCGGCACCAACCGCGCCCTGCTCCAGCTCGACCAGGACGAGGTCGACCGCCGCTTCTACGCCATCGTCACCGACCTGGTCGGTACCCCCACCGAACTGGTCGACGACGAGGGCCGGATCGCCTGGCGGGCCCGTACCACGCTGTGGGGCACACCTCTGGGCGGCGGCTCCGCGGGCCCGGTCGACTGCCCCCTCCGCTTCCCGGGCCAGTACCACGACCCCGAGACCGGCCTCCATTACAACTTCCGCCGCTACTACGACCCCGACAACGCCCGCTACATCAGCCCGGACCCGCTGGGCCTCGCCCCGGCACCGAACCACCACGCCTACGTCCCCGACCCGCTGCGCTGGACCGACCCCTGGGGGCTGGTGAACTGCGAGAGCAGCAGGCACGGCATCACGGCGGAGCGCGAGGCCCATATCGAGGGCCAGCACGGACCGGGGGCGCAGGACCGGGTACGGGAGAACGCCGACCCCACCGGCCCTGAGCCCTCACTGCCCGGTGAGTTCTACGACGACTTCTTGTGGGACGGCGACGACTTCGTCCTCGGCCGGCGGCTCCGGGAGGGCGTCGACGGGACCCCGGCCATACCCAACCCCCGTGCCAGGGCCGGGCAGGACACCCATCTGCACCGCTTCGACCACGGCGAACCGGTCGGCATCAACGGCAGCGGCAGGGAAACCAGCACCGTGGAAGTCGTCATCCGCGACGGCCATATCCATACGGCGTATCCGATCTGAGAACGGCGCCGAGGGCGGGGCGGCAGCTACGGGGTCAGGACGATCCTGCCGAACACCTCGCCGGCGTCCATCTTCCGGTGGGCGAGGACGGCTTGCTCCAGCGGCAGCAGTTCGTGCACCACTGTGTGCAGGTCGCCGCGGGCGGCAGCGGCGAAGTGCTCCGTTCGCACGGTACGGAGATCGGGCGCGGCGACGGTGGCGGCGCTGAAGGTGGCGAACGACATCGACTTCTGGAACGCCGCCATCATCTCCGTACCGAAGTCCGCGGGCGGTTGGCCCGCGACCGCGCCGACGACCACCATGCGACCGTTCGGGTCGAGCCTGGAGAAGAAGGACGGCAGGTCGGGGCCGGCGACGATGTCGATGATGACGTCGTAGCCCGTGGGGGCGGCTTCGTCGCCGTCGGGTCCTGCGCCGGAGCGGTCGAGTACGTGGGTTGCTCCCAGGGCGCGCAGGCGGGCGCCGCGCTCGGCCGACGAGGTGGTGACCGCCACCGCGCCGGCGCCGGCACGGGCCGCGAGCTGGACCGTCATGATGCCGATGCTGCCTGCCGCGCCCCGCACGAGTACCGATTCGCCGGGGGTGAAGTGGGCGTGGGCCAGTGCGAAGTGGGCCACCGCTCCGGAGCTGCCGAGCGTCACGGCGTCGGCGGCGGACAGGTGGGCGGGGAGGGGGATGACCTCCTCGGTGAGGGCGACGACCTGCTCGGCGTAGCCGCCGTCGCCGGTGAACGCCCACACGCGCCGGCCGACCCATGAGGTGTCGACGCCGTCACCGACCGCGGTCACCGTGCCCGCCACCTCGCCGCCGGGGATGTGCCCTTCCTTGAATCCGTAGGCAGCGAGCGCGCCGCTCCGGATCACGGCGTCGACGCCACCGACACCGATCGCCTCGACGGCGATCAGCACCTGTCCCTCGGCGGGGACCGGGGCGGGGAGGTCGATGACCGCCAGACCTTCGGGGCGTCCGAACGCCTTGATCGCGACTGCCTTCACTGCCGGCTCCTACTGTTCTGCGACCGATCGGATGGGTGCTGGGTGCTGGGTGCTCTGTGTTCTGTGCTGCCGTCGGACGTTAACGGACGCCTGCGTCCGTTTGGCTAAAGTGAGAGCGTGACCGACCGTTTGCCTCACACCCCGCGCTCCGACGCCCGGGACAACCGCGAGCGCATCCTCGACGCGGCCCGTGCGGTGTTCGCCGTCGAGGGTCTGAACGTGCCGCTGCGGGAGATCGCCCGGCGCGCCGGGGTCGGCCCCGCCACCCTCTACCGCCACTTCCCGACCAAGCAGCTCCTTGCGACGGAGGCGTTCACGGACCAGATGCGCGTATGCCGGACGATCGTGGAGGAAGGGCTCGCCGACCCGGATCCGTGGCACGGTTTCTGCCTCGTGATCGAGAGGATCTGCGAGCTGCACGCGCGCGACCGGGGTTTCACCGCGGCCTTCATGTCGACGTTCCCCGGCGCGATCGACTTCGCCGCGGATCGTGCGGCCACACTCACGTCGATCGCCGAACTGGCCCGCCGCGCCCAGGACACCGGCCGTCTGCGCCCCGACTTCGTCCTGGACGATCTGATCCTCATGCTCATGGCCAACGGCGGCATCCACGCCGGAACGCCGACCGTCCGGATCGCGGCCTCCCGCCGCTTCGCCGCACTCGCGATCCAGGCCTTCCAGTCGTCCCCGGACCACACCCCGCTCCCACCGGCGGCCCGCCTGACCCCTGCGGCACCGCGCCGGAGCGCCTGAGAAATCCGCCTGGGCGGCGGGCGCCGCCGACTGGCAGCATGGGTTCGTGGACGGAGTGGTGGACCTCGGCGACATCGTTGTGCGCCGTGCGCTGGAGACGGAGTCGGACGCGCTGGCGGAGATCGACACGGTCGCGGCGGGCGGGGACGGCGAGCGCCGAGCGAGTATCCGCAGGTGGTGCGGGCGGGGTCGGGCGCTCGTGGCGGAGGACTCGTCCGGTCTGCTGGGCTACTGCGTGCTGGAGTACACGTTCTTCGAGCAGGGCTTCGTCACGATGCTGATGGTGGCGCCGCCAGCGCGCGGCAGAGGCGTCGGCCGCCGGCTGCTGGACGCCACGGCCGCCTCGTGCACGACCCCGAAGCTGTTCACCTCGACCAACGTCTCCAACCAGCCGATGCAGCGCCTGCTCCACCGCGCCGGATGGAGCCCGGCCGGCCTCCTCCACGGCCTCGACGAGGGCGACCCCGAGCTGTTCTACCTTCACCGACCGCGGAACGGGCCCGCGTACCCGTAAGTGTCGTCACCACCCTTCCTGTTCGGTGACCGCGTGCGGGTACGGAGGCGGTGCGCGGTGCCGCCCTTCCGGCCTGAGGGGCATCCAGCGACTCGGCCGGACGCGGCCATGATGACGACGTGGGCCCGCGCCCGGCCGGTCCCCCAGACCGGAGTTGAGGGTGCGTCAGACGGCGATCCGACCCCCGTCGACCGGCAGTACCGCCCCCTGGACGAAGCTGGAGCGGTCCGTGGCGAGGTAGACGATGGCGGCGGCCACCTCCTGGGTGGTTCCCGGCCGGCCGGCCGGGGCCTGGGAGGCGAGGGCGTCGAGGGAGCCGTCGGGCATTCCGGCGGTGCCCTCGGTGAGGGTCGGGCCCGGACTGACCGCGTTCACGCGGACGCCGCGCGGCCCGTACTCCGCCGCCCACGCCTTGGTCAGCAGGACCAGCGCGGCCTTGCTGGAGCCGTACAGGGCCATGCCGTCCGCGCCGTACTCGGCGACCATCGTGCTCACGTTGATGATCGAGCCCCGGCCGCGTTCGGCCATGCCCGGGGCGATCTCGGAGACCAGGAAGTAGGGCGCCTTCACGTTCAGCCCGTACGTCGCGTCGAAGTCGGCCTCCGTGGCCTCGCCGGTCGGTCCGAACGGGAAGATCCCGGCGTTGTTGACGAGGATGTCGAGCGGTCCGACGAGCGCGGCGGCCTCGCGGGCGAGGGTGCGGGCCGAGGTCTCGTCGCGCAGGTCGGCGGCCACGAAGTGGGCCTCGCCGCCCGCCGCTTCGATCTCCGCCACGACCTTGCCGCCGCGGTCGGCGTCACGGCCGGAGAGGACGACCCGCGCGCCGAGGCCGGCCAGCGCCAGCGCGGTCGCCCGGCCGATACCGCTGGTCCCGCCCGTCACCAGGGCCGACGCCCCGGCCAGTTCAGATGCTTCAGACATTGCCGCTCACTCCTGAATATGTGTGCTGCGCATACGTGCTGCGCGAATGTGTGGACGCACGTGGTGCAAGCCGCGGACGCCGCGCGCACTTCCCGGGAGGCCATACACGGGACCGATGGCCCCTATAAGCGCCGCTTAGAGGGCTCTGACCTGGAACTTCAGGGCCGAAACCACACGGGCTCGAACGTCACTCGTCGGCGGTCGGCGGCTGGTCCAGGGCCGCGACGAGGTGGCCGAGGTCGCGCCGGTGGGAGCCGGCGGGCCAGACCGCCCAGGTGCGCCTTACGAGAGGGTGGCCGGTGAGCGGGGACCAGGTGACGGTGTCCGGGAGCGGTTGCGACCAGTCGGGGGGCGCGAGGGTGAACGCCCGGCCGGTGCCGACAGCGGCGAGTTTGACCTCGGCGATGAGCGTCTGTCCCGCCGGGGCTTCGGGGCCGGGGTCGATGCCGTGGCCGCGCAGGGTCGCGGTGAGGGTGTCGTACCAGGCGGGGCTGCCCGCGCGGGGGAAGCCGACCCAGTCCAGTCCGGCCAGGGCGTCCAGACGGATCCCCTCGGGTCCCCTCACCTTGTCGGCCAGCTCCGTGGCCAGCAGGACACCGAGGGGCTCCGCCACGACGAGCATCGCGTCGAGGTCCGGTCCCGCGGGCCGTTCACGCAGCAGGCCGAGGTCGAGTTCGCCGGTGCGCAGGGCCGTCACCTGCTCGGCGGTCGACAGGTGACGGGCCTGGACGCGGGTGTCGGGGTAGGCGTCGGCGAGTGCGGCCAGGGCGCGCGGGAGCAGGTCACCCGGCAGCTCCAGCGGGATGCCGATCCGCAGCACGCCGCCTCCGGAAGCGGTGTGGGCGGCCATCGCGGTCAGCGCCCGGTCATGGCGGGCCAGTACCGCGCGGGCCTCGCTCAGCAGGGTGGTCCCGGCGTCGGTGGGCCGGACCCCGGAACTGCTGCGCTCCAGCAACCGCACGCCGAACTGCCGCTCCAGGGACACCATGGTCTGCGACAGGGCCGGCTGGCTGAGGTGCAGTCGGCGGGCCGCGGCGGACAACCCGCCCTCCTCGACGACCGCGACGAACGCGCGCATCTCCCGCAGTTCCATGCGCTCATCGGACCACGGCCGCCACACCCCACGCCACACACGCCCACCAGATCCGGTGGCGGCTCGCTACGGGGCCGATGGCCGCCGACCCCGCTCACCAGTGGCCGGTTCGGCCACGGGGCGGGTCGGCGGGAGTTCGGTCGCGGGGCCTCGCGGGGCGTCGCGGGCCCTCGCGGGTGTCAGCTCACGCGGGCTGCCTCGGGGGCAGCGCCCGGTAGTACGCGTCGACCCTGCCCAAGTAGTCCGGGTCCCGTGTCTCGCTGTCGGTCCGGAACAAGGGGGCGGCCTTGACCTCGTCCCTCGTGAACGCCAGCGTGATCTGCCGGGCTCCCGGGTCGATCCCCGTGACGGCTCCCGACGGGACCAGGACGCTCTTGCCGAAGACCCACACCCCGGTCTCGACCACGAGGTGCCGCATGTCGGAGACGTCGGCCTGCCGGTCCACCTGTCCGACCGTGCCGTCGGTCGCCTCGACGGTGAACCCTGTCAGGTCCTGGCCCTCCTTGTGTCCGCTCTCCGGTCGGTACGACCACGGTCTGTCGATGCTCATCCGCTCTCCTTCCGTGTGCCGGGCGTGCCGCCACGGCCCCCGTCACCGCGCGGCTTTTGGGCGGTGCCCTCCGTGGCCCGCCGTATCCGGGGGTCTTCCCGCTCCACGCGGGCGGTACGCGTGCTCGCGGAGACGGCGGGCAATCGGTGAGCGGACGGTCATGAGCGTCCCTGGGAAAGGCCGGCGAAGGGGACAGCGGGGCCCGTGGGACGGGTGGGAATGCGGCGGATCTGTCACGGCGGTATCCCGTACGTCCCAAATCCGCGACCGGACTCCTGTGCGCCATCTGTGAGCGCTACGGTCCCCCTGCGTACCGAAGCCTTGGGGGGAATCATGCGCAGAGCACTCATCGCCGCCAGCCTGGCGGCCGTCACCTGTCTCGCCCTCACCGCCTGTGAGAACGGCACCGACGACGACGGCGGCGCCAAGCCGTCGGCCAGTCCCACGACGTCCCAGCCCGCGAAGCAGCCGAGCCCCACCACCACCGCCACCGACGCACCGGCCGTCGACGACTCGGGTCCCGCCGCCGTCGGCTGGAACGAGCCCCAGCGGACCGTGGGCGGGAAGACGATCGGCATCCTGGAGATCACCCCGACGACCGTCGTCTACGCCACGAAGGGCGGCGCGGCGACCCCGCAGAACGGCGTGTTCGCCGTCGTCGTCCTCAGCGAGAAGTCGATGAGCGCGAACGCCGCCGACGAGGAGTCGGCGGCCGGCGGCTGGCAGTGGATCGGCCCGGACGGCAAGCCGGTCACGCCGGGCGGCGGCAACGCCGGACAGGTCACCCTCGACGGGTACGTGGCGTCAGGGCCCATCGAGCCGGGGACGACGGCGACCCGCGCCCGGATCTTCGACATCACGCCCGCCCAGGCCCAGCAGGGCAAGCTCGTCTACACGGACGGCACGGAGGCCCCGTTCGCCTGGCGGCCTCCGGCCCAGGACACCGGGCCCCAGGTCGCCGACGTCAAGGGCAAGTTGGGCTCCTGACGAAGACCTCCCGACGGCCTGACGGAGACCTCGCGAAGACCGCGCCACCAAGGCTTCACTTTCAGCATTGCGCAACCTTTAAAGTATTCATATGGATGCTGAAGCAGTGGCGGAGTGGGAGACGGCGGTGCTCTCCGGAGGGCCCGCCGACGGATTGCGGATGCGGGTCGCCGACCGGCCGTCGGTGGTCCAGGTGACCTATCCGTGCGAGGTCGACGCGGCACCGAACGAGGCACGGGTGAAGGTGGAGGCGCTGTACGTGTACCGGCGCGCGCTGAGCAGCGGCGACGAGCCCGTGCGGTACGGATTCGACGGCGCGAGCCCCTGAGCGCGCGTACGCCACCACCGCGCACACCAAGGCCGCGTACGCCACCACCGCGCACCCGCGCCCGACGCGCGGCGGCCCGGCCCCGCCCCGGGGCCGGGCCGCACTCGCGTCAGCGCACGGCGTCCTTCTGCTCGGTGGAGAGCCGTGCCGCCCCCTCGACCGCTTCGGCAGGAGGAGTCCGGTCGGCGGGAGTCGGGTCGGCCGGAGTCGCGGCGGCGGGGGCCGGGCCGCCCGGGGCCGCCCCTTCCTCCTTCATCGCCTTCGTCTCACTCTTGAGGATCCGCAGGGACTTCCCCACGGCCCGTGCCGTGTCCGGCAGTTTCTTGGAGCCGAACAGCACGATGAGCACGATCGCCACGATCAGCAGATGCCATGGCTCCAGTCCGTTGCGCAACATTCCCGTCGTCCCGTCCTCTCCGGCCAAGGGCGCCGACCGCTCGCATGGCACCCACTAAAGATTGCTACATTGCGCAACTGTACAACCAAGGGGCGGGGTCAACCGTCTACCTGACCGACAACCGTCTTCCCGACGGAGCCGGACCGAGCCGGACGTCCACCGGGTGGATCCGGACCGAACGAGGGGTGCGCAGATGACACGGAGCCCGCAGGCGGCACCCCCACGGCGCCGGGGCGCCCACGCGGAGGCCGCCGCCCACGAAGGCAGGGCCGCCGCACGCGGCAGGCGGCGCCGCAAGGGCCGCGGGCTGCGCCTCACCCTGCTGATCTTCCTCTCCCTGGTGGTCCTCGCGACGGCGGGCGCGGGCTGGATGTACCTCAAGCTGAACGGCAACATCGACACGTTCGAGGCGGACGGCCTCTCCGACAACCGGCCCGACGCGGCGGCGTCCAAGGGCGAGAACGTCCTCGTCATCGGCTCCGACGCCCGTACCGGCGGCAACAGCGCGCTCGGCGGCGGCGACAAGGGCGACATAGGCCGCTCGGACACCGCCTTCCTGCTGCATGTGTACGCCGACCACAAGCACGCCGTCGCGGTGTCCATCCCCCGCGACACCCTGCTCACCATCCCGCCCTGCAAACTGCCCGACGGCACCTGGACGAAGCCGCAGGAGAACACCATGTTCAACGCGGCGTACTCGGTGGGCCAGACGGCCAAGGGCAACCCGGCGTGCACGCAGAACACCGTGGAACATCTGACCGGACTGCGCGTGGACCACACCGTGGTCGTCGACTTCAAGGGGTTCGCGGCGCTGACGGATGTCGTGGGCGGCGTCAAGGTCTGTCTGCCGCAGGACATCTACCAGAAGGACCTCAGCCCCAGCCGCCTCACGCAGGGCAAACTCCTCTTCCACAAGGGCGAGCAGGAGGTCGCGGGCCAGCAGGCGCTGGACTACGTACGCATCCGGCACGGCATCGGCGACGGCTCCGACATAGGCCGGATCAAGCGCCAGCAGGCGTTCGTCGCCAGCCTGATGAAGAAGGTGAAGAGCGACGGGCTCACGCCGACCAAGCTGCTGCCACTCGCGAACGCCGCCACCGACTCGATGACCGTCGACCCGGGCCTCGGCTCCGCCGACAAGCTGATCTCGTTCGCGATGTCGCTGAAGAGCATCGACCTGCACAACACCAAATTCGTCACCATCCCCTGGCGTTACGAGGGCAACCGCGTCGCGATCGTGGAACCGGACGCCAGTGCGCTGTGGGCGGCGCTCAAGGCGGACCGCACCATCGACGGCACGGACGCCAGCGGCAAGAAGAAGGAGACGAAGAAGCCGGGCACCACGAAGAGCCCGAGCGGACCGGTGTCGGGCGCCGGTATCGCCGTCGCCGTCTACAACGGCACCACCGTCACGGGTCTCGCCGCCGAAGCGGCCGGCACCCTCAAGGAGCACGGATTCACGGTGACGGGCACGGCGACCGCGAGCACCCAGGACCACACCGGCACGCTCATCGAGTACGGGCCGGGGCAGAAGACGAAGGCGGAGACCGTCGCCCGTCTCTTCGCCGGGGCCGCACTCCGCTCCACGACGGCGGCAGCCGGCATCAACGTGGTCCTCGGTTCGGCGTACGCGGCCGACCCCTCGCCCCCCGCCTCCACCGAACCGACGGCGGTCCCCTCCACGGTCGCCGACGACGCCCGCTCGGCGGACGACAACCCGTGCTCGAACCTGTCGTACGGCTGACCGGACCCGAGGCCCTGTCGGCCTAGGAGGGGGCGTCGACCGCCTTGCCCGCCTTCTCCCAGTTGTCGCGCAGCCGGGTCAGATAGGACCGGGCCTGGCTGCCCGGTGAGACGTCGCGGGCGAAGGCGAGCATGTTGCCGGCGCCGGTGTTGTAGCCGAGGGCCAGGAGTTCGTCGCGGGTGTAGGGGCCGGTCCAGCGGGACGGGAGCTGGGCCGCCAGATCGTGCAGGTACCAGGCGGTGGACCGGATCGCGAGGTCCCGGTCGTCGGGCAACTCCTCCCAGCTCCGGTCCGCGAAGTCCCGGCCGCGCTTGGTCATGTCGAAGGTGGCCCGGTGCATGTTCCCGATACCGAAGGCGGCGTCGGGCTTGTAGCGCTGCCAGGCCCGCTCCAGGTCCGGGTCGTGCGGTTTGTACGACTCGTTGTAGAGGACCGCCATGACCAACTGCGGGCTGACGCCTGCCTGTTGGGCCCGGGTGCGGACCTCGGAAGCGTAGTCGGCGGGGTCGTAGGAGCCGGAGAGTCCCGTGGCGGACGGGCTGGGTGAGGGCGACCCGCTCTCCGGCTGAGTGGCCGAGGTACGGGGCGTCGGTGAAGCCGTGGGGGACGCGGTGCCCGATTCCGGGCCGCAGCCGCGCGCCAGCGCCCAGACGGCGAGCGCCGCCACCGGCAGAACGATCCAGCGCCGGCGCGGCGCGTTCCCGCTCACGGCGCGATCCCGGCCCGCATCGACCGCCGTACATAGCGGGCGCGTACCGCCATCAGGCCGGTCGCGTACAGGGCGAGTACGGCGGCGAGCAGCACGTAGTAGAGGCCGGGCAGGGCCTCCATGCCGAGGGGCGGGCCGAGCGGTGAGAGCGGCAGCAGCAGGCCGACGGCGGCGAGTCCTGCGGCGGCCCAGGCGACGGGGCTGGGCGCGCGGCCCTGCGCGCTGCGGTTGCCCGCGCGAAGCAGCAGCATCACCAGGGCCTGGGTGAGCAGGTTCTCGGTGAACCAGCCGGAGTGGAAGACCTCTTCGTTGTCGGCGGCGCCGGAGCTGTGCAGCGCGAAGAACAGGACGGTGAAGGTGGCGAGGTCGGCGACGGCGTTGAGGGCGCCGAAGCCGGTGATGAAGCGCAGGAAGTCCCGGGGCCGCAGCACGGTCGGGCGGCGCAGCGCGGCGGGGTGCGGACGGTCGTAGGCGAAGGCGAGCTGCGCGGCGTCGAAGCAGAGGTTCTGCGCGAGTACCTGCGCGGGCAGCATCGGCAGGAACGGCAGCAGGAGTCCCGCGGAGAGCATCGCGATGACGTTGCCGAGGTTGGACGACAGGGTGATCCGCAGATAGGTGGCGATGTTGCCGCTGCTGTAGCGGCCCGCGGTGATGGCGTGGTCGATGGCCGTGAGGTCCTTCTCGGCGAGCACCACGTCGGCGCTCTCGCGGGTCACGTCGACGGCCTGGCGCGGGGCGATCCCGACGTCGGCGGCGTGCAGCGCGGGCAGGTCGTTGACGCCGTCGCCGAGGAACCCCGTGGTGTGCCCGGCGGCGCGCAGGGCGTCGGTGATCCGGGCCTTGTGCTCGGGTGTGCAGCGCGCGAAGACCGTCGTACGGGATGCGGCGCGGGCGAGTTCGGCGTCGGTGAGGGCGTCGATCCGGTCGGCCGTGAGGAGGTCGCCGGGGCCGAGGTCGATGCCGAGGTCGCGGCAGGCGCGGGCGGCGGTGCCGGGGTGGTCGCCGGTGAGGATCTTGACGGCGACGCCCCGGTCGGCGAAGACCTTGAGTGCGTCGGCGGCGGTCGGTATGAGTGCGTCCCGGAGGGTGACGAAGCCGGCGAAGGTGAGTCCGCGTTCGTCGGCGGGCGTCCAGTCGCGGGTGCGGGCGGGCCGTTCGGCGGTCGCGACCGCGAGGAGGCGCAGCCCGCTGTCCGCCTCGCGCGCGGCGAGGGCGAGCAGCGCGTCCCGCTCGCCGGGCTCCATCGCGCAGCGTTCGAGGACCGCCTCGACGGCGCCCTTGACGACGAGGGTGTGCAGGCCGAGGCGGCCCGGGGGCCGGACGACCGCCGTGGACAGGCGGCGTACCGGGTCGAAGGGCAGGGCGGTCACGCCGTCGTGGCGCAGCGGTTCGTCCTCGCCCGCCGCGTCGAGGATCGCCTCGTCCAGGGCGTCGGGTGCGGGCAGGTCGGCGAGCTGGAGGGTCCACCAGGAGTTCACGGCGGCCCAGCGCAGGACGTCGGGGTCGTCGCGCCCGGCCGCGTCGAGCGCCCGGTCCACGACGGGCCGGTCCTGCGTGAGGGTGCCGGTCTTGTCGAGGCACAGGACGTCGACGGCGCCGAGGTCGTGCAGCGCGGGCAGCCGCTTGACGATCACGCCGTGGGTGCGGGCGAGCAGGGACGCGCCGCGCGCCAGACAGGTGGTGACGATGACCGGCAGCATCTCGGGGGTGAGTCCGACGGCGACCGCGACGGCGAACGGCAGGGTTTCCAGGCCGCGTCCGCGCAGCGCCGCGTTGGCCATCAGGACCAGCGGCGGGGTGAGCAGCATGAACCGGATGAGGACCCAGGAGATGCCGTGCACGGACCGGTCGAAGGCGCTGGCCTCGCGGCGGCCGGGGCGGCGGTACGCGGCGGCGAAGCGGGTACGGGGGCCGGTCGCGACGACGACGGCGGTCCCGCTGCCCGAGGCGACGCTGCTGCCCTGGAAGCAGAGCTGCGGTACCCCGAACGGGTCCGGTGGCCCGGCCGGTCCGGCGAGCGCGGTCACACCCGGTGCGTCGACGGCGCCCTTGGCCACGGGCGCCGACTCCCCCGTGAGCGCCGCCTGGTGGACGGTCAGTCCGCCGGACCGCAGCAGCCGCACATCGGCCGGGACGAGATCGCCGGGCCCGAGCCGGACGACGTCGCCGGGTACGAGTTCCTCGACGGGGATCTCGCGGGCCCGGGGCGTCCCGTCCGGCGAGGTGCGTCGCAGGACGGTGGCGGTGGTGGCGACGAGGTCCCGCAGGGACGCCATGGAACGGTCGGCGCGGTGCTCGCCGACGGAGCGCAGGACGCAGCTCACGACGACCAGCAGGAGGATCACACAGGCGGTGCCCCAGGCGGCGACCAGTGAGGAGACGAGTCCGAGGCAGAGCAGGACGGCCGTGAACGGGTCGCGCACACTGCGGACGAGCAGCCGGGGCCAGGACGGCGCGCGCCAGGCGGGCACCGTGTTGGCGCCGAGGGTGACGAGCCGTTCCTCGGCCTGGGCGTCGGTCAGCCCGCGCGGCCCGCTGTCCACGTGCCGCAGGACCTGCAAGGAGGTGAGGTCCGCGGCGGTCTCAGGCGCCAAGGCCTCGGAGGGGGCGCGCGGCGGGGTGCGCGGCGCGGTCGGTCAACTGGCCGACCATGAGCCGGACCACGGTCACCACGTCCGTGTCGTCGACGAAGTACACCTGCCGCCGGCCCTCGCGCCGGGACCGTACGAGCCCGGCCAGTTTCAGCTTCGTCAGATGCTGGCTCACGGCGGGCAGCGCACCGCCGACGCGCTCGGCGAGCCCGGTGACATCGCTTTCGCCCTGGGCGAGTGCCCACACGATGTGCAGCCGCGCGGGCGATGCGAGCAGCCCGAAGGCGGCAGCCGCCTCCGCCAATACGTCGGCGGGCGGATCCTCGAAGTCGCCGGCCTCTGCCGCCACGGTGCCTCTCCCGTTCTGCCTGTCTGTGCTGGCTGTCTGTGCTGTCCGTCCGGATGTGCCGCTCAGTCTAGGCGTGCGGTGATGTCTCCCCGGGTACGCGCCCGGCAGGCGCAACCGGCGGCGCCCTTCTCGCGTCTCCCTCAGCGTCTGTACAGTTGCGCAACCAAGCAATGAATCATCGCATACGCATCACGTACGCGTCAGATACATCACGTACGCGTCAGATACGAGGAGTCGACACCGTGGGCATCATCAGCTGGATCATCCTGGGACTCGTGGCCGGGGCGATCGCCAAGATCCTGCTGCCCGGCCGGGACCCGGGCGGGCTGATCGGCACCACTCTCATCGGTATCGCGGGCGCGTTCGTGGGCGGCTGGCTCTCCGCGAAGTTCCTGGACCGGCCCGTCGCGAAGGAGTTCTTCGATCTTCCCACCTGGGGCGCGGCGATCGCCGGCTCCCTGGTCCTGCTGATCGGCTACCGCCTGCTGTTCGGCAACTCCCGCGACTGACCCAGGGCGCCCGACCGGTCGCCTGTTCAGCAACTTCTACAGTGCTGTAGATTCTCCAGGCGTCCACCGGAAGTTCGGCGTCGAGGGCGTCATCGTCCGACGCCGCCCCAGTCGCCCGCCGCCGGCGTGCCCACCCCACCCACAGCACGTCGGCGGCGGGTCCCTTCCCGCACGCACCCCGGCCCGATCCGGTCGGCCCGATCCGGCCCGCCTTACCCCTGCCGCATCAGCCGCGCCCCGCACCGGGCACAGAACCGGGCGTCCCACTCGCGGGGAAAGTGACCGCAGTCGGCGCAGACGACCGACCTGGCCCCACCGGCACCGGAACCGGCACCGCCCACTCCCGTACGGCCCCGGCCCCCTCCCGAACTGCCGCCTCCCGCCCCGTCCTCGTGCCCCGGCGCCGTCGAGGACCGCATGGCCAGTCCGGGGCGCCGCTTGTGCACGGTCAGATA
Source organism: Streptomyces sp. NPDC091292 (assembly GCF_044757265.1). Lineage (NCBI taxonomy): Bacteria > Bacillati > Actinomycetota > Actinomycetes > Kitasatosporales > Streptomycetaceae > Streptomyces > Streptomyces sp. NPDC091292. The sequence continues at coordinate 256,255 of NZ_JBIVUQ010000011.1, read as the reverse complement.
GCTCAGGCCCTCGTCCCCCGCGACGAGGGTCCGTGCGGTGCCGTGCGTCAGCCAGGCGACCGAGCCCGGGACCAGGTCCTGCCTGCTGCCGCCGGTGGTCAGCCAACCGCTGCCACCGGTGACGTACAGCAGCACGTCGAGATCGGGCTCCACGTGCGCGACCAGCGGTGCGCCCGGACCCAGCCGGACGACATGGGCGTCGAGCTGCCGGGCCTGCGCCGACAGCCGCCACACCGCCCCCGCCTGTTCCGGCTGCACGCCCCGCAGCAGCTCCGGGACGCGCGCCAGCACACCCGTGGTCGAGGAAGACGTCATACCTACCACCTCCGGCGAACACAACGAGGTGATGTTGCCTCATAAACCTTCTCCGCGTGGGGAGTTGGTCAGCCCTTGGTGAGATTCTTGAGCGCGATGTTCAACTGGAGGACGTTCACGGTGGGCTCGCCCATGAAACCGAGCAGACGGCCCTCCGTGTGCTCGTCGACCAGCTTCTGCACCTGGGCGACCGGAAGGTTGTTCTTCTCGGCGACCCGGTGCACCTGGAGATCCGCGTACTGCGGGGAGATCGCCGGGTCGAGTCCGGAGCCCGACGAGGTGACCGCGTCCGGGGGCACCTGCGAGGGCCGGACCGTGTAGCCGGGCGTCGAGTTGTCCTTGATGACGGCGGCCTTGGCGTCCTCGACCATCTTCACCAGCTTCTCGTTGTCCCCGGCGAGGTTGGTCGCGCCGGACAGGATCAGCTTGTACTGGGTGTTGACGGTGTTGGTGCCGAGGCCGTTCTGCGGGCGGCCCTGGAACCACTTGAGATCGGGCTCCGGGGTGTCCTGCCCGGCCTTCAGGGGCAGGTTGTACGCCTGCCCGATGAGTGAGGAGCCCACGACCTTGCCGTCGTGTTTGATCTCCGAGCCGTTCGCCTTGTCGCCGAAGAGGCCCTGACCGATGCCCAGGATCGCGAGCGGGTAGAGGACTCCGGTGACGACGGTCAGGACGAGGAGGGCCCGCAGGCCCGCCGCGAACAGCCGCGCCGTGTTGGTGACCGAGTTGTTCATGGCTGTCGACACGCTCCTGTTCAGTGCAGGCCGGGGATGAGGGAGATCAGCAGATCGATGATCTTGATGCCGATGAAGGGCGCGATCAGCCCGCCGAGCCCGTAGATCCCGAGGTTGCGCCGCAGCAGCTTGTCCGCGCTCACCGGCCGGTAGCGGACCCCGCGCAGGGCGAGCGGTACGAGCGCGATGATGATCAGCGCGTTGAAGATGACCGCCGACAGGATCGCGGTGTCCGGCGAGGACAGCCGCATGATGTTGAGCTTGTCGAGGCCCGGGTAGACCACGGCGAACAGCGCGGGGATGATCGCGAAGTACTTCGCGACGTCGTTGGCGATGGAGAACGTCGTCAAGGCGCCCCGGGTGATCAGCAGTTGCTTGCCGATCTCCACGATCTCGATGAGCTTGGTCGGGTTGGAGTCCAGGTCCACCATGTTTCCGGCCTCCTTGGCGGCCGAGGTGCCCGTGTTCATCGCGACGCCCACGTCTGCCTGCGCGAGGGCCGGCGCGTCGTTCGTGCCGTCGCCCGTCATCGCGACGAGCTTGCCGCCCGCCTGCTCCCGCTTGATCAGCGCCATCTTGTCCTCGGGCGTGGCCTCCGCGAGGAAGTCGTCGACGCCGGCCTCGTCCGCGATGGCCTTCGCCGTCAGCGGGTTGTCGCCGGTGATCATGACGGTCTTGATGCCCATCCGGCGCAGCTCGCCGAACCGTTCCCGCATCCCGTCCTTGACGACGTCCTTGAGGTGGATGACGCCCAGGACCCGTGCCCCGTCGGTGTCGTGGACCGCGACGAGGAGCGGGGTGCCGCCCGCCGCCGAGATCTCGCCCGCGATCCGGCCCGCGTCGTCGGACGCCGTGCCGCCCTGTTCCCTGACCCAGGTCAGGACCGAACCGGCGGCGCCCTTGCGGATCTTGCGCCCGTCCACGTCGACGCCGGACATCCGGGTCTGCGCGGTGAAGGCGATCCAGTCGGCGCCCGCAAGCTCGCCCTGGTGGCGCTCGCGCAGCCCGTACCGCTCCTTCGCGAGGACCACGATCGAGCGGCCCTCGGGGGTCTCGTCGGCGAGCGACGACAACTGGGCGGCGTCGGCGACCTCGGCCTCCATGGTGCCCGCCACGGGGACGAACTCCGATGCCTGGCGGTTGCCGAGGGTGATGGTGCCGGTCTTGTCGAGCAGCAGCGTCGACACATCGCCCGCCGCCTCCACCGCGCGCCCCGACATGGCGAGCACGTTGCGCTGCACCAGCCGGTCCATGCCGGCGATGCCGATCGCGGAGAGCAGTGCGCCGATCGTCGTCGGGATCAGACAGACCAGCAGGGCGACCAGCACGATCATGCTGAGGTGGGTGCCCGCGTAGTCCGCGAACGGCGGCAGGGTGGCGACCGCGAGCAGGAACACGATGGTGAGCGAGGCGAGCAGGATGTTCAGCGCGATCTCGTTCGGTGTCTTCTGCCGCGCGGCGCCCTCGACCAGGCTGATCATGCGGTCGATGAAGGTCTCGCCGGGCTTCGTCGTGATCTTGACGACGATCCGGTCGGACAGCACCTTGGTGCCGCCCGTGACGGCCGACCGGTCACCGCCGGACTCCCGGATGACCGGGGCCGACTCACCGGTGATCGCCGACTCGTCCACCGACGCGACACCCTCGACCACATCGCCGTCGCCGGGGATGATGTCGCCCGCCTCGCAGACCACGAGGTCCCCGATGCGCAGCTCGGTGCCGGGCACCCGCTCCTCGAAGCCCTTGCCGCCCGCGGCGCCCTTGCCGTCGGTGCCGCCGATCCGGCGGGCGACGGTGTCCGTCTTGGCCTTGCGGAGGGTGTCGGCCTGCGCCTTGCCGCGCCCTTCGGCGACGGCCTCGGCGAGGTTGGCGAAGATCACCGTGAGCCACAGCCAGGCGGAGATCGCCCAGCCGAACCAGTCGCCGGGCTTCGTGATCGAGAACGCGGTCGTGAGGACCGAGCCGACGAGGACGACGAACATGACGGGCGACTTGACCATCACCCGGGGGTCGAGTTTGCGGAACGCGTCGGGCAGCGACTTCAGCAGTTGCCGCGCGTCGAACAGACCGGCGCCGACCCGCCCTTCGTCCTTGTGCCCGGTCGGCACGTCCTGGTGCGGCGCGGGGGTCGGTGTGGCTGTGGACATGGAGCCCTCTGCGTTCTTGTCCTGTGTGTTGTGGTCCGGTGCGTTCTTGCGGATACGGGCGGTCACGACGCCAGTCCCTCGGCGAGCGGGCCCAGGGCCAGCGCGGGGAAGTACGTCAGACCGGTGACGATGAGGATGGTGCCGACGAGCAGGCCGGTGAACAGGGGCTTCTCGGTACGGAGGGTGCCTGCCGTGACCGGTACCGGCCGCTGCTGCGCGAGTGATCCGGCGAGCGCGAGCACGAACACCATCGGCAGGAACCGGCCGAGCAGCATCGCCAGACCGATCGTGGTGTTGAACCAGTCGGTGTTCGCGTTGAGTCCGGCGAACGCGGAGCCGTTGTTGTTGGCGCCGGAGGTGTACGCGTACAGGATCTCGGAGAAGCCGTGCGCGCCCGGGTTGAGGATGGAGTGCCCCGGGGTCGGCAGCGCCATCGCGGCGGAGGTGAAGACGAGGACCAGCGCCGGGGTGATGAGGATGTAGCACGCGGCGAACTTGATCTCGCGGGTGCCGATCTTCTTGCCCAGGTACTCGGGGGTGCGGCCGACCATCAGACCGGCGAGGAACACCGCGATGATCGCCATGATCAGCATGCCGTAGAGGCCGGAGCCGGTACCACCGGGCGCGATCTCGCCGAGCATCATGCCGAGCATGGTGATCCCGCCGCCGAGACCGGTGTACGACGAGTGGAAGGAGTCGACCGCGCCGGTCGACGTGAGTGTCGTGGACACCGCGAAGATGGACGAGGCACCGATCCCGAAGCGGTTCTCCTTGCCCTCCATGGCACCGCCCGCGATCTCGTACGCCGGGCTGTGGTGGGCGAACTCGGTCCACCACATCAGGGCGATGAAGGCGACCCAGATAGTGACCATCGTGCCGAGGATCGCGTAGCCCTGGCGGACCGAGCCGACCATGGTGCCGAAGGTGCGGGTGAGCGCGAACGGGATCAGCAGTATGAGGAAGATCTCGAACAGGTTCGAGAACGCGTTGGGGTTCTCGAAGGGGTGGGCGGAGTTGGCGTTGAAGTAGCCGCCGCCGTTGGTGCCGAGTTCCTTGATGGCCTCCTGCGAGGCGACCGCGCCGCCGTTCCACTGCTGCGAGCCGCCCGAGAACTGGCCGACGTCGTGGATGCCGGAGAAGTTCTGGATGGCGCCGCACGCCACCAGGACGACGGCGGCGACCACGGCGATGGGCAGCAGGATCCGTACGGTGCCGCGCACCAGGTCGGCCCAGAAGTTCCCGAGTTCACCGGTACGGGACCGGGAGAAGCCGCGCACCAGCGCCACGGCGACCGCGATGCCGACGGCGGCGGAGACGAAGTTCTGCACCGCGAGGCCGCCGGTCTGCACGACATGGCCCATAGCCTGTTCGCCGTAGTACGACTGCCAGTTGGTGTTCGACACGAAGGACGCGGCGGTGTTGAACGCCTGCGCCGGCTCGATCGAGGAGAAGCCGAGGGACCCGGGCAGTGAGCCCTGGATCCGCTGGAGGAGATAGAGGAAGAGGACACCTACGGCGGAGAAGGCGAGGACCGAGCGGAGATAGGCGGGCCAGCGCATCTCGGCGTTCGGGTTGGCGCCGATGCTCCGGTAGATCCATCTTTCGGCACGGAGGTGCTTTTCGGAGGAGTACACGCGGGCCATGTAGTCGCCCAGCGGGCGGTAGGCCAGCGCCAGTGCCGCGACGAGCGCGAGCAACTGGAGCACTCCGGCGAGTTCGGGGCTCATGTCGGCGCTCAGAACCTCTCCGGGAAGAGGAGGGCGAGGATCAGATATCCCAGCAGGGCGACGGCGACGACGAGGCCGACGATGTTCTCGGCGCTCACAGCTTCGCCACCCCCTTGGCGACAAGCGCCACCAGCGCGAAAACGGCGATCACGGTGACGACGAAGGCCACATCGGCCATCGTTAGCTCCTTGGCGGAAAGTGGTTCTGGTGGATCAAGCGAACGGTTTGAGGAAACCTTCTTTCCGGCGCTTTCCGACCGGTGTTGACGGGGCTCTTACGCTGCCCTGCACGGTATTGACGGCTTCCGTACGCCGTTCGGCCCCACGCCCCTGACCTGCAAAAAGATCACCCGGTGGCGTAAAGACGTCGTGGTTCGCGGGTGGGTCCGGGGGATTCCGCGGCGGTCCCGGGGGTGGCGACCCCCCCTATACATGTGGTGTATACACGCTATGTATAGTTGTCATATGCCTGCACATCACCAGCGCGGCGCCCTGTCCGCGCTCAGAGCCATGTCCACCCGAAAGATGTACGCGTCACCGAAGCACATGAGTGCACCGTCGAAGATGCGGCGAAGGCCGTCGAGGTTGTCTGCCGCCGCCCTGTTTTCCGTGGTGGTGACCCTGAGCCTCGCGCTGAGCGGGTGCACACGGCTGGACACGACGTCGCCGAGCACCGTCCGCAAAGGCGCCGGCGACGACGGCAAGGGCGCGTTCGGGACGGTGGACTGCCGTGAGGCGAAGTGTGTGGCGCTCACCTTCGACGCCGGGCCGAGCGAGAACAGCACCCGGCTGCTCGACATCCTCAAGGAGAAGAAGGTGCCCGCGACCTTCTTCCTGCTCGGCAAGCGGCACATCGAGCGCTACCCCGAGCTGGTCAAGCGCATGGACGCCGAGGGCCACGAGATCGCGAACCACACCTGGTCCCACAAGATCCTCACCAAGATCGAGCCGGACGAGATACGCGAGGAGCTGAAGCGGCCCGACGACGCGATAGAGAAGCTGATCGGCCGCAGGCCGACGCTGATGCGCCCGCCGCAGGGCCGCACCAATGACACGGTCCACGAGATCTGCCGCGAGTTCGGCCTCTCGGAGGTGCTGTGGAGCGTCACCGCGAAGGACTACACGACCGAGGACTCGGCGCTCATCAAGAAGCGGGTGCTCGACCAGACCGACCGCGACGGCATCATCCTGCTGCACGACATCTACAAGGGCACCGTACCCGCCGTGCCCGGCATCGTCGACGAGCTGAAGAAGCGGGGGTACGTGTTCGTGACCGTGCCGCAGCTCATGGCCCCGGGGACGCCGGAGCCGGGGACGGTCTATCGCCCCTGACGGTCACCATTCCACATGGAGCGTCTCCGGGGAGCGGTGGATCATCGTCGGGCGCATGGTCACCGGCCGGTCGGCGGCGAGCCGGAGCGTGGGCAGCCGCCGTGTGAACAGCTCCAGCGTGAGCCGCACCTGGTCGCGGGCGAGCTGGGAGCCGGGGCAGCCGTGCACGCCGTACCCGAACGCGAGATGGCGGGCGGGAGCGCGCGTGATGTCGAAGACGTCGGGGCGCGCATGCCGGGCGCCGTCACGCCCTGCCGCCCCGAAGGCGACGAACAGCGGTGCGCCCGCCGGGAGTTCGGTGCCGGCGAGCGCGATCGGCCGGGTGGTCACCCGGCGGAAGCCCTGGAGCGCGGTGTCATAGCGCGCCGCTTCCTCGACGGCGTCCGGGATGCGCTCCGGCTCGGCGCACAGCAGGTCCCACTGGTCCCGGTGGCGCAGCAGATGCAGCAGCGCCGTACCGATCAGCGCGGTCGTCGTGAGGTGCCCGGCGAGCAGCAGGTTCTGTACGTGCGCCACGCACTCCGCGCTCTGCTCCGGGGTGAGGTCGTCGGTGCCGGGGACGAGGGAGGCGACCAGTTCCGAGCAGAGGTCGTCGCGGGGCGCGGCCCGGCGGTCGCGTACGACCGCGTCGAGGATCCGGCGCATCGCGACGACGTCATGGGCGGCGGCGATCTGCTCACCCTCCGGGAGCGGCCGGAACAGCAGTTGCTCGGCGCGGTGGCCGCCCCGCACGACGGCGGGCACGTCGTCGGGGTCGATCCCGACGATCCGCCCGATGACGTCACCGGGCAGCCGCTCGGCGTACGCGGTCATCAGTTCGACCCCGCCGTCCGCCGCGAAGGCGTCCACGAGGGCGGCGGCGCGCTCGGTGGCGTACGGCCGGACGGCGGCGACCCGCGCCGGTGACAGCGCGCGGACGATCGGCGCGCGCAGTTCGGCGTGGCGTGCGCCGTCCGCGCCGAGCACGACGGGTCCCCTGGCGGACCCTCCGCCGAGGACGGCCAGCGCGGCCGGGCAGGGCATCACATCGGGGCGCAGGGCGTTGGCGGACGAGAAGTCGTCGGGGCGGCGCAGCACTTCCCGTACGTCCGCGTCCCGCGCGACCAGCCAGGCGTCGAACTCCGCGACATAGGTGAGGCCGTCGGCGCGGCGGGCCCGTTCATAGACCGGATAGGGGTCGCGCTGCAAGGCGTCGAGCCGCGCGAGCGGTGCGGAAGGTGCCGGGGATACCGGGGATACTGGTGATGCCGGGCGTGAAGGGTCCATGGGCCGCCCCTCCGAAAACGCGAATACGGTCGCGCCCATCGTGCCGCAGACACCCCCGCCACGACAGGCCGCCTACGATCCACGAGTGGCCCTCATCACACTCGTACGGGAATCCCCGCTGCCGCCCACGGAGGTGTGGGGCCGGCTCACGGACTGGCCCCGGCACGGTACGGCGGTTCCGTTCACGCGGGTCACGGTCGCCACTCCCCCGCCGCCGGGCACCGGAACCCGCACCGGAACCCGCTTCGTCGCCCGTACCGGCGTCGGGCGTCTGGGGTTCGACGACCCGATGGAGGTCGTGGTCTGGCGCCCGCCGACCGCGACGACGGCGGGGCTGTGCCGGCTGGAGAAGCGCGGCACCTTCGTCACGGGCTGGGCGGAGATCGAGGTCCACGCGCACGGCGGTCCGGGCTCCCGGGTGGTGTGGCGGGAGGAGCTGCGGGTGCGGTGGCTGCCGTCCGCCTTCGACGGTCCGCTGGCCGGGGCGGGGCGGGTGCTGTTCGGCAGGGCGGTCGGACGGTTGCTGGCGGACGCTTGAGCAGGTTCAGGCGCGGTCAGGCGACCGGGTCGAGGCGGTCCGCCGGGGCGTCGTGGTGGATCGGGGTGTGCGCTCCGGTCAGGGACACACCGCTGCCGCCCCGGCGGTGGGCGACGATCTCCGAAGCGATCGACACCGCCACCTCCTCCGGCGTACGCGCCCCCAGGTCGAGCCCGATCGGCGAACGCAGCCGCGCCAACTCCCACTCCGACACACCTACTTCACGCAGCCGCCGGTTGCGGTCCTCGTGCGTCCGCCGCGACCCCATCGCGCCCACGTACGCCACCGGCAGCCCCAACGCCAGCCGCAGCAGCGGCACATCGAACTTCGCGTCGTGCGTCAGCACACACAGCACCGTCCGGCCGTCCACCTCCGTACCCTCCAGATAGCGGTGCGGCCAGTCGACGACCACCTCGTCCGCCTCCGGAAACCTCGCCCTCGTCGCGAACACCGGCCGCGCGTCGCACACCGTCACGCGGTAGCCGAGGAACTTCCCCATCCGCACCAGCGCCGACGCGAAGTCGATCGCACCGAACACGATCATCCGGGGCGCCGGCACCGACGACTCCACCAGTAACGTCACCGGCACACCGCACCGCGAACCCGAGGCACCCACCTCCACCGTCCCCGTCCGCCCCACGTCGAGAAGTGCCAGCGCCTCCCCCACCGCCGTACGCTCCAGCCCCTCGTCCCCACCGAAGCCACCCGCACACGACCCGTCGGGGCGCACCACCATCACACCCCCCATCAGCTCGGCGGGCCCGTCGGCGACCCGTACCACCGCCGCCGGTTCGCCTGCCGCCGCAGCCGCCAGAGCCGCCGCGAACACCTCCCGCTCCGGCGCGTCCGCGCGGACGGGGGTGACCAGGATGTCGATGACACCCCCGCACGTCAGGCCCACCGCGAAGGCGTCCTCGTCGCTGTAACCGAACCGCTCCAGGACCGGGCGGCCGTCCTCCATCACCTGCCGGCACAGTTCGTAGACCGCGCCCTCCACACACCCGCCCGACACCGAACCGATCGCGGTGCCCTCGGAGTCCACGGCCAGGGCCGCGCCCGGCTGCCGGGGCGCGCTGCCGCCCACGGCCACCACCGTCGCCACGGCGAATCCACGGCCCTGCCCGACCCACCGGTGCAACTCGTCGGCGATGTCCAGCATTTCGGTCTCCTTACGGGTGCGTGGAGGGCGTCGCGCGTCAGTGGACGCCGAGCCAGCCTTCGATCGGGCTGAGGGCGAAGTAGACGAGGAAGATCACCGTCAGGCCCCACATGAACGCGCCGATCTCCCGGGCCTTGCCCTGGGCGACCTTGATGGCGACGTAGGAGATGACACCGGCCGCGACACCCGCCGTGATGGTGTACGTGAACGGCATGATCACGACCGTCAGGAAGACGGGGATCGCGGTGGCGCGGTCGCCCCAGTCGACGTGCCGGGCGTTCATCATCATCATCGCGCCGATGACGACGAGCGCGGCGGACGCGACCTCCTGCGGCACGATCGCGGTGAGCGGCGTGAAGAACAGGCAGGCGGCGAAGAACAGTCCGGTGACGACCGAGGCGAGTCCGGTACGGGCACCTTCGCCCACGCCGGTCGCCGACTCCACGAACACAGTCTGCCCTGAGCCGCCCGCGACTCCTCCGACGGCCCCGCCCGCGCCGTCGATGAACAGCGCCTTGGACAGGCCCGGCATCCGGCCCTTGTCGTCGGCGAGCTTGGCCTCGGTGCCGACGCCGATGATGGTGGCCATCGCGTCGAAGAACCCGGCGAGCACGAGCGTGAACACGATCATGCCGACCGTCATCGCGCCGACCTCGCCCCAGCCGCCGAACTCGACCTTGCCGAACAGCGAGAAGTCGGGTGCGGAGACCGCGCCGCCGTGCAGTTCGGGAGCGCCGTTCGCCCACTGCTTCGGGTCGATGACACCGGCCGCGTTGAGGACCGCCGCGACGACCGTGCCGCTGATGATGCCGATGAGGATGGCGCCCGGGATCTCGCGGGCCTGGAGCATGAAGATCAGCAGCAGGGTCACCGCGAACAGCAGGACGGGCCAGCCGGCGAGTTCACCGGCCGGGCCGAGCGTGATCGGGGTCGCCTTGCCCTGGTGGACGAATCCGGCCTTGTAGAGGCCGATCAGCGCGATGAACAGGCCGATGCCCATGGTGATGGCGTGTTTGAGCGCGAGCGGAATCGCGTTCATGATCAACTCGCGGAGCCCGGTGACCACCAGAAGCATGATCACGACGCCGTACATCACACACATGCCCATGGCCTGCGGCCAGGTCATGGCGGGGGCGACCTGCGAGGAGATCACCCCGGATACGGAGAGTCCGGCGGCGAGGGCGAGCGGCACCTTGCCGACGAAGCCCATCAGGAGGGTGGTGAGCGCTGCGGCGAACGCCGTCGCGGTGATGAGGGCCTGTTGCCCCATCGTGTTCCCGGCGACGTCCTTGCCGGACAGGATCAGCGGGTTGAGCAGGAGGATGTACGCCATCGCCATGAAGGTGGTGACGCCGCCGCGCACCTCACGCGCGACCGTGGATCCTCTTCCGGATATGTGGAAGTAGCGGTCGAGCCAGGACCGGCCGGCCGGCTGGCGCGTACCCGCGCCCGCGTCTTCGGCGGTGGTCGTCGGCTCCACTGAGGATTGGGTCATGGTTGCCTAACTCCCAAGGTTCACAGGGGCACCCGTCCGGGGGCTCCTGGGAGATCCGGTGCGGGATTTGGGATGGTGTGTCGGCTGCACGACCCGGGGGACGGCCCGAGATGTGATGTACCGGGGTGTTTCTTTGAGGCGGTTGGTTCTACGGCGGTGCTTACGCCGTACCGGTCAAATGTTCTGGACGAACCGGAGTTCTGTTGAGTTCCAGGCCGGTGGCCTGGCGGATGGCTGCCAGGACCGCCGGGGTCGAGGACAGGGTGGGTGCCTCGCCGATGCCGCGCAGCCCGTACGGCGCGTGGTCGTCGGCGAGTTCGAGCACGTCGACGGGGATGACCGGCGTGTCGAGGATGGTCGGGATCAGATAGTCCGTGAAGGACGGGTTGCGTACCTTCGCGGTCTTCGGGTCGACAATGATCTCCTCCATGACCGCGACGCCCATGCCCTGGATGGTTCCACCCTGGATCTGGCCGAGCACGGACAGCGGGTTGAGCGCCTTGCCGACGTCCTGGGCGCAGGCCAGTTCGATGACCTTGACCAGGCCGAGTTCGGTGTCCACCTCGACGACGGCGCGGTGCGCGGCGAACGAGTACTGGACATGCCCGTTGCCCTGACCGGTGCGCAGGTCGAAGGGTTCGGTGGGGCGGTGGCGCCATTCGAGTTCGCGGTCGACGGTGTCGTCCCCGAGGACGTCCGCGAGGTCGGCGAGCACTTCGCCGCCGTCCGTGACGACCTTGCCGCCCTCCAGGAGGAGTTCGGCGGTCGCCCAGGCCGGGTGGTAGGTGCCGAACTTGCGGCGGCCCAGCTCCAGGACGTCCTCGCGGACATGCTCGCAGGTGTTCTTGACGGCGCCCCCGGTGACATACGTCTGCCGGGACGCGGAGGTGGAACCGGCGCTGCCGACCTGGGTGTCGGCCGGGGCGATGGTGACCTGGGTGACACCGAGTTCGGTACGGGCGATCTGTGCGTGGACGGTGACACCGCCCTGGCCGACCTCCGCCGCCGCCGTGTGCACCACGGCGACCGCCTCACCGCCGACCACTTCGAGCCGGACGCGTGCGGTGGAGTAGTCGTCGAAGCCCTCGGAGAAGCCGACGTTCTTCAGACCCACCGCGTAGCCGACACCCCGTACGACACCTTCGCCGTGCGTGGTGTTGGACAGTCCGCCGGGCAGTTGGCGTACGTCGGAGCCCTCGGTGGTCTCCCACTGGCGCTCCGGCGGCATCGGCATCGCCTTGACGCGGCGCAGGAGTTCGGCGACCGGGGCCGGTGAGTCGACGCGCTGGCCGGTCGGCAGGAGGGTGCCCTGCTCCATGGCGTTGAGCCGGCGCAGGTCGACCGGGTCCATGCCCAGCTTGTCCGCGAGCTTGTCCATCTGTGCCTCGTAGGCGAAGCACGCCTGAACCGCGCCGAAGCCGCGCATCGCCCCGCAGGGCGGGTTGTTGGTGTAGAGCGCGATCGCCTCGATGTCGACGTCGTCCACGGCGTAGGGGCCGACGGCGAGCGAGGACGCGTTGCCGACGACCGCCGGGGACGCGGAGGCGTAGGCGCCGCCGTCCAGGACGATCCGGCACTTCATGTGCGTGAGCTTGCCGTCGAACGTGGCGCCGTGCTCGTAGAAGAGCTTCGCGGGGTGGCGGTGGACATGGCCGAAGAACGACTCGAAGCGGTTGTAGACGATCTTGACCGGTTTGCCCGTGCGCAGGGCGAGCAGACAGGCGTGGATCTGCATCGACAGGTCCTCACGGCCGCCGAAGGCACCGCCGACACCGGAGAGCGTCATCCGGACCTTGTCCTCGGGCAGTCCGAGGACAGGGGCGATCTGCCGCAGGTCGCTGTGCAGCCACTGCGTGGCGATGTACAGGTCGACGCCGCCGTCGTCGCCGGGCACCGCGAGCCCGGACTCGGGGCCGAGGAACGCCTGGTCCTGCATGCCGAAGGTGTACTCGCCGCGCACGATGACGTCGGCGCGCCCGGCGGCCTCACCGGCGTCGCCGCGCACGATCGGCTGGCGGTGGACGATGTTGGGGTGCGGGACATGGCCGATGTGGTGATCCGTGCGGCCCTCGTGGACCAGGATCGCGTCGGGCGCGGTCGCGGACGCCTCGTCGGTGATGACGGGGAGTTCGCGGTACTCGACCTTGATCTTGGCGGCGGCGCGGCGCGCGGTCTCCGGGTGGTCGGCGGCGACGATCGCGACGGGCTCGCCGTGGTGGCGGACCTTGCCGTGGGCGAGGACGGGGGTGTCCTGGATCTCCAGGCCGTAGTTCTTCACGTCCGTGGGCAGGTCGTCGTACGTCATGACCGCGTACACGCCCGCCTGCGCAAGGGCCTCGGAGGTGTCGATGGACACGATCTCCGCGTGGGCGACCGTGGAGCGCAGGATCTGGCCCCACAGCATGTCCTCGTGCCACATGTCCGACGAGTACGCGAACTCGCCGGTCACCTTGAGGGTGCCGTCGGGGCGGAGGGTGGACTCGCCTATGCCGCCCTTGGTGCGGGTGCCCTGGGTGAGGTGGGTGGGGGTGCCGGTGGTGCCCATCTCAGACCGCCTCTCCCTGACGGTCCTGGCGGGCCGCCGCCAGCCGGACCGCGTCCATGATCTTCTCGTAGCCGGTGCAGCGGCACAGGTTGCCGGACAGGCCCTCGCGGATGTCCGCGTCGGACGGGTTCGGGTTGCGCTCCAGCATCTCGTCGGCGGCGACGAGCAGGCCCGGGGTGCAGAAACCGCACTGGACGGCGCCCGCGTCGATGAACGCCTGCTGGACGGGCGAGAGCGGGGTGCCTTCGCCGGCGGAGTGGCCCGCGCAACCGGTGCGCTCGGCGCGCTGTCTGGCGAAGTCGGCGAGTCCTTCGACCGTGACGACGTCGCGGCCCTCGACCTGTCCGGCGGCGACCAGACAGGAACAGACGGGGACGCCGTCGAGTCGGACCGTGCAGGAGCCGCACTCGCCCTGTTCGCAGGCGTTCTTCGAGCCCGGCAGGCCCATGCGCTCCCGCAGGACGTACAGCAGGCTCTCGCCCTCCCAGACGTCGTCGGCTTCCTGCGGACGGCCGTTGACCGTGAAGTTCACGCGCATTACGCAGCTCCCTCGGTGGCGCGGGCGGTACCGCGGTAGGACTCCCAGGTCCAGGTCAGCGTGCGGCGGGCCATGATGCCGACGGCGTGCCTGCGGTATGCGGCGGTGCCGCGGACGTCGTCAATGGGGTTGCAGGCCGCCGCGCACAGGTCGGCGAACTGCTTCACGGCCGACGGGGTGATCACCCGGCCGTTCTCCCAGAAGCCGCCCTCTTCGAGCACCGAGGTCAGGAAGATCTCGGCGTCCTTGGCCCGAACGGGTGTCGGCGCGGCGGAGCCGATGCCGGTACGGACGGTCCGGGTCGCGGGGTGCAGGGCGATCCCGAAGGCGCAGACGGCGATCACCATCGCGTTGCGGGTGCCGACCTTCGCGTACTGCTGCGGTCCGTCGGCCTGGGCGACATGCACGGCGCGAATGAGTTCGTCGGCGGCGAGTGCGTTGCGCTTGACGCCCGTGTAGAAGGCGTCGATGGGGATACGGCGGGAGCCGCGCACCGACTCGACCTCGACCTCGGCGCCCGCGGCGAGCAGCGCCGGGTGGGCGTCGCCCGCGGGTGAGGCGGTGCCCAGATTGCCGCCCACGCCGCCCCGGTTGCGGATCTGCGGTGAGGCGACGGTGTGCGAGGCGAGGGCGAGGCCGGGCAGTTCGCGGCGGAGACTCTCCATGATCCGGGTGTACGGGACGGAGGCGCCGAGCCGTACGGACTCCGCGCCGACCTCGTACTCGCTCAGCTCACCGATGCGGTTGAGGTCGAGAAGGTACTCCGGCCTGCGGTGGTCGAAGTTGATCTCGACCATCACATCGGTGCCCCCCGCGATCGGCACAGCGGTGGGGTGCTCGGCCTTGGCGGCGAGCGCCTCCTCCCAGCTGGCAGGGCGAAGGAAGTCCATGGCGGCTCTCTTCATTCGTGTCGTGGGCCGTTTCCCCGCGTCCGGGAGAGCGGTCCCGAGGCCGGAGTGGGGTCAGTACACAGCTCCGTACACCACCAGTGTCAGTCACCGAAACCATGAAGGAGTTGGCTGGCCAACCGCTCCCTCTTGTAGATTCGTATGAAGGATGAGGCGCTTTAACCCCCTCGACTTCCTTCGGAAACCACAAGCACCGGCCACCCCCACGGCCATTCGAACAGATGCGCGAATGCATGGATGTATGGAGATGCGGACGCACGGCATCGCGACAGATCGGCGGCGACGAGACATGCGGCTGCGCGCACTTCTGGACACCGACGCGCTGGGGCTGCGGCTGCTCGGCGGCGAGGACGAGCTGGACCGCACCGTACGCGGTGTGATGACGACGGACCTGCGGGACCCCAGCCGCTATCTCTCCGGCGGCGAGCTGGTCCTCACCGGTCTCGCCTGGCGGCGCGGCGCGGACGACGCGGAACCCTTCGTACGGATCCTGTCGGCCGCCGGCGTGGCCGCGCTCGCGGCGGGCGAGGCCGAGCTGGGGGACATCCCGGACGACCTCGTCGCCGCCTGTGCCCGGCACCGGCTGCCGCTGTTCGCGGTGAACGAGCGGGTGGCGTTCGCGACGATCACCGAGCACGTCGTACGGCAGGTGTCGGGCGAGCGGGCCGGGGATCTGGCGGCCGTCGTGGACCGGCACCGGCGCCTGATGACCTCGGGCCCCGCGGGCGGCGGCCCGGACGTCGTGCTCGATCTGCTCGGGACCGACCTCGATCTGCGGGCCTGGGTGCTGTCGCCCGCCGGGCGGACCGTCGCGGGCGCGCGGGGGTCGGGGCCCGCGCTGCTTGGCGAGGTGTGCCAGGCGCTCGCCGCCGGGCATCTGGCCGCGACCCGGTCCGGGCGGCGGGGGCCGCACCGGGTGACCGTGGGCGGGACGGTGTACTCGCTGTTCCCGATCCGGGGCAGCGGGCGCGGCGCCGTGGCGGCGTCGCGGGACGTGCGCGAGACGGTCCTGTCGGACTGGCTGCTCGCCGTCGACGCGGACGCCGGGGACTGGCCCGACGAACGGCTCGACCTGCTCCAGGGCGTGACCCAGCTGATCGCGGTGGAACGGGACCGGCGGGACGCGGCCCGTACGGTACGGCGGCGGCTCGCCCAGGAGAT
The DNA here is from genome assembly GCF_044757265.1 of Streptomyces sp. NPDC091292. Taxonomy (NCBI): domain Bacteria; kingdom Bacillati; phylum Actinomycetota; class Actinomycetes; order Kitasatosporales; family Streptomycetaceae; genus Streptomyces; species Streptomyces sp. NPDC091292. Next base: position 240,391 of record NZ_JBIVUQ010000011.1, on the reverse strand, counting down.
CCTGGAGCTGGTCCAGACGGGCGCCGCGCCCGCCGAGATCGCGGCGCGGCTGCGGGTCGCCGCGCCGGTGCTGCTTCCGGGGCTCGGCAGCGCGCCGCACTGGCAGGTGGTCGTGGCGCGCGTCGAGTGGGACGGCGGTGAGATCGAGGGCGGTCCGGTGGCCCAGTCCCTCCTGGAGGAGATCCTTGTCGACCCGCTGTCGGCGGGGCCCGAGCCGTCGGACCGGATCGCGGTGGCGCACACCGGGGACGAGGCGGTCGCGCTGGTACCGCTGCCCGCGGTGCCGGAGCTGTCCGGTACGGGGGTGGGGGCGGCCGGGGACTCCCCGGACTCCGGGGACTCGGAGGCCGAAGAGGAGACCGGGCTGCTCGCGGACACACTGCTGCGGTCGGTACGGGGGCCTCTGACGGCCGGGCTCGCGGACGACGGGCGGCTCACGATCGGCGTCAGCGCGGCCGTGCACTCCGCCGAGGGGCTGCGCGGCGCCCTGGAGGAGGCCCGGCACGCACGGCGGGTCGCGGCGGCGCGCCCCGGGCGGGTGTGCGCGGCGGGACACCACGAACTGGCGTCGCACGTACTGCTGTTGCCGTTCGTCCCTGACGACGTGCGGCGGGCCTTCACGGCGCGGCTGCTCGATCCGCTGCGGGCGTACGACCGGCGGCACCGGGCCGAGTTGATCCCGACGCTGGAGGCGTTCCTCGACTGCGACGGGTCCTGGACGCGGTGCGCGGCGCGGCTGCATCTGCACGTCAACACGTTGCGCTATCGCGTCGGCCGTATCGAGCAGTTGACGGGGCGTGATCTCTCGCGCCTGGAGGACAAGCTCGACTTCTTCCTCGCCCTGCGGATGAGCTGACGCCGCAAGGGGGGCGAGGGGGTGCGGCGGGTGTGCCGCGGGTGGATCAAGGGGCGCCGTGGACGGCGCGTGATCCATGACTTTGTGAAATCCTTCACCCACCCCCTTGGCCGGGCGCGTGCATCCGTGCTGAGATTCCGCATCGGCTCAGGATCACAAGGGTGTGCTCGGGGAGGGCAACGTGGCGCATACCGCCATGTCTGGTACCGGAACGACCAAAAATCACGATCCCCTCCAGACCGCGGTATGGCGGCTGCGCTCACGCGCCTGCTGGACCGACGCGGCGGCGCTTCTCGACCGGCTCGCGGTCACCGACGCGGGGGCGGCGTTGCAGCGGGCGTCGCTTCTGGTGGAGCGGTGCCTGTACACCGAGCAGGGCTGGGCGGAGGCCGAGGACGCGCTGCGGACGGCGGAGGCGCTGGCCGGGGACGACGACCAGCGGGGGGCCGCGGCCTGCGAGCGGGGGCAGTTGGCGTACGCGGCGACGCTGCTCGGGGTGCGGGACCGGGCGGACGAGGCGCGGTCCGCGCTGGGGCGGGCCGCCGCGCTGATCGCCCCCGGGGCGCGGGGGCGGGCTCTCCTGGACTTCCGGCGGGGGCTGATCGCCGAGAACCTGTCGGAGTCCCCGCAGTCCGCTCGCGCGGCGTACCGGCGGGCGCATGCCGGCGCCACGGCGCACGGCGACCAGTTGCTGCTGTCGTTCACCTGGCATCACCTCGCCGGACTGGCCTTCCTGGACGGGGAGTTGGCGGAGGCGCGGCACGGGTTCACGGAATCGCTGCGGCTCCTTGAGGAGTTGGGGTTCCTGGTGGGCACCGCCCCCGCGCTCGCGGCGCTCGCCCAGACCGAACCGGAGCCGGAGGCCACCCGCCTCCGCCAGGAGGCAACGCGCCTGCTCCGCCTCCTGGACGGAATCCCGAAGCACATGGCCCCACTCCCGTAGGCCCGCCCTCGACCGGTACTCCCCCCACCCGCCCGCCCCGACGCGGCGGGGCCCCGCCGAACCCCAGGACAGCAGACGCCGTCACCGATTCCGCCGGACCCGCAACACGGTGGCGCACCACCGCTGCGGCGAAAAGAACTTCGCCCTCCGGGCGGGAAGGGGCGCGGCGGGGCGCCGAAGCACCCACCCAAACCTGCCGACCCAAGCCCGACATACGAGACGGCAGACACCGTCACCCATACCGCCGGACCCACCGCACAGTGGGCGCGCCACCACTGCGGCGGAAAGAACTTCGCCCTCCGGGCGAGAAGGGCCACGGCGGGGCACCGAACCACCCACCCGAACCTGCCCCCCAAGCCCGACACACGAGACAGCCCACGCCGTCACACACTCCACCGGACGGAACGCCACCACGCGGCGCGCACCAACACCGCCATCCGAGGCCCCGCCGAAATGAATCCCGCCGCAGCGGTGGTGCGCCACCACGGTCAGAGTCCGGCGGCATTCGAAACGGCGGACGCCGTCACCCGTTCCGCCAGGCCCTCCGGGTGGGAGGGCAGCGGGGCGGGGCCGTTGATCAGGACGCCGTGAAGTGGGTCTGTAGTACGGACTGGACTCTTGTGGTGTCGCCCGCTGTCAGGGCGTCCAGTAGGGACACGTGTTGGGCCGCGTCCGTCAGGAGGTTGGTTCGGCGGTGGGGTAGGGGGCCCGTCATTACCGGCCACTGGGCTCGGCGGTGGAGGTCTTCGACGACCTGGACCAACTGTTCGTTGCCGGAGAGCGACAGGAGCCCGCGGTGGAAGGCGCGGTCGGATTCGGCGTACCCCGCCCGGTCACCGACCGCCGCGGCGGCGCTGGTCGCGTCGGCGAGCGGTCGCAGCTCGGCCCAGCGGGCCGCCGGCACGGTCCGGGCGAGCCGGAGCAGTACGGGTACCTCGATGAGCGCCCGTACCTCCGCCAGCTCGGCCAGCTCCCGCGCACTGCGCCGGGTGACCCGGAAGCCCCGGTTCGGCACCACCTCGACGGCGCCTTCGACGGCGAGCTGCTGCATGGCCTCGCGGACGGGCGTGGCCGAGACCCCGAGGCGTTCACCGAGCACCGGTGCCGAGTAGACCTCGCCCGGCACCAGGTCCCCGTCCACGAGGGCGGTCCGCAGGGCGGCGAGCACCTGTCCGCGCACACTGGCCCGCTGGACGACCGGGACCCGGGGGCGCGGCATCGGGCTCTCGGAGTGCGTGTGCTCACCCCGGACGTGCTCACCCCGGACCTCTCCGTCGGGCGCGACCGGAACCGGGGCCTGCGGCGGTACCCGGGGCGCCTCGGCGGCCCGCGCCTCACCCGTCGCGGTCCGGTCCGGGACGCCCTGGCGGCTGTGTGGTCTCACCCGCAGAACGATAGGCCGAGCCGACCGCAGTTCAAACTGCGATCACTTCGGGTAAGGTAAGCCTAACCTGCTGACGATCGTGATTCGGTGGTCCCGCATGACCGTTCCCGCCCTGGCCGCGAGCGCCCCGCACGCCCGGCATTCCGGCCGTCCCGTACACCCGACGGTGTTCTCGGGATCGCCGGTCAAGGACGCGTACACCCGGCTGACGGAGGTCTTCCCGGAGCTGCGGATCGAGGAGCTGGGCCCGGCCGACGCGCTGCCGGCGGACGGCGGCTGGGTCCCGGCGGCGGCGCTCGCGGCGGGCGGCCCCGCCCTCGACGCGTTCCTCGCCTGGGACGACGCACAGGTCGTCGAGGACTACGGGCAGCGGGCCCGCCCCGACGTGGTCGCCAGCTTCGGCCTGCACCGCTACGCCTGGCCGGCCTGTCTGCTGATCACGGTCCCCTGGTTCCTGCACCGCAGGGTCCCCCGCCTCCCCGCCGAACAGGTCTCCCACCACCGCGCCGAAGGCCGTTGGGCCGTGCGCGTCGAGGAGTTCGCCTGTCTGCCGGACGACCCCGCGGCCACCCTCCCGGGCGCCCGCACCGTACCGGACGAGGAAGCCCTGCGCGCCGAGGTGCGGGACGCCGTCGCCGAACATCTCGCGCCGGTGCTCGGCGGGTTCGGCCCGCGCATGCGGCGCCGTGGCCGCGCCCTGTGGGGCATGGCGACCGACGAGATCGTCGAAGGACTCTGGTACATCGCCGATCTCGTCGGCGAAGAGCCGCGCGGCATGCGGGAGTTGGAAGCCCTGCTGCCCGGCGCCACCAAACCGTACGTCGGCACCCCGGGCTTCCGTACACTGACCGGCCCGCAGGGCGAGTCCCTGCCCACCCGGGACCGCGCGAGCTGCTGCCTCTTCTATACGCTGCGCCCCGAGGACACGTGCGTCACCTGCCCCCGTACCGGTGACGAGGAGCGCGTGACACGGCTGTGTGCCGCTCCTTCCACGTGAACCCCTCGTAAGGGTGGCGTTAATCGAACGGAACGCGCCATCCGCAAGCGTGAGTTCGATAAGATGCCTGCTCTTGGCGTACCCCGGCACCACCTTTGGCGTTCCCTTTCACCGAAACCCCCAGAGCGGAACCGGGATTGAGCCACTATGGCGCCCGAAACGCCCTACTGCGATGCGAGGGACCCACACCATGAGATTGACCGACATATCGCTGGACTGGTTGCTTCCGGGCGCCGTACTGCTCCTGGGCATTCTGGCGGCGGTCGCGGTGCTCGCGCGGACCAGGAAGGCCAAGGAGAAGGACGCCGCCGACGACTCGTGGGAGCGCACCGAGGAGCGCCGCAGGCGCAAGGAAGCCATATACGGGACCGCCTCCTATGCCCTGCTGTTCTGCTGCGCGGCCGTCGCCGCCGCGCTCTCCTTCCACGGCCTGGTCGGCTTCGGCCAGCAGAATCTGAACCTGTCCGGCGGCTGGGAGTACCTGGTCCCCTTCGGCCTCGACGGCGCCGCCATGTTCTGCTCGGTGCTCGCGGTACGCGAGGCCAGCCACGGTGACGCGGCCCTCGGCTCCCGGCTCCTGGTCTGGCTGTTCGCCGGCGCCGCCGCCTGGTTCAACTGGGTGCACGCACCGCGCGGCATCGACCACGCGGGCGCCCCGCACTTCTTCGCCGGAATGTCCCTGTCGGCCGCCATCCTGTTCGACCGCGCGCTGAAGCAGACCCGCCGTGCCGCCCTGCGTGAGCAGGGTCTCGTACCGCGTCCGCTGCCGCAGATCCGTATCGTCCGCTGGCTGCGCGCCCCCCGTGAGACGTTCGCCGCCTGGTCGCTGATGCTGCTTGAGAATGTGCGGACCCTGGACGAGGCCGTCGAGGAGGTCCGTGAGGACCGCCGGGCGAACGAGCAGAACCGACTGCTCCGGCGCGACCAGGACAAGCTGAAGCGGGCGCAGCTCAAGGCGCTCAGCCGGGGCCACGGGCGCGGCTGGCCGCGCGGCGGCGGACGCCAGGTCCCGCACGTCGAGGGTCCGCCCGCCGTCACCGCCGGATCCGGCGGTGGGCAGGCCGGCGTGGAGCCTGCGATATCCGAGCCGGAGCAACTGCCGCTGCGCGCCCGGCCGTCGCTGCAGGCGATCGGCTCCGGCAGTGAGTTCCGGAGTGACTACCGCAGTGAGTCCCGGACCGTCGACCTCACCGCCGAGGACGACACCCAGGCACTGCCCCGGCTCGACTCCCTGGAGCGCAAGCTCAAGGACCTTGAACAGCAGTTCGGCTGAGCAGTAGTCGGCCGAGTGAGCGGTGGAGCGGGGCGGTGGTACGGCATGGTCCGTACCCCGCCCCGACCGCATTCCCGGGGCCCGGCGCCCGTACGGTCAGTCCGTACGGTCAGGTCCAGGCGCCGTCCAGTTCGAACCACACCACCTTCCCCACGCCCTGCCCGAGGACCCCCCAGGCGTCCGCCAGGGCCTCCACCAGGAACAGCCCCCGCCCGCTCGTACCGTCGTCGGCGGCCGGTACCCGCGGCTTCGGGCGGCGTTCCGTGAAGTCCCGTACCTCCACGCGCAGCCGGTCCGGGTCCGCCGTGACGGTCAGGATCGCGTGCTGATCGGTGTGGACGAGGGCGTTGGTGACGAGTTCGCTGGTCAGCAACTCCGCCGTCGCCGCCCCGTCCGGCCTCCCCCAGTGGCTCAGCAGCTCCCGCACCGCGCGCCGCGCCTCGGGCACCGCCCGCAGATCCGACCGGGCGAGACGCCGCCGCAGCCGTCGTATACGTTCCCCGCTCTCCGGTCCTTCCCCCGGGTCGTCCGTGCTCTCCCCCGTCATGACCCCCGCCTGCACGCCGATGCCACCCTCCTTGCTCGAACACGTACACGGGATGCATGCCCGTCCCGGCGGTCGGCACGCATGGCTTTGCTCCCGCATCGGCCGGGTGTGCCGGCCCCGCGCGGGGAAGGCACTGCGGTGGACCATCTGTGCGAGTACCCGCGCGAGTCGCTGAACGAGTACCTGAAGGAGCCGCCGTGCACGACGACCGACTGCTGGTGGAGGGCCGACTCGATCGGGCCATGCGCCAGTTCGTCCGCCCCGCCCAGTACGCCGAACGCGTTCCGCTGACCCTGACCGTGTGGCACGCGCCGGGCGAGCCGGTGCCCGTCGCCGATGCCCTGTCCGCCGCGTACGAGCCGTTCACGACCGGGACGGAGTGGGGCAGGCCCTGGTCGACGAGCTGGTTCCGGCTCGACGGCGCCGTGCCCGAGGCGTGGGCGGGCCGGACCGTGGAGGTGGTCGTGGACCCGGGCTTCACCGGGGAAGGGCCCGGCTTCCAGGCGGAGGGCATGCTCTACGACACGTCCGGCGTACCGATCAAGGGCATCCACCCGCGCAACCGGCATCTCACCGTCGGCTCCCCCGCGCGGGGCGGCGAGCCGGTCGCGCTGCTCCTGGAGGCGGCGGCGAACCCGGCCGTCCTGCACGACTTCCTGCCGACCCCGCTCGGTGACGTCCTGACGGCCGGGGACCGGCCCCTGTACCGGTTCGCCGCCGCCGACCTCGCCGTACTGGACGAGGAGGTGTGGCATCTGATCCTCGACGTCGAGGTCCTGTCGGAGCTGATGCACGAGCTGGACCCGGCGCTGCCCCGGCGGCACGAGATCCTGCGGGCCCTGGAGAACATGCTCGACGCGCTCGATCTGCACGACGTGTCCGGCACCGCGTCCGCCGCCCGCGCCGAGCTGGCGGAGGCCCTGTCGCGGCCCGCGTCGGCGAGCGCGCACAAGGTGTCGGCCGCCGGGCACGCGCACATCGACTCGGCGTGGCTGTGGCCGCTGCGCGAGACGGTCCGCAAGGCGTCCCGGACCTTCGCCAACGTGACCGCCCTCGCCCGTGACTACCCGGAGCTGGTCTTCGCGTGTTCGCAGGCGCAGCAGTACGCGTGGGTGAAGGAGAACCAGCCGCACATCTGGGAGCGGATCCGGCAGGCCGTCGCGGACGGCACCTGGGCGCCGGTGGGTTCGATGTGGGTGGAGTCGGACGCGAACATGCCCGGCGGTGAGGCCCTGGCCCGCCAGCTCGTGCACGGCAAGCGGTTCTTCGCCGAGGAGCTGGGCGTGGAGACGGAGGAGATCTGGCTGCCGGACTCCTTCGGGTACACGGCGGCCTTCCCGCAGCTCGCGCGGCTCGCGGGGGTGCGGTGGTTCCTGACGCAGAAACTGAGCTGGAACCAGACCAACAAGATGCCGCACCACTCCTTCTGGTGGGAGGGCATCGACGGCACGCGTGTGTTCACGCACTTCCCGCCCGTGGACACGTACAACGCGCACTTCCACGCCCGTGAACTCGCGCACGCCGAGCGGAACTTCGCCGACAAGGGGCGGGCGACGCGCTCCCTGGTGCCGTTCGGCTGGGGCGACGGCGGGGGCGGTCCGACCCGCGAGATGCTGGAGAAGGCGCGCCGGCTGCGCTCCCTGGAGGGCTCACCCACGGTCGAGATCGAGCGTCCGTCGGCGTTCTTCACGGCGGCCGAGGAGGAGTACGGGGCGCAGGCGCCGGTGTGGTCCGGGGAGATGTATCTGGAGCTGCACCGGGCGACGTACACAACGCAGGCCAAGACGAAGCAGGGCAACCGGTACTCCGAACACCGGCTGCGGGAGGCCGAGTTGTGGTGCGTGGCCGCCGCGCTGCGCAGTACGGAGTACGCGTATCCGTACGACGCGCTCGACCGGCTCTGGAAGACGGTGCTGCTGCATCAGTTCCACGACATCCTGCCGGGGTCGTCCATCGCGTGGGTGCACCGGGAGGCCCGGGACACCTACGCGCGGGTGCTTGCCGAGTTGGAGGAGATCACGGCAGGTGCGGTCCGCGCGCTGGGTGGCGGCGGGCCCTCGGTGCTCAACGCGTCGCCGTACGGGCGGACCGAGGTGGTCACGCCGGAAGGAGCGCCGGCCGCGCTGGTGACCGTGGGCGCGCTGGCGTCGGCACGGATCACGGCGGCCGTCCCGGAGACGGAGGTGACCGCGCTGGTGGGCCGGCCCGACGGCTCCCTGGTCCTCGACAACGGTCTGCTGCGCGTCACCGTCGACGCGGCCGGGCTCGTCGCGTCGGTCCGTGATCTGCGCGCGGACCGCGAGGTCCTGGCGCCGGGCTCGCCCGCGAACCTCCTTCAACTGCACCCCGATCACCCCAACAAGTGGGACGCCTGGGACATCGACCGGCACTACCGGCGCCGGCACACCGATCTGACGGCCGCCGAGTCCGTGGAGCTGGTCGAGTCCGGGCCGCTGCGGGCCGTGGTCCGGGTGGTGCGGGTGTTCGGCGGTTCGCGGATCACGCAGGACATCCGGCTCACGGCGGGCAGTGCCCGGGTCGACTTCGTGACGGATGTCGACTGGCGGGAGTCCGAGAAGGTGCTCAAGGCGGCCTTTCCGCTGGACGTGCACGCGGAACGGTCGGCCGCCGAGATCCAGTTCGGGCATGTGCACCGGCCGACGCACACCAACACCGGCTGGGAGGCGGCCCGTTTCGAGATCTGCGCGCACCGCTGGCTGCGGGTCGCCGAGGAGGGGTACGGGGTCGCGGTCCTCAACGACTCGACGTACGGGCACGACGTGACGCGTACCCCGTACGACGGGGGTCTGGGCACCACGGTCCGGCTGACGCTGCTGCGGGCGCCGCACAGCCCGGACCCGGAGACCGACCTCGGCACCCACCGGTTCACCTACGCGCTGCTGCCGGGCGCGGGGGTCGGGGACGCCGTGGCGGAGGGTCTGGCGCTGAATCTGCCGCTGCGGGTCGCCGAGGCGCCGGAGCTGCCGCCGCTGGTCGCGGTCGACCATCCGGCGGTGACGATCGAGTCGGTGAAGCTCGCGGAGGACCGCAGCGGCGATGTCGTGGTGCGGCTGTACGAGTCGCGGGGCGGGCGCGCGGACGCGACGCTCACGGCGTCGTTCCCGGTGGCGCGGGCCGAGGTGACCGATCTGCTGGAACGGCCACTGGCCCCCGCCGACACCGGTGACACGGGTCTCCGGCTGGCGCTGCGGCCGTTCCAGATCCTGACGCTGCGGCTGCGTCCCGTATAGCCGCGGGGGTCGGCTTCTCTACGGGCGGGGGACGTTGCGCAGGTTGGAGCGGGCCATCTGCACCATCCTGCCGACGCCCCCGTCCAGGACCATCTTCGAGGCGGACAGCGCGAACCCGGTCACCATCTCGGCGCTGATTTTCGGCGGGATGGAGAGCGCGTTCGGGTCGGTGACGATGTCGACCAGTGCGGGGCCCTTGTGGCGGAAGGCGTCCTTCAGGGCGCCCGCGAGCTGCTTGGGCTTCTCGACCCGTACGCCGTAGGCACCGCAGGCGCGGGCGACGGCCGCGAAGTCCGGGTTGCGGTTGGTGGTGCCGTACGACGGGAGGCCCGCTACCAGCATCTCCAACTCGACCATGCCGAGTGAGGAGTTGTTGAACAGGACGACCTTCACGGGCAGGTCGTACTGGACGAGGGTGAGGAAGTCGCCCATCAGCATGGTGAATCCGCCGTCGCCGGACATCGACACGACCTGCCGCTTCCGGTCGGTGAACTGGGCGCCGATCGCCTGCGGCAGGGCGTTCGCCATGGAGCCGTGCGAGAAGGAGCCGATGATGCGGCGGCGGCCGTTCGGCGACAGATAGCGGGCCGCCCAGACATTGCACATGCCCGTGTCGACGGTGAAGACGGCGTCGTCCGCGGCGAGTTCGTCCAGGACCGAGGCCACGTACTCGGGGTGGATGGGGATGTGCTTGTCGACGTTGCGGGTGTACGCCTTGACGACGCCTTCGAGATGGTCGGCGTGCTTCTTCAGCATCTTGTCGAGGAAGCGGCGGTTCGTCTTCTCCTTGACGCGCGGGGTGAGACAGCGCAGCGTCTCGCGTACGTCGCCCCAGACCGCGAGGTCCAGCTTGGAGCGGCGCCCCAGCCGCTCGGGCCGCACGTCGACCTGGGCGATCTGCACATCGTCGGGCAGGAAGGCGTTGTACGGGAAGTCGGTGCCGAGCAGGATCAGCAGGTCGCACTCGTGGGTGGCCTCGTAGGCGGCGCCGTAGCCGAGCAGTCCGCTCATGCCGACGTCGAATTTGTTGTCGTACTGGATCCACTCCTTGCCCCGCAGGGCGTGGCCGACCGGGGACTTGATCTTCTCGGCGAACTCCATGACCTCGGCGTGCGCGCCCGCCGTGCCGCTGCCGCAGAAGAGGGTGACCTTGTCGGCCGCGTCGATCATCCGGACCAGTTTGTCGATCTCGCTGTCGCCGGGGCGGACCGTGGGCCTGCTGGTGACCAGGGCGGATTCGGCGGCCTTGTCCGGGGCGGGCTGGTCGGCGATGTCGCCGGGGAGCGTGACGACGCTGACGCCGCCCTGGCCGACGGCGTGCTGGATGGCGGTCTGGAGCAGCCGGGGCATCTGCTTCGGGTTGGAGATCATCTCGCTGTAGTGGCTGCACTCGCGGAACAACTGCTCGGGATGGGTCTCCTGGAAGTAGCCGAGGCCGATCTCGCCGGACGGGATGTGCGAGGCGAGCGCCAGGACCGGGGCCATGGAGCGGTGGGCGTCGTAGAGGCCGTTGATGAGGTGGAGATTGCCGGGGCCGCAGGAGCCCGCGCAGGCGGCGAGCGAGCCGGTGATCTGCGCCTCGGCGCCGGCCGCGAACGCGGCGGTCTCCTCGTGGCGGACGTGGATCCAGTCGATGGCGGCATTGCGGCGGATCGCGTCGACCACGGGGTTGAGGCTGTCGCCGACGACGCCGTAGAGGCGTTTGACGCCCGCGCGGACGAGGATGTCGACGAACTGCTCGGCGACGTTCTGCTTGGCCATGGCTTCACGTACCCCTCAGGTGTCCCTGCTGGCTGTCCCTGCCGGCCCTCCCTGGGACGGCAGGGCCTGGGTCCATGAATTCACAGCGCGCGCCGTCACGCCTCCCAAACGGCGGCGATGGTGCGGTCGTCGGCGTAGCCCTTGACCCTGACCTGGGCGTCCGCGAGGAACGCGGCGAGGCCCGGTGGCTCGGCGGAGGACCAGCGGGCGGTGAGGTGCCGGGTGAGGCCGGGTTCCCCGTGCAGCGGGTCGGCGAGGCCGCCGGTGCACAGCAGCAGCGTGTCACCCGGGCGGGCGACGGAGGCGCGGAAGCGGAACGGGGCGCGGGGCGGCTCCGGGGCCGGTTCGTAGGGGCTGGGGGGTGTGGTGATGCCCAGGTCCATGGTGAGGCGGTCGCCCTCCGGGGTCTCGCTGGGCGGGGAGCCGAAGCCGACGACGGGTTCGCCCGCCGTGTCGGCGGGCTGCGGCTCGATGTCCTGCCAGGCGCCGTCGCGCAGCCGGAACAGGCCGCCGTCGCCGACGCCGAAGAAGACGCGGGTACGGCACGCCGGGTCGGCGGGCAGCAGCAGGCAGCGCAGGCTCGCCGTGTACTCGCCGGGCTCGACGCCCAACTCGGCGGCGCGTGCGCGCAGCTTGCCGAGGGTGCGGTCGGTGAGGCGGTGCAGGCCCGACTTGAGGTCGCCTCGGCGCCCGGCGCGGACGTCCTCGGCGAGCCGGGCGTGGCTGCGGCCGACGGCTCCGCCGATCCAGGCGCAGGCGTCGGCGGCTGCGCGGTGGGCTCCGGCGGTGGCGCGGGCGCCGGTGGCCATGGCGACGAGCACGAGCGCTCCCTCGCCGGTACCGAAACGGGCGGTGAGCAGGGCGTCGCGGCGGGGCTCGCCCCGGTAGCGGGCGGAGTCCCCGCGCACGGACGCGGCCCGCAGGGTGCTGCTCCCGTAGCGGGCGCCGTCGAGGACGGTGTCGGCGACGGTCTCGCCGATGTCCTCGGGGTCGGCGGGCGGCAGGGCGGTGGGCTCGGCCTCGTAGGTGGGGGGCCGGTCGCCGACGTAGGCGGGTGCGGGGCGGCGGGGCGGAGGGGGCTCCACCGGCGGGGGTGGGGGCGGGTCCGCCGCGCGGGGTCCCGGCAGGGCGCCGGGCGGTTCGGTGGGGTGGTCGGCGGGCGGTTTCCGGGGCCGGTCGGGGAAGGTGCGGGGTCCCGCCGTGCCGGCGGGCGCCTCCCAGGGAGCCCGCGCCGTCCCGAGCCCGGAGGGCGCGTCCCCGGTCGGTGGGGTCGGCGGGGCCGGGGGGCGCGGCGGGGGCGGGGCGGTGTCGCGGGGCTCGGCCCGCGCGCCGTTCACGGCGGATGTGGCCGAGCTGAACCTGTCGTCCAAGGTGTCCGTGGTGGGGGCGGGTGCCGTGTCGTCGGACCGCTCCCCGTACAACTCCCCCCACCAGTCGTCCTCGTGGCCGGTGCGGCTGTCCCCCTGCTGGCTCATGCCCTTATTGTCCACCGCGCGGCCCGTGCGAAAACGGGGCATCCGGAAAAACCCGTAGCGACCGCGTACAAGCGACAAGCGCGCGACCGCCGGACGGCTCCACCCCCCACGGGAGTGCCGCCCGGCGGTCGCCGGTGTGACCTGGGGCTACGGTGGCTAGCGCACGTCGTAGGCCCGGGTCACGGTCTGGGTGACGGACGCGCCGTGCTTGTCCGTCAGTTGGACCTTCAGCGTGACGTGGCGTCCGGTGGCCCCCGCGTGGTCGACGGTCGCCGTCCAGGATCCGCCGCGCCGCGCGGTGGGCGCGTCGGTCCAGGTGTCGCCGTCGTCGTAGGAGTACGACAGCTTCGCCGAGGTGAGCGCCCCGGGGGTGTATCCGGCGTGCCCGGTGGCGCCGAGTGTGATCCGCTGTCCGTCCTTCGCGGGCAGCGTCTTCATGCCGTCCTCCGGCAGCCCGTAGGAGGGGAAGAGGATCGGCAGCCCCTGCGAGTACGCGCTCTCGTCGAGCCCGGACCGGAACGTCCAGGTCGTCCGCGTCCCGGTGGACCGCTGCCACACCTTCGCCGGCTGCCCGAACTTGAGAGTTTCCAGGGTGAGTTCGAGTGTGGATTCGGCGGCCGGGACGTCGAAGACGCCGAACGGGTAGCCGCTGCTCCCGGCGTCCTCGCCGTCGACGCGCAGGCTCACATTGCCGATGTCGCCGAAACTGCCCTGGACGCCGTCGTGTTCGCCGTCGCTCCAGAAGGCGGGGGCGATCCCGATGCGGTTGCCCTGCCGTTCGGCGGCGAGCACGGGCTTCCCGTCCGCGTCACGCGGAGTTCCGGGCACGACACCGCCGCCGTACCAGCTCTCGTTACGCCGCTCCCCGGCCCGGTAGGTGTGTGCGGAGCCCTTCATGAACTCGCCGAACGGGAAGCTGCTGGAGACCATCTGGGAGAACGCGGTGTCCCCCGCCGTGTAGTACTCGGTGCGCTTGCCGGGCGCGGCGACCTGGTCGAAGAGGCCGGTGAGGTAGACGTCGCCGGTGGGCCGGTGGGCGGTGACCATGTCGAGGTAGTCCCCCGCGACGCCCATCGCGTGGTACGTGGCGTCGGTGCGGCCGAGCCGGTCGTCGCGGACCCGGTAGGAGCGGTCCGATGTGACGGGGCCGTCCTCGGGGAACGCCAGGTTGTAGACGTACGGGCTGGCGGCGGTGGCCTTCCAGTCGACGGTCACCGGGCCCTGGGCGAGGCGGCCGATGACGGTCCTCGCCTCGGCGGCGGGCAGCCCGAGCACGGGCAGCGCCGCGCCGGTGAAGCCGCCCGACGGGTACCAGCGGCCCGCCGACTCGTGGTACGCGACGAGGGCGACGGCTCCGGCGGTCGCGGCGGCCTGCGCCTGCTGGGCGACGGAGGTGGTGTCGTCCGGGACCTTCACCAGGGCGACCCTGCCCTTGACCCCGGCGGCGGCGAGTTCGGCGGCCGTACCGCTGCCCGCGTCCACGATGCGGGCCTTGCCGGTGCCGTCCAGGTTGGCCGATCCGGTGGAGCCGGTGACCGGGTGGAGCCGGGGCCCGCCGGTCACGCCGAACGAGTCGAGCTGCGGGGCGTACCGGCGCCAGTAGCTGCCGAACTCGAAGTCGCCGTCGTGGGCGCGGCCCTGGACGTCGGCGTAGTAGCCCTGGACCTGGCGGCCCCCGGTGACCGACCCGGCGTGCAGCCAGGACGCGTCCCAGGTGCGGGCGAAGGCGAGCGAAGTGGTGCGGTCCTCGGTGGGCCGGTCGGTGCGGACGGTCAGCCGGTGCGCCTTGCGGGCGTCGAGGACGACGGTGGTGTCCTTGGTGACCTCCAGTTGGGGCCGGGCGGCGTAGGTGAGCGAGTCGGCGAGTGCGGAACCGCCCACCGGGGCCGGGGTCGCGTCGGGGGTTTCGATGAACGACGACAGGAAGTAGCTGCCGGGCCGCACCTGGTACGTCTGGTCGTTCGCGCCGTCGTTGAAGCGCCGCTCACCGGTCGCGTCGTCGGTGCCGATGAGGTCCACCGACGAGGACGCGGCGGCGGGCCTGCCCGAGCGGTCCACGAGCTTGACGCGGAGGCTGACGGTCTCCGGCTGTACGTACAGCGCGAACGGGGTCGAGACGGTGACACCCGCGGCGGTGGCGAGGACGCGGCCGGTGACGTCGCCGTACTGGGCGGCGCGCAGGGACGCGTCGGGGTCGAGGGACAGCGGGACGTTCACGGTCGCGTGGGCGGGCACCGTGACGGTGCGCTTGCCGATGCGGGCGACCGGGGAGCGGACGGCGGACCCGTCGTTGCCGGTCACGCCCCGCACGGCGAGGCTCAACGTGACCGGTTTGCCGGTGGTGTTGGTGTAGGGGACCTGGACCGTGGTGCGGTCGCCGCTGTCCTGGGGCCAGCCGAAGCTGCCGCCCTGCACGGCGGGCGCGCCCAGGATCTTCTGGTCGATCGCGGCCTTCACGTCGAGGCGCCCGCCGCCGGTCTCGCGTACGTCACCGGGGATCGCGCTGTCGGCGGACGACACGAGGGCGGCCTTGATCTGCTGGGCGCTCCAGTCGGGGTGCCGCTCCTTCACGATCGCGGCGGCGCCCGCGACATGCGGCGTGGCCATCGACGTACCGCTCATCGACTGGTACGCGTACACGCCCCGGCCGCCCGCGGCTGCCGCCGAGATGGCGACGCCGGGTGCGGTGATCTCGGGCTTCAGGGTGTGCGAGCCGTAGGCGGGGCCGCGGCTGGAGAAGGAGGCGGTGGAGTCGTCGCGGTCGACGGCGCCGACGGTGAGGACGCTGGGCGCGCAGCCGGGCGACGACACGGAGTTGAGGCCCGGTCCGGTGTTCCCGGCGGCGATGACGAAGAGGGTGTTCTTCGCGGTGCGCGCCAGTTCCTCGGTCGCGGTGCTCATGGGGTCGGTGCAGTCGGTGCGGGCCGGGTTGCCGAGGCTCATGGAGACGACGTCGGCCTTCTGGTCGACGGCCCACTCCATGCCGGCGATGATCCAGGAGGTGGCGCCGGAGCCGTAGTCGTTGAGGACCTTGCCGCTGAGGAGTTGAGCGCCCGGCGCGACCCCCTTCTTCCTGCCGTCGCTCGCCGCGCCGCTGCCGCCGACCGTGGAGGTGGTGTGGGTGCCGTGGCCGTTGCGGTCCTCGGTGTCCGGTGAGTCGGTGAAGTTCTCGGCGGCGGCGATCCGGCCCTTGAGGTCGGGGTGTTCGGCGTCGACTCCGGTGTCGAGGACGGCGACCTTGGTGCCCTCGCCGTCGAAGCCGGCCGCCCACGCCTCGGGGGCGTGGACCTGCTGGGTCGACTTGTCGAGGTTCGCCCGCACCTTGCTGTCGAGCCACAGCTTCTTCAGGTCACCGGCGGCGCGGGAGCGCGGGGCGCTGAGGTCGGCCCAGAAGTCGGCGGCCTTCTTCTTGTCGGCCTTGAGCGCGACGCCGTCGACGGAGTCGAGGACGAGTCCGCGGGTCGCTCCGCGCGGGGCGGCCGGGGCGCTGCGGGCGACATCTACGGACGAGTCGTACACGGCGATCAGCGGCAGGGCGGCGCTGTGCGCGTCGTCGTAGCCCTGGCGGACGAGGCCGGTGACGTTGAAGAGTTCCTCGTCCACGCGGCCGTCGGCGAGGGCGCGGACGGCGGACGCGGGATAGACGTAGAGGTCGTCCCCCGCCTGCCGGGTCTGGAGCAGCGGGGGCGTGCCGTCCGCGCCGGGCAGGGCGGACGCGGCGGGGCGTCCGGACGCGTCGGTCGTGACCACGACCCGGTCCCCGGTGACCAGCGTGACGACGGCGCCGCCGCCCTCGCCCGCGGCCGGGGCCGCGCCGCCGGTCAGCGGTCTTCCGGTCGTGCCCGTGTCCCCCAGCGGCCCCGCCGCCGAGGGCACGGCCGCCGTGACGGCCAGGACGGCGGCGGTCGCCGCGCCCAGCGCCGTACGCGATATCGCGCGCATCGCTCTCCCCAAGGTTCTGCCGACGTCCGGGAACGGGCCGGGGCCCGGCCGGACGACGAGCCGGTGCCCGTACGACAAAGCCCAGGCCAATACGGTCCAAGCTCCGCATTACGGGCGGATGTTGGTGCTGCGGTGGCGCCACCTTGGCAGAGAGGCGGGTGGTGCGGCGATGATGTGCCGGGGCGGCTTTACGCCGTGGCCGCTTTCCGCCACCGGGGGGCGGTACGGGCCGCCGGAACGGAACGCTCGGGGAGGGACGTCGCCACATGCTGGCCGCGCTGGGGCTCGATGAAGTGCATGAGGCGGCGTACCGCGCCCTGGTGTCGGTGGGCGCCGCCGACGTGCCGGATCTGGCGCGCCGGCTCACGCTCGCCGAGGACGCCACGGACCGGGCGCTGCGCCGGCTCGAACGGCACGGGCTCGCCGCGCAGTCGTCGGCGCGTCCGGGGCGCTGGGTCGCGGCGCCGCCGGGCGTCGCGCTCGGGGCGCTCCTCACCCAGCAGCGGCACGAGTTGGAGAAGGCGGAGCTGGCGGCGGCGCTGCTCGCCGAGGAGTACCGGGCGCAGGCCGCCGAGCCCGCCGTGCACGACCTGGTCGAGGTGGTGACCGGCGCGGGCGCTGTGGCGCAGCGGTTCCTCCAGCTCCAGCTCGGCGCGAGCGACGAGGTGTGCGCCCTGGTGACGGGCAAGCCGGTGGTGGTGTCGGGCATGGACAACAAGGCCGAGGAGCAGGCCGCGGGCCGGGGCGTGGCCTATCGGGTCGTCGTGGAACGCGAGGTGCTGAACCTGCCCACGGGCCTCCTTGAGCTGTCCGCCGCGATCGGCCGCGACGAGCAGGTACGGGTGGTGGACCGGGTGCCGACGAAGCTGGTGATCGCGGACCGGACCCTCGCGATGGTGCCGCTCACCTCGCGGACCGCCGAGCCGGCCGCCCTCGTCGTGCACGCCAGTGGGCTCCTGGAGTCGCTGTCGGGCCTGTTCGACGCGGTGTGGCGGGACGCGCTGCCGCTCCGCATCGGCCAGCGCGGCGGCATCACGGAGCAGCACCCGGACGGGCCCGACGGCACCGATCTGGAGATCCTGTCGCTGCTGCTCGCCGGGCTGACCGACGCGAGCGTGGCGAAACAGCTCGACCTCGGTCTGCGGACCGTGCAGCGCCGCGTCAAGCGGCTGATGGAACTGACGGGCGTGACGACCCGGTTGCAGCTCGGCTGGCACGCGTACGAGAAGGACTGGGTGGCCCGCGAGGCGCGGGCGCATCGGGACCCGGCGGTACGGCGTGACGTGCCCGCGCGACCGGACCCGACTCCGGAGGGCTAACGCGAGGGGCGGGTTCGGCCGCCCTCCGGCACCCTGGGCAGATGGGAGCGTGGGAACTCCTGCTCGTCGGGGTGGTGATGCTGCTCGGGCTGTGCGGAGTGCTGGTGCCGGGGGTGCCCGGCTCATGGCTGGTCTGGGCCTCCGTGCTGTGGTGGGCGTTGCAGGACCCGCGCCGCCCGACCTGGGCCTTCTTCGTCGGCGCCACCCTCGTACTGCTTGTCTCGCAGGCCGTGCGCTGGCAGCTGCCGCCGCGCCGGCTGCGGCAGAGCGGCGCGACGCACCGGATGGCGGTGTGGGCGGGGTGCGGCGCGCTGGTGGGGTTCTTCGTGGTGCCGGTGCTCGGCGGCATCCTCGGATTCATCGGCGGGATCTATGTGTCGGAGCGGCTGCGCCTGGGCGGTCACGGTGAGGCGGTGACGGCCGTGCGCACCGCGATGCGGGCCGGGGGCTGGAGCGTGCTCGCGGAGCTGTTCGCGTGTCTGCTGATCTTCGGGGCATGGCTGGCAGCGGTGATCTGGGGCTGACGTCCGTCCATGTCCCCGCCCCCGGTCCACATACGTAACGGCACATCGGATCTATCTCTACCTGTTGACGTCGAGTCACACCCTCTCTACCTTGCAGCGGGGGATAGCTCCGATGAATCAACTCCGATGAATCAGCTCGATGAATCAGCTCGATGAACCCTTCGTGCCCGAGCCGCCGGGAGGCCCGTATGCCCAGCCCGTCCAGACGAACCGTCCTCGCCACCGGAACCGCGCTGGGCGGCGGGGCCGTACTCGCCGGAGGTGTGCCCGCGCAGGCGTCGGCGGCGGAGTACGGGACGACCGCGTCGCCGGCCGGGGCGACGGACGTGCGGCCGTCCGGTGACCCGTGGCGGGCGGTGCTCGACGACGCGGACCTCGTCTGGCAGCGCGCGCCGAAGACCTGGTACGAGGGCCCGTACCTCGGCAACGGCTTCCTCGGCTCCGGGATCTACGCCGACCCGGCCGCCCCCACCAAGGCCGTCCGCTTCCCTGTGCAGCACTCCGAGGTGCAGGACCACCGGCCCGAGTTCGGTTCGCTGTTCGGTCTCGCGCGGCTGCCGATCGGGTACTTCACGCTGGAACCGGTCGGCACGATCACCGCCCTCGACTGGCGCCTCGGGCTGCGCGACGCGGAACTCACGGGCACCCTCACCACGGACCGGGGCACCCTGACCCTGCGCGCCCTCGTCCACACCTCGCGTTCGGTCCTCGCCGTCGAGGTCACGCCCAGCGCGGGCGAGCGGGGCTTCCGGTGGGTGTTCCATCCGGCCGAGGCGATCAGCCCGCGCGCCGCGTTCAAGCCGCTGCCCGACGGATACACCGGCAATCCGCCCGCCGATGTCACCACGGTCGACGGCACATCGGTCGCCGTACAGCCGCTGCTCGCGGGCGGACAGCACGTCACCGCGTGGCGCGAACGGACCCGGGGCGCGCGGCGCACGCTGTACGTGACCGTGGCGCACTCCCATCCCCGTACCACCGCGAAGGCGGAGGCGCTGCGGGCGGTCAGGGGAGCCGCGCTGCTGCCGTACGACGCGCTCGCCCTCACGCACCGTGCCTGGTGGCACGCCTTCTACCGCAAGAGTTTCCTGTCGCTGCCGGACGCGCGGATCCAGCGGTTCTATTGGATCCAGTTGTACAAGACGGCGTCGGCGGCCCGCCGGGACGCGCCCGTGATGGCGACGTCGGGGCCCTGGCTGGAGCCCACACCGTGGCCCGCGACCTGGTGGAATCTCAACGTCCAACTGGAGTACTGGCTGATCCACGGCTCGAACCATCTCGAACTCGACGCCGTGACCCGGGCATTGAGTGAGTTCCGGGACCATCTCACGGCCGAGATGGCGCCCGCGTACCGCGCGGACTCGCTCGGCATTCCGCGTACCACGGACGCGCGCCTGGTCAACGGCGGTGCGACCGCGAGCGATCAGGGGTACGGCGTCGGCATACCGGGCCAGGAAGCGCCGACGCCCGAGGTCGGCAACCTCGTCTGGGCCCTGCACAACGTATGGCTCAGCTACCGGCACACCATGGACGAGTCGATCCTGCGCGATGTCCTGTTCCCCCTGCTGCGCAAGGCCGTCGCCTACTACCTCCACTTCCTCCAGCCGGGCGCCGACGGGAAGCTGCACCTCCCGGCGACCTTCTCACCGGAGTACGGCGGCAACTCCCGCGACTGCAACTACGACCTGATGTTGCTGACCTGGGGCTGCCGAACGCTCCTGGACTCCGCCGAACTCCTCGGCATCAAGGACGAGGCGGCGCCGCGCTGGCGCGAGGTCCTGGCGCGCAGGACGCCGTACCCGACGGACGCCAACGGCTTCATGATCGGCGCCGACATCCCCTTCGCGAAGTCGCACCGGCACTACTCGCATCTGCTCGCCGTGTACCCGCTGTACGAACTCACCGGCCGCACACCGCAGGAGACCGCGCTGATCGAGAAGTCCCTGGCCCACTGGGTCGGCTTCGAGGGCGCCCTCCAGGGCTACACCTTCACCGGCGCCGCGTCGATGTCCGCGCTGCTCGGCAAGGGCGACGACGCCCTGAAGTACCTCGGCCAGTTGATGAGCCGTTACATCCAGGCCAACACCATGTACAAGGAGTCGGGCCCGGTCATCGAGACACCGCTGTCGGCCGCGCAGTCCCTGCACGACATGGTGTGCCAGTCGTGGGGTGACGTCGTCCGCGTGTTCCCGGCGGTGCCCGCCGCGTGGCGTGACCTGGTGGTGCACGACTTCCGTACGCAGGGCGCGTTCCTGCTGAGCGCGGTGCGCGAGGACGGCGCGACGCGCTGGGTGCGCCTGACCAGCGAGGCGGGAGCGCCGTGCGTGGTCCGCCACGGGATCGCGGGCGCGATCGACGTACGGGACGGGCGGGGACGGGCGCTGCGGTACGAGGACGCCGGGGACGGGGCGATCCGGATCGCGCTGCGGAAGGGGGACGCGGCGCTGATCACCCGGGCGGGAGACCGTCCGGATCTGCGGATCGCACCGGTACCAGGGGATGGGACGGTGGCCCGCTGGGGGCTTCCTGGCTGACGCGCCTTCTGGCGTGGGGAGCGGCCCTGTCGCTTCGCGGATGGCCAGGCCCTATGTTCGGCGGATGACCCAGTTCTCCTACCTCTCCGCCGTACGCGAGTCGTACGACACCGTCGCCGACACCTATCTGGAGCGGGTTCCCCGGCCGGCCGAGCTGGATGCGCTGACCCGGGCCACGTTCGCCGCGTTCGCCGAGATGGTGCGGGGCGGCGGGCGCGGCCCGGTGGCGGATGTGGGGTGCGGGCCGGGCCTGGTGACGGCGTACCTGACCACGCTGGGCGTCTCCGCGTTCGGTGTCGACGTGTCGCCGAGGATGATCGCGCTGGCCCGGCGGGCCCACCCCGGACTCCGGTTCGAGGAAGGCTCGATGACGGGGCTCGACATCGGCGACGACACGCTGGGCGGCGTCCTGGCCTGGTACTCGATCCAGCACACCCCGCCCGAGCAGCTACCGGCGGTGTTCGCCGAATTCCACCGCACGCTGGCACCGGGCGGCCACGTGCTGATCGGCGTCTATGTCGGCGACAACGAGCACGTACAGCCCGACCAGCACTACGGCCACCCGGTCTCGTACAAGTTCCACTTCCTTCCCCTCGACCGCCTCACCGATCTGCTCGCGGCGGCGGGGCTGGTCGTCTCCGCGCGGCTGGAGCAGGGGCCGGACGAGGGGAAGAAGCGGGCGTACGTCTGCGTCCTGGCGCGCAAACCGGCGAAGCCGTGAGGTCGGTGACGCCCTGAGGCCGGTGTCGGCTGGCATGACCTGGGGCGCTCTGCGAGGCTCGCGGTATGACCGAATTCAGCGAGGCCGAGCGTGCGTACCTGCGGACCCAGCGGCTCGGGCGGCTCGCCACCGTCGATCCGCACGGGCAGCCGCAGGCCAACCCGGTCGGGTTCTTCCCGCAGGACGACGGCACGATCCTCATCGGCGGTTTCTCGATGGGGTCCACGAAGAAGTGGCGGAATCTGACGGCGAATCCGAAGGTCGCCCTGGTCGTCGACGACATCGTGAGCGAACGCCCGTGGAAGGTACGGGGCGTCGACATCCGGGGCAAGGCCGAACTCATCACCGGGCCACACGAGTTGGGCACGCACATGAGCGAGGAAGTGATCAGGATCCATCCGAGGCGGATCCACAGCTGGGGACTGGACGAGGAGTGACACCCGCTTCAAGCCCGAGCAGAAACTCCTTGCGGGCGAGGCCGCCCGCGTACCCGGTGAGGGAGCCGTCCGCGCCGATGACGCGGTGGCAGGGGCGGACCAGGAGCAGCGGATTGGCGCCGATCGCCCCACCCACCGCGCGCACCGCCATCCGCGAGGCGCCGATCCGCGCGGCCAGGGCGCCATAGGTGGTGGTCGCGCCGTACGGTACGTCGTCCAGCGCGTCCCACACCCGACGGCGGAACTCGGTGCCCTCGGGCCGCAACTCCAGCTCGAATACGGTGAGTTCACCGGCGAAGTAGGCGGCGAGCTGCAGCTCGGCGTCGCGGAAGGCGTCCGGGGCGTGGCGCCACTCGGGACGCACGGTCCGGCCACCTTTCTGACCGGGCACGGAGAGGGAGGTCAGCGCACCGGAGGTGTCACCGGTGAGGAGGAGGTCGCCGACGGGGCTCGCGACGGTCGTGTACAGCGTGGTGGCAGTCGTCATGGGGGTCATTCCGTCTCTCCGGCGGTGTGCAGGTGGCGCAGGGCGTAGGAGCGCCAGGGGCGCCAGGTTTCGGGTACGGGCCGGTCGGGCGGCGGGACGTCGGGGTCGCCGAGGGCGCGGGTGCGGATGACGGCGACGGTACGGGCGTCCATGCCCGGCAGGGCGGCAAGGGCGGCCTCGGCCTGGTCGCGGTCGGCGCCCGCGTCGAGCCGCAGGGCGCCGTCGGCCAGGGCGGCGGTCAGGGCGCCGAGGGTGCCGTCCGGCTCGGCCTGCGCGAGGACGCCCGGCTCGGGGAACACATGGGTGAGCGGTCCGCAGGGAGCGTCGAGGGCCTTCCCGTACCGCCGCACCAACTGCTCCGCCTCGACGCGGCCGACGACGGCGCGTACCGCCAGTTCCTCGGGGTCGGCGGCGCCCGGTGAGCGCAGGCCCGGCCGGGCGGCGACGAGGGGCGCGAGGCGGGGGTCGGCGGCGAGGCGTTCGTCGGCCGCGTAGGGGTCGGCGTCCAGGTCGAAGAGGCGGCGCAGCCGCTGGACGGCGGTGGTGAGGTCCCGGGGGTCGCTGAGGTGGAGGCGCGCGTCGAGCCAGCCGCTCCGGTGTGCGGTGCCCGCGCCGGAGACGCCGGGCCGCTCGTCGACGGCGGCGATGCCGGTGCCGTACGGGAGGCGGAGGGTGCGGCGGTAGGTGCGCTTCCCGGGCGCCCCGGACACATGCTCGACCCCGGCGAGCGCTTCGTCGGCGAGCAGGTCGAAGACGGCGCCGGACTGGTAGGGGCCGCGGTGCGCGAGGCGCAGCGGGATACCGGCGGTGGGGCCGGACGCCGGGCGGCGGGGTGCGGCGGCGCGGAGCCGGGTCGGAGTCATGGCGTACACGGCCCGGATGGTGTCGTTGAACTGCCGCACGCTGGCGAATCCGGCGGCGAACGCGATCTCCGTGATGGGCAGGTCGGTCGTCTGGAGGAGCACGCGGGCGGTATGGGCGCGCTGGGCGCGGGCGAGGGCGACGGGGCCCGCGCCGAGTTCGGCGGTGAGCTGACGCTGCACCTGCCGGGCGCTGTACCCGAGCCGCCCGGCGAGCCCGGCGACGCCTTCGCGGTCGACGACACCGTCCCCGATCATGCGCATGGCGCGCCCTACGACATCCGCGCGGACGTTCCACTCGGCGGACCCGGGCACGGCGTCCGGCCGACACCGCCGACAGGCCCGGAACCCGCACCCCTGAGCGGCGGCGGCGGTGGCGAAGAACCGCACGTTCCGCCGCTTGGGCGTGACGGCGGGGCAACTGGGCCGACAGTAGATCCCGGTCGTCTCCACCCCAAAGAAAAACGCCCCATCAAACCGCCCGTCCCGACTACGCACCACCTCATACCTGGTCTCTTCATCAATCACAAGACCATTGTGCGACGGAGGCACCTAGGTCGGCTGGCGGATTTCAGACACGGAGATGACAGGCACACGGGGGCGGGGCGACGGGCAGGGGCAGGAGCAGGAGCGGTGGCATAGACGCGGGCACGGGCAGGCCCCCGGCAGGGGAAAAGCCCCCGCTGGGGAACAGCCCCCCGCAGGGGAAAGCTCCCGGCAGAGGAACAGCCCCCCGCAGGGGAAAGCTCCCGGCAGAGGAAAGCTCC